>CAIQWD010000117.1 GCA_903875445.1 uncultured delta proteobacterium | reverse complement strand
ATCTGGATTGAACTTCTGGCAGTGTCGCGGGGGGAAATGCTGGTGATTGATCCATCGGTAATCCTCCATTGGTTATAAGAAGGGTACCGATTGTAGCAGATCAATTTTTTGGCGTCATGGCAGGCTTGCCGAAAAGACACCAGAGTCTTAAACCTGGATTAAGAGGCAGCGCAGTGCGGTTATGCGGGAAGAACCTGAATTTGACGGTGAACAGCGGCTCATTTCCCAACGCCGCACATCTGGAGGAGAAGGTAAAAAAAGCCGGCAACGATTGCCGAAGCCGGAATGGTAACCACCCAGGCGAGCGCCAGATTGGCAGCAACCTCCCAACGAACGGCGGATAAACGTTTAGTGGAGCCAACCCCGAAGATACAGGCGGTTATGGTATGAGTTGTGGAAATCGGCGCACCAAAGAGTGATGCGCCGGTAATAACCAGGGCGGCCGATGTTTCTGCGGCAAAACCGGTAAATGGTTCCAATTTTGAAATACGTTGGCCCATCGTTTTGATAATTTTCCATCCACCAAGCGCCGTCCCCAGACCCATTGCCGAGGCACAGGAGATTGTAACCCAGAAAGGAACAATTATAGAGTCGATCTGGTGAAAAAGCAGAAGAGCCAGGGTGATTACGCCCATGGTTTTTTGCGCGTCATTCAAACCGTGACTGGTAGCCATAAAGGCAGCCGAGAGAATTTGCAATTTTTTAAATTTTTGCCCGACGTTTTTGCGGTTGGCATTGGCAAAAACATACAGCATCCCAAGCATCACCAGATAGCTCACGATAAATCCGGCAAGGGGTGATAACACCATAGGAAGAATGATTTTTTTTAGAATGCTCATGCCGTTTAAGGTGGAAAAACCGGAATGAGTAATTGCCGCCCCAATCAGTCCACCGATGAGCGCATGGGAGGAGGATGAGGGGATGCCGAAATACCAGGTGATAAGATTCCAGGCTATGGCGCCAATGAGAGCCGCTAAGACTAGGATCTGACTGCCCATGACGATATCCGTGTTGACTATGCCTTTGCCCAGGGTATTCGCCACTTCACTCCCTAAAAGGGCACCGATGAGATTCAGTGCCGCCGCCATGATCACCGCCGTTCTCGGGGTCAACACATTGGTGGTAACTACCGTGGCTATGGCATTGGCACAATCATGCGCCCCGTTGGTAAAATCAAAGATCAAGGCGATGACAACTATGACAACGAGAAGTAAAGGGACATCAAGCATTTTTCAGCACCACCTCTTCAATAGCATCCACCAGATCATCTATCCGTTCGATTACCTGTTCGATGCGATCATACACCTGTATCCATTTGATAATATCCACAACTCCGCTAAGTTCGCTGATGGCCCCATCCTGTAACTCCGACAGGCCGGTGCTGAGCAGCATCTCACAATCCAGCTTGAGATCCTTGCTTTCCCGAACTATCGGCCCTACTTCCTCTCTACCCTGCAGGGCATAGATCAGTTTTCCGGTAGAAGCGGCCATCAAACTGATATTCTGCAACATTTTCTTGGCTGGAAAGCGTATGTGGCTAAAGCCGGAGATATGGGTGCGGGTGGCTATGCTTTTCAGGAAATTGATCGAATCTTCTTGGGCGAGATTGATCCGGTAGATATCTTCGCGATCGATCGGCGTGATGAACGAGCCGGAGAGCTGGCGGGCGATTTCCCGACACAGTTCATCACCCTGTTCTTCCTTTATGGAAATGCGTTTAAATGCCTGGTCCACCGAGTTGTAATCATTGAAAAGTTGACTCAACTCAGAGGCAACATCCTTGAGAATTTCATTTTGCTGGATCAGCAGATCAAAAAAACGAATAGATTTAGGGAAAAGGGTAAATGCCATAATAATATTCCTGCTTGGTTATTCCAACGGTTGGTAAATAAAGGATTTTCACTGCTGATAGATGATGTTTGAGATTCAGTTTCTGGGTACGGAAAGAGTTTCTAGATGCGTTGTTCAATACAAGAAATAGATTAGGATTTTGTTAGTTTTTCATTATATTTTGGTTAGCATTGCGCGCAGAATAGCAAGTTGCTATAACCCCATAATTTCAGAATACATTTTTAACACCAAGAACCAAAAGGCCTTTCGGCAACTTGCGACAGCTGCTCTTCATGGAAACTTACGATCCAAGGGTGCTTGCTTCATGTGAGGACCTTGGTCTCATTCTTTATAAAAATTTGGGTAGAGTTTTTGAGCACAATCAGGACACACCCCGTGCGTAAAGAGGGCATCCGATCGATCTTTTATATAGGATTCGACCTGAAACCATTCTCCCTTCTCATCTCGTATTTTTTTACAGGAGGCGCAGATCGGCAGCATGCCGCTTAATAGCTTGACTTTCGAAAGAGATTCTTCAAGTTGGCCAATGAGCCTCTCGCGCTCAAGAGCAGCTTGATTACGATCAGTTATATCTTTACATACCGATATCATAACCGATTCTCCATTCAGGTCGATGAGTTCCGCCGAGCGAAGCATAGAACGGATCTCGCCGGATTTCATGCGAAACTTAACCTCATGGCTACTGATTCGTCCCTCTCTCAGAAGTATTGAGACAATACCTTTTCGCTCCTCAGGGTTGACCCACATTTGCAGTTCCAAAGAAGTTCGTCCGACTATCTCCTCCCGACTGAATCCCGTCATACGAAGAACGGCTGCATTAACATCAAGATAACGACCGGAATGAAGATTGCTGATAATTACCCAATCAGGGTTTGCATGAAACAATTTTGAAAATTTTTGTTCCGAGACCCGAAGCTCATCTTCCATTTTTTGACGAAGGATGTTCTCCTCTGCTATTCGTCGAAGCAGTCGATCAGTGGTAAGCAGCACGAAATACGCTACAATTAAGGCGACAAAGGTACTGAAAAAGATGGTTATTATGTGGGACTGCCAGACTGTTATGGTAGGAAACAACAACTGTTTCAGGGACTCATAAGCCGTCATGCTGAAAAGCATCCCTGCAGCCGTCAGCAGCAACCTCTTCCTGAGTTGTCGTCTTCCTGCATCATGAGAAGTCCGAGGCGGAAGGATATTTTTCTCAATTCGGTTTGCCATTATTACCCACAGTTTTAAGGAGAGTTCCGATGTAATATTAACGTCCAAGTCACTGAAAAGCAAATTGTCAGAATTTGGTATATCGGGACAGTGTTTTTAAATGGGAAACGTCTTGTGGGAGTTCAGGCTAATGCTGGCGAGGGTTGCTGGATTAGAAATTCACCCCGGACGCCGTCGACAACATTGTCTGCTGTTTGCGACAAATCTTTCGATATGTGGCGCCGGTATCCTGTGACCAGCGAGCGATGTAAAGAATCGTTTTTAAAACGAACCCGATCTCAGGTAGTCTGTTATTGAACTACGTGGTATTGATTTGACTCATCGGCCTCAGGCCTGACAGAATCACTATTACTCGGTTTCGAATGCAGACACAAATTGGCGTGGTAATCCTGGAATTCTCATGAAGATTCTCGCCCTCTAAAAGAACGAATTGTGGTAACCAACACATGACCAAGGAGGCAGCAATGGGCAAAAAGGACAAAAAAGAACTTTCTTTAGAAGATGATATTCAGGTAGTTATTTCCATGCTTCCCAAGCTGGAAAAATTATTAAAAACCCACAAAGAGGTTACCAAAGAGTATCAGAAGTACCGGAAAAACGGTGGGGATGAGATTCGTGGTCTCGAAAAGCATTTAGGTTGCTCTGAAAATACCTGCTGTAGCTGTGGAAATGAAGAGAAAAACAGAGGCAATTGAGAATTCGACGAAACCGGAGGCAGCTGAGGGGACTACAAAAGCCAAAAAGACGAAAAAGAAAGATAAATAATATTTTCTTACAACCGGTGTCAATTTTGGGGCTTCAGAATTTTTTTGTGGCTCCAAAGATAATTCCACCAAGAAACGAGGAGCCTACCAATTATTATGTCTTGATTTTAGCAATTTTTTCAATATCATTCCAGATCGTTCGATAAGCGTCAGCAATTTCTTCTTTCGCCGCAAACGTCAAAAGTGGTGCACGATGAATACCCATTTTCTCAACATCAGTTGAAAAGGGTATGTAACTATTCAGAAATCTCTTATATTCCTTTCGCAAGGAATTCATTGTTTCGCGATGGAGATTTTTGCTTTGTTGTACCATGCTAAAAAATGGTAGGAGCTTTCTTTTCCGGTATTTTTTATCGCTGAAAAACTCGTAGAGCTGCTCAAGGGATCGTACCGACAAAGTCGTGGGTATTACCGGCACTACAATTATATCAACTGCTTTGAAGATATTTTCAGAGAGTAAGGAAATATTTGGAGGGCAATCCAGAATGATTACCTGGTATTCACTATTTATAGCCTGCAAAGCCTGTTGCAGCCGCGAACGACTGTTTTTCATGCGCGATAAAAAGATATCAAAATCGCGAAAAGTGAGGTTAGCCGGCAGGAGGTCGAGGTTTTGATAATCACTTTCCCGAATGGCGGGCACAATATTCTCACTATTCTGAAAAAAAGACTTATCCTTCAGTTGCATTGAAGGTTTCACCCTAAAATAAAAACCAGAAGCTCCCTGAGGATCAAGATCGCATAACAAGGTTCGGTTACCATTCATTGCGCTGGCATAGGCAAGATTTACTGCTGTTGCCGTTTTACCCACCCCTCCCTTATTGCTGTAACAGGCAACAATCTTCATCTGAAGCTTTTCCTACTTAAAAGACTTAATAGTTAAGAGCATGGATTTATTTTTATTTATTCCTGCTTGAATGGAGGGATGAGGCAGGAGATCCTGGTCTCCTCTACCGTCTGGTCAACGAGTAAAGGAAGCAAAATGGCTCTGGGCAGTAAGCGGTTCTTCTCCTTCAGCTGGTTTTCTGCGCAGATATCTCCCATCTGGCATCATGTCCCATGAGAAGGTGTTATCCTTTTCATACACGGAGAGGATTTCTTCCAGCTCGGCCTTGATCCCAGGATTATAGACGGGAACAATTGTTTCCATTCGCCGGTCAAGATTACGCTTCATCCAGTCCGCAGAGCCGATGAGGAAGATTGGGTCACCAGCATTTTCAAAACGATAGATTCGGCTGTGTTCCAAAAATCGGCCGAGAATGCTGTACACCCTGATAGTCTGGGAAAGGCCGGGCACCCCGGCACGGAGGCTGCAAAGTCCCCGTACGTTTAGGGAAATAGGGACACCTGCCTGACTAGCCAGGTAGAGTTCTCGGATGATGTCGCGGTCCTGCAGCTGGTTCAGTTTAGCCCTGATTCCGACAGGTTTTTCAGTCCGGCAATTGTCAGCTTCCTGGCGGATGAGCGCGGTGAATCGCTCGCGCATATTATGCGGGGCAACAAAAAGCAGGTTGTATTGCTGCGCGGCAATGGCCCCGGTCAGTTCATTGAACAAACGACTGGCGTCTTCGCCGAGCTGCTGGTTGCAGCTGATAATACCAAGATCGCCATAGAGACGGGCTGTACCGGTGTGATAGTTGCCCGTTCCAATATGGACGTATCGTTTAATCCCACCGCTTTCCTCACGGACTACCATTGCCAGTTTGACATGGGTTTTTAGTCGTTCGACACCATAGACGACGTGGGCGCCTCCCTGTTCCAGTTGTTTTCCCCAGGCGATATTGGGTGCCTCATCGAAGCGGGCAGTAATTTCAACCAGAACAGCCACCTGTTTGCCGCGTTTCAACGCTTCCATCAAGGCCATAACGATCGGTGATTGGGTAGAAGTTCGGTAAATGGTGAGTTTGATCGCAAGGACTTTCGGGTCAGTCGCGGCATGCTGCAGAAGTCTTAGGACCGAGGAATCAAAATCATGGTAGGGCAGATGGATGAGGATGTCCTCTTTCTTGATTTCATCAAAAAAACTATCGCTGTCCAGGGGATGGATTCTTTTAAGCCGGGAATGGTGAACGGGGATATGAGGGGCATCGCGCAAGTCGCTGCGGCCTTCAACCTTAAGTTCGAGAAGGACGCTATAGCCGAGCATTCCATGGATCTTCATCACCTGTGTTTCATTGATGGTGAGTTGTTCGACCAGCCAGCCGAGAAGCTCTTCAGGGATGGAATCAGTCACTTCCAGGAGGACAATGCCGGCAAATTTCCGGTAATTCAACTCGGCCGTGACCATGCTGATAATGCTTCCCGGTTCAAGCTCTTCGCCGGGATGGTCATCAAGCCGGGCACGATCCCAGGGGTTATCTTTAGCGCCACGGGTGACCCGGAAACAATAGGTGGCAATCGACGTGGCGCGGGGGAAGAGGAGATGTAGATTGTTGGCAACGATCTCCTCCAGCAGAACAAAACCTCGATTTTCCGGCAAGGCTACCCACCGTTTGCGGTTGGCAGGAACCTTCAGCCGGACGAAACGATTACGCCCGTCCTCCTTGGTGATGACCACTGCAAGATTGAGGCTGAGGTTGCTGATGAACGGGAAAGGATGGGCGGCATCAACAGCCAGAGGTGTGAGAATCGGCAGAACCGATTCCTCGAAGTGCCTCTGTAAAAAAATCTTGTCCTCCTCCGTGAGCGAGTCGTAGGACAGCAGAAAAATTCCTTCGCTGGCCAGGGAAGGACGTAAGGTATCCATGAAAAGCTTGCTGAGGATGCCTGTCTGCCGTTGCAATTCATCGCAGCAGAGTTCTAGCTCCTCACAGGGCTTGAGGCCGTCGAGATTGGCAACCCCTGGCTGGTTTTTCACCTTTTCATGCAGCCCACCCAATCTTTTCATGACGAACTCGTCAAAGATCATTCCCATGATGCCGGCAAATTTAATGCGCTCAAGCAGTGGCTGGGTATTGTCTTCGGCGATTTCGAGCACCCGACGGGCAAACGAGAGCCAGCTCAATTCTCTATTGATATACGCGTCACTAGCATCAACATCGAGGAGGGGAATTGCATCCATGGTAGTGTCCTGAGGTTTGGGAGGGTCTCCATCTGCTATAAACCGTCTACAAATTGAAACCAATTCCTTGGAACACTGAAAATTCTTAGACTAAAAAGTTTATCAAAATCATTTTCACAAACCCACTTGGGTATAGCTCGTAGCCTGTAATTTTGGCCGTTTGAGAGAACAGTGAGGTTAAATATTCCTCCACGGTGCTTAAGTTCAGGGGGAACACCATCTATAAGCAGACCTGAATAAGATATATTCTTTACAATTCCGGTATATAAATCATGCCCACTCGAGATCTCCACCACCAAATTCGATACTTCCTTCCTTTCTTGATGTCTTTTCTCCATATGCCCTCCTTCAGCTTGAAACCAATTAAACTAGATTGTATAACCGCGAAAAAAAAAATCAAGCGAGGGAACTAGGCGATAAGTCAGTGTTCTCTTCAGTCTATCACTTGTTAACCTAATGAAAGGTTAATAATTTTTTGAAATTTCCTGAGAATTCCTTTCTGCTCTTTCTTAATCAGTTGTATCGCCGCTCCTACTTCCAAAATTCGTCGGTCTCTTTTGTCCATTTCATCCCATTCAACAAGTATTTTTGAAACCTCAAGAGGGTAAACGCTGACGCGACATTTATTGCCTCTCTTACTGTATACGTACTCAGCAAAGACATTTTTTGAAACATCGCCAATAACGCCGGCTTCTTCAAAAGCTTCTTTCGCCGCTGACTTCTCTGGAGACATTAATTTTTCGATTCTCCCCTTAGGTATCACCCAATTTTTGTTCGAGCTGGAGGTAACCAATACGACCTCAGTTACCCCGTCTTTAGTCCTAAAAGGAACTACCGCTGATTGTCTAAACAACCACACATGTTTCTTTGCCATTATTCCTCAAAAGCTAAATTTTCAGATTTCACCTAAATCTGTTGGGAGAAAACTAAACAACCCAATATTTTTTCTTTGAGAATTCATTCACTTGGTACCCTGTCTTGGGGGAACTCTTTACAAATACTGACGAATAGAAGGAAATTGTAACTCAACTCAGCCTTCGCGGGGGTCCCTTTTCTAAGCACGGTCAGCTTCAACGATGTGAACAATGTTGTTATGCGTCCCGAAACAGTTCGGGCTAGTCCTTAAATTTTCAGGATCTTCAGCCCATTCCCCGTCAACAAAAAACTTGTAGCCTATAATTCCTGGTGGAAGCATCTTCGTTTTTTTCCATGTTCCATTTTTATCTCTCTGCATTGGATCTGCATCAGGATTCCAATGGTTAAATTCACCAACGAGAGAAACGCTCTTCGCATCTCTTGATTTGAATGCAAACTGGATTCTTTTGATTTTCTGTTTCGAGCTGCTTTTTTGCATAATGAGCCTCCATTGTTGATGCGGCGGTTTCCTTTTGAAATATACCTATGAGATTGCTAAGGCGTTAAGAACACGATGCCTTAATGATTCAGAGCAACTATTTCATCGGACGAGGGAATAATGCTACGGTTATGGTATCACCCCATGCCACAGAGGAATCCGTTTTTGCAGGATCGACATTCCACAAGCATTCCCGGACCGACATTAATCTGCTCTTGGTATCAATTGTAACAAGATAAAAAGAGAGTTTGGTCTCATCGTCTTTTGAGACTTCGCCTTTCATTGGTGAATCCACTCCGAAGGTGTGAACCGCGATAGTATTGTCAGGACCGGTCCAGTCACGAAAACGTTTCCAATGATCGTTGCCGTGAAAATAAGCGGAAATGTTGGGATTGGAGTAGAAAAATGCTTCCAAAGATTTTTGCTCGATGGTTGTCGGATCGTCAACTGACTTGCCGCCGGAAAAATTGTCGGCAAGCAGGTTTTCGAACTTGTCCTTGCCGTTAATATCGTGGTTGTCGTTTGGATTTTTAAAATGTTTGGATTCAACTTCCGGCTCGTCATGGGTAAAAACAATAACAGGAGTTGATTTTTCGACGCTTTTCAGATCTTCAGCCATCCATTTGCGTTCCATGCTGTCAGGCCACAGACTGATGAACATAAAATGAATGCCGCCCATATTCAGGGAATAATGGACTTTATCCTCGATATATTTGAACGTATCTTTAGTTTTTTGAATGGTGGGCTTCATCATCATGTTGAATATCCCGGCCATGGCACCGGCATCGGTGGTGGGAACCATGGGTTTATAAAAACCAATGGCGTTGGTGATGTCATGATTGCCAGGCAGGACATAAAGCGGAGATTTTTTACCATTTCTGTCATGGATTTGTAGTCCGTCGACATAGTCTGCTTTAAATTGATCCCAAGATATCGAGGCGCATTGAATCGATTTCTCCGGGGTGCCTTCCTGACGGTTGGCGATATCACCGCCTTCAACGACAAAATCAATAGCCCCAGTTATTTTGCCGGCATTAATCCCGCCATCTGCAGGAAGTTTCACATTGGGGAGGGCATTGATTTTGGAGATCATCGCCGCATTGACAAGATGCGCATCCACTTTAGAGGCTCCTTGGAAAGCTTTCCGGGTAATGCCGTAATGGGGGTCGGCTGTCATGATAAACTGGATATCAGTTTGTGGGGATTCCTGGGTTGCAAATCCGTTGATGCTTAAACCAGCAAGAATAAATGTGAGCAATATGGTGGAACGCTTGAAAAACTTCTGATTGGCATTCTTGAAAAATCGAATGGTCATTTATAGCTCCTTTCTCGTAATTGGATTCGACTTCCGCTTGCGAAATCATTAAAAATTGATCAACCAAAGCCCAAACCTCTGCCCAGCAGATAGGCTGGTTGAGATTCTATCTACCCCTGAAATCAAAGATCGAACGATTGCAGGAGCGTGGCAAGATTCTTCGTCGCTTCTCCGGTCTGTTCGAAATACCGGCTGCGCAGTTCACAGATCAGCAAGCCATCGTATTCATGGATAAATTCAGCAAGTAGAGCCTGAAATGGTATATTGCCCCAGCCGACCGGCATGTGGGAGTCGCCTTTGCCAAAAGGGAGCTGGTGGGTCTGAATTTTTTCGGTGGCATAAACCGAATGACCGAAATTGTCATGGACATGGCAATGGGCGATAAATGGAGCAATGCTACTTACTTCGCCTATTATATCGAGGTTATAAAATTTCGCCGAGAGATGCAGATGGCCGAAATCGAGGGTCATCCGTACATTGTCCCGGTTAATCTGTCCCACCTGGGTCGCGAGCACATGGGGAATTTCCGCATAGCAGTAGGGTGAATGGTGCAGATAGGGGCGGGCATTCTCCATGGCAATTATGGTTTCGGAAAAGGAGTCGGCTGCTTCCTGAAGAAGTTGCGCCTCATGGAGAAGAAGAGCTTGTTGTTGCTCAGATGTGAGCTTTAACGGGCCTTTTATGGCAAATTGTTCCTCCGGCAGAAAGCGGCCGGGGTGGTAGACCATACAGCGAGCACCAATTGCCGAGGTAAATTCCAGAGAAGCAAGGAGTACGTCATTGTGCATGCCGGGGCAATGGTGGTCCATGAGATTTAAAGGATTTGGGGCATGGGTGCTGTAGGCAAAGGGAAAGTCGGCGAGAATCTTTTGAATTTCGGATGTTCGCCTAGGATCAAGGCGGCCGTTTCGTACTGCGTCAAGTCCGTGTATCGATATCTCCGCCGCGGTCAAACCGAACTCCTGAAAGGCGGCGAGGTCACGCTGCAAGGCCTTTAAGCTGCCATCCACTCGCACTTCATTGATATTACTTCCTATCTTCAACATGTGGCGAAAACCTCCCGACCGGCGACAAAGGTCTTAAGTACCCTGGGGAAATCGTCGGAATGATCGACCAGAACCATGTCCGCCGCCTTGCCTTCGCTCAGCGATCCGGTTTCATCGGCGATGCCCACCGCTCGCGCCGGGTTCAGGCTTACCATCTTGATTGCCTCATGCAGAGGCAGGATGCCGAGCTTTGTAAGGGTCCCTACGGCGTGGAGCATGGTCATCGGCGAGTAGTCGGAACAGAGGATATCCCCGAATCCGGAGTCGATCGCCTCGCGGGCACTGAGATTCTTGGCCTGCGACTGGCCCCGAAGTACATTGGGTGAACCGAGGCAGACACTGACGCCTAGCTCGTGGGCGGTATGAATCGCCTCAAGGTTGACCGGAAACTCGGTCATGCCGATGTTCATCTCCTTCAGCCAGGTGATCTTCTCACGGGAGTCGTCGTCGTGGGAGGCGATGGCGATGCCATGTTGCCTGCAGATCTCGATCAGTTTGGCGATCATAGCCGAGGCGTGGTTTTTTTTCGCTTCGAGCTTACGTTCGATGATCTGGTCCATCTCCGAATCGGTCTTTGCATACACCGGACCATAATAGCTCTTAAAAGACAGGATATCCCGGAACTGGCCCTGGCCCGGTGAATGATCCATAAAAGAAAAGAGGTTGATCTGTTCGTCCCGAATCAAGTCTTCGAGAAACGGCACCGCCCCGAGATCGGTGATTTCAAAGCGGGCATGAATCTTTGTATTTACCTTCAGCTTATGCTGCAGTTTATTGATCTCTCTAATGATCCTTGCCGCTGTATTGTTGTTGCGAAGTCCGACCTCGAGTTCGGCAAAGGAAAGCGAATGGTACATGGTGGTGATGCCGCAGGCGGCAATTTTCTTGTCCAGTTCATAGACGGCGATATCCACCGGAAAAAAGGTGTTGGGGCGGGGTTCGATACCCTTTTCGATGGCATCGGAATGCATATCGACAAACCCTGGAAAAAGGAAATTGCCGGCTGCGTCAATTTCTCTGCCGCCCTTGAGACTTCCCTCGCGAATCACGGCGATCCGGCCATCTTCAACCTGTAGCGAGGCATTTTGCAAAACCCCTTCCGGGGTTACCACCTGGGCGTTGACTATAACAAAACTGTCCTGCATGTTATCTCCTGAGTAAAAATTCTTCAATAAAGGTTGTCGCTTGTTTTCTCCTAGTCAATCGATGTGGTAAACCGAATCCGTCACCGATTGCAGCAGAGTAGCATCATGAAAAATCCCGATCATCGTCGTGCCTTCCTGACGCAATTCCTTGAGAATGTCGAGCACAATCCCCACCGAATCCTGATCAAGAGAGGCGGTCGGCTCATCAAGCAGGAGGAGGCGCGGCTTCCAACTGACCGCCCGGGCGATATTGACCCGCTGTTGTTCGCCACCGCTGAAGGTCGCCGGATAGGCATCAAGGAGGTGGGCGGGTATGCGCAACCGTTCGAGCAGACTTACGGCCCTTTTGCGGGCAACATCACGGGTTACTCCGTTACGGCTGAGAATCGGCTCCATAACCACATCGAGGGCGGAAACCCGGGGAATTACTTTCAGAAATTGGCTTACATAGCCCATCTCCCGGTGGCGAATATCGATAACCGCCTGGTCCGGCAAGGTGGCAAGATCAACCATGCCGTAGGCCGCCGATTGGTAGCGGATTGCGCCGCTGCCGGCGAGGTAGGTGCGGTACATACATTTCAACACCGTGCTCTTGCCCGCCCCGCTCGGTCCGGCAAGTCCAAGAAAGCCTCCCGGCGGAACCCGGAAGGAGACATCGCGACAGGCCTCGATTTTTTTTTCACCGAGGATGTGCAGGGTGAAGGTTTTTGTAAGTTTTTCTACGGTAATCACTGAAGCTCCTTTCCTTATCTATAACTGGGAGGCGACGAGAAGTTGGGTATAGCGATGCTGCGGATCCTGGAGGATCTGGTCGGTCAGGCCATCCTCGACGATATGGCCGGCTTTCATCACCATGGTTCGCTGGCAGAGCAGATTGATAACGCCGAGGTCATGGGAGACTACGAGCATAGACAAATTGAATTCGCTTCGCAGATTTCTGATCAGATCGAGAACCCGGGCTTGGACAGAGAGATCAAGGCCGGTGGTGACCTCATCGAGAAAGAGGATCAGCGGATTGTTCGACAGAGCTTTGGCGATCTGTACCCGTTGCTGCATTCCGCCGCTGAAGTTTGCCGGCGGTTCATCCATTCTTTCTACAGGAATTTCTGTTTTCTGAAGAAGTTCCGAAGCTCTCCCGCGCATCTTGGCGATGTTCCGCCACCCGGCCCCGAGGAGCCGCTCGGCAATATTGCCGCCTGAGCTGACTCCCATTCTGAGGCCCAAATGCGGATTTTGATAGACAATTCCCATCAAGGCATTTCGCATCTGTCTTTTTTGAAAATGACTGAGGGCAAGCAGATTTTTACTGTAGTCTCCGTCTTCGGGAAACATTTCCGCCACCTGGTGTGCACCGGAAGCGGAGCGGTGGACCTCCATGCTGCCGGCGCTTGCCTCCCATTCAAAATGCAGCAGACGCACCAAGGTGCTCTTGCCTGAGCCGCTTTCGCCGACCACGCCCAGGGCCTCGCCCGGAAAGAGATCGAAAGAAAGATCGTTACAGGCCAATACCGAGCCGCAATGGGGGCAGAGATTGGTATCATGCTCAGGGCCGGTTGCATCTAAGCAGCGGTCACAACCGCTACCGAAGCGTTTGGTGAGACCCCGAATGCGAATCAGCGGCTGCATGTTTCTCTCCTTTTGTCGCAATATCCCGAATCGGAACAAAAAAAACTGCGTACCCCTTGGATGTTGTCGATTACTTCGTCGAGAAAACTGTCGGTGGCGCCACAGCGGGCACATGACTTGCCGACAAAATTCTCCGTCCTGAATGGGTGGTCTTCAAACTCCAGGGGGACAACGGCGGTATGGGGCGGAATTGCATAAATCCTTTTTTCCCGCCCTGCCCCGAAGAGAAAGAGAGTGTCGGCCATGTGCAGTTTCGGCACATCCCAGCGGGGGATGGGACTGGGATCGGTGATATAACGGCCATTAACCGTTACCGGATAGCGGTAACTGATGGTGATTTCGCCATAACGGACGATATCTTCATACAGATACAGCCACATCCGGCTGTAGTCGGCCTCGGCGTGCATACGGCGGGTCTCCATTTCCGAAGGTTCCACCTCGCGTAACGCTTCCGGATACGGCACCTGGAGAACGAGGATCTGTTGGTCGGTCATACGCTCCTCCGGAATGCGGTGCCGGGTCTGGATGATCGTCGCTGTTGCGGTATCGGTGGTCACCGTAACGCCTGCAACCTTAGCCACAAATTTCTTGATATTGACGGCATTGACACTGCCGTCACAGCCTTGGTCGATGACTTTGAGAATGTCGTCCGGTCTAATAAGGGCGAGGGTAATCTGCAGCCCTCCCGTTCCCCAGCCGCGGGCAATAGGCATTTCCCGTGAACCGTAAGGTACTTGATAGCCGGGAATGGCGACTGCCTTGAGAATGGCCCGACGAATCTCCTTCTTGGCGCCCTCATCCATAAAACCAAAGGGATATCCGACTCGGTGTTCCAAGTCGTTTTCCTGCCCGTCATTTCTTTTCGGCCATTCATGCAGCGGCATCGGTACTCTCCTTGCGGGTTGCGGCCTGGGCCAGTTCCTGGGATTTTCTGAGACGATCGAGATCGGAGAGGAAATCAACGTAGTGCGGCAGTTTCCAGTGATTGCAAAAGCCCATGGCCTCAATTCCGTCGGTATGGTAGAGGACGAATTCCTGATCCTCGGCCGGACTCTTAGGGGTTTTCGTCCGGGTTGAGCGATCAAGAATTGCCATGGAAATCGCCTTGATCTCGTTTTGGCCAAAACAGAGGCCGTAGCCCAAACTGAACTTCGGCATTCCGTCGTTACCCTCCATGCGCGCAAGGACCTCGGCTTCGGTGACCTTCACCTCGCCGATAACATAGGGTTCGCCACTAAGCGGATGGCGGATCGTCAGCGGCAGATAACCGACTCGCAATTCCCCAAGAGTCGGATGAATGTTGCCGTACCCGCGCATGCTTGAATAGGCGAGAGTCAGCATGCCGCCGGTCTCGCCGCGGGCCAAGGCCTGCAAAGAGGCGCTACGCGGGGCGGGAAAAGTGAGGGGATGCCGGGTTATGTCGGCAATGGCATCTTCTCTCTGTTCAACTGCCATGACATCCTCCAGTAAGCCCTCCCGCCGCAGGATGCTGATGACCTTGGGAAAGGTTTGTGGGACCTCGACATCGAGAGGCAGGTGGCGAAAGATCCGTTCACGGAAAGCGCTTCGCCGCGCCTCGTCATCGCCCAGCAGATCGAAGTCAAGGAGTCGCAGGGTGTAATCACTGGTGGACCCTAGAATCTGGCCGCCGGGAATATCTTTGAAAGCCGAAGAAATCCGTCGGACCACGCGCATCTTCTCGGTGCCGGCAGGGAGCGAATACCCCAGCCGCTGCTGGGTAGCCCGAAAGGCGCGCAGCATGAAGGATGCCTCGAAGGTGTCACCAGCCGCCTGCTTGAGGGCAAGAGCCGCCAGCTCCGGTGCGTACAGCGCCCCCTCGCTCATAATCCGGTCGACGGCCAGATACAGTTGTTCCCGAATTTGGTCAACCCCAAGCGGTGGCGAAACACCCTTGGTCCGTTCATAGGCAAAGAGCCGACAGGCCTCTTCAATCGCTTCATTACCACCTTTAACCGCTACATATCCCATATCAATTCACTCCAATCCGCGACGAGCGGGGGATGCAGGCAATTCGCCCGTTCCGTCGCCGGACAAAAAACATGGCATCCACTCCCAGGGGAAACTCACTGTTCAATTCCCGCAGCCTGGACAATTCCCCGGCAGCAAGTCCGCTTATCCGTAAGGAAATTTTGTCGTCGACCCCTGGCCCCGACAGGACAATACCGCCCTCACCCTCGGAAAGTCCATCCACCAGATAAAGAATAGTCGCTCCGCCATCCGGGTACTCCAAGCTGCCGACTTTGCACCCGGTCAAAGCGGTACTGTCGCCTAAACTGCCAATGATAATAAAATCGGCTTCTTCGCATGACACCTGTCGGCATTCGGTGTGGCGGAAAAGATCCGATTCCAGGGCCGGGTCACCGACAACGGTAACACCCACCTCATTGTCAAGCAGACAGCGAAGAAGCTCGACTACGGCTGTCTCTTCTTTGTCGAATTCAGGCAGACGGTAGACCTTGCCGGGGTGGCTCATTGCGGCAAGGATGATTCTGAAGGTGAGGTGATCGCGGATGGTTCTCTCTGCGTCCATGGCTAGGCTCCCGGCATAAGATCAAAATTTACCTTGGTGGCGGCAACCAGAGCACCATTCTCCAGTTGTCTGGTTTTCTGCATGGCGGCTTCTTCCAAGAGACAGGCCCGAACGCTTTTCTGGACCTGTGTTGCGTCAGAATAGCGGAATACCGCATCTGCCGCAGCCCGAGCAAGAGCCCTGCGGGGAGCCTCCCCCAGAACCATGCCGAAACCTTCACAGCCGTCATAGATCACGCGGGCCTCGGTCACCAGGATCTCGCCCGGATAAAAGGCTGTTGCAAAGCTGTCATGAACCGCCAGCATCATAAGCCCGGTGCGGGGAGGAGTGCTGATCGTCAGCTCTACATCGGCAAACAATTGCAACAACAATTCCACCCTCTCTTCATCCATGGTATCGATCAAGGCCGTCAAGTCAGTACCGTTCATTTTTTCACCTCAAAATTCTTGTATGGCAAAGCTATAGCCATGCCTTTCATATCCCAGCGATTCGTAAAAACGATGCGCTTCAACTCGATGGCGATTACTGTTGAGGGCCATTTTGTAACATCTTTTTTCCCGACACAGATCAGCGGCATAGGCCATCATTTTCTTGCCGACACCTTGGCCACGCAGCCCTTCTTCAACCACGACATCCTCAAGAATCGCCGACCTGGCACCCCTGTGCGCAAGATTGTCCATGATCAGCAGGGCAAAGGTGCCGATAACCTTGCCGTCGATAAGCGCCACATAGATCCGATAGTCCGGGTACCCTTGCAGCCGGTTAAAGATGGTGCCCGCCTCTTCCAAACCGAGCACCGTGCCGTCGTCCTGGCCGAGTTGAGAGTAGAGTGCGAGTATAGCGGGCAGATCGACTTCGGTCGCCTCCCGTAGGGTAATTTTCATAACATTCTCCTTGCGGCTCCTTATACCCCTCAAGGGGGTACTAAAAAGAGTGCCGTTCCGGGCATTCCTTTGGCCAAGTTATTATTTTACAACAGCTTAGTCATAAAATTCCCCTGTCAGACCCTGAATAGAAACCTGGTCAAGTCCCGGTTATTATTGAAAAATCCCTGCCGCGGCAGGGGATCATGGTAATTATAGATGATCAGCGGCAGCTCCATTTCGTGCATCGAACCATGGGCGCGATAGGTGTCGGACAGCTCCTCCATCGGCTGGTCCATCTCGCCGAACATGGTATCGCGGTCCCCGAAAACCACCAAATCGCCGATACGGGAAGCGTCGGTATGAAATTCTTCCGCAGCGGCCCTGGAATCCATTACCTGCTCCACCCCTTTAAGACCGGTGATAATTTTCCGGACCTTTTCCCGGTCAGACTCCTTTTCAAGCCAGATCCAGGAACAGCCGGTAAAGTTCCGGTGATGGACCACGTAATAATCCCTTTCGGGGGAAAGAACGAACCGCACCGGACAACCGGCGTTTCCGCAGACCTTTTCCAGGTCGTAAGACCTTTTCTTGTTGTTCATTCCGTGGTCGGCCGTGAAGAGAAATGCCGCGTCCGGAGCCGCTTCGGCAGCTATTCCGATGCGCCGGTCGATTTCCGCAAGGTGTTCAATCGACTGCGGAGACGTTTCATGCCAGGCATGCATCGGGTAATCGGTAATATGCACATAAATGAGCCCGATATCCGGCCGGGTTTTCAAAAGGTCCACCGCCACGTCCCAGAGCCAGTAATTGATTTCCCGACTGTAAATTTCGGCCGGCTGCCCATATTTCTCAACAAAAGCTGCATCAGGCGCTTCCGCGGCCAGGCAGATTTCCGTACCGGAGCGAAACAGTTCGGCCGTCTTCTTCTTGCTGGTCAGCAAGGCCGATTTAATACCCCACTCGGCAGCCCGCTGGAAAATGGTTTTGACCCGAATCAGCCGGGCATCGTTCATATAAACGGCCTGACCGAGTTCCGGATCAAAGTAGGAGTTCGCGGTGATGCCGTGTTCCGCCGGCCAGCTTCCGCAGGCGATCGAAACATTATTGACGTTGGTGACGCTCGGAAAAATCCCCCGGACGGTCCGGAACAGGTTTCCTTCACGTTCCATGCGGTTCATAACCGGCATCCCGGAAGCCCGATAAACCGGCATTCCCATGCCGTCCATCATGCCAATCACCAATCGCTGGAATTGTTGCACAACCATTTTGTTCATCCTCCAAATATTTATTCAAAAAAAAATGCTTTTGTCAGATCCAGATTATATTGAATATTGTCAATCTCCCCCAGCCCTGCGTTCCAGGCAATGAGCGGAATGGATTCCTCGAAACGGGAGCCGTGGTTCCGGTAGCCTTCATGCAGGTTTATCCTTTCCTGTTCGACCTTACCGAAAACGGTCTCCAGGTCCGCCCCCACTACGATGTCGCCGATACGCTCACCATCCAACCGATAAAGGAGTGCCGCATTTTCGGCAGGAAGGGCCATATCCACACCGCTCAGCCCGGACAGGAAATCCAGGATCTCATCCCGGCAGGATCGATCCTTGAGGTAAATATAGGAAACACCTCCATGTCCACCATGATGCTTTACCAGCCGGTCCGCAACGGGCGAGATCGCCGCACGGATCGGAAAACCCGACGCCCGCAAAATTTTCTCCAAGTCCAAGCACTCCTTCTTGGGATTCATGCCATGGTCAGCGGTCACCAGGAAAGCGGCATCCGGGTATCTGTCGACCATTTCGCCGATCAAGCGATCCAGTCTTGATAGGTGGTTATGTGAGCGTTCATCTTCGGGCGCCCACATGTGCATCGGATAATCGGTTGTATGAATATACAGGATATCGATATCCGGCCTATTTCGGAGAATTTTCATACCGGAGCGCACGATCCACTCGTTCACCTCGATGGAATAAATATCGGGCGGACTGCCGAAATCCCGGATTGTTTGTCGATCGGCATCCTGCGCTGACAGCCCGGCATCCACCGAGTCGCCCAGGATGCGGATGGTTTTTGACTTGCTGGTTACCAGCGCCGAACGGATCCCCTCCCTTGCAGCCATTTCAAACAATGTCGGGCTCTTGAGACAGCTGGGATCTTCGAGAAATGCAGGCTTGCCGGTTAATGGGTCCAGGTAGCAGTTCGTGGTCACCCCATGCGTTTGCGGGAAAGAACCGCAGACGATGGAAATGTTGTTCGCGTTGGTCAGGGTGGGGAAAACCGCTTTACCCTCCCGGTAAAAACCGTCTTGCGCCATCTTTTTCAGCACCGGCATGTCCGAAGCCAGGAAATATTCGGTCCCGAATCCGTCCAGCATCAGTATGATCGTTTTCCTGCCTTTTTCCAGTTGCATCGTTACCCCTCCCTTCCCATGACAATTGCCTGGACGGACGGATGAGCGGGATTATTCAGGACCCCGGCCGTTTTTCCCTGCTCGGCGATAGTGCCGTTCAGGAAGAACAGGCAATTGGACGATACCCGCCGGGCCTGGGCCAGGTTATGGGTGACAATCACAATCGCGATTTCATCTTTGAGTTTCAATATCAGGTCCTCGATTTTTGCCGTGGAATCCGGGTCCAGCGCGGAACACGGCTCGTCCATCAGCAGTACCTCCGGACGGTTTGCCAGGCTGCGCGCAATGCAGAGCCGCTGTTGCTGACCAATGGAAAGCATGCTGCCCGGAGATTTCAGCCGGTCTTTCACCTCTTCCCAGAGGCCGACCTTGTCCAGATAGGTGTGGACCTGTTCATCCTTTTCCGCAGCTCGGGTTTTATTGTGGTAATCCGCGCCGAACATCACGTTATCCCGGATGGACATTGGAAAAGGCAGCGGCCGCTGTTGGACGATGCCGATCCGCTTGCGTATTTGCTGTTCACCCAGCGGATGAGAGAGCAGATTTTCCCCTTGATATTTCACCGTTCCTCCGGAGACCCGCGCCATGGGAGTCAGTTTCAGGGTTCGGTTGAGAACGCGCAACAAGGTGGATTTTCCGCAGCCGGACGGTCCGAGTATCGCCGTCACTTCTCTCGCCGGCATATCGGTATTGATTCCATGCAGCACCGCCATATCGCCGTAGCGGACGTGGAGGTCGCGAATCTCAAAAAGGGGTATCGGGGTGTTGTTACTCTCCAAAATTCACTCCTTAATATTATTTCGCAGGATCATCGCCAGCGAATTGAAGACGAGGAGTCCGATCACCAGAACCAGGGCTGTTCCGAAGGCATTCTCAAACGAAACCCCCTCGGATACCAGAAAGTAAAGGTGTGTAGGCAGCGTCATGACAGGTTGAGACAACCGGATACCGCCCGCCGAGTAAAAGACCGCGGCGGTAAAGAGAATGGGCGCGGCGGAGCCCATGGCATGCCCTACGGCCAGGACCACGCCTGCCAGGATCCTTGTAAAAGATTTGACAAAAAGAACGCGAACGATCCATTCGGTGTGGTCTATCCCGAGGGATAAGGACGCTTCCCGGTATTCCCGGGACACCGCGTCGAAAGCTTCCTGGGAAGTGATAAGAATGATCGGGTACATGACGATCGCCATAACCAGGCTTCCAGCAATAAGCGAGGTGCCCATCTGGAGCAGAAGCACAAAAAACGCGTAACCGAACAGACCGTAAATAATGGACGGTACCCCCGCCAAGGATTCTATCAGGAGCCGGGCAAACGATTTCAGCCGGGCGGAGCAGGAAAACTCGGAAAGGTAAACGGCTGAACCGATACCTGCCGGAAGTGCTACGGCAAGGCCAATGGCTGTCAGGGAAAAACTCCCGAGAATGGCAGGAAGAATCCCGCCCTCACTGCCGAGTGGACTGCCGTGGGGACGATCCAGCAGGAAGGCAATGTTCAGGATTTTTCCACCATTCAGCAGCAGGTAGAACCCGATCCCCAAAGGGAGGGCAATACCGAGGAGGCCGGAGAGCCAGACAAAAAAATAATATAAAATATTCCAGGTACGGAAAGTCATGTGTTTCCTGTTTTCAACTTGCATAAAGAGTCCCGTAAACTTTTTTCTTCAGGAAGGATATGGCCAGATTAAGCAACAGAACAAGAAGCATCAGACACAGGGCGCCGGTAAACAGCATATGGTACTTTTCGGAGTCTACCGCTGTTTCCCCGATTTCGGTGGCCAGGAGAGCCGTAATCGGCTGCCCGCGGCTGAGGATCGAGTCAGGAAATGCGGTGGTATTCCCGGAAAGCATGAGAACGGCGAGTGTTTCACCTACCCCGCGGGCAAGGCCCAGAGCGGCGGCAGCGATGAGACCGGGAAATGCCCGGACCAGAATCACCCGTCGAAACATGGTGAGCTGGTCAACACCCAGGGAAAGCACGCTCTCACGGTACTCCCGGAATACGGCCCGGAAGGCTTCTGCGGAAGTGCTGGCGATAAAGGGAAGCATCATCACCGACAGCACGATCCCAGCGCCGAGGATGGTCTCCCCGGTGGAAAGTTGAAAAACTTTTTCAAACCACCTCACCAGAGTCACCGCCCCAAAGAAGCCATAAACCACGGCAGGGATCCCCGCCAGAAGTTCCAATGACGGGGTGAGCAGCCTGCGGACGATCAAAGGGGCAATTTCCGATGTAAAAAGCCCGATGCCGAAGCCGATGGGAAGAGAAATCGCCAAGGCTATCCCGGTAATCATAAAGGTCGAAACCCAGGCATGGGCCATGCCGAGTTTCGGCGGGGTGGCAAGCGGTTGCCATTCTCCCGTGAAACAATCCAGGACCCGGTAAGGAAAACCCTTGCCGGGACCCGATTCAATGAACAGGTAGACGATAGTCAAGATCAGGATGCCGACTCCCGCAACGAGAAACAGGAGGCATAGCGACCGGACAATCCGGTCTCTTGCTGAAAGGCCGCCGTGCCGGGTAGAAAGATCCTTGTCCCACTTCATGACGAGTGATTATCGAACCTTTTTAACCGGAACGTAGCCATGTTCCGCGACGATGGACTGACCTTCGTTCAGGATAAAATCGATGAACTTCTGCTCCGTCAGGGAAGGCTTATCCTTGACCACAAGGATCAGAGGCCGGGTGATCGGGTATTTTCCGTTGACCACGTTTTCGTTAGTGGGTTCGACGCCTTCAAAATTGAATACTTTCAGTTTGTCACTCTCGAGAGCAAGCACGGATGAGATGTAGGTGATCGCCGAAGAGTTGCCTTCGACCTTTTTCAGGTTGGCTCCCTGGGAAGGCACCTGGATGGCCTGAGAAGAGAAGGTTTTGTCTTTCAGGATCAGTTGCTGCACCATCTCCGTTGAACCGCCGGCCATGTCACGCATCAGGATCAGAATCGGTTTGGCCGGTAGATTGGGGCGGACATCCTGATAGGTTTTGGCTTCACCGGAATAAATTTTCACGATGTCGGCAGCAGTTAGGTTATCCAGTGTCGCCAGAGGGTTGTCTTTCTTGACGGCAAAAGCCACGCAGTCCTTGCTCACCAGGCATTCCTTGTGAGCACCCAGCTTGGTCTTTTCTCCTTCCTTGAGATCTCTGGAACTCATGCCGATATCCACCGTTCCGTTAATAGCAGAGTTAACCCCAAAACCCGAGCCGCCTCCGGTCACGAAAATCAGCACCTGTTTCTTGGGCAGTGAAGGATCAACCTTGTCCCAGGTGGAGTATTTTTCCATGTATTGGCTGGCACAATCTGCAATCACGGGCAGAAGCGTAGTGGAACCGCCCACGCGGATGGTTTCGTTAAATTCTGCTTCCTGGGCAAGACCAGACACTGTAATAAGGCAGAAAAGGATTGTCCCAAAAAATGTTTTGAGTGATAATTGCATAACAATTTAGCTCCCTTAAATTTAATCAGGTATACCGGGTTCTGATGGCGGCACTGACACGATCAATAATGGCAACTGTGATAACAATAATGATCAGGATGGTGGTGACGTCATGGTTCTCATAGCTGCGCAATTTATCAAAAAGAAAACAGCCTATCCCGCCGGCCCCGGTAAAACCGAGGATGGTGGCTGAACGAACATCCGACTCCAGACGGTACAGACTCATGGAGACAAAAAACGGGGTGATCTGCGGTACCACTGCGTAGCATATCACCTTAATAAAGCCTGCGCCGGTGGCCGTCAGAGCATCGATGGGCTCCTGCTGCGCCGTCTCGATACCTTCGGAAAAAAGCTTAATCAGCACTCCGGATGTATGGATACCGAGAGCAAGGATACCCGGCATCGGTCCGAGACCAACGGCTGAGACAAAAAGCAGCGCCCAGATAATCTCATTGATCGACCGGCTGAGGTTGGCAAAAAAGCGTACCGCGACATAGATGCCGTTTTTCAGAAAGAGCGCCGATCCACGGTTACCGGGAATGATAATATTGAGAGTGTTTCTGGAAGCAAAAAATGACAGGGGGAAGGCAATAAGCACCGAAAGGATAAGGGCCAAAAAGGCCATCTGCACGGTTTCCAACATGGAGAGCAGATATTTCGCCAGGCTGCCTGCATGCAGGTTGGGTGGGAAAAATCCGCTGTCCTGGATCATCGGGTTGCCGGCAAGATAGGTGATCATATTGCCCCAGCCGTCTAAGAGTAGAGGGATACTCATTTCTGTTGCGTGCCAGCACCAAGCCACTAGGATCAGGCCCACGATCGTGACCATGATGTTATACGGGTGGAACGGGTTGGTCCGGCGCTTTATTTCATCTATATGCATAGTCGGGAAGTTTTCTCGGGTCGCTTGCAACTAGGTGTGAAAGGCAAGCAGTCGGCACCGGGGAGTGCCGACTGCCCTTGGGCCTATTTTTGGGCCAGTTGCTTTTTGACTTCAATCTGCTCGCGAATGGGATTGTAGGTCTTGTCGTCGACTTCGGCGTAGCCCTGCAGCTTCAATTTCTTCAGACCCTCTTTGTTGTCGTAGGAAAGAAATGCCTCTTTCAGCGCCTTTTTCAGGGAATCCGGCAGGTCTTTGCGACAGGCCATGGGCGAGCCGGGAATTAAGTCGGAAGTCCACAAGATCTGGAAATCCTTGTCGGTCTGCCATGCTTTTCCATTACCCCGAGCGAGGTCAAGATCGTTGGTCGAGGCAATGTCAACCTTGCCTCCTTTTATCGCCAGGATAGAAGCCTCGTGGCTGCCGGAATAGATGACCTTGGAAAAATACTTCTCCGGATCGATCTTCATGGTTTTGACAAAATAGACGGTCGGCACCAAGGTGCCGCTGGTGGAGTTGGGGTCGGTAAAGGCCCAGACCTTGCCCTTGGCCTGTTCCATATTGGTGATCGGCGAGTCCTTCTTGGTGATGATTACACCATGATAGCCTTTGGTGCCGTCTTCCAAGACCTCCATAACCAGGGCCTCGGCGTTGGCTCGATCGGCTGCTTCAACATAGGATTTCGGGCCGAAATAGGCCACATCCACATGTTTAAATTGCATGGCGGCAATAACTCCGGCATAGTCGGTTGAGACCTGGACTTTTATCTCCAGGCCGAGTTTTTTCTCCAGATATTTTGCAAGGTTGTCGAAGCGTTCGGTGATATTGTCGGACGATTCGGTGGGGATTAAGCCAAGATTCAGCTGTTTTGGCCAATCGGCCGATGCCGCAAGGCTGCCTGCCGGAAGGCAGAGGGTCACAACCAAGGCAATAAGTGCGTTGATAAGTTTTTCTTTCATTTTTTCACCTTTTATTTGTTATATGATTGAAGTTCCATCTGTTGGTGCCAATGTCCAACAGACCATAGAAACCGCCGAAGCTCTTCCCCAGCCGGACGAAACGGAATTACGACATCAAGAGTGTGCCACGGCCACCACCTGGAGCGGCAACCGGGTGTATGGTACGCAGAAACAATCGCCTGCGGGTGGCGCGGAATCATTTTTGTGATAAATTTGGGCAACTGTTGCGGCACACAGTCCATCCGGCGGGCCATCATAGACAATCCGTCCGCCGTTGAGGCCGATCACCCGGCTGCAGAATTCCCTGGCATAATCAAGCTGATGCAGGTTGGAGACAACGGTGATGCCGTATTTCTCATTGGCATTTTTTAGGGTTTCCATGACATTGCGGGCACTGACCGGATCAAGGGACGAAATGGGCTCGTCGGCCAGGATAATCTCAGGTCTCTGAGCTATGGCTCTGGCAATTGCCACTCGCTGTTTCTGGCCGCCGGAAAGTCGGTCGCAACGGCTAAGCGCCTCCCGCTCAATACCGACAACCTGCATGTACTCATATATTTCTTCATACTGCTCGCCGCTGTAATGCTTGAATAATGCGGAAACCAGGGGCTTGCGATGCAGCATGCCGCTGGCGATGTTGTCAAAGACGCTGAGTCTTGCGACCAGATTGAAGCCCTGAAAAATGACCCCGATTTTGGCGCGGAGTGCCTTCAACTCATGGTGCCTGATTGTTCCGAGGTTTTTACCTAGAACTCGCAAGCGCCCGTCGATGATTGAAGTAGTGGCGTTGAGACCCATCAGAAAAGTTGATTTCCCGACACCTGATGGGCCGATAATGCTGAGAAATTCTCCTTTCTTGATACTGAGATCGATACCCTGGATAACCTTTTTGCGGCTATACCCGAGTGTCAGATTTTCCGCTTGTATATGTCCCATTCTTCCATGCCTCCCCTTGCCGGTTATTTGATGTTGCCAAACTCCTCCGATTCGGCTGCAAAACTCCCTGCATAATCAACGTGCATGGGTCGTGCTCAGTTTCGTGGTGCGGAAAGAGTTTCTTGATGCGTTCTTTAATACAAGGACGAAATTAGGAATCCGTTCGTTTTCCATAATGTTTAGGTGAGTGGCGTGTACGGAAGGGTGGCTTTTGCCACGCCCATCATTTTCAGGACACATTTTCATTTTCGACCCGGAATCAGCAAATCGACGATATGTAATTTTCAATCAGAGGAGTTTAAACTTGCAATTGGACGCTCTTGTTCTTACGATTGGCCGTTATGAAAAACGATAATTTATATCCCCGCTATCTTCGTTCTCGTGTTGTGGAAGCATTGACTGATACGCCTGTGGTGTTGATTCATGGGCCGCGGCAGTGCGGAAAGACCACCTTGGCTCGACTGATCGGAGATGAGGGGAAGTTCGTTTATTTCACTTTTGATGACGATGTGCAGCGGGCGGCAGCGCAGGCAGATCCGGTCGGTTATGTGGCGGATCTGCCGAAGCGGGCAGTGCTTGACGAGGTGCAGCGAGCACCGAAGTTGTTCACCTCTTTGAAGGCGGAGGTGGATAATCGGCGGGAGCCCGGCCGGTTCATCTTGACGGGCTCGGCAAATGTGCTGCTGGTGCCGAGGCTGGCTGATTCGCTGGCTGGCCGTATGGAAATCCTGCGACTACATCCTTTGTCTCAGGCAGAACTTGCCGGTGAAAATCCCAGTTTCCTGTCAAAGCTGTTCAAAGCCTCCTTCCGGGCTGGGCTATCCGGACAGCGGCTGGGCATGGTGCTGGCCCAGCGGGTGACGGCCGGAGGCTATCCGTCCGCACTGGCGCGTTCCACACCACGGCGGCGGATGGCATGGTATCGGGATTATTCCGATACTTTGATTCAGCGCGATATCCGTGACCTGGCGCGTATCAGCGCCTTGGAGGCTTTGCCGCGTCTGTTGGCTCTGGCCGCCGGGCAGACGGCGTGTCTGGTAAATATATCCGAACTCGCCGCCCCTTTTCAGATGAGCCGCCCCACTATTCGTGAATATATGACGCTGCTGTCGCGGATCTTTTTGCTGGAAGAACTGCCCCCTTGGCACGGCAATCGGATGAAACGTCTCATCAAGACGCCCAAGCTGCATCTGGGTGATACCGGACTGGCCTGTACGCTGCTTGGCCTGGATGCGGAATTGCTGTGGAAGGATCGTGCTGTCTTCGGGCGGCTTCTGGAAACCTTCGTCTACCAAGAGTTGCGACGACATGCAAGCTGGCAGGAGGAGGCAGTAATCCTCAGCCATTTCCGTGATAAGGACAAGGTTGAAATAGATGTAGTTCTGGAATCCGGCGGCCGTGTGGCCGGCGTTGAAGTGAAGGCCGCTGCGACGGTAACGAGTGATGACTTCAAGGGATTGCGCAAACTTCAGGATGCCGTTCAGGAAAGGTTCGCCTCAGGGGTGGTGTTATATGACGGTGGCTCAGTTGTGCCATTTGGGAGCAATCTGTATGCCGTGCCCATATCCTGTCTTTGGCAGACAAACTGATGTATTGCAGCGAAGACTTCCTGGTAAATGGACTCAGGAGAAGTCTCAACCTTGATTATTTCTTAAATAATAGAGCTTGCCAAGTTACATCTCAAAACTCACCTTTCAATTTTTTCGTTATCAAGTAACAATTTTTTCCGTTCAACACCCCATCGGTACCCGCTTAACTTACCATCCTTTGAGATAACTCTGTGACAAGGTATGACTACGGCTAGTTTATTTGAAGCACAGGCAGTTGCGACAGCTCGGACGGCGTTCGGGTTACCGATTTTTTCAGCCACTTCGGTATAGCTCATCGTTTGCCCAGGCTCAATTTGTCTCAGAATATTCCATACTTGTTGTTGAAATGCTGTGCCTTGAATGTCGAGTGGGAGGTTGAAATTATCTTGAGGTGCCTTGATAAATTTTACGACCTCCTCAATCAAACTTGTAAAACCAGACCCCGCTTTTGTGACTGTTGCTTTAGGAAATCTGTCTTGAAGTTGCCGGGGCAACATCGCCGGATCGTCACCAAACTCAATGGCACAAATACCACGGTCTGTTGCAGCAATTATTATCCAACCGAGAATACACTCGGCAACCCCATAATGAATAGTAAAGCCAACTCCTCCAGCCCTATACTCTTTAGGCTTCATCGAGAGCTGATCTTGATTCTTGTTATACACACCGCTACTTGAAGAGAACCCGGCGTCATAGAATGCTTCTGTTATTGACTCGCGTGATTTCAGGCTATTACTTAAACGTCGGGACCGATGACCTGAGGCGAATTGCTTCGGTGTAATTCCGACAACCTTCTTGAAAAGGCGATGGAAATAATAGGGGCTCAGCCCCAACTCTTTTGCAAGGTCGACTAATTTGGGAACCGTATTGCTATTTTCTATTATCCGGCAGGCTTTAATTATTTTCTGTTCTACCTCCTCGTTGACTGTGGTCCCGGTAGGTTTGCATTTTTTGCATGGCTGATACCCTGATGCCTGCGCATCTTGGCTACTGATAAAGTATTCTACGTTCTCACGATTCGGCAATTTGGAAGAACAGCTCGGTCGACAAAAAATTCCCGTTGTCATAACAGCATAATAGAAGCATTCGTCTGCTGACTGCTCCCTTCCAACAACAGCATTCCATCGTCTGTCGTCCGTGTTGTATGTAGAGAGAGATTTCATGACTTGCTGTGTTATCTTTCAATTTTAGAATTTGTCATCCTTACCAACTTAAAGACTCTGCCGTCAATTGATAACAATCCTATACTGATGAGCCCCATTCCAAACAGATGCTTTAGCTCAAACTGTTCACCGAGAAAGGCGGTCCCAAGTAGAATAGCGCTTACAGGTATGAGTAATGTTACCAGAAGTACGTTGGTTGCTCCAGCGGTTGCAAGAACCCGAAAGTAAAGAATATAGGCAAGTGCGGTGGATAAAACGGCCAACCCCAAAATGGCTGACCATACTTCTAAACCAGGTGAAGGAAGCGTGAAAGGCTTTTCGACAAGCATTGCTATGGGGATGAGAATAACGGATGAAGCCGTTACCTGTCCGGTAGCGGTGGCTATCGGATTGATACCAAGTTGCCTGAATCGGCGACCATATATTCCAGCAAAAGAGTAAGATACAGCCGCCCCAAGAATTGCAAACTGGCCATATATCGACCCACCGAGCCCCGTAAGTGCTTCGTAGCCTATCATGATGACTACTCCGGCAAAACCGATTACAACACCAAACACTTTCATTAGATTCATTTTTTCATCACGCGTCAATACATGTGCAGCAATGACAGTAAAAAGAGGTGTCGTTGCATTCAAAATAGACGCTAAACCGCTGGACATATGTGTCTGGCCCCAGACAATTAAGCTAAAAGGGATTACATTGTTCAAAAAACTCATTCCTAAAAATGCGATCCATACCTCTCGTCTCATTGGAAGCCTTAACCCTGAGAAATGCACTACAGCAAGCAGAGTTAGGGAAGCCAGCGTAACTCGTAAAGAGACGATGGTGAGAGGAGGAAGTGCTTTGACAGCTACTCCGACAAAGAAAAACGATCCGCCCCACAGAACAGACAAGACGATGAGCATGACCCATTCGGAATGGTTCATTGATTTGACTTCAGATTCCATTCTATTTCCCTCATCTAATTATTATTTGGGATCAGTATAGAACCTGATGGAAACAGATACACTCCGATTCTTGCTCAGCAATTCAGATTTTAGATTTCCAAGCAGAATATGCTAGGATTTTGACAAGGTACCAACTTGCGATTTCTACTGTTGCCATCTATGGGCGAGGAGTTGTCCTCGCCCATAGAGGTATGTCTATCCATAAAGTTTCTCAATCCACCGGATCGCTTCGGTATCATTCACTTTGCCCAAATACCGTTGAGTTGTTGAAAGGTCCGCATGGCGCAAAATGACTTTACTGACGATTTCAATAGGGGTGCCTGATCTTGAAGCATAAGTCGCTGCATGTCGCCGGAGATCATGGGGGCGAGGTTCGATATCTACAAGTCTGCCTGCCTTATTTACCATAGACCAGGCTGCGACATAAGAAATAGGGAATATCCGGTCATTCTTGCCTGTATCATTGGCTTTTGCATAGTCGGTTAACCTTACCAATATTTTTCGTGGAACATAAACTGCCTCTCCAGTTCGCCCACTTTTCGGGTTTTGAATAGCCAGGGTTCTCTCTTGAATATCAACCGGTGTGAGGTTTAAGACTTCACCGACCCTCATTCCGCCCCTGGCCATCAGTTCCAGCATAAGCCTGTTCCGGATGTTTGTGGTTCGAAAGATGATCTCATCGACGGCCTCCTTATCCACGATGTTCCACTGAATTGCCTGAGGACGCTTGAAAATCTTTTTGATTACAGAAGAGTTGCAGGGATTGGTGAGGGCAGGTAGACCCATGTTGATGCTGAAATTGTAGAAAGATGCAAGTACCGAGTATCGGTTTCTTT
>CAIQWD010000116.1 GCA_903875445.1 uncultured delta proteobacterium | reverse complement strand
CCCTTAAAAGATTTTTCTTTTAAGGGGGCCGACAGAATTTTTTTATTTCTTTGTCAAGAAAATAATGATCCAACTGGCTAATATTTATTAATATTTCACATGCAATTTTCTAACCGGATATTACTGACTCAATCTTAAATTTAGTATGACTCCCTTGGCGATATTCCATGCCAACAATTATAAACCAGCTGCTAGCAGAATGCTACCCGCCTTAAAGGCGGGGGTTTTAACCCTCTACAGAAACAATAAAATTAATCGAAAATCCTATTCAGTGTGCCGATAACGATATCTTGCTGTTTATACGTTAGGTCTGGAAAGATAGGGAGAGAAATCGCTTTTGAGAAATAATCCTCAGCCACTGGGAAATCACCCCTTTTAAAGCCAAACTTTTGATAATAGGGCTGCATATGAACCGGGATGTAATGAACGTTAATCCCTATTCCCGCTAAGTGCAGTGTTTCAAACACTTGACGATGGGTCTTGTTAATTGCATTAAGTTTTAAACAAATTACATAAAGATGAAAGCTGGAATAGCCATTCCGGTGTTGGAATGGGATAACAACGGGTAGACCGGATAACATAAGGTTATACTTGCTTGCAATCGTATGGCGTTGAGCAACAAACGTATCAAGCCTCTGCATCTGGCTGAGGCCTAACGCTGCATGAATATCGCTCATACGGTAATTGAAACCAAGGTCTATCTGTTGATAGTTCCATATTTCTTCTGGTTCTTGCTGTTGCATGCTGGCATTATCGTATGTAATGCCGTGGCTACGTAACATGCTCATTTTCTCTGCGAGCGAAGCATTGTTGGTAACCGCTATGCCGCCTTCTCCAGTTGTGATTATTTTAACCGGGTGGAAACTAAATACAGTGATATCGCTGTATAAGCCGTTACCAATAGGCTTTCCCTTGTAGCGGCCGCCTAAAGCATGGGATGCGTCTTCGATGATCTTAAATCCATATTGCAGGCTAAGTGAATGAATTTGAGCCATTTCGCAAGGCTGACCACACAGATGGACAGGAATAACGACCTTGGGTAAAATGCCAGCCTTTTCCGCATCCACCAGTTTTTCCGCAAGGTAATCTACACTCATGTTATAAGTATTCGGATCGATATCGACAAAATCGATCATTGCTCCACAATACTGTACACAGTTGGCACTGGCCACGAAGGTAATGGGGGAAGTCCAGGCTATATCACCTTTGCCTAAGCCCAAGGCTAGGCAAGCGATATGAAGCGCACTGGTTGCGCTGTTAGCCGCTACTGCATGTTTTGCGCCGCAATAAACAGCGACAGCGTCTTCAAATGCTGGGACTAATGGGCCTTGGGTCAAGAAATCTGACCTCAGAACTTCAAGGACCGCATCCATATCAGCTTGGTTTATATTTTGTCGACCGTAAGGAATCATGATAGTCAACTTTTTCCTATAAATTCAAGGTGTAGCTCGATCCATTCTCGCAAGGTCTCGATGCTCATCCATTCGGTGTTATTATCTGAACAATAGGTGAAATCTGTTGGCACTAATTTCCCCTCATTGATTCGATTAGGGTCTTGGCTCCAGTTATGGATCGCTGGTAGGATTTTGTAGTGCTCGGCATATTCGTAGGTGTGTGGAGCATCTTCTTTGCCAATCATTTGTTCGTGAAGTTTCTCACCTGGCCGAATACCTACAATTTCATGATGAGCATCAGGCGCAATTGCACAAGCAATATCGATCACCTTCATGGAGGGGATTTTTTTTACATAAATCTCGCCTCCGAGCATGTCATCAAAAGCATGCCAAACTAGATCAACTCCTTGCTCCAAGGTAATCATGAAGCGGGTCATGCGATCATCGGTAATCGGTAGCAAGCCCTTACTGGCAAGGGTAAGGAAGAACGGGATCACGGAACCGCGCGAACCCATGACGTTACCGTAACGCACAACAGCAAAACGGGTATTTGTGCTTCTCGAATAAGAATTGCCTGCGATAAATAGCTTGTCGGAGGTCAACTTGGTGGCGCCGTATAGATTTGCCGGGCTACTAGCCTTGTCGGTTGAAAGTGCTACCACACGCTTTACTCCCTGATCGATACAAGCATCAATGAGATTCATAGCGCCAATCACATTTGTTTTTACACATTCAAATGGGTTGTATTCTGCCGTTGGAACAATTTTTGTGGCCGCAGCGTGAACAACATAATCTATGCCGTTGAGCGCACGTGCTAGGCGATCTTTGTCGCGAACATCTCCAATGAAAAAACGTACCCGCTCGTCTTTGCCATAGATTTTGGCCATTTCCCACTGCTTCATCTCGTCACGTGAGAATATGACTAATCGGCGTGGATTATGTTTTGCTAATGTCATAGGAACAAAAGTATGGCCAAAGGACCCCGTTCCACCGGTAATAAGAATTGACTTATCTTTTTCCATCCTATACCTATATACGATATTGTGTTGATTTAATGAGAATTGTGACCTTAAGTTAAAAACTTTTAACCGCTCTTTCTATTGACCAAAACTAAACAATTATGTCGGGCATATTCATAACAAGTTCACTTTTCAATGTAATAAAAGACGTTAATCCTGTGATCCCTTCAGATTCAACTACTAGATTTGGCAATATCTTATCTACCGCATCAATTGAAGGAGAATGTATACTCTCTCCCAACCAATAAAATGTCGGATATTCACCAGGATTTAAATCAAAATCTTTGAAAATTACCTTGAAACGTATTCTTTGATTTTTAACGAAGGGCGCATCAGGAACAGTGATATATGGAGTACATGCTATTCCCGTCTTTGCGACTCCTTTGGGGAAAACTGAAGACTCAAAGTGCATAAAAAACAATAAGTTTTCAATATCCCGATAAACAATAACCTCAAAATAAAACTCAACAGTGGCATGCTTTTTAAAAGAGAAGGTTTCTTCTCCATCAGTATTCATGACTTTAATCGAACTAAATCTACAGGCTCCGGTACCTCGCCGAGAACAATAGTCACCTAAGTCTGATTTTTCATTAAAAGGCTTTCTCTCTTTAATATTTAAATATTGTTGAATAACACTCTCAGTTTTGCCGGAAAATGATATTTGTCCATTTTCGATCATAAGTACAGTATTGCAAATTTCGCTAATCGCACCCATGTTGTGACTGACAAAAATTATAGTTCTTCCTTCTTTTGAACTAATATCGCCCATTTTCCCAAGGCATTTCTTTTGGAATTGAAAATCGCCTACAGCCAACACCTCATCAACCACCAAAATTTCCGGCTCAAGGTGAGCGGCTACGGCAAAAGCCAGGCGAACATACATCCCGCTGGAGTAGCGTTTAACCGGTGTATCCAGGTATTTCTCAACCTCGGCAAAGGCGACAATCTCATCAAATTTCTTCTTAATTTCCGCTCTTGTCATGCCGAGAATTGTGCCATTCAGATAGATATTTTCTCGTCCGGACAATTCCGGATGAAAACCTGTACCCACCTCAAGCAAACTGGCAACACGGCCTTTGATAGTTACCCGGCCTGCCGAAGGTTCGGTAATGCGGCTCAGAATCTTCAACAGGGTGCTCTTCCCGGCCCCGTTACGGCCAATGATGCCCACGGCCTCACCACGACGGATTTCAAAATTCACTTCTTTGAGCGCCCACACCTCTTCCAGAATATCGCCCTGAATGATGGGCTTCCCGGTAGCCAGATCTTTGGTTTTGTTCCAGAGGGTTCGAGCATTTTGCATCAGCACATCACGTAGAGCTGTATAGTTACCTTTTTCAACCTGGTGGCCAATGGTATATTTTTTGCCGAGGTTCTCAGCTTTGATGACAATGTCGGACATAGTGGAGAAATTGAAAAATTAAACATCAAAAGTGCAAAAGATTGCCAATAGCTTCTAGTCGTTTGGATGCAACGTTGGCTGTTTCGGAAAGCACTTGCGTGGAGATAAATGGTGAAGAAACAAACAATGGAGCGGCAAGATGTGCCTTAGTCGAGGCTTGCCCGAGTGCATTAATGATTATATTGGTGTCGATAAATATCTTACCTGGCATTGGCATCGTCCCTGCAAAATGTATATCCAGTTGTATCTACCTTAAAGCTTCGGAAGAAAGATTCGACCTCTCCGGCGTTTTTTGGAGCTTTTGGTTCTGACGCAAGGTCAGCCGGCGACTGCCTCGCTTTGAGGAAGGCGATAAAATCCAGTATTTCAACCTGTTTGTCAAGAGGCAGTGATTCAATTTCATGTGCAATTAGGTCAGAATATTCCATAAGTGCGTCTCCTTTATCCGTCCTTATTTTGCACTCATATGTCGCAACCGGGAACTATAATATTTATCCCAGCCGGCACAATCAAAGGCAGGCACTATTAGGCGGTTCTGAGTATTTGTAATCCTCATCGTTAGCCTATTTCCCCATTATTTTCCAGAATCCCGTGCGGTTATCTCCCACACGCTCAAGGACACCTTCTTTTTTTAATTTAAGGATATGTTGCTTTACCCCATTGATTCCAATTCCTAATTGTTCGGATAACTCTTCTCTGGTAATTTGGTTGTTTTCAGTAATGAGTGCAAGGAGTCTGTCTCTGGTCTTTGGGGTAGTCTTTGGGGTATTTATTGGGGTAGTCTTTGGGGCCAGGGTATCTGTATTTATGCCGGATGCCCTGAAAATCGTGACCTTAAATTGGTTGCCATCCTTATCGTCGACAAAAGAAATATTTGGCCAATCAGTGAGTGCGCGGCGGATACCTGTGCCGAGTCCACGATATGGCAAAATCCCCTTAAACGCAAAGGATGCAAGAGTTGGGTTTCGGATGTTTGAATTGCCTGCCTCAATTTTCTGTATGGTTAAATGGTTTGGCAGATGACCGGGACTTATCAGCTCGATTCTGTCGCGATACACAAACAGGCGGATTGGAGCGCTGACGAAATAATCGCGGTGAATCAGGGCGTTGGCAATCAGTTCCTCGAACACAATCTTTGGAATCTCTGGTCTTCCAAGAGCATTAACACCTTGTCCCGCCTGTCTTTTTTCAAGACTTCGCAGGACAAATGCCATGGCACCTTTGAAATGCTCCTCAATTTTCCCTTCGAAGTCCTCACTATCTAGATAGTTATCAACAGATATGTCGTTTCCTGGAAAGTGAATAGCCTTGCATATAAAAGCAGGCTTGGTGAACTGTGGAGTCTTGGCAAACAACATCAGGCCTGCCAAGCTCAGAAGATTTCCGACGGCCAGACCCATATTGTTGAGCAGGTTTTTAAGTTGTTCTAAATCCTCTGGCAGATTTTGCTGATAATAGCTGGTCAGAAATCTTGCAAAATAGGCTGTATCCAGCTTAGAGATATCGGCCTTGGTAGGCACCTCATCGGCGTGTATCAAGCCGGCAGCCTGGAATAATCGCTGTAATTCTTCTTTTGAGTTGATGCGTCGCTTATCCGCACCATTTTTTAGCCAAATAATTCCATTTTTATCAAAATAAGGTTTATCCAAACCTTCCGCTACATGAATAATTATAACAATATTACCATTGTCAATTGGCACATTTAGAGTCTGTACCGTAATTGGGCTCTTGATGTGCTGGCTGGCAGCATTGCTGATAAGTTGATTGATACGTCTTGTTTCACCCTTGGTGATACCAGCAATATTCCCGTTGTCCGCAACTCCGACATAAATTGTTCCTCCTCGTAAATTTGAGAAGGCCACCATTTCAGCAGCCAGCGAGTCGGCATTGGTTACATCTGATTTAAATTGTGTCTGGCTGTCTTCGCCTGCATGTATTTTTCCCAACAGTTCCTGTTGTGTCATTTTGATTGTTCCTCTATTCACTTTGCAATTTTTTCAACTTCACATTATTCAGATCAAATCTGCAAAGGTTTTTTCCATTTTTCGAAATTGCGAGACTCCAAGCCACAGGAAAAAGGCTGTAATGGTGAGACTGAGCAGAAATCCAGGCAGATAAATGGGGCTTTTGCCGCCGAGAATGCACCAGCGGAAACCGTCGATAACTCCTACCATGGGATTGAGGTTATACAGTAGACGCCATTGCTCGGGGACAACCTTGCTGCTGAATCCTACCGGGGAAACATACAGACCGAATTGTACCACAAACGGGATGATATAGCGAAAATCACGGTATTTGACATTGAGCGCTGTGATCCACAATCCGGGACCCAGGCTGGCCATCAAAGCCAGGATGATGAAGATCGGCAGCAACAGTACCTGCGGAGCCGGGGCAAATTGATAATAGAACATCATGCCGATGAGCATGATGAAACTGATAAGAAAATCGATGAAAGCCGTTACCAGTGTCGCTGCTGGGATGATAAATCTGGGGAAGTACACTTTGCCGATAAGATTGGCATTGCTGATGAGGCTGCTGGATGATTCGCTTAAAGCATTTGAAAAGAGAGACCAGGGGAGCATGGCGGCAAAAACCAGCAAAGCGTAGGGAGTGTTTCCATCGCTGGGGAGTTTGGCGATGCGGCCAAAGATAACGGTGAAGACCACCATGGTTAAAAAAGGTCGAATAATTGCCCAGAGAATCCCAATAATAGTCTGTTTGTAACGAACGGAGATGTCCCGCCACGCCAATACCACAAAGAGTTCCCGGTAGCGCCAAAGATCGGCCCAGTAGTTTTTCTCAGTACGGCCGGGTTCGATAATGAGTACTGGTTCTTCGGTGTGTTTGCAAGATAGGCTGGACATATATGCTTTGATTAAGATTGTTCGTTAGAAACTTGACAGTCAAAAGTGGATAAGGGGAGAAAGGAATAGTTTCTCCTTTCAAGGAAGAGGCTTATCGCCATGTACTTCCCATATCTGATAATGTTCCGCTAACTCCACCGGGCTGAAGTAATTTCCCGGGTCGGCGGTACCGTAATTAAAGAGATAATTCAGAACCGAGTGGGAAATCTTCTTGTCCTGGAGCAGGAGTTCTTTTTTGTCGGGCAGGAGTTGGATGGTATATATTCCGGTATCAGTGAATTTGTTTTGGTTGGCGATAAAATCGGGCTGGAAATTTTCAAAGGTAAATTTTTGCTCTTTAACACCTGAAAATACTGCATACTCCATTTGTCGTCGCTGATGTGAACCGCCCTGTATCGCGATACTCTGGATGGGATTTTTCCCAGGGAGGGTTCCGGCAATGGTGATCCACCCTTCTTCAGTGTTTAACTCTATGCCTTTGCCCAGAGGAACATTGTGGTGATCATACGAGATATCCTGCAGGTGAAGGGTGGGTAGGGTGGGGGTGCCGGCTTGCTTTTCGGTATCCCAGGTGCCGTACCAATAAATCCAGCGAAATGCCTGAGGCATCCTGCTGTCAAGAAACAGGTAGATAGGTGGTGCCGTATTAGGGTAGTAGTAACTGATGTCGCTGAACCTCTTGTTGTCCTCACCTGTAAACGTCAGTGATTCAAGGAATTCTTTGCCGCTTTCAGGGCCGGATCTGAGGATTGTTCGAAGATGGCCCATTCCTTGTGCGAAACTGCTGCCAGTGCTCTGCATGAAGGCAGTGATCTCTGGACGGCCATGAACTGCATAAAACTGCATGAAATTGGCAGCAAAGCGGAAGTCATCTCCTGCCATCGGCAGAGCGGTAAAATAGTCCCTTTCCCCTCCGTGCACCATACCGTCGTTAACAGTTGCTCTGCCCGACCAGTAGACTAGGGGGTGGCCCTCATCCCCCCAACTCCAGATAAGGGCATTTTCCGGGGTTATTTCTTTGATTCGAGCCATCCCGGTGATGATTTCCCCCCTGAAAGCCGGCAGAAAATAGCGGGTCTGGCCAATGCTGGCCCAGGCCAGTGAGGCAAGGGCTAGGCCGTAACAGCCGTAATAGAGATATTTACGGTCGATTTTTGGATACATTGTCGCAAAGAAGCTGCCAAAACCAATGGCGAGGAGGGGGGTAAGAAAAAAGGTGAAGCGCATCGCAAAAAAGAAGCCAAAGGTACCGATTACCGCCATCGGCAGCAGATAGAGGACCTTGGTTTTTTCTCGTAACGCCAGCATCACCAGACCGATCAGGGCGAGGAGAAGACAGCCCAGGTTGGCAATATTTCTCACCAGTACCTCAATAAAGCCAAAGCGCTGCTGCTCCGCTATCGATTCTCCAATGTTAGGAAAGATGCCGGGTGCTTCCTTAGAGATATAGGCAAGGATGGTCATGGCGGTTTTGCCATACTGGACGAGCAGGGCGAAAATATCCACATACCAGTTAAAAGTCAACAGGGCGATCAGGGCAAGACCGCCAAAGAGGATCGCCTCTTTAGCTGGCGGCCGATAGTGACAGAGTAGGGCGATAGCCAAAGGGGAGAGGGCCAGGAGCATTGCGGCCTGTGGTGACATATCCCACCACCAGAGAAAGAGGGCATAGCAGAACAGACCGCCGGCGAGATAGCCATAGCGCCGTGCTGTTGCCGTTGTCCCGAAACGCATGAACAGATAGGCGCAGCACAGGGGCAGTACCAGATTGAGGCTGTCGGTGTCCATCTGGCTCAGTCTGTTTCTTTCGGCGAAGTACGGGGCGAGTGCGGCAACCGCCACGGCGCCGATTGCTCCATGCATTGAACCGAAATAGTGACCAAAGAAAAAAACCGGCACCAGCAGGGTGATACTGAGGATAACCGGGAGCCAGATCGCTACCCAGTTGAGCGACAACCCGCTGACGGCGCTGATTTGGTGGAGAAGAACCGAGAGGAGGGGTGGCCGCTCCGCACGGTTAATCCCTTCAGGAAAGGCCCTTTTCCCATCGATTGTGCTATAGCTCTGTTCACCAAGTTCTTTGGCGATATTGAGATAATAATAGCCATCCACATCGGTGAGGACCGGTTGGTCGCCTGTGAAAAAAATATCCGACCGTACCTGCCATGTAAAGATCGATTCAACGCGAACGAAAATGCCAAGTCCTGCAATAACCAGCAACAGGAGGATGGCCAAGGTACCTGGTCGCTGGGCGAGGCCCGTGGTGGGATTATCGGTGGAGGGCATACGCGTGGCCTGATTGTTCCTGGTTATGGGGAATGATGCAGCCATTGAGCTCTTTAGAAATTCATTTGTTGTCTTTTCAAAAATGAATTTCGCGGAGGCACTTGCCCCTTTTTCGGTGAGAGGCGATCATAGCCCTGGGTTGCCGGTGTCAGGCCTCTTGAGAAAATCGATAATATTGTCAGAGCCGATGATGATTCTCTTGTCACTGGGACTTTTCTCGATCCAGAGTGCCGGAATACTGATGATACCAAGATTTGAAAGAAAATTCAGGCTGTTTTTCGTCTGGTTGGGCAGGCTGGCCCGCACCGCTAGGTTACCAATGCTGTCACCCTTCTTGATTTCCGTTAACAGTTGATAGGGGTTTGCACTGGCAGGCATTCTCTGGAGAAAGGTCTCCAACTGCTGCAACGCCTCCTGGTCCTGATCAACACTGGCCAACATCAAGGTATAGCTATTGGGTGGGTGGTGGGCGAGATAGTCAACCACATCAAGGCAATGGGGACAATGCATTGAGATGATCAGGGTCAGCTTGTCGTTCGTCTGCCTTTCCGGTGCGATATTAGCCTGGTGGGCAAAAAAGACCATGTTGGCGAAAGCGGCCTTCGGGGGCGGTATGGTCAGAACAGCCTGAACCCCAAACTCTCCGCCCCAGACCAGAACCAGGGTGATCAGGATAAGAGATATCCTGGTTGCCAGGCAATAGAGAACGGCGACAATCAGAAGCAGAGCTGCAACCAGGAAACAGAGCAGGCAGAAACGGCCGATGGAAAATACCTGAAAGCCGATCAGGCCGCTGTCGAAGGTCAGGGCCGGAGCAAGGAGAAAGAGCGGCAGGTAACGAAGTCTCGGGTAGCGACCGGCAAAAAACAGGACCAGAGCGAGCAGCCAGAAAAAAACTGCCCCTCCGGCTACCAAAATGGGTTCGCTGATTTTGAGATAGCTGCCGACTACGCCGCAGGCTTCGGTTGAGCAGAGGCTGCTGCCGTTGATCGACAAATAGGACTCTACCGAAAGGAACAGCGCCCCGATAAGTGAGGTGGCAACGGAGAGAAGGGAAAAAACAGCTGCTGGGTTACTACGCGGGTGGGTCATTGAACAGTCTTGTATCCGCGCAAGCCACTTCCTTTGGCAGGACTCACTGGTATGAGCCGCTGGCGGTAAGTCCTGCACCTTCGCGTACCCCGGTGGCGGTGAAGGCTGCCGCTTCCGTGGCTGTGCCGGAATTGGTGATGGTCAGAGAATAATTAAAAAGAATTCCGGTGGTGGTGGGCTGGGTACTTGTGCGCGGACTGAAGTTGAGGAGCCCAGCTCCAAGGCCAACTGTCTTGCCGTCTCCGGTACCGATTGTGTTGGTAGTTACCGTGCCGTTTGCTGCTTCAACATACGTATAGGTGTTAGTCAGCGGGAACCTGCCGTTTTCCGCACGAAACGATTCGAGGAGTATAGGGATCTGCTGGAGAACTGATTCCGCCGACTTCTGTTTACTGGTTGAGATATAATTTTTGTATGCTGGGATCGCGATGGCTGCTAGAATTGCGATTATTGCGACCGTGATCATAAGCTCTACGAGTGAAAAGCCATCACGCCGTCTCTCCTGAAGGAATGGGCTGAAGATTAGAGCTTTCATATTAAGATGGTGTTTTACCCTGAGGTTAGAAAACGTAGGGTTGCCGATCTACCCTGAAACGTTTGTAAGTAGATCGGCAACGTTTAGCACTGAAACGGACTGGTTCCTACTCTACTTTAACAGATACATGCCTGTCAGCTGCGGCCAGGATACTATTTACCATTTGGCCAGAATATATTCCAACATACGCATTAATAGCCACACCGGCCGTCGTCAAGTCAGCAATATTGACAGCTGTAATACAATTAGTAGCTGCACCCAGCTGGGCATTGCCAATTTGAAAGGCAATGTTAGCTGCATCATAGGGATCTTTTTTACCCCCAGCGCTTAGGTCAGTATTTGCAGCTGATGTAGCGATTCCACCAGCAGATCTTTTTGCAAGCTCAGACTTTACAAAAGTATGCGCTGTTTCAAAATTTACTCTACAAGCATTCAATTTTGTTTGAGCCATATAATTCAAATACTGCGGAATTGCGATCGCCGCCAGAATACCGATAATGGCAACAACGATCATAAGTTCGACGAGGGTAAAGCCTTGGCTGTTTTTCAGGTTTTTCATAGTGGTTCTCCTTTTGTTGGGTTTTTGTTGGTCCAGATTAAGATTCAGGTTCAGACCCGAGGTTGCAACTATTGATTCACGATTTATGCCAATTGTCAAATGACCTCCCGAAAAATTATTAATTGTATTGAAGTTCAATAGATGGCCATTTTTAAAAATCTTCATCTGTGAAAAGCTGAAAAAATGGTAACGGTGGGGGATGGCTAACTGACAAAAGAGACACCAAGACTGACAAAAAATGTCACTAATTTTGCGCCGCACTGTGCAGCATAAAAGATAGAATAAAAATACCTTTAAAAATTCATTAATAATCAATATGATAAACGAGACTATTAACAAAAAATACCTTATTCGTCAATGAAAACAAAAAGCCTTAAAGCCCAGATCGGCATTTTTCTCGCTATCATTCTCTTCCTGGCCATGTTTCTTGTGAGCTTGGTTTGGTGTATGTTTTTAAAAAAAGATATAGTCGAAAATGAAATCGCCAGGCTTGAAGATTCTCTTAATTCTCTACAAGAAATAATCCGTTCCGGGGTTCAACAAAGAGATGCAGATCTGCTTTCTGTAACATCCGGTCTCCTTAACACCAAAGGAATACATTGCTTTTCCCTCAAGCTGGAAGAGGGGCGATCTGTAAAAGAAGATAGCGGAGATTGTTTTCCCGATGGATTACTTGCTGAGATAGAAAGAGAAACAATTAAGAAAAAACAAAGGACTATAGCATATCACGGAACCAGTTGGGCCGTATTTACCTTCAGCCATCAACAGGTGTTTGTCGGTAAGTCGCTATTTGATGTAAATGGTAATATCTCCGGGGTTGTTATTGTCGGGTCTTCCCTGGAGCCTCTTTACGGAAAAATTCGAGAAGAAAGTAAGGTGGTGCTGTTCTACCTTATTATTAATACGATAATATTTGCAGGTATCGGACTGTTGCGGATGATGCAGATTGTCATGAAACCTATTGAGCGGTTTATCGTGCTCTCTGATCAGTATACACCCAGTAGCCCCAATTTTTTTCAGGAAGATACCAATAACGAGTTTGCCAACCTCTCCCATAGTCTTAATAATTTGTTCAGCAGGATACGGGAAGATAATGAAAAAGTGCGAAAAACTATAGCGCTTCTTCAATTATCTAATTTGGAACTTGAAAGAAACAAAAAAGAGATGGTTCGCACGGAAAAACTTGCCGCTATTGGTCGCTTGTCCGCCGGCCTTGCCCATGAGATCGGAAATCCTTTGTCAATAATCCTGGGTTACGTCGATCTGCTTGGTCTGGATGATCTCAGTAGTGAAGAAAGAAAAACATTTTCCAAGAATTCGCAGCTTGAACTGGACAGAATCAAAACGCTTATTCGCCAACTCCTTGATTTCGCCCGGATGGAAAATCAACCGGAACAGCATATCTCTGTCAATGATCTGGTGAAAGAGGTGATTGGTTTTATCGGAATGGAAAAATCTTTTACGCATTGCAACATTATCCTGCAACTTGATGCTGGAAGGGATATGGTAAACACCCATGCCGATTCCCTTCGTCAGATATTGCTAAATTGCCTTCTCAATGCAGTGGATTCCTTGGAAGGCTTAAAAGGCAACGGAAAAGTTATTGTCTCCACCGCTAATTCGGCGGATGATGCAACTAGCGACATGTTGTATATCAGTATAAAAGATAATGGAACGGGTATAGCTTTAGAGCATCTCGACAATGTTTTTGATCCCTTTTTTACTACCAAGGAACCGGGGCAGGGTACAGGATTGGGTCTGTTTGTTTGTCATACCATCATCGAAAGGCTGGGTGGTTCCATCGTCATAGGTAACAACCCTGTTGGGGAAAACGGCTCTGAGGTCGTTATAACTCTTCCATTATGTGCACCTCGGCAAATTGATCTTCACTGAAGAGTTTCTATTTACTATGCACAAGCCGGTTACATACAGAGTACTGCTTATTGACGACGAGAAGAACATGCTCCATATGCTGTCGGCGTTTCTCGTCAAGGAAGGTTACGAGGTGGTTACGACCTCGGATGGTCGGCAGGGTATAGCCCACGCACTGGAAAAGGCTTTCGATTTTATTTTATGTGATGTGAAAATGCCAGAAATGGATGGTCTTCAGTTTCTCGATGCAGCAAAGGCGCAGGGCATTACAGCGACGATTATTATGATGTCGGCCTATGCAACCGTTGATACTGCGGTAACGGCAATGAAGAATGGCGCCTATGATTTTATCACCAAGCCGTTCAAGATCGATGAGGTGCTTTGTATCCTTGAAAAGGCAGGCGAGCGTGAACGGCTTCGGCAAGAAAATTTTAGACTGCAACAGGAAATTATTGCTCTTCGGAGGATCAAAGGGTTTGGGGACACAATCGGCGAAAGCCCGGCGCTCAAAGCGGTTCTAGAACTTGCCGGAAAGGTCGCCCAATACGATACTAGTGTTCTCATTGTTGGTGAAAGCGGAACCGGGAAAGAATTGATCGCCAGGGGTATTCATCAGGAAAGTGGACGGGCGGAAAAACCGCTGGTTTCCGTCAATTGTGGCAGTATTCCGGCAAACCTTCTGGAAAGCGAGTTTTTTGGCTATGTCAAAGGGGCCTTTACCGGTGCCGATACCAATAAAAAAGGTCTGTTCGAAGAGGCCGAAGGCGGTACCCTTTTTCTCGATGAGATTGGTGAATTGCCGCTGGCACTCCAGGTGAAACTCCTCAGGGTTCTGCAGGAACAGGAAATACGGCCTGTCGGCGCCGGAAAGACCAAAAAAATAGATGTGCGGGTGATTGCCGCAACCGCCAGAGACCTTGAGTTGGATGTGGAGAGAGGTGTTTTCCGCAAGGACTTGTTATTTCGCCTCAATGTAGTGGTACTGACTCTCCCACCGTTAAGGGAACGAAAAGCAGATATCCCTTTGCTCTGTGTATCATTTTTGGCAAAACTCAATTCCCGTTTCGAGAAAAAATTGCAACGGATCTCTCCCGAGGCACTGTCTTTGCTGTTGCGCTATGATTGGCCGGGCAATATTCGTGAATTGCAGAATGTTCTGGAACGGGCCGTAATTTACACCGATGGCGATGAAATTCTCGTTGAACATCTTTCGGAAAAACTCCGTAATCCAGAGATAATATCGAATGGAGATACATACCAGGCAACTTCTTCCTTAAAACAGGGAAAACGCATGATGGAGGAATATCTCATCAACAAAGCGCTTGCATCGACCAATGGTAATAAAAGCCAGGCCGCAGACCTTTTAGAAATTAGTTATCCAGCATTGTTGGCGAAAATCAAGGAGTATGGGTGTATTGTAAAATAAGTTTTTAATATTTGCCTTATTATTAACTTTTTTAATATAATTAAGGTTGCCCTGATAATAGAATAGTCACGATATTGAAAGTAACATGCTGGAAATATATTGAATATTGTTGGTAGGTCAGCCGGTTTATTTTGGTTTGCTTATTGCATGTGTGAAATCGTGATTCGAGCTGCGCAATCTTTTGATGATTTCTTGAATCAGTAAACAATTGTGGATCATAAAATGAATATTAAAAAAACAAATATGCGTGCCAACAGGAAGATTTTTGGCACGTTACAAGGGTTTACGTTGGTCGAGGTTATGGTGGTATTGGTCATCCTCAGTATTCTTACGATATTTGTAGCACCGGAGTTAACCAGCTGGAAGCCAAAAATGCGTTTGAAAAATGCGGCTGACACCCTGTTTGAAAATATGCAGATGGCCAAATCCTATGCCATTAAAAATAATATCAGTGTTGTTTTTTCGTTCACACTAGGAGCACCTCTGGGACTAACTTCCTGCAAAGGGGGCAGCTACTCTTTTACGGATACTGCTGCCAATGTTGTGGCGAATGTGGCAATGACCAACAATGTTTGCTTGAAGGCTTCAGGTTTTGATCCTCTTGGCACAGATGGTTTTACGTCACGCGCTCTTCCGATTAATACTGCGGTGGCGACAAAGACCGTTACACTCAGCACTTCTGATCTGCCAAATTCCGGTGACCCAACTTATCTCATAACCCAGGCTATTGGTGGTGGAATAACTCTCACTAAGGGAACAAACCCATGATATCGAGAAAAACCTCCTTCCTTGGCAATCACCAGGGGTTTACTCTGGTCGAACTGATGATCACGCTGGTAATGGCCGGCATTATCGTGGCGGCTATCTATTCTGCCTATATCATCCAACAAAAAACCTACTACACTCAAGGGCAAGTTGCGGATATGCAGCAAAATATCAGAGCTGGCCTGGAGGTAATGACCAGCGAAATCCAAATGGCCACCTATGATCCTTCTTCTCATAAAGCAGGTGCCTCAATCACCACCGCAAATGCTACGACATTTGCATTCACCTCGGACCTTGATGGTAATGGTGATGTGTTGGGGACTGATGAAAATGTTACATACGGCATTACTGGAACAGAATTGATGCGTACTCCCCTTGCTGGAGCGCCTCAAGCAATTGCCGAAGGTATAGCGGCAATAGAATTCTATTATTTCCTTGATGATGGAGTCACTCAAACATTGACTCCAACACCGGCACAACTTTCCAAAATTCAGACCGTGCAAGTAACTCTTTTAGCTGTAGCCAGCCAGAAAGACATAAAGTACACAAATTCGACAACCTATTACACAGGCTCAGGTGCCCCATGGGGGCCATTTGGTGACAATTTCCGTCGCCGCCTCCTTACTGCTACCGTGAATCTTCGTAACCATGGACTCCACTAATGAAAACTATGACAAACAACAAAGGCTTTACTCTTATCGAAACAATAATATCCTTGGCAATACTCAGTATCGGTATTCTTGCCTTGTTTGCCATGCAGACTCTTGGCATTAGAGGCAATGCCACTGCCAGTCGGGTCACAACCGAGGCTCAGTGGGGAGGGGACGAAATCGAACAAATGCTCACCGATAAATATGCTAAGGTTGTCAATAAAGACGCTGTTAACGTGTCAGGAGATGGGAGATATACCGTGGCAAGAACTGTTACCGCAAATACGCCCGTGAAAAATATTAAGACGATTGACGTTACCGTGACCAGTGTACTGGATGGGCATCAGTTAATATTTCAATATCTCAAAGCCAACGAAAGCGCATTTTAGCAGATTCTATGAATGATAACGGCAGGACGCCACATTGAGTCATGAGGTGATATTCAATTATGCAACGCAATTTAAAAAGATTGAACGATATTTTCTCCATTAAACTATTTTTCCCTCGAAATGAAGATGGTTTTCTGCTGGTTATCACCATGGTTATGTTGGTGTTATTGACCTTAATTGGTCTATCGGCCACCCAACTTAGTAGAATTGAACTGCAGATTGCCGGTAATGACCGTATGCATAAAGAGACATTTTACCAGGCGGATGGCGGTACGGAGGTGGGATCGAATCTTCTCGAGGAGAATATTTCCTGTCCAACCGGTTTTTCCGGCACAGCTCCTAAGACTATAGGGTCGGTAGAAATTGTCTCAAATCTGAAATTTTGGATGATCGAAACCGCACCCGCTGATCCGTATCCATCCGACGATGTTGGTAAACGCCATATTCGTTATCCCGCAAATGATGCATTACCTCACACCAATTTAAATTTTTTCGGTAACAGCAGCCTGTCAACTGGGAATGCTATCCAGATGATCGCCGGTTATGAAGGCACCGGCTTCAGCGCCGCAACCGGAGGCGGGCAACTGGTCACCAATGTAGATTCTCAGCGTATCGGATTAAGCAACAGCGCCTCTGTTGTCAGGGTGATGTGGCGCCATATCATCGGTCACGAAGGAACTTGCATTTACTGATAATTGGAATTGGTTAAGATGCGTTTTCTAGAATGCAATAAATTGAGATTTAATCCCTATATAAGATAGCTAAATGATACTCAAAACTTTCGAAGGAGATACCAATATGAAAAAGCACATACAACTTCTCCTCCCGTTATGTCTCTTATGGTCATATACATTGTTTTATAGTGCAACAGCCGCTTTTGCAGCAAATGCCGCAAACTATAATGCCATACCACCTTTTGTTACTACGGGAGCCAGTCCCAATGTCCTTCTGGAACTCTCGATCGAAACACCAATGCAGGGAGCGGCGTATAACGACCAACCCGTTACGGGTACTTGTGCAGGGCGGGTAAGCGATGGTGGAACAGATGTCGGCAGATGCTATTTTACCGATCAGGATTATCTCGGTATTTTTGATCCTAAAAAAGAATATAAGTATGATAGTGCAAATGGTAATTTTTACCCGGTCGGGTATCTCAATACGGACCATTCAACGAAAGCAAATGGTTATAGCGGCAATTTTCTTAACTGGACCACTATGACGGCGATCGATGAATTTCGCTGGGCTCTTACCGGGGGAAATCGCACAACAGATACGACGACTTTAACGGTTATTCAACGAGCCAACATGACTCTTTCTTTGGACCATAGTTGGTATCCTGAAAAGAGAATCAAGAGTAATGACAATGTTGCGCCGGGCACTGTGACACCATTCTCGGTTACCGCTGGCACACCAATTTATCTTTATAACCACGGCTATCAGCTCGATATCGGAACCTCCCAAGGTGGGCATGAAAAAGCGCAAAACCTGAATATCAGCGCTAAGGTCTGTGATCCAGCCATAGGTCTTGAAGATAATTGCAATGCATATAAGACATCCGGTGACGTAACATATTACAAACCGGAAGGATTGATCCAAAATAACGCGGATAAAATGCGTTTTGCCGTTATGTCGTATGCCCTTGATAGTGACCAAAGTCGTGGTGGTGGTGTGCTTCGTGCCACAATGAAGTATGTCGGCCAAACACTTCCTGACGGCACCGATAATCCAAGAAAAGAGTTTGGTGCTGACGGTATTTTTATTGCTGATCCGGATGACTCCGTGTTGACAGGAACAAATAAGGCCTTGGGAAACAGCGGGGTGATAAATTACGTCAACAAGTTCGGCGCAAATGGTTACAAAAGCTATGACCCTATAGGCGAGCTCTTCTATGAAAGCCTCAATTATTTCAAACATAGAGGCAGAACTCCAGAGTATGCCGATGGGTTGTCAGCGGCTGCATATGATGGTTTCCCGGTTATCACCGATTGGGATGATCCTATCCAATCTTGGTGCCAGAACAATTTCATCATCGGCATCAATGATGCCAATCCCTGGCTGGATAAGAAACTGCCGGGGACGTATTTCACCGCCGCAACCTTTAATGGTCATTCTTTATCACAAGGGAATGATTATGGAGAGCCCGGTAATCCTGACCATGACTATAGTGTTCGAACCCTTACCAATACTGTCGGTCAGTTGGAAGGCATAAACGGGACACAACAAAAAATAGGATGTACGGCAGCCAATTGCGATATGGCGGACACCTTGAAAAATATTCCTGGCTTAGGAGAGGTTATGGGGACTCATCCCTACACTCCAAAGGAGAATTCGTATTATGTTGCCGGATTAGCCTATTACGCTCATACTCAGGACATCAGGTCGGATTTACCAGGGAGACAAACCATTACTACCTTCATGATTGACACCCAGGAATACAACGCTGATCCTTTGGTCGGCAAGATGAATATGCTCTGGTTGGCAGGGAAATACGGTGGTTTTGTGGAAAAAGATTTTCTCGACACCAATGGTGACGGTAATGTCTATGAGCCCAACCTTCTTTCAGAATGGGCAAACCCTGACGGAACCCCAACAAATTATGTCCTGGCAAGCGATCCTGACAAACTCGTTTCAGGTTTGGCCGCCGCTTTTGATAATGTAAATAAACAAAGCGCAGCGGGCACAGCGGCCTCTGTTATCTCCGGGTCACGTTCCGGAGAGGGGGCTGTCTATCAAAGCGTCTTTTTTCCGGAGTTACCCGACGCGACTGGGAATAGAATCACCTGGGCAGGAAGTGTCCACGCCTTGTTTGTCGATGCATTGGGACGCATTCGTGAAGATACCAACGGCAACGGTATTCTGGATATAAATGATAAGGTAATTGTTTACAAAAAAGACGCCAGCAATGTATTGACTGTCGAGAAATATAGTCTTGTCAGCGCAGTGCAGGAAGTGACAAGTGTCACTCTCCGCGCTGCAGCGTCTATAACACCGGGTACATACTTTCGTCTCAATACGGTGGATGAGAAGTATTATGTCTGGTTTACTATTAATGGCAGCGGCACCGATCCAAAGCCGGCAAGTGATACGACCGGCATAGCCGTTGCGTTACTTAGCGGTGATGACGCAACTACAGTCGCCAAGAAAACAGGTGCTGTGCTTGCTTTATTAGGCAATACCTTCCAGGTTCCTGTCCCGACAACACCTACAATGACGGTGACTAATTTTGTCCCGGGTGTTGCCACCGATGCCACTGCTGGAACCTCTGGTGTTACGGTAAGTGTAGTTACTCAGGGGGCTGGGGAAACGACTCAACTATTTTTTACCGGGACTGCTGCAGATATTAATTATCTTTGGAATTCAGATACCTGGTTGAACGGCATTAGCGATGCAAATATTACACTACAAAGAGACTATACTAAAGTAGAACAGAAGAGATATATTTTTACCTTTATCGATGCGAACCAGAATATGGTCGCAAACTCTGGTGAAACACTTCCTTTTGTGGCCACCAGTCTTCCCAGTGTTGCAGACCTATCAAACGCCAGCACTCTCTGGCCTTACATACCGGTCAATTTTAACTCCACCACCCTTCCTGCCTATGTGGTCGATCCCGTTGTAGAAATAACAAATGTTACACTTCCCGCTGCTGCTTCAGCTTTGGCTGGAAAATACTTTCTTGTAAATTCTGTTGTGGGACATCAGTTTTATGTCTGGTTCAAATATAATACTAACGGCACTGACCCCGGTTTGGCTGGGATGATCGGAATCCAGGTCACAACTACTACCAGCCAAACGGCAATCCAAGTGGCTCAGGCGACACAGGCTGCAATTGTTGCCAATGCGACCGCCAATACGGACTTCTCAATTCCTGTTCCTACAACAAGTACCATCACCATAACGAATGCCCAAAAGGGAAGTGTCGTCGATGCCAGTACCTCATACGCTGGTTTTACAATAAGTGTAACCCAACAGGGCGCCGACAACAATCGAACCCAGTTTTTACAGAACCAGGCTCAAAGGGTTGTCAACTATATCAGGGGCCAAGACCAGGGAACTACAGCTATAACCGGTGCTACAATTCCGGAGTTCAGATCAAGGCAGTTCAATTCTACTACCTGGCGTTTAGGTGATATTGTCTATTCCAGCCCTACCGCTGTAAGCAAACCTATGGAGGCTTTGCATCTTCTCTATAAAGACACCTCATACGCAACCTTTGTCGATCAATATAAGCAGCGCCGAACGGTGATTTACACCGGAGCCAATGATGGCATGCTGCATGCCTTTAATGGTGGTTTTTATGAAGATCGGTTTGATGTCTTCCCGAATAATCTTGACCCGCTGGATCTTGACCCGAATGTCGGCGATGGGATAAGAGATGCAACGTTTCTGACGCAACCTAAAAATGCTTCGGGAGCAACAATTACTGGGCCTTTGGCACATCCACTGGGAGCGGAATTGTGGGCCTATGTCCCATATAATCTCCTTCCCCATCTCTATTGGTTAACAGACCCAAACTATGGCCATGTGTATTATGTCGACCTGAAACCGCGCGTATTTGATGCCAAGATTTTCCCGGTTGATGCAGACCATCCAGGTGGCTGGGGTACTGTTCTGGTCGGTGGAATGAGGTTTGGCGGTGGTAAAATCGGTGTCGATATGGATCGAACGAATACTTCGCACCCCCTCAGCAGCAGCGATCGTACCATGGCCTCTGCCTATTTTGTTCTCGATATCACCAACCCCGAAGTGCCTCCAAGAGTTTTAGGAGAATTCAATTTTCCAGGTCTTGGATATACCACCTGTTATCCAACGACCGCCGCTATCAAAGATAGAGTGGAAACGGGCACCAGTCCCAATAATTGGTATCTGATTTTCGGCTCGGGCCCGGCCGAGGTGGACGGATCACCCGGTACAAATGCTGGGTATTCTCTGCCCTTGGGAATCAGCAAACAATCGGCAAAACTGTACGTCGTCGATCTCGTCCAACTGGCGGCAACAAACGGAGTGTTGAAAACACTCAATACTTCTGGAGTATTAGATTCTTCTGCACCTTGGTATTACAAGAATTTCACCGGTGATAAAAATGCCTTCATTTCCGACCCAATAACAGTCGATTTCGACCTTAACTACAAGGCCGATGCGGTCTACTTCGGGACGGTCAGCTACGATTCAGCCGCTGCAGCTGGGCAAAAATGGGGTGGAAAGCTGAGAAGAATTGTTATGCAAAAAGATATTGCCCCTGCTATCGTCCCTACTGACACTACTACCTGGAACAGCGACAGTGTTCTCATGGATTTAGAAACAACCCTCCATCAGCCGATTACCGCAGCGCCTGCAATTGGCGTCGATCCAGATGGGAATAATTGGGTCTTCTTTGGTACCGGACGTTATCTTGTCGGAAATGATGCATCAATTGCCGATCAAGAGGCATTCTATGGGATCAAAGAACCTAAAAGTGTCTTTGCCGCTGGACCTCCACAGGATCTTAGAAACAGTTATGCTACTGTTTTATCTTCAAATCTGATTAATTCGACTACAATTGAGGTCAACGCAAGTTCCGGGCTGGTAAGCGGTGGTGTCTCACCTAATACTTGGACGAATGCTACCTGGAGCTCATTCTTGTCAGACACCAAGGCCAGAGGTGGATGGTTGTATAACTTTACTGACCCAAAAGAAAGAAATATCAGCCAGGCTGCCTTATTTGGCGATCTTTTAACCTTTACCTCGTATGTGCCTTCAATCGATATCTGCGCTCCGGGGTCCAGTTTTCTTTATGGCCTCTACTATTTAACTGGTACTGCCCCATTTACTGCAGTTCTTCACGACGCTCTCAATCCTACTCCGGTTAATAATCTCAAGAGAATTTCTCTTGGTGTTGGTCTTGCCTCAAAACCCAGTATCCATGTTGGTACAAAAGATGGATCGACAGCCTTTGTGCAAACCAGCGATGGCGCTATTATCCCTATCGGGGAAACAAATCCCGGCATGACAAAATCGGGTAGAACATCGTGGAGCAGTTATCGCCATTAGAACTAACCTTTTGGCAGGTAATTAATCAATCAACAGGCCGTTTGGAAATCCAAACGGCCTGTCTTCTTTTTCACTGAAATAAAGCTGATTCCAATGAGCATTGAAGTTGACTTTTGATGTAGGGTACACCGAAAACAAATGCCATCTTGAATGCAAATGCGAATGAGATATTTCTTTTCGGCAATCATGTCATGGAGCACAAAAAGATATGCTCCAGTTAATAAAATTTCACAAGAATACGTCTATTGTTAGAAATATGTAAGAAACGTTTTGTATCCTCCCTATAAGTTTGGTCAGCAACGTTCAAATTTTAAAGAGGGGGAGGAGAAAAATGAGAAATGAGAAAGGAGTAACTCTTGTCGAGGTTGTCAGTTGTATGGTGATTTTGAGTGTACTTGCCGGGATGGCAAACCCAATGTTCGAAAATATAAAAGCAAAACTAGCTCTTCATGGGGAGGTCTCGAAATTAGTCGGTGAACTTCATAACGCCCGTATTTTTGCAATTAAAAGCAATGCACATGTGGTTTTCCATTATACTGAAAATGGATATATAACGTTTGTCGACGATGGCAAGAACGGTGGGATAAAAGGAGACTGTAGTCATCAATCCGGCGAGCAGATTCTCAGTGATGTAACATTTGGTGATCGACTAAAAATAGTTGCACCTGAAAGTTCTTTCACCTTACAGAGGGCCATTTTTTCGGGAAAGATTGGTGTCAGCGGAGGGACTGTAGTGTTGCAGGGCAGTAATGGCAATAAAAGTAAAGTCATTGTCAATTCGCTTGGCAGAGTGCGGGTAGAAAAACTTTAGAGTATGATGCAAGGAGAATTGCTCTTCCCATTGAAATTTTCTTTCGATATGGCTAGCAAGCAGACGACTGAAGCTATGCCACTTGACTTTTGGTGACTGACGCCAATCTCTTTTCTCTTGACTTTTGGGTGATTATTTTTATATATATTGGCCTGTAAATGAATTGTCGTTCAGTATACTGCACATAGGTTTGTGCGGCTTGAAGTTTAGTAATTATAAACCTTTAAAAAAAAGAGGAACTCTATGTCTAAATTAGTTGCACCTCATGGTGGAAAAGGTCTGGTTTGTGCTTTGCTTGAAGGCGCTGCCCGTGACGCGGAAATCAAAAAAGCAGCCGGCCTCAAGCAGATTGAGATTTCTGCCCGCGCTAAAGGCGACCTGATCATGATGGGAATCGGTGGTTTTTCCCCGCTGTCCGGTTTCATGACCAAAGCTGACTGGAAAGGCGTTTGTGAGAATTTCCAGATGGCTGACGGCACCTTCTGGCCGGTACCCATTACCCTCGACGTCACCACTGCCGATGCAGCTGCAATCAAAGTCGGTCAAGAGATTGCCTTGGTTCGCAAAGGCGAAGTATACGCCACCATGAAGGTCACCGAGAAATTTGAGATGACCGAAGCCGACAAGCGTTATGAGTGTGAGAAGGTATTCAAAGGCGAGGGTGAGGAATCCGTCGGTGACAAATTCTGGCAGATCGCTCCGAAAGATCATCCCGGCGTCATCATGGTATTTCAACAGAAAGAGGTTAATCTCGCCGGTCCGGTAAAAGTACTTTCCCAGGGCGAATATCCTGTAGAGTATCCTGATGTTTACAAGACCCCTGCTCAGACCCGTGCCATGTTTGAAGAGCGTGGTTGGGCCAATGTTGCTGCTCTGCAGCTCCGTAACCCGATGCATCGTTCCCATGAGTTCCTTGCAAAAATCGCCGTTGAGGTATGTGATGGCGTTCTCATCCATTCTCTGATCGGTAACCTCAAACCCGGCGACATTCCTGCTCCCGTACGTGTTCATGCAATCGACGTTCTGATTGAGAAGTACTTCGTTAAGCAGCATGTAATTTCTGCAGGCTATCCTCTCGATATGCGTTATGCCGGTCCCCGCGAGGGCCTGCTGCATGCGACCTTCCGTCAGAACTACGGCGTCAACAATATGTTGATCGGTCGTGACCATGCCGGCGTTGGCGATTTCTACGGTCTCTTTGAGGCCCAGACAATTTTCGATCGTATTCCGAAAACCGGAAATCCCGCGAAAGACCTTCTTTGTAAACCGATGAAAATTGACTGGACCTTCTACTGCCATAAGTGTGACGGTATGGCTTCTCTGCGTACTTGTAACCACACCAAAGATGATCGCGTCATCCTTTCCGGCACCAAGCTTCGTAAAGCCCTCTCCGACGGTGCTGAGGTTGTTGACCATTTTGGTCGTGAAGAGGTTCTTGTTGTATTGCGCAAGTACTATGAAGGTTTGACCGAGAAAGTTGAAGTTAAAATGCAGGGCGCAGCCTCCGGCTCAGCTATGTAATTCCTGACTTTGTTTCAGTAGTACAAGGAGATACTGCCATGAGGCGGTATCTCCTTTTTTTTTGAAAATACCTCCAATATTTTTTTTGCGGTTGTAGTTTTCCTGGTTCAATGAATTGTCGTTTTTCATCTGCTGAGGAGCGTATGTCGGTATTACAAATTGATCTTGGCGATAGAAGTTATCTTATCGTAATAAAGAGTGGATATCTGCAAGAGATCGGTAAGGATCTGCAGGAAAAAAAAATCGGTAATCGTTATGGCGTCGTTGCCGATGACCACGTCGCGGCCATCTACGGCAATGAATTCATGGCGATGCTTCGATCGGCTGGAATAGCCGCAGAGCTGCTTACCTTTCCCCGCGGTGAGGCCAGTAAATCCCTGCAGACGATCGGTGAACTCGCAGGTCGCCTGGCCCGTCTAGGATTTGACCGTAAGGACGCACTGATCGGTTTTGGGGGTGGAGTAACCGGGGATCTCACCGGATTTCTCGCTTCGGCATATATGCGCGGCATTCCCTTCGTTCAGGTACCGACCACGCTCTTGGCACAGGTGGACAGTTCCGTTGGCGGCAAAACCGGAGTGGATATCCCGGAAGGGAAAAACCTGGTTGGGGCATTCTATCAGCCGCAAGGAGTTTACATCGACATTGCCCTGCTGAAAACACTGCCGCAAGAAGAGCTATTAGGTGGGCTCGCTGAGGTCATCAAGTATGGAGTAATTCAAGATCCCGATTTTTTTAAATTTCTTTGCGACAATCGACGGAGAATTCTCCAGCTCGATGAAGAAGTCATTGCGAAAACCGTATATACCTGCTGCCGGATAAAGGCAGATGTTGTTTCACGAGATGAACGAGAAGGGGGAATTCGGCGAATTCTCAATTATGGTCATACCGTCGGGCATGCGGTTGAGGGGGCATCGGATTACACCATAATTCACGGCCTTGCAGTAGCCATAGGAATGGCCGCGGCGGCAAAATTGGCTATGCTTGCCGGTTATCTGAAGCCTGAAGCGGCTAAAAAAATTATCGACTTACTTGTTGCTTACGGGATGCCGGTTGATATTCCGAAAAATCTTGACCGTGACAGAATGAAAAAATATCTGTTAACAGATAAGAAGACTGTTGGGGGAAAGGTACATTATGTACTGCCGACAGAAATCGGCAAGACATGTATTGTTGCCGATCTTGATGAAAAATTGGTCGAGCAGGTTCTTGGTTGATAACATTTTAAAGTAGCTGGAAAAGCATATGCCGATTTATGAATTTTATTGTGATAGCTGCAATGTCATTTTTAATTTTTTCTCACCGCGGGTGAATACCGCCAAAAAACCTGATTGTCCGCGTTGCGGCAAGAAGGAATTGGCCCGGCGAATTTCCACCTTTGCCACCATCGGCAAAGCCAAGGAGGATGGCGGCGATGATCCGCTTGCCGGTCTCGATGAAACGAAGATGGAGCGAGCTTTCGAGTCGCTGATGCGCGAGGCAGAACATGTGAACGAAGAAGATCCCAAACAGATGGCGTCCCTGATGCGCAAATTCACCTCACAGACCGGCATCAACCTTGGCGGATCAATGGAAGAAGCCCTGTCGCGGATGGAAGCGGGGGAAGATCCCGAAGAGGTTGAAAAAGAAATGGGTGACCTGTTCAACGAAGAAAACGTCAGTTTCGAATTGTTAAAAAAGAAGGCTGTTCGAGACAATCGACCGCCAGCCCATGATGAAAAGCTTTATGAATTGTAAGTTTCGGGTGTTATTCGATTATTGAAGTTATGACTGCTGGCAGGTCCGGCGCCTACCAGTGTTTTAATGTACCGTCACCTTACCGGTATCGCCGAAAAAATGCAGTTTCTCCGATTCCGTATCCTTTTGTCTCAGAAAATCTCGGACCTCCAATTCAGAAATATTTAAAGATTTGGCCAAATCTTGAATATCGTAACACGGCTGGCCGTCCGACGTGTAATGACTGGGTTTCAATTCCGGAAAAGAAGTGCCGGTTGCAAGGCTTGAGGCGTCGAGCAGCAATTGGCGGATTTCCACCGGGCCATGCAGGATAAGCCATTCAACCGCTTCCGCCCACAGTTTGCCGTCCACCGTTTCATGGGCGAGAACTTGCATGGCACTTTCCAGATCCCAGAGATCTTTAAACTCCATAGTTGATTTTCTCCTGCAGAGATTGGATGCAATATATGATATGATAACAGCACACTACTATAAATGCTTTTACGGACTGTGCAAGCTTTTGCCAACGAGAGAGAAAGAAAAGGAGTGATCATGAACCAATTTGATGGTGGAATATTTCTTGAAAATATTGAGTGGTTTGATGAAACCGGTAAGGAGCTGGTGCGGCGCCTGCCCGAGCAGGGTTCCGGAGAGATCAAGCTGGGTGCCCAATTAACGGTTCGAGAAAGCCAGGCAGCGGTTCTTTTTTACCAGGGTAAGGCCTGCGACTGCTTTGGACCGGGGAGACATACTCTCAAAACAGCCAACCTGCCTCTGCTGACCAAGATTCTTTCTTTTCTCTGGCGAGGCGATAGTCCGCTCAGGGCTGAGATATATATGGTTAATCTTAAATATTTTGCCGATCTCAAATGGGGTACTCAAAATCCTGTGGCCTTTAGAGACAAGGAGCTGGGGCTTATTCGCATCCGTGCCAACGGCATGTATAACATACAGGTGGTCCAACCGGTGTTGTTTATCAACTCGCTTGTCGGAACAATGGGCAAGATGGATACGGACGGCATCTCCGGGTATCTGAAAATGGTCATTGTTTCGAGGTTCAATGATTATTTGGGACAGACCCTTGATTCCATCTTCGATCTGCCCGGCAAATTCGATCAGTTGTCCGATGAACTGCTGAAGCGCCTAGCCGAAGATTTTGCCGATTTCGGCCTTCGTCTCAGCCACCTGTTCATCACCTCAATCACCCCGCCCGATGCAGTGCAAAGTACCATAGACGACAGGAGTCGTATGGGCTTGATCAAGGACATGGCGAAGCTTTTACAAATGAAGACCGCCATGGCCATGGAAAAAGCTGCCGAAACCCATGGCGAGGCGGGTGCAGGTTTAGGCATGGGCCTCGGCCTGATGCTGCCGGGCATCTTCGGAATGCGGCCGGGAACAGCAAACACGGCAACCGGTGGCGAAGCACCTGTTGCCGATAGGGTGAACTGTCCCGACTGCAACCAGAGTATCCCCGGAGATTCGAGATTCTGCCCGCTTTGCGGGCACCACCTATTACGCCTTGCCTGTTGCTCCAACTGTGGGAAAAATCTGACGCCGGAAGCAAAATTTTGTTCACAATGCGGGCAGCCGACCGATCAGAAAAAAGCGCCGAAAATTTGTCCCCAATGTCGCATGGAAAATCTGCATAATGCAATTTTTTGCAACGATTGCGGCCTTAAATTTAGCTGATTCGTATGGATTTGACGATTGAACAAAGTTGTCCTTCCTGCGGTGCGCCGATTGTTCTCTTGGAGGATGACAGGCTCATCCGCTGTGCCTCTTGCGATGTCAACAACTACCGGCTGGAAAGTGGGGCGGCAAGGTATGTACTCCCCAGTAAATACCCGGATCATATCGCACCGGCACAGCTTTTTTTTATCCCCTATCTCCGGTTTAAAGGCACAATTTTTTATGTTCACGAGGGTGAAATAGGGCACAAGATTGTCGATGCGACACGGATAGGTATTGAGGAAGAAAAACTGCCGGCAACACTAGGTTTACGACCTCAGGCAATGAAACTCATACCGGTAGTTGCAAGCGTGGAGGGGGCTTTTGTTGGGCAAACGGTAGCCACCAAAGCGGCTTTTACTCAAGCGGCAATGGTTACTGAACTGTTTGATGGAAAAAGTGACAAGACCTTATACCATAGGGCTTTTATTGGTGAAACCCTGAGCCGCATATATCAGCCTTGCTATCTTCACGAAGGAATTGCCTATGATGCGGTGGTCAACAAACCCCTTGGGTCGGGGAGATTGCTCGACAGATATCAGGATAAAATAAGTCCAAGCAAGGTTTCCTGGGAACCGCAATTCATTTCGACAATCTGTCCGGAATGCAGTGGGCTCCTTGCCGGAGAAAGAGACAGTCTGGTGCTGCATTGCCGAAATTGCGAGTCCCTTTGGCAGGAGAATGGTAAAAAATTTCAACCCTTGTCTTGGCAGGTGGTAGAATCGGATGATCGGACGGCAGAGTATCTTCCATTTTGGCAGATTACTTTTTCTACCCGAGGATGGGTTTTACAGAGTTTTGGCGATTATCTCCGTTTTACCAACCAGCCTTTAGTGGTTGCCGGCAGATTTGATAGCATACCTCTTGCCTTCTGGATTCCGGCCATTAAATTGAATCCCAAGGCTTTTCTGCAGATATCTTCCCAGCTTACGGTTTCCCAGTGGCGAATTCCGTCCGGGTCTATGCGACGACTTGACAATGACCATCCGGTCACCCTCAACCAAAAGGAGGCGGTGCAGGCCATCAAGAGTGTTCTTGCTGCTACGACCTTGAATAAAAGTAAAAGGCTACCGCTTTTGCCACAAATGACTATTGTAGATGCCCGGTGCCAGCTTATATATTTGCCCTTTACCAAACAACCGCACGACTATGTGCAGGAACACACCTCGGCGGTGCTTCTTGCCGCAGCGCTGCGGTTTGGCAGAAAGTTGTAAGCCGACCCGGTCGGGGAAGCCGGAATGGAGAGGAACGGCGTGGAAATACATGAAAAATTCATGCAGGCAGCCTTACAGCAAGCCCGCGAAGCCTTGGTTGCCGGAGATTTCCCGGTCGGTTGTGTGATCGAGCATGGTGGTCAAATTATTGCCTCCGGTCGGCGCAGCAACAGTTTTGGGCGGGTCAACGAGATGGATCATGCGGAAATCACGGCACTCAGGGAACTCCTGGCAGCCGATACTCGGATTGCTCTCGATAAGGTTACCGTCTATTCGACGATGGAACCCTGTTTGATGTGTTTTTCAACCTTATTGGTGAATGGGTTGAGAAGATTCGTCTACAGTTATGAAGATGTCATGGGAGGTGGAACCAACCTGCCCTTGCCTCTGTTGTCGCCTCTTTACTGCGAACTGCAACCGACTATTGTCGGATCCGTTCTGCGGGAGAAGAGCTTGGCACTCTTTAAATCTTTTTTTTCTTCCCCAGAGTGTCAATATCTAAAAAACACCATGCTGGCTACTTACACTTTGCAGCAAGTGTAGTACTTCATTTACCTTCCCCGGTTTCTATCCGATGCAGAATATTGCCCGAACAGTAGGTTTTAAGCACGGTGAGCGGAACGTCTTTTTCCATATCCTCACCGCCTGCAATCTGTCATGCCGCCACTGCTATATCAATAGAGCACAACATGGTGTGACGACTTTATCCAGGGAGAAGATAGAAAAATGGCTGAGCCTCTTTGCCGATCCGGGGAAGAAAGCCAATCTTATTTTTCTTGGCGGGGAGCCGACCTTGCACCCGGATTTGCCCTTTGCCATAAAAAAAGCTAAGGAACTCGGCTTTTTTGTAACCGTTGATTCCAATGGTTATCTGTTTCATGATCTGCTGGAAAAAACCACCCCGGAACTTCTCGATTTTTTGAGCTTCAGCCTTGATGGTCCTGATACTGCAACCAACGATCCGATACGCGGCAGCGGGGTCTTTGAGGTATGCGTTGCCAATATTCAGAGAGCAGTGGCCAAAGGTTTCAACGTCAGTGTCATCTATACCGTGAGTAAAAAAAATTTGCAGGCACTGGCGGCAATGGTGCCTCTTCTTCTGAAACTGAAGGTGAAGAGATTTTTTATTCAAGTAATAGGTCTGCGCGGCAATTCGGCGCAAAACGACAGTGACGAAACAATGCAGGTGAGCCGTGGGCAGTGGCTCGCAACGGTACCCGAGGTGGCGCGGCAAGCGGCGGAAAAAGGCATTCATGTGACCTATCCGCAGGTGTTTTTGGGTCCGGACGAAACCTTTGAATGTGCCGGCAATGTCGCGGAAAATTTCTTTATCTTCCCCAATGGGCGGGTGTATCAGTGCCCCTTGTGTGAGGATCATCCGATCAATGCCTACCGCATTGAAGATGACCGACTCGTTAAAAATGAGGGATTGACGGAAGAGAGGTTCTTCCGGTTGAATATCGCCGAAGGCTGTGTCATGAACAAATTGCTGCAGGCCGATAATATAGAATACGATGGTCAGGGTAATCCAAAATATGATGGTCAGGGTAATCCAAAATATCGGATTTCTTGCTGTCTGCTGAAACGCGAGATCGGTTGATTCTGGTTGTCCGGAAAAGGGAAAAAGCTAAAACGCTTACTCCGTCTTTTCTTCTGCACGCTTTCGGGCAAAGAGCTTTGTCAGGAAAATTCCTGCTTCATACAGCAGGAAAAGAGGAATGGCGAGAAGGGTGGTTGCCATCAAATCTCCGGCCGTGAGGAGGAAGGAGAGAACGAGGATCGCCAAATAAAAATAGGTGCGTTTTCGGCGAAAATAGGAGGACTGGACGAAGCCCGCCTTGCCGGACATGACCATTAAGAAGGGTATCTGAAAAGAGATGCCGAAGGCGAGAATGGTTCGGGCGATAAAAGTCAGGTAGAGACCGAGTTTTGGGAGGGGCTCCAAGTTTTCATTGGCATAACTCATGAAATATACCAGCATCTTTGGCAAAACAATAAAAAAAGCAAAACATGCCCCACCGGTGAAAAGAAACATCGCCCAAAAAACTACGGTGATGGCGAGTCGTTTTTCATCTTTTTTGAGGCCGGGGGCAATAAAGATCCAAAGCTGATACAGGGCGACCGGCATGCTGGCAATGAGGCCTACCAGGAAAGCCAGCTTGATGTAGGCCATAAAGGCTTCGGGAAGATGGGTGTAGACCAGGCGGTAAACGAGCGGGCTGGCAGCAAAAAGAGGGGCAATAAAAAAGGCGGCGATTTTTTCGACAAAGGCATAGGCCACGGCAGTGCAGCCGACAATGGCAAGCATTACTTTGATCAGTCTTCGTCGCAGTTCCTGGTGGTGCGGTCGAAATACGGCAAGGCCTCTTTCGAGTACCGGAAATGAGCTTTGGAGATTGTAGTTAGCCATTGTTGGTCAAAATAATTAATGCTCTTTGATCCCAGTCTCTACCTTGGTGGCGTCTGCCGATTTGTGCGGTTCGTTGTTCTCTGCTTCTTTTTGAATTACATTCGTCGCTTGACCGGTATCGTGTTTTGGCGTGTTGCCGGTCTGTTTCATCAACTCCTCATAGGCTTCGGCGGCCCTGTTGGCGGGAGTTGTTTCTCCGAGGAGAGTGTTGCTTTGTTCCAGCAACTGCGATGGGGAATCCAGCAGGTTGTCTTTCAAGGATTGTGCTGCCTTCTCAAGTTCCGGGCGGATTTCATCAAGAGGGTTACCCTCCTCGGCAAAAGAAGTTTTCAGGCTTTCGGCGGTCTTCTTTAATTCCATCAACCCTTTGGCTAAAGATCTTGCCAGATCGGGGAGTTTGTCCGGTCCTATGACGATAAGTGCCAGGGCCATGATAAGGAGCATTTCCGGCAGACCGATGCCAAACATAACGAGTACCTCATAGTGTTGCCGGGCAGACACATCGTGCTCTGGCCGACAAGCGTATTTTATAGTTGTTCTGCGCTGAAGACAGCGAGGCGAGGAAACCGCCCAGCCTGAATGGGAGAACCGAAGGGAAAAAGGCCGAACAGCGTCTCAAATGTAAGGTATTTAGCAGGGTGTGTCAATGCCTCCGGAGCGGTGACATCTTTAATGAATCCCTTGATAATTCTTTTAACATCCCGATATTGCAATATTTCGTAATGGTGAAGAGATCCTTGCTTGTGTTAAAATGAGTTGACAATAGCTTGTGATTTTACTATATTTATCAACTTTGTCTTGCGCGTATTTGTCGTGAACATTGAAGGCTCAATGCACATTTTCACGGCGATTGTTCACAAACCTCTGAGAGGAGAAGGTAGATGTCCAGTGTTGTGGTTGTTGGAACTCAATGGGGCGATGAAGGGAAAGGGAAGATTGTCGATTTATTGACCCGTTATGCCGATTACGTTGTGCGGTTTCAAGGGGGTAATAACGCCGGACACACCTTGGTGGTCGAAGGGAAGAAATTCATATTTCATATCATCCCTTCGGGTATCCTGTATAAAGATAAGAAATGCATGATCGGTAATGGTGTTATCATTGATCCTGCCGTCTTGATAAGCGAAATGGACAAACTCCGCGACCAGGGTCTTGCGGTCACACCTGACCGGCTCATGATCAGCGAGAGGGCGCATCTCATTATGCCGTACCACGCCAGCCTCGACCAGGCTGGAGAAGCAGCGCTCACCACTGAGAAAAAAATAGGTACCACCGGCCGTGGCATCGGACCTTGTTATATGGATAAGGTCGGCAGAGGTGGAATTAGGGCCTGTGATTTGCTCGATGATGTTATCTTTCGTGAAAAACTGCAGACAGTTGTTGCGGAGAAGAATTTTCTTCTGACCGAGAAATTTAATTGTGCTCCACTAGACTTCGAGCAAATTTATCGATCCTATAAGGAGTATGGCGAAAAATTGATACCATATTTCGGAAATGTATCGGTAGAACTGGACAACGCACGAAAAAGTAACAAGAATATTCTTTTTGAAGGGGCGCAGGGGACACATTTGGATATAGATCACGGGACCTATCCTTTTGTAACGTCATCGAACACAATTGCCGGAAACGCCTGTAACGGATCCGGGTTCGGTCCGGCCCATATTGACGCTGTTGTCGGCATCATGAAAGCCTACACCACTCGTGTCGGTGCCGGGCCTTTTCCCACCGAGCTGTTCGACGAAACCGGCAATTCCTTGCAGGAGAAGGGTCATGAATTCGGTGCAACTACCGGCAGGCGACGAAGGTGTGGCTGGCTCGATGGAATAGTTGTCAGTGATGCGACTCGGTTGAACGGGTTGACCGGGTTGGCGATAACCAAACTGGATGTGTTGAGCGGGCAAAAGACCATAAAATTCGCCACTTCCTATGATTTGGCAGGAAAAAAACTTATGGCTATGCCCTCAAATATCCGACAGGCAACGGAACTCACCCCGGTGTATGAAAACCTTGAAGGGTGGCAGGAAGATATTGAAAAAGTGCGGGAGTACGATGAACTTCCCGTTCAGGCTCAAGATTACATAAAGCGTATTGAAGATTTTATTGGGATTCCTGCAGATATCGTTTCGGTAGGACCGGACCGAGTTGAAACCCTGCTTCTCCGGAATCCTTTTGAAATACAATGACCTCTAAGGTGGTCAAGACACAGATCGTACATTTTGCATAATCGTACAATGAATCATAAAAGAGGTTATTAATGGCAAGAATTACCTGTGAAGATTGTTTGGAAGCAGTTGGTAAACAAAATCGGTTCAAGTTGATCCATCTGGCCGTCCAACGGGTGAAACAGCATCGGCAGGGCGAGCCCTTTTTGGTAGAAGGGAAAAACAAGGAAATTGTCATGACTTTAAGAGAAATTGCGGCTTCCAAAGTGACCTTTGAAAATATTGACAGGTTACCGGATGGTTCCGATGCGAAGAAAAAAAGAGAAGTTGAGATTGAACCAGAAGTGGTTCTTTCGTGATAAAAGCAGCACTACCGGTAAACTATGAGTAACGATTATTACGAAATATTATCGGTTGGCAGAAGCGCTTCTGCCGGCGATATTAAGAAGGCGTATCGCAAACTTGCGATGAAGTATCATCCGGACCGCAATCCTGATGATAAAGAGGCCGAGGAGAAATTTAAATCCTGCACTGAGGCCTATGAAGTACTAAGCGACGAGAAAAAAAGAAAAATCTACGACACCTACGGTCATGATGGTCTGAAAAACAGTGGCTATCGCGGTCCCGGCAGTGCCGATGATATTTTCTCAAGCTTTGGTGATATCTTCGGCGACCTCTTCGGCTTTGGCGGGGGCAACCGAGCCGGTGCCAGAAGAGACGGCCCCATTCCCGGCAATGATCTCCGGTATGATGTCGAGGTCACTTTTATGGAGGCGGTGCACGGGGTTTCCAAGGAAGTGCAACTCACCCGCCGGGATACTTGCTGGACCTGTGAAGGGACAGGGAGCAGGCCCGGATACCAAAAACAAACCTGTCCGAGTTGTAACGGCCGTGGTCAAGTAGTTCGCTCGCAGGGATTTTTTCAGATGAGTTCCACCTGTCCGCAATGCCATGGCGAGGGGTCAATAGTCACCAATCCCTGTAATGATTGCCATGGAACCGGGTTGGTAGAAAAGACCAAAAAAGTAGCGCTGAAGATTCCGGCGGGCGTTGATACCGGTGCCCGTATGCGATTGCGAGGAGAGGGTGAAGGGGGACGCCGCGGCGGTGCATCGGGCGACCTGTATGTCATAGTGCATGTTCGGGAACATGATTTTTTCAAACGAGAAGGCGATACCATTTATTGCCGGTATCCGGTTTCCATGGCTAAAGCCGCTCTTGGCACGACTGTCGAAATCCCGACCGTGCATGGTAAAAAAACTCTTGATATACCTGCCGGAAGTCAGTCCGGCGAACTCTTTACCTTGCGTAATGAAGGGGTTCCCAATCTGCGCGGACGATCCAGAGGCGACATGGTAGTTGAGCTTCAGGTATTAACGCCAACCAATCTGTGCGAGGAACAAAAAAAGATGTTGCGGGAATTCGACACACTGAGCATAAAGCATGGTCAGCACCAGGAGGAAGAGGGGTTTTTCAAAAAGCTGTTTAATGAGGTGCTTGGTAAAAACTGAGTTTTTGGAAACTGATAAAGATGGCCGACGAAAATAAGGCAGTCCTTACACATTTTGATACAGAAGGCAATGCCCGGATGGTGGATGTCAGCGGGAAGACTGAAACCGTACGTGTTGCTGAGGCCTCCGGCAATATTAAAATGTCTGAGCAGGCTTTTGATCTTGTGAAAAGCGGTTCAATGGCCAAGGGGGATGTCCTGGGGATAGCCAGGGTCGCCGGTATCATGGCAGCAAAAAAGGTTGATGCGCTTATTCCCTTGACCCATCCGCTGCTGATCACTAAGGTCGATATTTCCTTTGCACTTTGTTCCGAGGATTCTTCCATCGATATCTTTGCAACAGTCGGTATCAGCGGAAAAACCGGCGTGGAAATGGAGGCTCTTACGGCTGTTTCCATTGCTGCCTTAACTATTTACGATATGTGTAAAGCTGTTGATAAATCGATGGTTATCAGTAATATTCGCCTTCTCAAGAAGACCGGTGGAAAAAGTGGTACCTACGTTCGGAGTAGTTGACTCCGGATGGTATTTGAGTGATATTTAAGTGTATGAAGGAGATTTTCTATGGACAAAACGCAACTCGAACTGTTTCGGACGCAGCTCTTGCTGAAAAAGCAGGAAATTCTGACGGATGCCGGAAAAACCATGACGGAGATGACCGATCAGACCACCAATGTGCCTGACCCAAACGACAGAGCCACCTTGGAATCGGGAAGAAGCTTCGAGCTGAGAATCCGCGACAGGGAGCGGAAACTCCTGACAAAAATCGACGAGGCCATTGCCCGAATTGATGAGGGGAGTTATGGGGTTTGCGAAGATTGTGGTGAAGAAATCGGGCTGAAACGCTTGGAGGCGAGACCGGTAACCACCTTGTGCATTGATTGCAAAACCATCCAGGAAACTCGAGAAAAATCCGTGGGACAATAAATCCGTATGCCGGAATTACGCAAAGACCCTGTCCTCGGACGATGGATAATCATTTCCAAGGAGAGAAGGAAAAGGCCCACTGACTTCCCGGTTGAGGTTGCAACCGGGCTTGGCGGCTTTTGTCCTCTTTGTCCGGGCAATGAATCTTTTACCCCCCCGGAGGTTCTGGCTTTCCGGTATGGCGGGCAGCCGGCCAATGGGACTGGGTGGAACGTAAGGGTGGTGCCCAATAAATTTCCGGCACTGATCATCGAAGGTGAACTCTCAAAAGAGGGATTAGGACTCTATGATCGTATGAACGGCATCGGCGCTCATGAGGTGATCATCGAGACCCCCAACCACGACCATAATTTTGCCGATTTTACCCCGACGGAAATTGCCTTGGTCTTCAAGGCCTATAAAGAGAGAATTATTGATCTTGAAAAAGATCAACGTTTTAAATATGTCATGGTCTTCAAGAACCATGGTCGGGCGGCTGGGGCATCGCTGGAACACTCTCACTCCCAACTTATAGCCTTGCCAATTCTGCCGCGGATGATTGTCTCGGAACTTGAAGGTGCGCGGTCTCATTTTAAGTACAAGGAACGATGCATATTCTGTGATATTATTCGCCAGGAGATCCAGCAAAAAGAACGGATCGTCTGTCAAAATGATCGATTTATCACCATAATACCGTTTGCGCCGCGAACACCTTTTGAGATGTGGATCTTGCCAAAACGCCATTCTTCAACGTTTTATGCGCAAGATGACGGTGAACTTCATGCCTTGGCGGAACTTTTCTCCGAATCCCTGCAAAGACTCTGTAAATGCATTCCCAATGTTCCTTATAATTATGTGCTTCATACCGATCCACTTCGTTCGGGTGGGCTTGAGTATTTCCACTGGCATTTTGAAATTGTGCCTAAATTGACATCCATAGCGGGTTTTGAGTGGGGATCCGGTTTTTATATCAACCCTTTGCCACCGGAAGAGGCTGCATTATTTTTACGTGAATCTCTGCCGATATCTTGAAAAGGAGGAAACGGTGAAAAAGCTGCTCCTGGTCGATGATGAAGAAGCAATTCAGATGGTCTACCGCGAAGAGTTCGAAGGGGATGGTTATCAGGTAATATCTGCCATGGATGGTCAAAGCGGTCTTGATAAATTCAAGGAAGAGAATCCGGATTTGGTCATTCTTGATATTCAAATGCCCGGTCTGAACGGTGTTGAAGTCCTTCGCCAAATGAAGATGCTCAACCCTTCGGTACCGGTTATTCTCAGCAGTGCCTACCAGGGGTTCAAACGTGATCTCGGCACTTGGGCCTCCGATGAATACGTCGTCAAATCGGGCAATCTTGACGATCTCAAAGGTACTGTTCGGCGGCTCTTAAAAGAGGCTTAGAAGTTTTTCATCCTTGGCCAATTTGCAGTTACCTCCCTTTTGACTGTATCCCGGAAAAAGCAGGATATTGTGGTTTGCATCGAATGAAAGATATTCAAAGTCAACGCGATAGCCGGAAAATCAACATCAAGAAAGTCGGCGTCAAGACCATTTCCTACCCGATCACTGTGCGTGACAAGGCGCAAAAGAGACAACACACCGTGGCCACGGTGAATATGTATGTCAATTTGCCGCACAAATTCAAGGGTACGCATATGAGCAGATTTGTTGAGATACTCAACGAATTTCACGGGGAAATTGATGTAAAAAGCTTTCACATGGTCCTTGGCAAAATGAAGGATCGTCTTGAGGCCGAAGCCTCCCATTTGGAAATTGACTTCCCCTATTTTCTTCACAAGGCAAGGAACGGTGAAGCGGGACACCTGGCGCATTATCGCTGTCAGATGCATGGTTCCCTGGAAAAAGACGATGATCTGAAGCTCAGTGTTGAGGTGCCGATCAGTCTGCCTATAGCCGACAAAACACCGCATCGACTGCCCGGATCTCTGGGGAGATGGGGAAAAGCCGAAGTGAGCTTGCGATTTCGTCAGTTTTATTGGATTGAAGATATAATTCTGCTCATCGAAGAAGCGGTGGAAGAAGAATTGGGGAGCCTTGCCGCGAAAGACCGAAAAGTTCTTTCAGTTGAAGCACTTACCAGGAGAGTCGGGGGGCTTCTTGAGAAAATACAGGCTGTCAAGTGGTTTTCAGTGCGCATTCATAACTTCGGGGATGAATGTTCAACTTTTGCAGCCATGGAATCCTGTTAGGCCGGCGTTTATTACCAATAAACCTTTTTACAACATATTCTCATGCGAGATCTACTCTTTGAAATTGGAATGGAAGAGATACCGGCAAGTTTTCTTGAACCGGCGCTTACTCATTTGCGAAACAGGTTCGCCGAGAAGGCGTCGGAACTGAAGATTGCTTGTGGCTCTCCGACGGTCATGGGAACGCCAAGGCGTCTCACACTTATGGTCAAAGATGTTGCCGAGAAACAGGAAGATATCACCGAAGAACTGCTTGGCCCGTCAAAGAATGCCGGCTTTGATGCCAATGGAAAAGCGACGAAGGCGGCAGAAGGATTCGCCAAATCCAAGGGTGCGGATGTCGGTGATTTGCGGGTGGTTTCTACTCCAAAGGGCGAATACCTTATGCTGCTGCGGCAGCAAAAAGGTGTAGCAACCGCAACACTGTTGCCGGCACTTTTGCACGGCTTGATTCTTGATCTGTCGTTTCCCAAATCGATGCGTTGGGGTGATAACCGTCACGCTTTCGCCAGACCCATTCAGTGGCTGGCGGCAATTTTTGGTGACGAGGTGATACGATTCACTCATGAGGGAATCGAAACCTCGAACAGCAGTGGTGGGCACAGGTTTCTTGCCAAGGAACGTTTCCTGGTTGACTCTCTTGCAACTTATGAGCAGCAATTGGCTGCTCGATTCGTGCTGGTTGATCCCGTCAAGAGAAGAGCGCGGGTGGTATCGGAAATCAAGCAAGCCGTTGCTCAAGCTTCTGATTTGGAGGATGGCCATGTAGCAATTGATGAAGCCCTGGTTGATACAGTTACCAATCTCGTTGAAATGCCATACGGCATTTGCGGGTTATTTGACGAGAAATTTTTGCAACTTCCGGCCGAAGTACTTATTACCTCGATGCGTGAGCATCAGAAATATTTCCCGGTGGTTAATTCCTCGGGTCAATTACTGCCGGGCTTTGTTGCCGTCAATAATACCAAAGTGAATGACACCGCCATTACCCGTAAAGGCCATCAGCGTGTTTTGCGGGCAAGACTGGAAGACGCCTTATTCTTCTTCAATACTGACCGAGAAATTCGCCTTGAAGACCGCACGACCAACCTGAACGGCATTATCTTTCAGGCAAAACTCGGAACCATGTTGGAAAAAAAAGAGAGACTGGTGAAACTGGTCAAAACCCTGGCGGATAAGGTCGACCCGGCTTTAGCGGGCGATGGCTGTCGGGCGGCGTTTCTTTGTAAGGCAGACCTGTTATCAAATATGGTGGGGGAATTTCCGACTCTGCAGGGGATAATGGGTGGAGCCTATGCCTTGTACGATGGTGAGACAAAAAGTGTCGCCACGGCAATTACTGAACATTATATGCCAAGGCGGGCCGGGGCTGAGATTCCCTCGACCGATCTTGGGGCCTTGCTTGCTCTGGCCGACCGATTCGACACCTTGGCCGGATGTTTTGGAATTGGTCAAGTGCCTACCGGAACCACCGATCCCTTTGGCTTGAGGCGTATTTCCCTGGCCATTCTGCATATTATAGAGGGGAAGGGTTACTCCTTTTCGCTGCATGAAATCGTCCACAAGGCCCTTGCCCTGTATGGCAATAAGGTGGCGGGTGGCAATGACACGGTTGTCGCCGTTGTCAATTTCATTAAGGGACGGTTTGCCAATGACTGCATCAGTCGCGGCCTGGCAGCCGAGGTGGTCGAGGCAGCTGTTTCCGTGAACTTTGACGATATTAACGATTGTCTGCTGCGCATCAATGCTATTCGCAAGCTTCGCGAAGAACCGGCGTTCAAGGTGCTTGCCGCTTCATACAAAAGAGTGAAGAACATAATCAAGAATAACCGGGAAACAACGGTGAACGTCAGCCTCTTTGAACAGCAAACGGAAAAGAATCTCTACAATCTCTATCTGGAAGTGCGTGCGGAAATGGGAAAATGCATTGCCGACAAAGAATATATAAAAGCCCTTGAAGGTATGCTGAAGATGAAGGAGCCCGTTGACGCTTTCTTTGAGGGGGTAATGGTTATGGCGGAAGATCAGACAATACGGCAGAATCGGCTCAATCTATTAACGGTTTTGGGAGATCTAATCCTCCAGATTGGCGATATCTCGCTCCTTCAGGATAACTGATCCTCTTACTCTTCACTTCCGATCAATAAAAAAGGGTGTTCAATCGAACACCCTTTTTTATTTTTTTCAAACGAAGCTATTGTCAAATTATTATTTCTTTGGATGACAATTTTCACACTTATCAATCTTCTTATCCTTGATAGCCGGTTCGTCTTTTTTAGCTTTGTGGCACTCAAGGCAATTCCCATGGCCGGCACCTTTAAAGGTGTCGAGAGCCAGTTTGTCCTTCATTCTGCCTGCAAGAACGGTAGAATTATGGCAGGTAACACATTTTTTAATTTCCTGACCTTCGACATAAGGACTTTGTTTGCCGTCAGCGGTCATTTGGTGGTGGCATTCCCCACATTTGAGCCTGTCCTGGTGATTTTTATGCGTAAATTGAGCAGGCTTCTTGCCGCCTTCGTCAAGGGTGATATCGGCAGGTCCGGTATTACCGGCAGCAAGAGTGAAAATAACTGTTCCAAGCAACATGCATAACGACACAAAACTGCAGGCAATAATCTTCTTCATCTTGTTCTTTCCTCTCTTGGTTAAATGAATTGAGTTATGGCAACACCTCTGTGACTTAAACTTGCTATATATACAGTTTTCAGGCGACTTTGTCAAACATCTTAACCCGCTGTTAACATAAGAAAATCACTCGGCTGAAGTTGAATCATGAGCCGGAACCGTAGCTGTGCAGCCCGGAGAGGAGAAAATTGACTCCATAATAGGTAAACAATACAGAAACAATTCCCAGAATGGCCAGCAAGGCGATTCGTTTGCCTGCCCATCCTCTGGTGTATCTTGCGTGCAGGGTTATGGCATAAAAAAACCAGGTAATAAGTGACCATGTTTCCTTCGGATCCCAACTCCAATACGTTCCCCAAGCAGAATTCGCCCAGATGGCTCCGGTAATAATCCCGGCGCTCAACCAGATGAAACCGAAAATCATGGTCTTATGGATGAGATCGTCAATGAAGGATAAAGAAGGAAGGTGGTCTGTTTTGGCAGTCAATGATTCTCCGGCGGCTTGTGATTGGTTCTTCAGGAGATACATTATTCCCAGGCCGGCAGCCACGGCAAACGCCGCATAACCGACAAAACAGGTGATTACGTGAGCAATCAGCCAATTGGATTGTAAGGCCGGAACCAAGGGCGAGATGCTTTTACCGATATTGCCGGCAAACGAGGCATAGGCCATGGCAAGAAAGGCGAGAGGAACTGCAAAGGCTCCAATCATCCTGGTATTGAATATCCATTCAATTGCCAAATAGAGAGCAATAATTGTCCAGGCAAAGAACACTACTGATTCGTACATATTGGTAAGAGGGGCATGACCAATTCCCATCTGGTATGATTCAACCCAACGTAAGGCGATGCCTGCCGTTTGTATAAGGAATGCTACGACCGTGAAAAAAGTGGTAATTGGGCCCAGTCGAGGCGTCTTAAACACCAATAAAAAGACGTAGAGCAGTGTCGAAAACAAGTAGGTGAATGTTGTGATTCCAAGTAATTGAGAGCTATCCATACCTTTACTCCGTGTGCTTTCTCGTAGCCTTCGCCATTTTCCGTTCAGAATTATTCCCTGTCATGATGACCAATGGTCTGACTGATAAGATCTTCAAGTCTGGTGAACACTTTTGCGAAAGCCGGTTTGTTTTTATTAGAAGAACCGGCCAGAAACACCGACACTCCAGTGGCAGTAACCTGCTGATACAGCCAAATTCTTTTGTGGGATAAGAAAAAGGCCATATATAAACCGAGAAGAAGGAGTCCGCAGCCTGCATAAACTATCCATACACCCGGATCCTTGGCCACCTGCAGGCCTGTTGAATACAACTGTTTGACTTGCAGAGAATAGTTTTTCCCGCCGCTGGTGATTGAGATAATCCCGTTATTGGTAAGCCATTCTGTAATGGCCGGTTCCTCGCCTCCTTTGAACCAGACTTTGGCACGAAGCACTCTCTGTCCGGTTGCCTCGGCGTTGATGATCCCGAAACGCAGGTTTTTATCATCCCAGGAGAGTTGTTGCTGAAATGGTAACGAAAATTGTCGACTTTCACTGGTGGCTGTGTCGGTGATTCGCATCAGGAATTCCTGATGTCCCTGGTAACTGGATTGATAGAAGGTGATGCCTTTATGGCTCAGCGGGTTGTTCACCTTAATATCTTTTTGGAAAATTTCCCTGCCGTTTTCCAGGATCGTCAGAGTGCTTTTGTATTCCTTAGGCATACCGTTGTCATAAAATTCGATACCAAAGGCGTCATTACGGATTGTAAAACCGAGGTCAATCGGCATGGAATTGAGATGAGTATATATCTTCTCTGTGCTGTGCAATTCCGGAATCATAACGCTGCCTTTGAAACCAAAGAAATGCCCGATGATAGCACCAACGAAAATAATCAGAATCGACCCATGGACGATATAAACGCCAACTCGGCTCCAGCGCCCCTTCTGAGCGAAGGAGAATGAATTTTTTCCGAGGTTTTTCGTGTGCCAGCGCCATCCGCAAGTGGCCAATGCGACCGGCCAGTCGATGCTGTCAAACCTTTCGGAAGATGTTGACCACTGCTGGAAAGAACTCATTTTTTCAACACGTTCGAGGGGAATTGCTAGGTTGTCGGCGGTAATGATCTGCCAAACAGCTGGAAATCTGTCACAGCTGCAAATTATTAGATTGGCGCTGAGTAATCCGAGGAGTCCGTAAAACCACCATGAAGAATACATGGCGGGAATGTCGAGAATCTGGAAAAACATGGCGGTTTTGGCACCGAATTTGTCCACATAAAAGGCATGCGATTCTCCTTGGGGAATGAGAGTGCCAATAATAGATGTTATGGCAATGGAGCTGAGGGTCAAAATGGCCAATTGCACGGAAGCAAAGAAGGCCCAAAGGTGGTTGATCAGTTTCATTCCGGAGAAGAAAGGTAAGAAGAAGTGAGTGAGGTATGCCGACCAGGCAGTAAAATTGAAATGTCCAGCGGCACAAAAAAGTTATTTGATGTTAAACATTTTTTCGCAACAGCACCACAATTTTCATGACCGGGATCGATGTAAAAATACTTGCCAATCATCATAAAAGAGGTTAATAAGGCAGATTCTGATTCATTATTTGCTAGCAAACCATTCATGCATTCCCCATTTGTCTGTAATTGGGCAGGGGAGGGGATAGAAGGAGAAAAACATGGCGAAAGTATGCGAAATCTGTGGCAAGGGACCAGTAACGGGCAACAATGTTTCCCATGCTCATAACAAGACCAAAAGACGTTGGCTTCCCAATTTAAAAACCGTGCATATGGCAAGCGCCGGCGGAAACACCAAAAAAACCAGGGTGTGCACCAGATGCATCAGATCTGGAGCGGTTGTAAAAGCAGCCTGAGAAAAATAATGGTTACTACTGAAGGCGAGAGGAACATGTTCCTCCTCGCCTTTTTGTGTTTATACTGATTCGCTGGATGAAAGTACGTGTTCGGTTTTTCGAGAAGAGGAGTTATCCATGAGCGCAGAGGAAATAAAATTCATAAGTTACCACGAGGCGGTAAAACTTGTAGGGGCCATTCAAGAAGAAGAGGATGTCGATACACCTGAAAAACGCATTTTAATGGTTTACAGTTTGGACGATAAGGAACTCTGTTGGTTTGACTTCGAAGAAGTAATGGCGGCTGTTGGCAAGGTTGACGCAGGTCAAAAAAAAGAAGCAGTTCAGAATTACATCCTCAATCGGATACCTGCTTGGGTTCATGAACTGTAAGAAGGGATTCTGATCCTGTTTCGAGAGTTTCTTAATCCGTCGTTTTTAGCCATTCCTCGAGCGGCATGGGGAAAAGGTCACACCGCGAAGAAAGGTTGTCGTCGTAGCTATTCTTAAGTTCTTTTCCTTGTTGGAAAATTGATGCCGGTCGGTCGGCAGACACCACGACGACAATGGTTTGCGGATGCTGGGAAGTGAAACGCAAAGCGGAGTTGTAACGGGCGCCACGCGACCTGTCCTCATTGGCAACCCTGTGCCCGTCCAACAGACAGGCAAAGGCGTACAAGTGTAGATCGGCGCGAATATGGAGTGCGCCGTCCACTTTTGAGAGTGCGGCGGCAAGAGCTAATTCCCGTGATTGTCGCAAATTGATCGGCGGGGTTAATGCCTGTCCAGCGGTAGCGGTTGGAACCGGTGCTAGATCGATGACAAAGGTGCAGCCGAATTTTTTGTCTTCGGCGTTATGCACCAGCGTGGCAATGATCTGAAACATGTCACTACCTATGGAAGGTGCCAGATCAAAATCCAGCAAGGCTTCTTCCACTTCAAAGAGCTTGGCTCTGTGGGTCTTGGAGCTGTAGCTGCCATCATGAAAACTGCAAAGGGTTTCTTCTCCAGCCGATAAGAACCCTAATTTCCCGCTGTAATCAGCGGTTATATGAAAATGAGGGATATGCTTGTCGGCAATGCCGACAATATTTTTTCCTTCAGAAATCAGAGTCCTGTCTGAGTGCTCCACCGCTTGGAGTAATTTTCTTACGTGTTTGAAATTGCTGAGCATTGGCTGTTCCGACGTCTTGAATCTTGCGAGAAATCGGATATCTTGCAGAAACCGCGGTTCAATGAAAGTCAATGCACCGTAAGGCCGTACTCCTTCTTCGTTGGTTTTTGAGATGCCGAGAATTGCTTCGAGAACCGGGTAGATATGGATTTGAAAGTCGAGACCGAGAAACCGTCCCGCCTTATCGACAATGCAGTCGTGGACAGCGTGCGTGGCATATTCACGCAAAAAACTACCTGAAATTCCTGTATAAAGATTGCTCTCTTTAGCCATGTCGTGGGAAAATCGTAAAACGGCATGCTCTAGCCAGCACTCAATTGGCAATATCGAGCAAATGTTCGGATGGTGTTCGGTAAACCACATTTGATAGTAAACCGGACCGGAACTCCCCCCGTTGGATATCAGTCCGTCGAGCTGTAGATTGGCTTGCGGCTCAATGTAGTTATACATGTTTTTAAAGAATTTGGTGTCGAGCGGTTTGCACCAACCCTCACCAGGGAAATACATGGTCTGCAATTTCGGTTCATGGCCGTGCAACAGATTTTGAGGATCGTATATCTGCAAGGCGTCATTCTTTTTCAGAGCAAAAATAATTGCTGAACGGCTGGGCCCGGAAAAACGGGACAACCCATCTCGCAGACCGCTGAGGGTTTCTTGCATACATCGGCTTACAAAGGAATTATAGCGCAATGTCGGACCTGTCCTTTTCAGGGAATTATTCGCAAATTGGTAAAGGCACCACCTTGGGGAGTTTACCAACTTCTGATCACCAATCAAAGCGAATGATGTTGTCAAGCGGATCGGATTTGACGATTTGCACTTTAACCAAAGTGTTTGGGCTCATGTTTTTTCCTCCCGGTGGAGGCAGATCAATATCCATGAGAATGTCGGTAAGAAGCAGATTGATTCGCTTGGGACCGGCCTGGATCACAAGGGCATCGATATATTGGCCTTGCCGGTCAGCCAAATACTTGAGCAACCAGTATCGCTGGCGTTGTTGCCGAACAATTTGTGCGGTCGTCAGGGTGCGGGTAAGGACCGAAGTGAAATCCTTGCACATTTCTTCGGTAAAGCTGGGTTCTTGACGGCGGATGATGGAATTAAGTTGATGCTGCATGACCAAGTCAAGCAACCGACGAATAGGCGAAGTGACCGTTGTATAGTGTGAAACCCCTAGCCCACTGTGCGATTTGGCTGAAGTGGAGAGTTCTCCGCGAGGGATATTTTTCCGTTGTAAAGTGTTTTGGAAAAGGTCGTCATCTTCCCCGAAAACAATTCTGTTCTGGAGTACCGGCTGCGATCTGAATAGGCCGGGAACCATGCGATCAGCCACATATTTTGCGGCTTCGCTGTTAGCCAGGATCATCATTTCCGACACTATAGTTCTGGAGGGGGTGTCACTTTTGCTGAGATTGACGTGAACTTTGCCCTGATGATCGATAAAGATATTTACATCGGGAAATGGCAACAGGAGTGCGCCGTTTTGCAGACGTCGAGCCCGCAGCTTGCGGCGCAAGATATCCAGCAACCGTATTTCCGGATCGGTGTCCAGCATCCTGTCAACCTCTTCATAGGTGAGACGCCTCTTTACCTTGATGATTGACGGGAATATCCTTACTTTCAACACTTCTGCGTCGGCTGAAAGCAGTACCATAAAACTCAAGGTGGCGCGTGTTTCGTCCTGAATAAGACTGCAGATCCCTTGGGAAAGGTGGCGGGGCAGCATGGGAATCTGCCCCTCGGGAAAATAGATGGAGGTGCCTCTGCGCATCGTTTCCAGAAACAGCGGGTCGCCGGGGCGGACATAATGGGCTACATCGGAGATATGTATACCGACCAGATAGTTGCCCTCTTGTTCCTGAACCGTGAGGGCATCATCAAAGTCAAGGGTGGTGGGACCGTCAATGGTAATAGGGTGAAGATGCGTGAGATTAGTCCTGCCGGGATCACTAAAAAGTTCCTCCTGACTACGCTGCAGAATGAGTTCTGCCTGCTGCCTTGCGGCCAGCGAGAAATTGACGGGAAGTTCATGCCGAAGAAGAGGGATGTTCTCATTGGCCGACCAGATGCCGGTTTTGACCAGCAGATGAAAAGGATCGTGAGGCTTGTGGAGTCCCGCTGTTTTTAATAACTTCTGGGCGAGATCAGCTTCGGTTGATTCACTGCCAAAAAGATAATAGTCGCGGAGAATTCTCAGAGTCTCCTCCTCCACGGCACCGAGTTGTTCCGGGGGAGAGTTGGCAGAGAGGATTCCGATAATGAAGGCTGCTCCCTCTTCAATGAGTTGTTCTCGTTTTCTTTCCTTGGCAAATTGGATCTGAAGCTGTTCAACTTTCTCAGGGTGGTTGGCAAGGATGAGGCCTTCTTTGTATTTGAAAAACAGTTTGTCTTCAAACACACAGCGGAGGAAAGCAGAAATGGAATCGTCGTTGGCAATTTCACCAAAGGCAAGTTCAGAGAGAAAGGCAGGCGTAAAAGAATGGGAACCATCTTCAGCGGTCAGTTCCCAGATCTCTTGCAAATTGAGGTCTTTCATCAGGGAACAGCGTTTTTCAGTGGTTTCGCGCAGTTGTTTTGTGAGAGCATCTCTGCCGACAGTGGTAGAGTGGGTTTGGTTTGAACAATGGATGACACGCGATGTCGGGAGATTAACTTCCCTGCCGTTCTGGTTGATAAGTCGGAGTCGTTTCGGTTGGCTTTCGATCACCAAAGCGCAAACAAACTTGCCATTATCGAGATATTCTATGAGTTTTCCCGCAACAATCATCAAGCAGCTAACCGTTTCAAGCCTTTTTGCCCAAAAGTATTATTTCTATTCCGCATATCTCGGAAATGGTATAAGTACTAGCGTCAGGGCATATTATAGTTGTAATTTTAGGTTTTTGTCCATGCCTATCGGATAAACGTCAGACAGTATAGTGTGGAATGAAATTTTGCCCACACTTATTATTCTCCTTCTCTCAGTATTATTAATTTTCTTCTATGAATCTTTTAGGCAAGCCAGTCAAATCAGGTATGGTAGCAATTGTTGGCCCGCCAAATGCCGGGAAATCAACCTTGATGAATCATTTTCTCGGCCAGAAAATCTCCATTGTCACCCCGAAACCGCAAACTACTCGTAACCGGATTGCCGGGATTGTAAGTGAACAGGAATATCAAATAGTTTTCCTCGACACCCCTGGGCTGCACCAATCCCGTGAACCGCTTAATATCGAGATGGTGAAGATTGCCATGGACAGCCTTGCGGAGGTCGACCTGGTCCTTTTTCTGGTCGATGTCTCTCTCCCCCTCCCCAATAAGTTAAAAGAAGAGAGGCAGGCCGAACTGGTTTCCTATTTCCGGCAAATCAAGGGGCCCGCTATCATGGTCCTGAATAAAGTCGATCTCATAGACCGCAAACTGCTTCTGCCGATGATTGAAGCCTACACCGCCTTGTTTCCTTTTAAGGCGATTATTCCGGTTTCCGCCCTGCGTGATGACGGTTTAGATAGTCTGCGAAAGGAGATTCTTGAGCTGTTGCCTCTAGGACCACGGCTATTTCCTGACGATATTCCAACGGATGCCACCGAGAGGTTTCTCTGTGCGGAGATCATCAGGGAAAAGGTCTTTCTCCTGACCGGGCAGGAAATTCCTTATTCCACAGCGGTTCTTATTGAATCGTTCAAAGAAGATGAGGACAAACATCTGGTTACCATTCACGCCGCCATTGTTGTTGACAGAGATTCGCAGAAGGGTATCGTTATCGGCAAAGGTGGGCAAAAGTTGAAAAGTATAGGAACTGCTGCCCGAAAAGACATCGAGTCACTTCTTGGCACAAAGGTCCTCTTAAAACTGTGGGTCAAGGTCCACAGAAACTGGCAACAGGATAAATATTTTCTCAAGGAACTTAATCGAAATTAGTCGTCATTTTTATTGTAACCCGTGAAAAGATTGAGGCTTTTGACAATATTGTAAGCGGTTCGCAACTGGTTATCCTGTTGTAGTCGTTCCTCCAATTTTGACGCTTCATTGTCCGCTTTTTTTGCTTTCTCCTGTTTTGTTCCCGGAAGATGGTTGGTAAGATCAGCCTCTTTCACCAGTTTTTTCTCGTTTTTCAGTTTTTCCGGTGGTGCATAGGCTACGAAGGGTACTTCGACGTCAGGGGTTATCCCCAGGGCTTGGATGGAGCGGTCATCAGGCGTGTAGTAGGTCGCCGTTGTCATCCGCAAACCGGCACCGTCCGGTAGGGGAATAATGGTCTGCACAGAACCCTTGCCAAAAGTTTGCATGCCGACAATGATACCTCGTTTATGTGCCTGAATTGCCCCGGCGACGATCTCCGCCGCGCTCGCAGATCCTTCATTAACTAGAATTACCAGAGGATAGTGACGTTTTTCTCCGCTGGCATGGGCCGTAAATACGGTATTTTGATCGGGTCTTCGACCTTTGGTATAAACAATTTTGCCTTTCTCAATGAAAATATCGGCAACACTTACCGCTTGATGCAGCAAGCCTCCGGGGTTGTTGCGAAGATCAAGAATCAAACCGTTAATTTGCTGTTCCGTCTTCAGTTGCTGGAGTTTTGTTTTAAATTCACTGCTTGTATGACTTTGAAATTTGGTGATTCGCGAGTAAACAAAACCGGGAGAAAGAAATTCCGCCTTGACCGACTGAATGGGAATTACCTCCCTTTTTATAGTCATTTTCTTCGGCTCTTCCCAACCTTCCCTATGGATTGAAAGAGTCACCGATGAACCTGCCGGTCCGCGAAGTTTTTCAATAGCCTCATATGGGCCTATGTTTTTCGTCTTATTCCCCTCGATTTCCAGGATTACGTCATTTGCTTTGAGACCGGCCAGGTCAGCCGGGGTATCGGCTATGGGGCTGACAATTGTCAAAAGATCGTTTTTAATCGTTACCTCAATCCCAATACCGGAAAACGAACCACGGGTCTCGTCCTGAAGATCTTTGAAGCTTTCAGGGGGCAGATATGAGGAGTGGGGATCAAGAGAATAAAGAAGCCCGCGAATTGCCCCGTTCAGGGCCTCTTTGGTGTTGATTTCTTCCACATAATTCTCTTGGAGAATGCTCAAAATATTGGAAAAGAGTTCCAGTTGCTTATAGGTGGCCTCTTTGTCAGCCTGGGAAATTTCGGCTGAAATCGGAGGGCAAATAAAGAAAATGGCTAATAATAAGCAGGAGAAAGGGAACAGGTGTTGCTTTATTGAGGTAAGCATGAAATTCCTCGAATCTGTAATACGTGTTATTGAACGGAACTGCTCGTAGTCGGCAGTTCACCGGAATGTTCGTGTGAAGTTCGTAATCTGTTTGGATTTAGCCAGATGAGTGGGTCTTGGGATTGGTTTCCATGACGAATTTCGAAATAGATACCATCGTCAAAGAGAGTGGCGGTACCACCCATTATTCCTATGGCTTCCTCTCTTTTTACTTTCTGGCCTTTGGCAACTAGAATTTTTTCAATTCTCGATGTTACTGTATAATACTGAAAGCCGTGGTGTATTATAACCGTATTTCCGTAACCACGTAAATAACCTGAAAAAATAACTTCGCCATCGCCAACAGCGACTATATTGGTACCATCCGGAGCCTGTAGTTCAATGCCCAGAGACTTTCTGGATATTCCTAATTTATTGACCTTCTCCTGTTGAAAGAGAGTGACGAGCACCCCGTCTACCGGTGGTCGGAGATTGCCTTTGTCGGCAAGAAACCCCTGGTCTTCTACCTGGTTTTTGTTCTTTATGGCGACAATTGACTTGGTGAGATCGTCCGAGGCCTGCTGCATCTCTTCTACCGCCTGTTTATGCAACTTTGTCTGGGTGCGAACCTGGGTAAGAAGAATATGTTTTTCAGCTTTGGTGTTCTCGAGTATTTCCTTTTCTGCAACTGTCTGGTTGATAAACTCCTGAAAAATTGATTTTTCTAATTCGAGTGCCGACTTTGCTCGCTCCATTTCCTTAATGGTTTCTCTGTACACCTTGATGACATCCTGATCGTACTTGATAAGAACATCAAAAGCGTCGTGGAAGGTGAGCAGTTCGGATAGGGTTTGCGTCGAAAAAGTTACATTTAAGAGACCGATATCACCCATAGTATAATAGGCGGCTATTCTTTTTTTCAAATGATCTTCGACTATGTTTTTTTCCCCTTTAATTTTTGCCAGTGCAGTTTCTTCTTTATTAATCAGCGTTTGTTGTTTTTGCATTTTTGTTTCCAGCGTCGAGAGATTCCCTTGTTGCTGGACAATTTTTTTATCCAGAATTTCCAACTCAGAGAGAATATTCTGTTCCTTGGATTCGGTCTCGGAGATCTGGTCTTCTTTATGCAAAATTCCCTGTTGCAGACGACGGATTTTTATTCTGAAGCTGCTGACGTCCTTTCCTTCCGAGTCTGTGGCGGCAGTTTCAGCGGCGATAAGGGGGTGTGTCGGGAGACATTGCAAGGCAAATATGAATAGGACTATAAGGAGGTGCAGAACATGGGCGTGTTTTTGCCGGATGTGGGAGATTCGGCTAATGCCCATGGTGATGCAAAAAACGCTGAATCTCATAGTCCGAAGAAAAATAAGAAGAAGTTGGATCAAATACGTAAAAACTTCTGCATGGTCGAATAACTGCCTAGGGTGCAGAGGAGTATGGAAACGCAGATAATAGTAATACTGACCACAGGTGAAAAGAAGGAAAACTCAAAAAGATTCAAGAAACCGGGTCCGGAAAACCTCAATTTGATCCACTCATACAGGGCATACAGGGAAACGATTCCAAGCGAAGAGCCGATAATTCCCTGAAGAAGGCCTTCAAGTAAGAAAGGAGTCCTGATGTAATTGTTGGTTGCCCCAACAAGTTTGAGGAGTTCGAGTTCTGCCTGTCGGCCGAGGATAGTGAGACGAATGGTGTAGGCGACCATGAAAATGGTCGTCAAAATAAGGAGCGTACCGCTGAGCAGGACGATAATTGAAAGGAGTTTTGTAAAATAATAAAATCTTTCAACCCAGTCTTGTCCGTATTGCACCTTGAGAGTTCCCGGGAGGCGAGACAGATATGCTGAAAAGAGTTTCACCTGATTAAGGCTCCGCAGGTTTTTCAAGGGGACGACTTCAATCGAAGGGGGGAGAAAGTCCTTCGGCATGTCATTTAAAACATCCTGATTCTGGCCGAGCTGGCGAGCAAAGCGCTGATATGCTTCTGCGCGTGAAATGAAACGGATTTTTTCGACCTCGTCGAAGGTGGTAATTTTCTTAGTCAGCTGCAGCTGCAGTTCAGGGCCGGGTTCGTCTTCAAGATAAACAATGAGACTGAGATCATCTCCGAGTTTTTCTCCGAAAGTCAACATGTTGGCATAAATGAGATAAAAAAAAGCAAAGATCAACACCGAGAGACTGACGGTAAGGAGAGTCATCAACTGGGAGGCCCAGGTTTGGCGAATATTGCGGCCAACCTGCCTAAAGACGGTTAACCAGAAACTCATAAAATACCTCCGGTCATCATATGGAAACGACCTTTGCGAAGTTCCATAACCCTGTGAGAGGTGTGGCGATAAATTGAGTCGTCGTGGGTGGCGATAACTACAGTCGCTCCGGCCTTGTTGCACTTGTTTAACAGGTTCATCACCATTTCCGTGGTTACTGCATCAAGATTACCGGTCGGTTCGTCGACTAAAATCATGGTTGGTGAGTTGGCTATAGCCCGAGCCAGGGTTACCCGTTGTTGTTCCCCACGCGAAAGTTCGCCGGTAATGGTGTCGTGTTTGTCGGCAAGACCGAGCTGCTCAAGCAGGTCGCGGACCCTTTTTTTTATTATTTGCGGTTTCTTGTACGATACCTCCATGGAAATGGCGACATTTTCAGCCGTGGTTCGATCATTGAGCAACTTGAAGTCTTGATATGCGACACCTATTTTTTGTCGGAGTCTGGCGAGATGGTGGCCTTTTAGCTGGCTGATCGGTTTCCCGGAAATTTCGATGAGGCCGCTGCTGGGTATTTCCATACTGCAAAGGAGTTTCAGCAAGGTCGTTTTTCCGGCCCCGCTCATGCCGATGACGAAGAACATCTCGCCACTGGCGATCGACAAGGAAAGATCCTTCAAGGCAACAACGTCAGGAGGGTATTCTTTGGATACTTTGATCAGTTCGATCATTGTCTCCAAGCCGTTGTTTGATTTTGTTTTCATTTATGACCGTAGCAAACAAATAATAAAAATCCTGCGGTAGCCGCCGCACCGAGAAATAAAATAACCAATAGATTGAGTTAGTGGCGCGATTGTCGGCTTGATATTACGAAAGTTTCGCATCATTAAGTAAAATCTGCAAAAACATAAAGTATTTCCCGAAGAAACGCAATCTATCAGATGGTTGATAAGCGAAAATATACAAACAGAAGAATGTTTTGTACGGTTTTTACAGAGCAAGAGGGAGATTTCGGAGTTTTCGTAGCGCTTGCGAACTGCTAGCCAATTTACTCTTGCAACTTGGCTAGCAGTTGTTATTCTTATGGGTTTCGCAGTTACGACCGGTGACAATAGCTAGATAAATGTGTCGGACTTTGTGTGCCGAGAGGCCCTGGCCCCGATTGGAGAATTATTTGGAGGACAATAACATGGATTATAGGGATACCCTTAATCTACCGCAAACCGGGTTCAATATGAAGGCGAACCTCGCCCAGAAGGAACCCCAGACCCTGAAGCGATGGGAAAAGGAAAAACTCTACCAGCGCGTCCAGGAAAATGCCAAGGGCAAACCCCTCTTTATTCTTCATGACGGCCCTCCTTACGCCAACGGCAATATTCATCTCGGCACTGCTTTTAATAAGATTCTTAAAGATATTATCCTGCGATCGAAAAGACTTGCCGGCTTCAATGCCCCGTACGTTCCAGGGTGGGATTGCCACGGCTTGCCCATAGAACATAATGTCGATAAAGAACTCGGCGAAAAAAAGAACACTATTCCGAAACTGGCCAAGCGGAGTGCCTGTCGTAAATACGCCAATAAGTGGATAAAAACTCAAAAAGAGCAGTTTAAGCGACTTGGGGTCCTTGGAGACTGGGACACGCCGTATTTGACTATCGATTATTCCTACGAAGCGACGATTGCCAGGGAGTTTAATAAATTTCTCCTGTCCGGTGCGGTTATCCGCAACCGTAAACCGGTGTATTGGTGCTCTACCTGTACCACCGCTCTGGCAGAGGCTGAGGTCGAGTACGCTGATCATACCTCGCCTTCTATCTATGTGAAGTTTGCCGCGGCTGAGGATTTCTCGGATATCCACCCATCTCTTACCGGCAAGGTGGCCTTTGTCATCTGGACGACGACTCCCTGGACCTTGCCGGCGAATCTGGCTATCGCCTTGAACCCGGATTTTATCTATGCTGCCGTGGCAGTTGGCGACGAGATCTGGATTATCGCGAAAGATCTCGTGGAAAGCGTTATGGCTGCAACAGAGGTGAAAGACTATTCTATTCTCGGGACCTTTGCCGCCAGGCCATTTGAAAACCGCAAATGCCGACATCCTTTCATGGACAGGGATTCCCTGTTGGTCCTCGCCGATTATGTCACCGCCGATGCCGGCACCGGTTGTGTACATACCGCCCCTGGCCATGGCGCGGATGACTACCTGACCGGTCTGAGATACGGTTTGGATATCCTTTCACCCGTTGACGACCAAGGGGTGTACACCAAAGATGCCGGTCCCTATGCCGGTCAACGGATTCCCCAGGTAAACAAGGTAATAACCGCCGATATGGCTGCTTCCGGAGTCTTGCTTGCGGATAGCTCCATCCGCCACAGTTACCCGCATTGCTGGAGGTGTAAAGAACCGGTTATGTACCGAGCCACTCCGCAATGGTTTATCTCCATGGAAAATAATGGCCTGCGAACAAAGGCTTTGGCCGCCATTGAGACGGTGCAATGGACTCCGGCATGGGGCATGCAACGCATCTATTCGATGATTGAGGGACGACCCGACTGGTGTCTGTCGCGTCAGCGGAGCTGGGGGGTGCCTCTCACCGTTGTCAGCTGTCGATCTTGTGGAGAGATAGTCACATCCAAGACACTTGTTGAGAAGATAGATGAACTCTTTAAGAAAGAAGGAGCCGACGCCTGGTTCAGCCACCCTGTGGAGGATTTTATAGGTGCGGGCACAACCTGTTTGAAATGCGGAGCTAAGGATTTTATCAAAGAGGAAGACATTCTCGACGTATGGTTTGATTCCGGGGTAAGCCATGCCGCAGTGCTTGAAGAACGTGCAGAACTCCGTTCGCCGGCCGATCTTTACCTGGAAGGCAGTGACCAACACCGGGGCTGGTTCCACAGCTCGCTCCTGACCTCGACCGGCACCAGGGAGAGGGCGCCCTTCAAAGGGGTCCTGACCCATGGCTATGTGGTTGACGGCCAGGGTCGCAAGATGTCCAAATCGGTGGGGAATGTCGTCGCTCCGGGAGAGGTCATCGAAAAATACGGTGCCGAAATTCTCCGACTGTGGGTGGCGAGTGAGGATTACCGCGATGACGTCAAGGTCTCCGACGAAATTCTCAAACAGGTTTCCGATGCCTATCGGAAAATTCGTAATACCATTCGCTACCTGCTCAGTAACTTGAATGACTTTCAGCCGGAAAAACACCTGGTTGCCGACAGTGACCTTCTGGAGATCGATCGCTGGGCTCTGGCCAAATTCGAAGAGCTGAAGGGCAAATTGCGGCAACACTATGAAAGGTATGAGTTTCACGCCATTTATCATGGTTTGAATTATTTTTGCGGCACCACCATGAGTGCCTTTTATCTCGATATTCTGAAAGATCGACTTTATACCTCTGCCGCCGATTCGCATGCAAGACGTTCGGCGCAGACGGCCTTGTATGCAATTCTCGACGGCCTGCTGCGTCTGATGAGCCCCATCCTTTGCTTCACCGCCGCAGAGGCGTGGAATGCCTTGAACGGTCTTGGTGAAAATGGCCCCATTGAGCAGGAGATCCATTTCGTCGAGTTTGCACCGCCGAAAGACATTACCTGTGATGCGCAGATGATGGAAAAATGGACAAAACTCCTCAGGGTCCGTTCAGAAATAACCAAGGCTCTGGAAATGGCACGGCGTGAAAAAGTCATAGGCCATCCCCTGGAAGCGGAAGTACTGATGACCGTCGGTGGCGAGCTGGAGAGTTTTATGGCCGGTGAATGGAACACCATCAAAGAGATATCGATCATTTCCGAATTGACCGTTTTACAGCAAGATACCCCGGTTGCCGGCGTACGCTTTACCAGTGAAGAGATACCGGGCATGATTATTCAGGTGCAACCTGCTCGGGGCGAGAAGTGTGAGCGGTGCTGGACACGGTCCACATCGGTCGGAACAATTGCAGCCCATCCGGCAATTTGTGATCGGTGCGCCGGTGTGCTTGCGGCACTGAAGTTATAAACAGGGAAGAAGAACGTGGTATTTTTCGTCGTCATACTCTGTACAATTGTCTTCGATCAACTGGTCAAAGCCTGGATCGTAGGTTCCTTACGCTTATATGAATCGGTGGAGATTGTTCCGAATTTTTTTAATTTAGTGCATGTCACCAATAATGGCGCGGCCTTCAGTTTACTGGCAAACGTCGATTCACCGTGGCGGCATTATTTTTTCCTCGGCATCGGGGGGCTGGCCATGGTCGGTCTTACCATAGCTTACCTGAAGTTACGCAAGGTCAACAGGTACTACTCTTTGGCCTTGGCTCTCATTGCCGGAGGTGCTGCCGGTAATCTCATTGATCGGCTGCGTTTCGGGGCGGTTATCGACTTTCTCGACCTGTATGTCGGTCGTTACCACTGGCCGGCATTCAATGTTGCCGATTCGGCGATCTGTATCGGCGCGGTTTTGTTTCTTATTTTAAACATCTTTGAAGTCAGACATCAGGAAGTGAGGGAACAATAATGAAGATAGCGGTTCTGTTTCCCGGCCAAGGGTCACAATTCTTGGGCATGGGACAGGAATTTATCAACGAAAACACGACAAGCGCCGCTCTTATGGCAATGGCCGAAGCGGCTTGCGAGATATGTTTGGGTGCTCTCTGTGCCGATGGGCCAATGGAGGAATTGATTCGGGCAACCAATCTGCAACCGGCGATAACCATAACAAATCTCATTTGCTGGCGGAGGTTTCAGGAAGAACTGAGGGATAAAGTTGCGGTAAGCTATTTGGCAGGGCACAGCCTTGGCGAGTATTCGGCACTTTGTGCCGCCGGAGTACTGAGTATCGAAGATACCGTTCGCCTGGTCAGTAAACGCGGCGCCCTTATGGAACGAGAAGGAACGAGAAATCCCGGCGGCATGCGAGCAGTTCTTGGTCTCGATATCAAGACCCTTGATGCGATCATAGACGGTTACCGGGGCGAGGGAGTAGTTACCACCGCTAACCACAATACTCCGGAGCAGATTGTTATTTCCGGCTCGTTTGCCGGCCTTGAAGGAGTAAGCCGGTTGGCGGAAGAAAAAGGGGCAAAGGTTATCCCCTTAAATGTCAGTGTTGCCAATCACAGTCCGCTGGTGGCTGCGGCTATTCCCGATTTTACCGATTTCATGGCCAATATCGAATTCAAGGTTCCTTCCATTCCGGTGTATTTTAACGTTTCTGCAAGCCCGGAAAGCGACCCTCTGAAAATCAAGGAGATGATGGCCAGGCAAATCGGTTCACGGGTTCGCTGGTGTGAAATCATCGAGGCCATGCTTGCCGATGGGGTGGATACCTTCATTGAAGTTGGTCCCAAAACAGTCTTGAAAGGGATGATGAAGAAAATCATCCCGAGGGGAACAAAGGTCACCGCCTTGCAACTTGACTCGCCGGCTACCTTGCTTAGTTGTCTCGAACATATCAACAAGGAACTGTAAAGGGGCAAATCGTTGGCAATAGACTAATGCGAATGTGGTACTGAAATACAATTTAGTGGGTAGAATCGGGGTGATTAAAAAAGTATTACAGCAGATCTTATCCGGCAAGAATTTGCAATTTGCTGAAGCTATGGCACTGGTGCAGCAAGCCGAGCCAACGGAGTTGTTTCAGGCCGCCGATGAATTGCGTCGAAAACTGCACAGCAACCGGCTCGACCTGTGCTCCATCGTCAACGCAAAATCGGGAACATGCAGTGAAGATTGCAAGTTTTGCGCGCAATCCTCCCACTACGATGTCGAAGTGGCAAGCTATGAGGTGGTTGACAGAGAAAAGGCCGTTTTCCTTGCCAAGGAAAATGAACAGCATGGCGTTCAGCGTTTTTCCCTGGTGACTGCCGGGCGAACGGTGGCCGAGAAAAATCTCGAAGAATTTAGATACATTTACCAACAGCTGCGGCAAGAAACCAAGCTGTCGTTCTGCGCCTCCATGGGTTTTCTTACCAAGGAAAAGGCCCGGCAATTGAAAGACATGGGCGTAACCAGATACCATTGTAATCTTGAGACGGCGCGGAGCTACTTCCCCGAGGTATGCACTACCCACACCTGGGATGAAAAGGTTGCAACCATCAAAATCGCCCAAGATGCCGGCCTGGAAGTCTGTTCCGGCGGTATCATCGGCATGGGCGAAAGCCTTGCCCAGCGGCTAAAAATGGCCTTTGAATTACGGGAATTGGGTATTCTTTCCATCCCCTTGAATATCCTCACTCCCATCAAGGATACCCCGTTTGCCGACCTCACGCCGCTCAGTGTCGGCGAAGTGCTGACCTGTGTGGCAATGTTCAGGTTGATCAACCCCTTGGCGATAATTCGTCTTGCCGGCGGCAGAAATCTTTTGGGTGATGAGCAACACCGCTGTTTTACCTCCGGGGCCAACGGCTCGATTGTCGGCAACTATCTGACCACCATCGGCAACAGCCTCACTGAGGATATCGCCATGTTCCGGTCCCTTGGTTTTGATCTGGCTGAAGACGAAAAGGGTAAAGAGTAGGAGCTGCGTGGATCAAAAAAAAATTGCCGAGTTGCTGCAGTTCGACCGGGACCACATCTGGCATCCCTATACCTCCATCGACCATCCACTGCCTGTTTTTTTCGTCGAGTCTGCCGAAGGGGTACGAATTCGCCTCAGTGACGGGCGTCAGCTCATTGACGGCATGGCATCCTGGTGGTCGGTGATCCATGGTTACAACAATCCGCATCTCACCCTCACCTTGCAGGAGCAGGCGGGACGCCTTTCCCATGTCATGTTCGGCGGGCTCACGCATGGTCCGGCCATCGAACTGGCGCAGTTGCTGATCGGTCTCGTACCGGCCGGACTAAACCGGGTGTTCTTTTGTGATTCCGGCTCGGTGGCGGTGGAGGTGGCAATGAAAATGGCGATTCAGCATGCCTTTGCCAGGGGGCTTTCCGGCAAGAATCGCTTTCTTACCATCCGTTCCGGTTACCATGGCGACACCTTTCACGCCATGGCGGTATGCGACCCGGAAGGGGGTATGCACCGGATCTATCAGGGTATCCTGCCGCGATATTTTTTCGCTGAGATGCCGCGGTGTCGTTTCACGGATGAGTGGGATGAGGCGGATATTCATTCCTTTGAGAGTCTCTTGGCAACCCATCACCGGTCGATTTGTGCGGTCATTCTCGAACCCATTGTTCAGGGCGCAGGCGGCATGCGGTTTTATCATCCAGAGTATCTGAAAAAGGTACGCAGGCTTTGCGACGAATACCAAGTTTTGCTGATTGCCGATGAAATTGCCACCGGCTTTGGCCGAAGCGGGAGGATGTTCGGCTGTGACCATGCCGGAATTTCCCCCGATATCCTGTGCCTGGGCAAGGCCTTGACCGGCGGCTACATGACGCTTGCTGCGGTACTAGCAACGGAAGAGATTGGCCATGTGATTTCCCAGGGTGAGCCCGGGGTCTTTATGCATGGCCCGACATTTATGGCTAATCCGCTTGCCTGCAGCGTCGCTATCCGCTCCATCCAATTGCTTCTCGACGGGGACTGGAAAAACAACATCACCCGCATTGAAGAGGGTCTCCGCCAAGGTCTTGAACCCTGCCGAAATCTTCCGGGAGTAAGTGATGTCAGGGTTCTCGGGGCAATCGGCGTGGTGGAGCTTGACCGACCGGTTGTCATGGCGAGGATTCAGAACCTCTTTGTCGAAAACGGGGTATGGATACGACCTTTCGGGCGCTTAGTCTATGTCATGCCGCCCTATATTATCAATGATGCGGATCTCCGCACCCTAACAGCTGCACTTTGCCGGGTAGTAGCATTGGAAGTGTCGGTATGAATGATTATTATGCGGATTCTCTTGAACAACTCGCGGCCGGCGGGCGCCTTCGCACTCTGAAACCGCTGGTTGGCCGGAATGGTTGTCGGATTGTCTACAAGGGCCGTGAAATGCTCAATCTCACTTCCAACGATTATCTCGGATTGGCCGGTGACAGGCAATTACACCAAAAATTTTATGCCGCTATGCATGCGGATAATATCCTCGATAACTTCGGTCTGGGCTCGGCATCTTCTAGGTTGCTCACCGGCGACAGCGCAACTGCCCACATCCTAGAAGAAACCTTGCGAACCACCTATGGTAAGGAAGCCTGTCTTTTGTTTAATTCCGGCTACCATGCCAATATCGGCATCCTGCCGGCCCTGCTCGGTAAAAACGATCTCATCCTGTCCGACAAACTGAACCACGCCTCGATTATGGACGGCATGCGTCTTTGTCAGGCACAGCATAAGCGCTATCGCCATTGTGACTATGACCACCTGGCAGGTCTCCTGGATAAGTACCGCAAGGCATTTCACCGGGTGGTGATCGTCAGCGAATCGGTTTTCAGTATGGACGGCGATGTCGCCGATCTTGCCCAGTTGGTTGCCTTGAAGGAACGCTTCGACTGTTTGCTGTACCTTGACGAAGCCCATGCCATCGGTCTGTATGGCAACTTGGGTCTCGGGATGGCCGAGGAACAGGGCCAGCTGGCGGATATTGATTTTCTGGTCGGGACCTTCGGTAAGGCTTTGGCTTCGGTTGGCGCCTTTGTTCTCTGTACGGCGACACTTCGGGAGTACCTCATCAACCATAGCCGTTCCCTCATTTTTACCACGGCGCTGCCGCCCGTGGTGTTGTTCTGGAACCATTTCATTTTTCAAGAGATGCTCACCTGCGGTGCACGGAGAACCGTCCTCAAGGCCCTTGCATCGATCTTGCGGCAAAACCTCAGAGACAACCATCTGGTTACCGCAGGATCGACGAATATCGTGCCGGTAATGTTAGGCGATGATGCGTTGGCGGTGGTTCTCGCCGAGGCAATGCAGGAGATGGGCTATTTGATTTTTCCGGTTAGGCCGCCGACGGTGCCGGAAGGGACATCGCGTTTCCGCTTGTCGCTGACTGCGGATATGAAAGAGGCCGACATAGCATTGATCGCTTCCGATCTGGCGGGCCTTATGCAAAGGTCTCACAACAAGTTTTCAGCAAAATCATGAAAGGATCGTGGTTGCACAAGGCGGGAAGGGAGAAGCTCATAATTTTTTGCAATGGCTGGGGAATGGATGGCACCCCCTTTCAACCGCTGACAAGCAGTGAGTATGATGTGTATATGTTCTACGATTATCGTGACCTTATCCCTCCGCAGCCTATTGAAGACATTATACATGGCTATCGGCAAGTGGCGCTGATAAGCTGGTCGATGGGAGTCTGGGTTGGTCAAAAGCTTTTTTCCGAATCGGCCGGACTTTTGCATCGTGCCATCGCTATAAATGGTACACTTTGTCCGGTCGATGACAAGTTGGGTATTCCGGAGAAGATATTTGCCGAGACGCTTTCCGGCTTTAATGAGACCACCAGGATGAAATTCTATCGACGGATGTGTCGGGAGAATACCAATCTGAAGATGTTTTTAATGCGACAACCCCAGCGCTCGCCGGTCGAACAGTGTGATGAATTGGCCGCCCTGCAAAAGGCCGTTGAATGCATTTCGGTCAAGCGATCAATATACGATAAGATTATCATTGCCGAGTACGATTGGATTGTGCCTTCGGAAAACCAGCGACGGTTCTGGTCCGGGAAGCAGATAACGGAAATTGCCGGATTCCATTTTCTCTTTTATCTTTGGCAAAGCTGGGATCATTTGCTGCTTTCTGCCGATTCTGCAACCCAATTTTAAAACCAAGGACACTGGTGCTGTATTTTGGAAAAAGGCCATTCGGATAATCTTGATAAAGAACACGTTGCCAGCTGTTTTCAGGCCAGTGCGGCGACCTATGAAGAGAGTGCCATTGTCCAGAAAGAGATCAGTCGGCAACTCATCGCGATTCTTCAACGCTTTACCCATGTCGACTCTTCACGAGTGCTGGAAATAGGCTGCTGCACCGGCAATCTCACCGAAATTCTGAGTGAATCGGTGCCGATCGACACTCTCTTTATTAATGACCTCGTTGCCGATTTTTGCACGCTTACCGAGAAGCGCATAGCAAAGCAGGTCGGACGGGTGCAGATCCTTACCGGCGATATCGAAAGGGCTCTCTTACCGAAAAATCTCGATCTGGTGATCTCCTCATCGACCTTTCAGTGGATGGCCGATTTGCCAGTTCTTCTCGGAAATATAGCGACGGCATTAAAGGATGGGAGCCATCTGGCCTTTTCCATTTTCAGCCCGGGAACCATGAAGGAGATAAGTGCCCTTACCGGTCGAGGCCTTAGGTATCATACGAACGAAGAGCTTGCCACCATGCTCACCGACCACTTTCAGGTGATAAGCATGCATTCGGAAAGCAGGTGCCTCTTTTTCCCTTCAGTTAGGGCGGTATTGCGTCACATCCGGCAAACCGGGGTAGGAGGGGTGGATCGCGAGAGATGGAATCTCGGACAACTGAAAGAATTTGAACGGCGCTACGTTGAGCAGTTTTCATCCGACGATGGTCTTCCTCTCACATATATTTCCACCTTCGTTATTGCCGAGAAAAAGAGGAAGAGGTGCGTATGACTCTTGCCAAAGTATACTGTGTCTGCGGAATCGATACCGATATCGGTAAAACCATTGCCACCGGACTTCTGGCGCGTTCATTTGCAGACCACGGTATAAAAACCATCACCCAGAAAATCGTGCAAACCGGTTGTGTCGGCATAAGTGAAGACATTATTCGTCACCGGCAACTCATGGACATCGAACTTTTACCCGTGGATCATCGCGGTCTTACCTGTCCGTATGTTTTTCCCGTGCCCTGTTCCCCACATCTTGCGGCAAAGCTGGAAGGGCGAACTATAGACTGTACTGTGCTCCGGCAAAGCACAGCCAAACTTATGACGCTTTACGATGTCGTCTTCCTGGAGGGGGCTGGGGGCCTTGCTGTGCCTCTTGTCGAAGATTTTACATTGCTCGATTATCTGGAAGCAGAAAAATATCCCTTGATTCTGGTGACCAGTTCACGGCTTGGGTCGATAAATCATACCTTGAGTGCTCTGGAACTTGCTAGCCACCGAAAGATCGAAGTCATAGCGATTATCTATAATCGATTGGCAGAAACCGATCCAAGAATAATCGAAGATTCACGAGAGGTGTTTGGCAGATATCTGAAGAAATATGGTTTTCTTGGGCCAATTATCGACTTGTTGCCTATTAAATTTTATGAACAGACCGGAGAACACCCAGATTTTTTTCAATATTTTTCAAATAGAAATGCAGGCATGAGGGTGTAACTCCATGCAATGGATGGGTCAAAATGAAGGATGCCAAAGGTTACTGCCTAAGCTGTAAGTTTTATCGCCTCGACGACATAGACTCAGGGGTTTGTCGCGTAGATAAGGGAGGGTCGACAAACTATCCGCAAAAACGAACTGACGACCAATGTTCTCGATGGCGGGATAGCGGGCAGCAGTATTTTATAAGGGTGGGTTGGATAAAGGCGAAGAAAGCTGATAGTGAGACATAAGCACTAGTGATAGGTATAAACGCAACAAGGGGCGCCACTTCGTATCAGGAAGTAGCGCCCCTTGTGTGTTTGTTTAGATTTTGCTGCTTATGCTTTTTTCTTTCTGCGTAGCCCGGCAAGGCCGACAAGACCTGTTCCGAAAAGGAGCAGGGTGGCCGGCTCTGGGACAGGAGATCCAGGTACTTCCACGATAAGGTCTTGAGCAGTTGAATTTTGAGCAATCCTGAAGGTATCGTTAAGATGGTTTTTTAATGTGTCAGTGAGAGTCAGGCCACTCAAAGCGTTTTTATATGTGGAGTAATACGAGCCAATAGTCCCACTATTTGTTACCGGGCCTGTACCTTGTGTTAATTCCCAGATGAGCCCTTGAACTGCAGTAGCCTTGTATTGGTTGTCAGACGACATCCCGGTTCCTTGGCCAGGGGCATATGTGTCCATCAGCCATGCTGCTTTGAAATAGTTATCCCGTTTTGTAGTATCAGTAAAATCAAAAATATTCACCAAATTAAAGGAATAGGTACCGTTACCGATCTCCTGGGTAAGTTCAACGCAATAGCCGTATGTATTATAGCTAGTTAACTTTAAACCCGTAGACGTTAAATTAATGTCAAACTCAGTTGCAGGTTCCTTAACTGCTCCATAGTAAACGTTTTTGGTGAAATCATAACTCACCTCCAAGGTAGCAGGTATACTGCTCGCCTGGCCTTTAACAGCAAATGCCATAAAAACTGAAAAGAGAAATAGCGTTAACACTCTCTTAGTTTTGCAATTCATAATACTCGACCTTTCAAGGAGATTTTTTATAGTTATTTAAAATTGTAATGACAATTGGTAGGGTGAGACTTGACCAATTCAGAAAACAAATTATGCGTTTCATCTCTTAACTGCAATTTCTGGGCCAAATAGAACTTGCATCTGACACATGCAGTGATACTACGTTTTAACTCTTAAATTTAATATTGAAAAAACCTAATTATGCAGAGTTGCAATGGGAGCCTTGGTTCAAGGGCGAATGGTTAGATGGAACCTCCACGTTTTTACGATTAGAGAGAATAGTAATTTATTCTCTTGTTTTCCGAATATCCGGACAATGTGCTTGTTTTAATACTATTTTTCGGAAATCAGTTTTGAGTTTAGCATGTATCTTTTTAACTATTTTATATAGCTCGAACATCCGTTGTAAAGAGTTTTTCGAAATATTTTTTAAAGAGGACTTCTTCTTGGTCATTTGGGACAGATATGGTATGAGGGAATTTTTTTAATGTATACTGAGAGCCCTCATTACAACATTGTCGGATCCCTCAAAAAAATAATCAAGCTCGAACGTAACACAAATCGCAAAATAAACTTGTGGACCAAATCAAGAAAATATATCGATTTGAGAATAAAACATCAGGGTTGGCGGGACCTATAGTTGGTCATGAGCCGCTAATTGAGATCATTATTCCCAATTGGAATGGCAAGCCTATGCTGGAAAATTGTTTGTTGTCACTCCGGCAGCAGACCTCTTCCGATTTTCGGGTCATTGTGGTCGATAATGGTTCCAGCGATGGTTCGATCGAGCTGCTTGAAACTTCTTTTCCGGAAGTCAAGCTGATCCGGCTGCATCATAACACCGGATTTAGTGTTGCGGTAAACACGGGTATTGAAGCCAGTGTCGCACCTTGGCTGCTGCTCCTTAATAATGACATGGAAGTGGCGAAGGATTGCTTGGAAAAACTCCGGTTGGCAATCGAGCAATATCCGCATTTTCATGTGTTTGCCCTGAAAATGATGAATTTTCATCAGCGTCAGTTTATCGACGGGGCCGGGGACGCGGTGCTCAGGGGAGGAGTCGGGTATCGTATCGGGACAATGGAGCGGGATAGCGAGGAATACCGGCAGGATCGGGAATCTTTTGGGGCATGTGCCGGGGCGGCGATTTACAGCAGATGTTATTTTGAAAAGGTAGGTCTTTTCGATGCTGATTTCTTCGCCTACCTTGAGGATGTTGATCTGAATATGCGGGCCAGACGGCATGGGTTACGATGCATGTTTATCGCCGCAGCGGTCATCTATCATATCGGCAGTGCCAGTTCCGGCTCGAAGATAAACCGGCTGACCGTCCGTCTGTCGACGCGTAACAACATTCTCGTACTGGCAAAGAATTATCCTCTCAGATTATTTTTACGATTTTTGCCGGCTATTTGCATTTATCAGGTGGCTTGGCTGTTTTTTTGTGTAAAAAAAGGCATGTTTTTGCCATACTTGACCGGGGTATATGAGGGACTGCGAATGTTTCCTCACTTTCACAAGAAGGGTCTGGCCTTGCAAAAAAGTGGTGATTTGGTGCCTCCGGATATCTTCGCCTCTATGATTACAACTGCGGAAAGGGAGGCCGTCGGCTCCATTATGGCTAGAAGGGTCGCTGCCGGGAAAAACAACTTTTTGTTATCCTGTTATTGTAAAATTTTCTTTTCATAATCACCAGCGCATAGAGAATGGCTATACCGGTATATATAGTTATAGTAACCCATAATTCCGCCGAAGAACTGGATATCTGCCTCGCCCACCTGGAAAAACAGACCGTGCCGATCAAGGGTGTGGCAATCGTTGACAGTGGTTCGGCTGATCCGCAATTTCTCGACGATCTCCAGCAATTGGCGGGAATGAAAATCATAACGACGGAAAATATCGGTTATTCTCGCGCCAACAATATCGGTTTTCAACAGATAGTCGCTGATCGGGAAGGGATGGTCGTCTTTATGAATCCTGACACTTTTCTTTCCCCGGATTATCTCGCTCAGGCTGTCAATATTTTGAACGAAAATCCTGGCGCTGCGGTGGTTTCCGGGAAACTTCTCGGATACGACCTTAGCGCCATGAAACCGTCGGGAAAGATCGATTCGACCGGAATTTTCAGACACTGGTACGGGCGTTGGTATGATCGGGGACAAGGCGAGAAAGACCGGGGGCAGTATGATCTTATAGCTACCCCGCCGGCTCTCTGCGGGGCTCTTATGTGTTGTCGCCTCAGAGCCCTGTATCCGTTTAAAGGAGATGTTTTCGATTCGGACTTTTTTCTTTATAAAGAGGATATTGAGCTCTGTCTTCGCTTAAGGGCAGCAGGCTGGACGCTGGTCTACGATCCTCGGCTGATTGCTCACCATTGCCGCGGCTGGGCCAGAAAACGGCAGAAAATGAGTTATGACCTTCGCCTGATGGCGGCGAAAAATGAAGTTCTGCTGTATCGTAAACATCCGGGGCCGGCAATGGCGTGGGCCTTGTTGAAACTGTTTTTAGTGCAGATCTTTCATCTTTAGAGTCGTACAGGATTGCGCCGCAACCGGATCGTTTGCTGTATGAGCAATAAAAGGACCGACCATACCATCTCCGTTATTGTTCCCACCCTTAACGGGGCAGACACGCTTGGTGAATTTTTTGCCGCTCTGAAGAGACAACACCTGCAGCCCGATGAAATTCTCGTGGGAGATTCCTCGTCAGAGGATCAGACCGTAGCCATTTGCCAGGCGGCCGGCGCCAAGATCAGCATCCTCAAAAGAGAGGCATTTGATCATGGTGGAACCAGAACCGAGCTTGCGAAACAGGCTCGTGGCGCCATCCTTGTTTTTTTTACCCAGGACGCCATTCTTGCCACACGAGACGCTCTTGAGTGTCTCGTTGCGCCGCTTCTTCTCCATGACCAGGTGGCATGCGCTTACGGTCGGCAGTTACCCGGGAAGAATGCCAGCCCTGTTGCCGCACACCTGCGACTGTTTAATTATCCACCCGAATCCTCGGTGCGCACCTACGCCGATCGCTGCCAATACGGTTTAAAGACAATCTTTATCTCCAATTCCTTTGCGGCGTATAAAAAGGATCGCCTAAGTGAATGCGACTATTTCAAGAACGGTTTGATTTTTGGAGAAGATACTTGTACCTTGGGGAGGCTCCTTACCGCCGGACATGAGGTAGCTTACGTTGCCGAGGCGGCGGTATACCATAGTCATAACTATTCCCTAGGGCAAGAATTGCGGCGATCTTTTGATATTGGTGTGCTGCACAGCTCTGAAAAATGGTTGCTTGATACCTACGGCGGGGCGGAGGGTGTCGGTGTAACATATATTCGATCATTATTTTCCACCTTGTTGAAGGAAAAAAGATACCTTCTGATACCCGATTGCCTTCTGCGAAGCGGACTGAAGATGATCGGTTATATGCTTGGAAGATACTACAAACAACTCCCTGCTTCTTGGCGGCCTCTACTCAGTATGCACAGGCTGTGGTGGCGGAGACACCAATTGAAATAGACACACTGTGGAGTATTGCGCATGATGCGCTGCCGCAGCCGTCGATTACTTTAAGTGAAATATGCTGTCAATTAATCTCCGGGAACAGAGTTCTCGCATTGCCAGATTCCTCCATCTCTTTGATTGTCTGCTGGCGGTGGGCTATCTCTCGCTGCTCGTTTTCTGGTACAGAGTCCCCTGGAGTCCCTATTACACGCGTCTGGTGCTTATTACTTTTGTCCTGTGTTTTATCACCTTTCAATCCTTCCAGCTTTATCGGTCCTGGCGCGGCTGGAAATATTTTCTCGAGTTTTTGGTTATCCTTAAGGCCTGGGGTACGGTTGTCGGATTTTTGTTGTTTTATTTTTTTATCTTAAAAATTTCCGTAGCCTATTCCCGGGTGGCAATTCTCATCTGGTCGATCACCACACCCCTACTCATTTTTATTGTTCATGTTGTAGTCAGAAAGACGCTTCGCATGATTCGTCAAAATGGCAAGAATGTCAGGCGGGCGGTTATCGTAGGAGCCGGTGATCTTGGCGTCAATCTGCTGAAGCAGGTTGAAACCATGCCTTGGGCCGGGATTCATGTGATTGGCTTTTTCGACGATAAAATCGATGAGGAAGTAGTGACTGAAGTCCAAGGTAAGCCGATTCTTGGCAATACTGCGGCAATTAATGAGTATCTTGAGCTGCACGATATCGATTATGTCTATATCGCCCTGCCGATGCGTGCAGAAAAGAAAATTTTCCGAATTCTCCGGGAATGTCGCTCTCTCGGGGCTCGCATTTACTTGGTGCCGGATTTGTATGTTTATGGTCTGCACCATGCGGAAATTCAGTCACTTGGGGATTTTCTCATTCTCAATTTCAATCCTAATACCGAGTGGAAACGAAGCTTCGATGTGGCTTTTTCCTTGGCGGTGCTCCTTTGTTCTCTGCCCCTTACCCTAATGATAGCTCTGCTGGTTAAACTGAGTGACGGCGGACCGGTCTTTTATCGGCACAAGCGGATAACTGCCGCCGGTAAGACCTTCAATTGTTTGAAATTTCGAACCATGCGGGTGGGTGCGGACCGGGAATTGCAGAGGCTTCTCGCGGAGAACGAGGAACTGTGCAGGGAATGGGCGCAAAGTTATAAATTGAAAAACGATCCTCGGATAACACCCATCGGGCGGTTCCTAAGAAGAACGAGCCTTGATGAGTTTCCTCAGTTTATCAACGTCATCCGTGGCGATATGAGTGTCGTTGGCGCCCGTCCGATTGTCGGCAACGAATTGAATGAATTTTACAAGGAAAGCGCCGGCAGGTACTGTTCTATGAAACCTGGAGTAACCGGTCCATGGCAGGTTGGGCGGCGTTCCAATGTCGATGAATATGAAGAGAGAGTGAAAATGGATGATTGGTATATTCTCAATTATTCTCTCTGGACCGATATTAAAATTATCATCAAAACCGTATACTGCATGCTTAAGGGAAATGGGGCGTATTAGAGAGGACATATGGTGCAGAATATTTTTGCCGGTAAAAAGATCGTCATCGGTGTCTCCGGATCAATAGCCGCTTTCAAGGTTGCCGGGTGGGTGAGCGATCTCGCCAAGGAAGAGGCGAGGGTCTCGGTGGTAATGACCTCCTCAGCCGCCGAATTCGTCACTCCGCTTACCTTTGCAGCCTTGTCGGGCAACGATGTTCATACCGGCATGTTCGGCCAGGGCAAAGAAGATCCGATGACCCACATCAGCCTCGGCAGAGATGTCGATCTTGTGGTGATTGCTCCGGCAACAGCTAATATTATCGCCAAGCTGGCCAGCGGCATAGCCGACGATCTTCTTACCACCATGGTGCTTGCGACAAGGGCAAAGGTCCTTGTTTGTCCGGCCATGAACAACCGGATGTATAGTCATCCGGCAACCCAGAAAAATCTCAAGATACTAAAAGAACTTGGGTATGACATAATCGATCCTGCCTGCGGCATGATGGCCTGTAAGGAGGAAGGCGAGGGGCGTCTTGCCGAATGGGATGGTGTTAAGGAGCTGTTGGCGCATAGTCTCAGCCCCCAAGATCTGCGAGGGGTAAAGATCCTGGTTACCGCCGGTCCGACTCGAGAACCCCTTGATCCGGCGCGGTTTTTAAGTAATCGTTCCTCTGGAAAAATGGGCTATGCCCTGGCGCAGGCCGCTTGTCGGCGTGGCGCCCAGGTGCTGCTTATCAGCGGTCCCAGCTTCCTAACCTGTCCACGGGGGGTGACTCTTGTGAAGGTCCAGACCGCCCGGGAAATGTACGATGCGGTGCTCGCCCATGCAGCAGACTCAACGGTGATCATCAAAGCCGCGGCCGTTGCCGACTATCGACCGGAAACTGTGTATGAGCACAAGGTAAAAAAAGAGAATATCGCCAAAGAGCTGATTTTGGAACGCAACCCGGATATTCTCCTGGAACTTGGGAAAAGAAAAAAGGTGGGACAAGTGCTCGTCGGTTTTGCGGCGGAAAGCACCAATCTTCTGGCAGAAGGAAAAAGAAAACTCCTGAGCAAGAATCTCGATCTTATCGCGGTCAACGATATAAGCGGTGACACCACCGGCTTCGAGACCGAATCCAATCAAATCCTGTTGATTTCCGCTTCAGGGGCGGAGACATTGCCGCATACCACGAAGCTCCACTCCGCCGACCTGCTCTTGGACAGAGTGCGTCAGCTTGTTGGCGAGAAGCCTTAGGCTGTTCGCGGTGATAATGTACTTGTTATTTTCACAGATTTCCCTGTAGACAGCAACGCTTGAATTTTTTTCCGGAACCACAGGGGCAGGGGCCATTGCGTTCGATCTTTTGCCTCTTTACATTGCATTCACCGCCCAGGTAGTACCAGAGACCATCCTCGCGAACGAACTGGCTGTTTTCTCTCAGTCTGGAAATTTGCCCGTTTTCCAGGTAGGTCGAGGTGAAATCGACACTGCCGGTTATGTCATTTTTCGCACCGTCCCGAACTTCGTGGATCTCAAGCCCCAGCCATACTACCGGATGATCGTCGAAGTTGAGCTTCTCCGGTCGGTTTTTTTTCTGCCAACTGGCGAGGATGTGCTGCTCATGCTTGTGAACAAAGGCGGTGTACCGGGATCGCATAAGCGCCTCGGCCGTTTCGGCCCGATGGTGGTCATCAAGAATCGGCAGACAACAGGTTGTGCAGGGGAGATTGCTGCCACACGGGCATAAGGGGGAATTGATCATCAGTTCTTTTCTCCGAAGGTCGGGTAATCGTAATGTTACCGTTAATACCGTTTCTCAATATGGTTGTCTATAGATAAAAATGAAGCGCATACTCATCCTCGAACCCTATTATGGAGGTTCACACCGATTCTTTCTGGAAGGGTTGCAGACCCATGTTTCGGCTGAGTACATCCTCTTTACCTTGCCGGCCAGGAAGTGGAAGATGCGGATGCAACTCTCGGCTCTTTGGTGCATCGAGAAAATCAAAAAACTGCCTCTTGGCGAACGCCGGTTTGATACCGTCCTCTGTTCTTCCTTTGTCGATGTTGCGGTCCTCCGCGCCTTGCTTGCAAGGGTAAAAGGATGGAACCAGGCAGTGAGGCTTTGCACCTATTTCCATGAAAACCAGATGCTCTATCCGGAAAGGCAGGCCATTCCGCAAAGTTTTCAATTTGCGGCAATCAATTTTCATTCCGCCCTTGCCTCGGATAAAATCGCCTTTAATTCCTCCTTTAATGCCGAGACCTTTTTTTCCGGATGCCGGAGGTATCTGCAAGCAGCTGCGGAAATGGAGCTGTTGGGGACCATGAGTGAACTGAGGGGCAGGAGCAGCATCCTCTTTCCGGGTATTGATTTTACTCCCATCGATCGGCAGAGTAAAGAATCCGATCCTGGCCCGCCGGTCATACTCTGGAATCATCGCTGGGAACACGATAAGAATCCGGACCGTTTTTTCCAGGCCTTAACCGAGATATCTGCCGCCGGGATCGCTTTTCGCCTCATTGTTCTCGGCAAGACTTTTCCCAATAGCCCGCAATGTTTTGCCGACGCCCGAAGCACTTTTGGCGAAAGAGTCATTCATTATGGCTATGCCGCCTCCTATGCGGACTACATCGCCCTGCTTTGCCGAGGTGATGTGGTGGTGTCGACGGCTTTGCATGAATTTTTTGGTATCGCCATTATTGAAGCCGTTCGCGCCGGATGTGTGCCGCTGTTGCCGGATCGGTTGGTCTATCCGGAGCTTTTTGCCAAAGAGTATCTTTATAGGGAAAGCAAGTTGGTCGAGAAACTGGCACAGGCGCTCCTGCACAGTCGCCGACTGCCCACCGAAAAGGCACATGCCATTACCGACAGGTTCAGCTGGAGAAATCTTGCCCCTCGATATTCACAATGGCTGCTGGAGGATGCGAGGGCGGATTGCCTGCAGACCCCGCCTGCAGATCTTTGTGCTCGGCTAGCAATCACCAACAAGTAGCTGTTATTTTTTCAAGTTTGCTGCAAAATCAAGCATCCTGCGGATAGGAATTCGAGCCTTGGCCGCCAGTTCGGGGCTGACAAGTATCTCGTTTTTTCCGGTTTCCAAAACCTCCACCAGGTTGTGGAGGGAGTTCATGCCCATCCACGGACAATTGGCGCAACTCTGACATGTTGCCCCTTCACCCACGGTTGGTGCCTCAAGAAGGGTTTTTCCGGGGGCGACCTGGCGCATCTTGTTGAAGATGCCTTTATCCGTTGCAACTATAAACTCTTGGTTTGGCAGGGTGGCTACCGCATTGATCAGAGCAGTCGTTGATCCGACCACATCCGCCTGGGCGATAACCGCCTCTGGGGATTCGGGGTGGACAAGGATAGCGGCATTCGGGTGGAGTTTCCGCAACCGTTCAAGGGCAACCGCCCGGAATTCTTCGTGGACAACACAGGCTCCAGGCCAAAAAATCATTTCCGCACCGGTCAGGTTTTGTACATAATGGCCAAGATGTTTGTCTGGCGCCCAGAGGATTTTTTCTCCCCGGTCGGCCAGGTGCCGGATTATCGGCAAGGCAATTCCCGAAGTCACCACCCAGTCGGAGCGCGCCTTGACCTGGGCACTGGTATTGGCGTAAACGACCACCGTGTGATCGGCATATTGATCGCAAAAGGATGCAAACAGTTCATATGGACAGCCTTCGTCTAGAGAACACGTAGCACCGAGATCGGGCATCAGTACCCGTTTTTCGTTGTTGAGTATTTTGGAGGTCTCCCCCATAAAGCGAACCCCGGCAACAACCAGGGTGTCGGCAGGATGGGTGGTGCCGAAACGCGCCATTTCCAGACTGTCGGCAACACAACCGCCGGTTTCTTCTGCCAGATCCTGCAAGGCGCCGTCCGTATAATAGTGGGCGACAAGGACTGCGTTCCGTTTCTTTAAGAGCATTTTAATCCTTTCCCTCAAGGCGGCGAACTCATGAGCTGAAAGGTTTGGCCACTGAGGATGGGGAGGGACAATGACCTCGGGAATAGCAGGAATGATACGTGTTTTTTGTGGATCGGGGATCATGGTTTTATCTTGGTAGGGGTTGGAGGGGCTACTGCGCATGGAAGGTAATCCGGAGAAATGGCGAGTGTTAAGAGGAGCCGACTTCAAGTTGCATCGGTGTTCTCCGGTTCGGCTAAAATGGCTGCACGGTATTCCAACAAGATATCGACCACCCGCCAAGCCCTTCTCTTGGCGAGGGTATCGCTTTTTACTGCACCCATTCCGGTTTCTTCGATGAAAGTCAGATAATCGCAGATTTCATAACCGTTCTCAGTTTCGGTCAGCAGGTCAAAAACATGGGGAAGATATGGAAAATAGACTTCTCGGTGTTCTTGATCTATCGACAGGCTAAGTGCATCCCAGACATTAAATAAAACTTCATCGGTGATCATATACAGCTGCTGTTCCTTGTCCGATCGCAACAGAGTCATGTGGCGGAAGGCTTGCTCGTGGCTGTAGATCATGTATTTAACGGGCTTTGACACCGTTTCCGGTGACAAGGTGTCAAGATCCGTGTCGGGGCTTTTCATATTCATACATTGGTAATAATCGTCATTGTGCGAGAGTCAACAGTATCTCCTGTCATCTCTATGAACATATTTTTAGTAGTTTTGCAAAAAATACCATGTGTCAAAGTCTTTAGATGGTGAAAAACATCATCCGCTGCGTCACCCCGCTGCGGGTGAGCAGCTGCAACCGGGTGTGGCTTCAAATGATATAACAGTATTTGACGTTCTTTAGCTCACTGCTCCTCATTGTATTTGCAGCTGCTGTATGGCTCGGGTTAAAGAGATAAAATCGGCTACCGTAAGTGTCTCCGGTCGGGCGGCTGGGGAAAGATCGGCGCTCTGTATTGCCGCTTCAGTCAAAGTCTTGATTGCCGACTGGGTGTTTTTACCTGAGGCATCAAACCAGCCGCCGGCACTTAGCGTATTAAGAATGGTTTTTCGTCTCTGATTGAATGTTGTTTTGACGATTTGTTTCAAAAAACTGAAATCGTAGCGAGGTGTCTCGCTGTTTTCCTGTCTGTTATTCTTACCGGTAAAATCAATGGTAATGACCACTGAATCAATTTTTGGACGAGGGTGAAATTCTGCCGGCTTCAGGGTCATAATTTTTTTTACTGTGGCGCAACAGGCAAGCAGAACTGTCGGTACCCCGTACTCTTTTGTCGAGGGCTGCGCCGTCAGGCGGTCCGCGACCTCTTTTTGCAGCATAATGGTGGCGCTATCAATAAGCGAGGCGTTGTCGATTAATTTAAAGATAAAGGGATTGGAGATAGAGTAGGGCAGGTTGGCGAGAATTTTCAGTGAACCCCCGCATAATTCGGCAATTTGTTGGAAATCAGCGGTGAGAATATCTTGGTGGACGAGTGTCACATTGTCCGGGAGATCACCTTCATCTTCGTGAAACCTGATAATGCCCCGATCGATTTCATATCCATAAACATGGTGTGCTGCTGCAGCAAGAGGGGTGGTAAGCGCCCCTAATCCAACTCCGACTTCAAGAACAGTGTCCGTGGCCAAGACATTGCCGGCTCGGACAATAGCTTCCGCGGTGTGTTTATTCACAAGGAAGTTCTGGCCAAGTCGTTTTTTCGGGGCGAGTTGATGACTCTTGAGCGTATTCCGGGTTTGGCTTTCGTATTTTGTCATTTGCACCTGGTTGAAAAAGAATGTGTCAGCCGAGCCGGGACCGGGAGTAGACATCCTCATCCCTTGCATGCGCTCCATATTTGCTGAATTTATGAAAGCCTGCGAAAGCAATCATTGCTGCATTATCTGTACAATATTGAGGCGCCGGAGCATAAAATGCGATCCCTTCTTCTTGGCATCTTTTAGTGAAAACTTCCCGTAATCTTTTGTTAGCAGAGACGCCACCACCAACCACCAAAGTGGAAATATTGTGGGTGCGAGCCGCAAGGAGCGATTTTTCAACCAGAACGTCAACCACCGCCTCCTGAAAAGAGGCGCAAATATCATTGAGTTGCAACCCTGCATTCGTCATCTTTTGTTGGTTGACGTGATTCAGAACCGCCGTCTTCAAACCACTGAAACTAAAATCAAAAGATTGTTCCGTAAGCCAGGCTCGGGGGAAACGCACATAACGGGGATCTCCGGTAATGGCGGTAGCAGCAACTTGGGGACCGCCGGGATAAGTCAGTCCCAGTAACTTCGCCACCTTGTCGAAGGCCTCACCGGCGGCATCGTCTCGGGTACGACCAAGCAAACGAAACCGGTGAAATTCTTCAGCAAGAAAGATGGAGGATGTTCCGCCGGAAACAATCAGGGCAAGATAGGGGAAAGACGGTTTTTCCTCACTGAGGAAGACCGAGAGAATATGCCCAGCCATATGATCAACACCCACCAAAGGTATTCCCCGCACATGGGCGAGGGCCTTGGCGTAGGAAAAGCCGACGAGCAGCGAACCGATCAAACCGGGTCCTTGGGTTGCGGCGATCAGGTGTATGTCGGAAAGTTGAACATTGGCGCTAGCCAGCGCTTTTTCCACAACCGGATGAATCGATTGTAGATGTTTCCGTGATGCAAGCTCCGGAACCACGCCACCGAATTTGGCGTGGACGGAGTCCTGGCAATTGAGGACGTTTGAGAGAATTCGGTTATCTTCGAGAACTGCCGCCGCTGTATCATCGCAGGAACTCTCAATGCCAAGAACAAGCATAAGGAAATGTCTTTTTCAGGTTGTATGTAATGTTGATTGTGTTAATAGTATTCTTCCAAGAAAGCGTTCGTCAGTATATAGATGGCGCGGTTGAAAGTCAATGTTTGCACATTTCTTATAATTCCTTTGAAAGTAGCGTCCAGTGACCAAAAATAGCTCCCCAGCATCTCTCCTTATCGATCAGTTTTCCCGGACAATTACCTATCTGCGACTGTCTTTGACGGATCGCTGCAACCTGCGATGCATGTATTGCATGCCGCAGGAAGAACAGGACAGAGACGGTCAGGTAAAAACCGGAAGATTTTTACAGCACAGCGAACTCCTGAGTTATGAAGAATTATTGCGAGTGGTGCGTCTTGCTGTTTCTCAGGGCATGAACAAGTTACGCCTGACCGGTGGGGAACCTTTGGTCAGGAGAGGAATTCTTGAATTTATTCAACAATTATTCCTTCTCAAAGGCCTGACCGAGGTACGTTTGACCACCAATGGCGTGCTGTTGGCCGAATATGCGCAGAGGCTTTACAATACCGGAATCCGCCACCTCAATGTGTCGTTGGACACCCTTGTTGCCGACAAGTTTACAAAAATCACCGGGAGAGAATATTTCCCCAAGGTTTGGGCCGGACTTCTTGAGGCCAAACGTCTCGGTTTCAAGATTAAAATTAATGTAGTCGCCATGAAGGGGGTAAATGATGATGAATTCCTCGACTTTGCCCGTATGGCCGTCGAACAGCCATTTCAGATTCGATTTATCGAGTTTATGCCGGTTGGCGAGAAAAGCACATGGCAGAAAGAGCAATTTATCAGTTCAAAAGAGATCAAAGCCATGATTTCCGGGGTCGGGACACTGACACCTTTTCAAAAAAGGCACGGTGAGGGCCCGGCTCGGATGTATGACCTTTCGACCCCTGAAGGAAAAAAGGGGATTGTCGGCTTTATCAGCCCGATAAGTCATCATTTTTGTGATCAGTGCAATAGACTGCGCTTGACCTCCGAGGGAAAACTGCGGGCATGTTTGTTAAATGACAGGGAAACCGACCTGAAAGTCCTCCTTCGTGGTGGGGCTTCCGATGAGGCTCTCATAGCCGCTATTCGTCAGACCATTATGGATAAGCCACAAGGCCATGTCCTGGACCAAGAGTTTCAGGCACCAGAGCGACAATCCTGTTCCGGGCAAATGTCAAGAATCGGTGGTTAAATCTTCACTCTGTGGATAGGAACCGAGCCATTCGAAATAGGAACACATGGCCTTCAGCCTGTCGCAGCCCCGTTGAATTTTAGTGTCCTCAATATGTCCGAGCATATCTAAGAAAAATAAATACTTCCACTGCTTACCTTTAATCGGTCGGGATTCGATTTTTGCAAGATTAATGTCCTCTTCCGAGAGCGCGGTGAGGACCTCGTTCAGGGATCCAGGACGGTCCATCGTTCCGATTAAAAGGGATGTCCTGTCCAGCCCGCTTCTCGACGGTGATTTTTTGCCGATAATGAGAAATCTGGTGGTGTTGCCGCGATAGTCTTCAATCCCCTGGACAACGACCTGAAGTTGATAGGTAGTAATGGCCAGCGAGGAGGCAATAGCTCCGATATTCGGGTTGTTAGCCGCCATTTGTGCCGCTGCACCTGTTGAGAATACCGGCAGGGTAGGGATGGCCGGGAGATGCTTTCGCAACCATTCCCGGCATTGAGCCAGGGGTTGCGAATGGGATGCAACAGTCTGAATATCTTCTATATTCCCGGACTTGCAAACGAGATTGTGGCTGATTTCAAGTTGCACCTCGCCACAAATCTGCACTTTATATTTCATAAAACAATCAAGGGTAGAGAAGACTGCACCCTCGATAGAGTTTTCAACCGGCACGATACCGTATCTGGTTCGTCCTTTATCGACCTCGGCAAAGACATCGTCAATGGTTTCCATCGCCTTGTAGTCGGCTGAATGACCAAAGTATTTTACTCCTGCCAGGTGACTGAAGGTGGCCTCGGGTCCGAGAAAGGCGACAACCGCTTTTCTCTGCGACAATCTGCAGGTAGTGATGATTTCATGAAAAATGGATTTCAAGGCATCATTGGGGAAGACCTCGTTATTATCCCTTAACAGCCGTTCATAGATCTGTCGCTCCCGGAGGGGATCCCATTTGGCACGGTTTCCTTCGTCTTTCAACTTGCCTATTTCTTTGGCATAGGCAAGTCGTTCCTTGAGCAGAGACAGTATATTGGTATCAATTGCATCGATTTTATCACGTCCGGATACAATTGCTTTTTTCTGCTCGGATTCCATACTGCTCCTTGATATTTGTAATGTGAAAAAGTTTGATGTTGACTGAACGGACAAAGAGCAAATAAATTAGGCCAAAGAAATGGCTATGTCAAGGTGTAAAAGAGAGTTATAGTCAACCGGGCAGGGTAATGAAAGCTACCGATACTATACTACTATTTTGTTATTTTAAAAATAATAACGTGGGATTACATGATGAGTGAGAAGAAAATTCAAAAAACCTATGAAGAAATTAACGCCAGAATCAAAGCAGGCGAAGCAGTTGTCGTGACGGCTGAAGAAATGGTCGGAATTGTCAAAGAAAATGGCCCGGAAGGGGCTGCGAGAAAGGTCGATGTCGTTACCACCGGCACCTTTGCGCCGATGTGTTCCTCCGGGATGTTTTTTAATTTCGGGCAGATGATACCGACAATCAAGGCCGCTAAAGTCTGGATCAACAAGGTTCCCGCCTATGCCGGTCTTGCCGCCGTTGATGCCTATCTGGGAGCCACCGAGCCGGCCGAGGATGATCCTCTCAACAAAATCTATCCCGGTGAGTTCAGGTATGGTGGAGGGCATGTCATTGAAGATTTGCTGCGGGGTAAAAAACTGCTGCTTGAAGCCAAGGCCTACGGTACCGATTGTTATGCCGGCAAAAAAATGAAGAAAGAAGTAGGGCTGGAGGATCTTCCCTATGCCTTGCTTTGCAATCCTCGAAACGGTTACCAGAACTACAACTGTGCCGTAAATCTTTCCGATAAGGCGGTATATACCTATATGGGAATGTTGAAACCGAATTGTCGCAATGCCAATTTCTGCAGTGCCGGAGAGTTAAGCCCTTTATTGAACGACCCGTATTATAGAACAATTGGTGTCGGAACACGGATTTTTCTTGGCGGGGCAAACGGCTATGTGACTTGGAGAGGAACCCAGCATAATCCCAAAGCCCCCCGGGGCAAAAACGGGGTGCCGCGAAAACCGGCCGGGACAATCATGGTGCAGGGCGACCTGAAGCTTATGTCACCGGAGTGGCTGCGCGGTGTTTCTATCCTTGGTTACGGAAACTCCCTGGCCCTCGGCCTCGGCATTCCCATTCCGATTCTCGATGCAGAGATGGCTGCGTATACCGGGGTCTCCGATGCAGAAATTTTTACTCAGGTGGTCGACTATGGTTACGACTACACCAACGGTATTGCCAGAAGTTATGGTGAAGTCAGTTATGCGCAGCTGAAATCGGGAGAGATCGAGGTGAACGGCAAAAAAGTACGGACTGCACCCCTTTCAAGTGTGGTCAAGGCCCGTGAGATTGCCGAGATACTACAGAAAAGAATTGTCGACGGCAAATTTTTGCTCAATCCACCGGCTGAGCTTCTGCCGGACGGACAAGAGTGATATCTTTTCCATGCTGTCCGGTGAAAACAAATTTGATTTACTCCTTCTAGCACTTCGACAATATCGAAAGGTAGCAATTGCTTTCTCCGGGGGAGTCGATTCGACTCTTTTGTTGCACGCAGCAATGACCGCCTTGGGGCCGGAAAATGTTATAACCCTTCATGCTCGCTCGATCTTGAATTCGGCGACATCGGTGGCAGGAAGCCATGAAGTATTCGCAAAGAATTTTCCACAAGCGGCTATGCGAGAAATAACACTCTCGCCTTTATCTTGGCAGGAATTCGTCGCAAATGACGAGAACCGCTGTTACTACTGTAAGAAAAGGATGTATACCGCTCTGCAAGAAAGTATGGCGGTAGCCGGTTGCACAACGCTTGCAGACGGTACCAATAGTGATGATCAACAAGATGGGCGGCCTGGCCTACGGGCCGTCAGTGAATTGCAGGTCATTACTCCTTTGGCGGATGCCGGTTTGACAAAATCGGAGGTGCGGCGATTGGCCAAAAAATTCGCTCTGTCGAACCATGATTTGCATTCCAATTCCTGCTTGGCAACGAGGATATCTCACAATATTCCTATTGTCGAAAAGACGTTACGAGTCATTGAATTGGCGGAACATTTTCTCCATAATCTCGGTTTTTTGGGTTGTCGGGTCAGGGTGCAGCGCTTCTGTGCCATAGTGGAGGTTCAGGAGAAGGATCTTGTGGCTTTTGTAGAGCAGACGAATAGGGCACAAGTACAAGCGTATTTTCATAGTTTATGTCTTGGCCCGATTGTGCTCAGCCTTAAAGGACGGTGAATTTCTCTTCTGAAAGAGCAAACTTATTAAAAAGTCAGCGAATTATTACTTGATTCTCATTTCCGATTCAATTATGGTGCCTTGTTATGGATGTAATACCCTGAATATAAAGGGTTGTAGCATTCCGGTTTTTTCGTCGAAAAGCATTTTTTTGAGAGTTTCTTTTTGACAATTGAGAAGAGTTTAGGTAAAGCATCATCTTCAGGGGAAAGAGAGCAGCACACGCTACTCTGTTAGACTTGTAAAGAAAGATTAAGCAGGGAGGAATTCATGAACAAGAAGGAACTCATTGAAAGCATCGCAGGTGCAGCTGATATCAGTAAGGCAGCTGCCGAAAAAGCACTGAACGGCACTCTTGCAGCGATTGCTGAGAGCCTGAACAAGGGGGGCAAGGTAACCTTGGTAGGTTTTGGCACGTTCTCTGTTTCCAAACGGGATGCTCGTCAGGGTAGAAATCCACAAACAGGAAAGGCCATTAAAATTCCTGCAAAAAAAGTTGTAAAGTTCAAAGCTGGCAGCAAATTGTCTGAGGCTATAAACTAATCCCTGTTTGGTCTTGTTATCATAAAGATACGGTAACTGTTAATGTGCTGGCGCAACAGAAACTTTTCAAAAGGTTATAGTGTCTGTTCGAATGCTTACAAGGATGAGATGGCATAGCAAAGGTGGATATTTAGACAGTGTGGCAGTGTTGCTAGGCATAGCTTGATAGTTTGTATCGCCCTTTAAGGCCGTTCCGTTTTTAGGAACGGCCTTTTTTTATTTTTCCTGACCCTGATAAACGAGACTCTTTTCTAAGAGACTCATGTTATTTATTGACACCTCCGTTTCTCGACAAGTAATCTTACAAGACTTTTATTGATGAAGTTATGAAAACAGGAAAGCTAGACCTGTTGCTAACATACTATGGTTGCAAAAAGGAAAGGTGCAATGAAATCCTTTGAAGAGTTATTGGAGGTATCGACACGTATTCACGGTCATATCTGCGCCGGACAAGTTATTGGTGTGCGCATGAGCATGTTGGCCTTGACCCTTCTGGGAATACATGAACCTCAAGGTGTAGATCGCAAAAAGCTCTACGTTATTGTTGAAATTGATCGCTGCGCGACCGATGCTATCCAATCGGTCACCGGTTGCAGCCTTGGAAAAAGATCCATGAAGTGGCTTGATCACGGGATTATGGCGGCAACTTTTGTGAATCTTTTGTCGGGCAAGGCTGTGCGCATCACCGCCCTTGAGGAAGCCCGTGACCTTGCAAAAGGATACTGTTCTGAAATTACCGATAAATACGCCCGGCAACTCGAAGCGTATAAAATCATGCCGGAGCAGGAATTGTTCCGCATCGAACCGGTATCTCTTGTAATTCCCCCTGAGGATTTACCCGGAAGGCCGTTGCGGCGCGTGCAATGTGAAAGCTGTTCCGATTGGGTACAAGACGGCCGGGATGAGATATCGGCGGGAAAGGTCGTATGTCGCAATTGTGCGCGTGGGCGCTATTATGCAAAGATTGATGAAGTTACCGCCCATGAATAATTGGCAATCTTGTGAAGATTCGTTAAAAATATTGGGAAGTTCGATTGAGAAAGGTGGAAGGGGATGCAGATAACTCTGTTAGATTATGGTGCCGGTAATGTGCGAAGCGTCCGAAACGCAATCCGTAAACTCGGCTATACTGTACAAGATGTTCAGTCTCCGGAGGATATTGTCACTGCGGAAAAATTGATTTTCCCCGGAGTCGGCAGCTTCGGCCTCGTTATGACTCGTTTGCAAGAAAGAGGGTACATCGAACCGTTGAAAAAACGGATATCGGAAAACAAGCCTTTTCTCGGTATTTGCGTGGCTCTGCAGGCCCTCTATGAAGGGAGCGAGGAATCCCCCGGTATCTCAGGGTTGGGGATTATTCCCGGCCAGGTGGTACGGTTTTCCGACAAGGCCTATTCTGTGCCGCAAATTGGCTGGAACGGTATCAAGCTGCAGAAAGATTCCGCTCTCCTCAATGGTTATAAAAATGAAAAACTGTACTTTGTCCATTCCTACCACGCAAAGGTTGAAAATACCGGACCGGAATGGCTACTGGCGGTCACCGACTATGGCAGAGAATTTGTTTCAGCTGTGGAAAGAGGAAATATCAGCGCATTTCAATTTCATCCGGAAAAAAGTGGTGCGGCAGGGTTGAAAATCCTGGGCAATTTTCTAGCACAAGGGACCGGAATACCGTTGATTTTTACACAAAAACCTGCCAACCAGCCAGAGGAGACAAAAATTGCCAAAAGAATCATTGCCTGTCTCGACGTTCGCAGCAATGACCATGGCGATCTCGTGGTCACCAAAGGGGATCAATACGATGTCCGCCATGAAGGTGAGGTGAGAAATCTCGGCAAACCGGTTGAATTGGCACGAAGATACTATGAAGAGGGCGCCGACGAAATCACCTTTCTCAATATCACCGGATTTAGGGATTATCCACTTCAAGACCAACCCATGCTGGAGGTATTGGAAAGAACCTCGGAAAATGTCTTCGTTCCCCTCACCATCGGTGGCGGGATACGGGAATTCACCGACGCCGCCGGCAAGACCTCGACTTCTCTTGATGTTGCGTCCGCCTATTTTCGTTCCGGTGCCGACAAGGTCTCGATCGGCAGTGATGCTGTGTATGCGGTGGAGGATTATCTGAGAACAGGGGAAAAAACGGGGAAAAGCGCAATTGAACAGATATCGGTCGTTTACGGCGCGCAGGCTGTGGTGATCTCAGTTGACCCGCGTCGCGTGTATGTTCATTCCCCGAAGGAGACTGTCCATGCGACCATAGCGACGGCCTCTCCGGGACCCGGCGGCGAACAGTATTGCTGGTATCAATGCACGGTGAAGGGAGGCAGGGAAGGACGGGATGTTGATGTTGTGCAATTAGTCAAGAGTTGTGAGACATTAGGCGCTGGTGAAATATTACTGAATTGTATCGACCGGGATGGCACCAACAGTGGTTTTGATTTGGAGTTGATAAACCTGGTAAAACAGTCGGTATCCATTCCCGTTATTGCCTCAAGCGGGGCCGGCAGAGCCTCGCATTTTGTTGATGTCTTTCAAGGAACTTCGACTGATGCCGCTCTAGCTGCGGGAATTTTTCACAGGAAAGAGGTGACCATTTCAGAAGTTAAGGATGCTGTCAGTGCGGTTGGGATTGTGACAAGATAGGTGCCGGTGGATCGTCATGTTGTAATTTTTTGCACGCACTGCACCGGCAAATGGTTTTCCCTTCTCAGCCACCGACTGGATAGAATTTCAAGCTGCTGAGAAAAAATTCACCTTCGTCTTTATAGGATTGATCTTGTTGCTTTGGTGATTGTTTGACACTCTCGACATAGAACATATCTACGCCGTTTTCCGGAGTTTCCGGATGCATGCACACCAAGCCGTTTTTTTGGACTTTGATAAATTCATCCTTTTTCAGGTTCTTGATCCCGTGATCCTCATAATCTTGAACATACCGGATACACAGAGGAGAGAGCTCTTTGTCTAGGGTGTAGCGAAAAGAGATATTTCTGTAATCCCCCGATGTGGTATTAAGCTTTTTGTTGTTTTTCACATATTGTAAAAATTTGCCGGCCTCAAGCTCTGTGCCCTCCAGATGTATTTCGGTAGCCTTGGTGTAAATTGAATAGTCAGCAGTTTGAATTTTTTTTAGATAATATAAGCTGTTATCATTCAGTTTTTCGTACCAGTTGATCCCGGATGGCGGGGCTATGGAAAAACCGAGAGTGCTCGCCCGTTGTTCCCGATTATTTACAGGGAAATAGTGGTTTGTATATGAAGCACAGGAACAGAGAGAAATCAAGAGGAGGAAAACGATAAAAAAAGGTTTCGGTTGTGAACGAAGAAGGATGGCGTGTGGGAAAAGATTCATTATTGGCTCATCGTCTGGAGAGTGTCGATTGGTGTCTCTTTTATATGTAATTGATTTTTGCTCGTCCTTCAATAAGAAGGTTCATAAACTTCTCTTGGAAAATAAATAGCTCATATGCAACTGGTCGTAACGAAAAGGCAAAAAGGAATTCTCAGTTTTCTCGTGTTTCTCATCCTCCTAATCCTTATACTCAATGTAGTATCCACTTGGATTTATAGGAGGGGCTTGGTGGAACTGAAAGTACAGGGCAATATTCGCCTTGAACTGTATTTCAACTATCTTCATGGAATATTGGGCAAGTACGAAAGTCTTCCGGAACTATTGGCAATTGACAACAATTTGCTCTATACGCTTCTCAATCCTCAGGATGCCAATCGTGTTGAAGCTCTCAATAAATATTTGGAAACCATTAACCGAGTGAGCGATACCCTCGACACCTATCTCATGAATAACGATGGTTTAACTATCGCTGCCAGCAACTGGAAAGAAAAACTCTCGTTTATCGGCAACAATTTCAGTTATCGGCCCTATTTTCAAGAGGCGATGCGAGGTAAGCTCGGACGGTATTTTGCCATAGGCACAACTTCTTCCAAACGCGGCTATTATTTTGCCTATCCGGTCAAAAAAGACGAGGATATCCTCGGCGTTGTGGCTATAAAAATCGATATTGACTCTATAGAGCAGAAATGGGCTGACCGCGATGAGAGTTTTTTGGTGAGCGATCCGGATGGAGTCGTTTTCATTACAACCAATCCCGAGTGGCGATATAAAACATTTCAGCCTTTGCCCCCGACAGTTTTGAAAAATATTGAGGAAAACAGAAGATATCCGGATACTCCCCTGACCCCGCTTGCTGAATCTATAGTTCCCTATGAAAATGACATTCAGATCATCACCATTGACGGCGGCAAGGTAAAGGAAAAAGGAGGATAATGAAACAGTCGCAATTGATGCCTCATGCTGGCTGGAATGTTCATATTCTGTCGGACACCAGGGAAATTCAGACGAGGGTTCTGCTGGGAAACATTCTGGTTACCCTGGGATTGACAATTTTTTACATTATGACGCTCCTTCTTGTTCAACGAAAACATCGTCTGGCAGAACTGGACAGGATAGAGAAGGAAAGCAAGAAGGCCTTGCGGGAAGCCAACGAAATGCTCGAATCAAGGGTTCTTGACCGAACGCAGCAGCTTACCAAGACCAACGAATTGTTGCGTCAGGAGATCCTCGACAGGCAACAGACGGAAGTCAAGCTGAAGAGAGCCCGCAAGGAACTCATCCACGCAGCCAAACTCGCCGTTCTCGGGCAGATGTCTGCGGGAATCAATCATGAACTCAATCAACCCCTGGCGGCAATTCGTAGTTATGCGGATAACGGCAAGCAATTCCTTGAGAAAGGGCGCATGGAAGAAGCTATGTGGAATCTTGAACAGATCGGCGAATTAACGGAACGGATGGCGCAAATCGGTTTCCAGCTTAAACTCTTCTCGAAGAAATCAAGCGGCCAGATAGTTGCCGTACCTTTGCATGGGGTCATAGACGGCGCTTTGGAAATTTTAAACCCGAGCTTAAAAAAGGCCAATATTGTAACGACTATCAAGGTAGATCCGCCAGAGTTGGAGGTTCGTGCCAATCATGTGCTGCTGCAGCAGGTGCTGGTGAATCTTATCTCGAATGCCATGCAGGCCATGGAAGGGCAGGAGGCTAAATTAATAAAGGTAGAATGCACCGGCGAGGACGGAAAAGTGGTGATTGCCGTTGAAGACAACGGTCCGGGGGTTGCGGGAGAACATCGTCAAGATATCTTTGAACCTTTTTTTACGACGAAAAAATCGGGACAGGGTTTAGGGCTTGGTTTAACCATCAGTGATAGGATTGTACGGGATTTTGGTGGGCAGATACGTCTTGCCAGCAGTAAGGGCGGGGCCCGCTTTGAATTTACCTTAGAGCGAACAAAATAGTGCTATGGCGGCAAATGTGAAGGTGCTCTTTATCGATGATGAGAAGCACATACGACAGGCAAACAAACAGACCCTCGAACTGGCAGAACTTGAAGTCATCTGTGAAGAGTGCGCAGAACGTGGACTGGAGATTCTCACCAGTGAGTGGCCCGGCATTGTCGTCTGCGATATTCGCCTTCCGAATATGGATGGCTTGCAGTTTCTTCTCGAAGTTCAAAAAATTGATCGAGATTTGCCGGTCATTCTCATCACCGGCCACGGTGATATTTCCATCGCCGTCAAGGCGATGCGTGATGGCGCCTATGATTTCATCGAAAAACCGTATTCCGCTGAAAGGCTGGTGAAAACCGTATTGCGTGGTCTTGAAAAACGACAGCTGACCCTGGAGAATCGCAATCTCCGTCGAGAGTTGGAATTACACAGCGCCCCGGGACCGAGAATAATAGGGCGTACACCGGCCATGGAAAAGCTCCGAAGTACTATTGCCCAAGTTGCCGATACCAGGGCAGACGTTCTGGTGCTTGGGGAAACCGGCACCGGCAAGGAGTTGGTGGCAAGAGCCCTGCACGAGAACAGCAATAGAAGGGAAAAAAACTTTGTTGCCATCAATTGCGGCGCGGTCTCTGAGTCAATTATGGAGAGTGAACTGTTCGGCCATGAAGCCGGCGCCTTTACCGATGCAAAATCGATGCGTATCGGTAAATTTGAACACGCCAATGGAGGCACCCTTCTTCTCGATGAAATTGAATCGATGCCTTTGCGGTTACAGATTAATTTATTGCGTGTTCTGCAGGAGCGATCAATCGAGCGGCTTGGATCGAACCGAATTATCCCCGTTGATCTCCGAGTTGTTGCTGCATCCAAGGTTGATTTATTGGATGCGGCAGAGCAGGGGAACTTTCGGCAAGACTTGTATTACCGCCTCAATGTAGTAAGCCTGAAAATTCCTCCCTTACGGGAGAGACGAGAAGACATTCCCCTGTTATTCCATCATTTCCTTCTTGTTGCCGGGCATAGGTATCAACAGGAGGTATCTATGCCAAGTAACTCGCAGATGAATGCCTTGATGTTCTATGCATGGCCTGGCAATGTGCGGGAGTTGAGAAACTTTGCCGAACGCTATGTTTTGCTGGGTCGTCAATTCGACTGGTCTCTGGAAAAGATGCAAGCGGCAAAAGAATCGGCGCTGAATCGCTCTCTTCCTCAACAGGTCGATTGTTTTGAAAGGAGTCTCATCGAACAGGCCCTGACTTCTTCCGGTGGAAGCATCAAGGATGTCATGACCGTACTGGATATTCCGAGAAAGACCCTCTACGACAAGATGCGGAAATACGGTTTGAAAAAGAGCGATTATAAATAGCAAAGGATTATAATCCCAGTCATCATGGTAAACGTGGCGGTACATCGCTTGCCGTTTTCCGATCTGCTTGCGCTGAGGATCTCGCCCGATTTTTTATCTTGGTGAGAATTGCGGCGAGCGTAACCAACCAAGGCCCGGCAATCAACAAAACACTTGCGCCCTTGGTAAGGTATTGTTCAACCGAGGATTGGTCGGCAACCTGGCCATGGATTGTCCCGCCGGCAATTAAGAGACGCATCGACAGCATAATCAAGACTGGAAAAGCTGCGGCTAAACAGCAGAATTTCCATTTCACCTTGCTTGCAAGTTGCTGCCGCCAGATAAGCATGAGCTGGCAAACGGTGTTGAGTGCGACAATCAAATAAATAGTAACTTGGTCGGACATAGGAAGTTCCCTGTGAAATATGTGCAGCGGCTTTTCACTCTTTCCTTGGAATGGAAATCCCCCCGAGGCATGGCCTCAGGGGGATAGTGCATGCAAAAAACTCTTGCTGTAGAATTGGAATGGGACGGCAGTACCGAACCCGAACTACATCATACCCATCGCCTTCGGCAGCCATATCGACAGCGTCGGCCAGTAGGTGACGATTACCAGAAACACCACCATGGTAGAGAGCCACGGTACCACCGCGACGGTGAGTTCGGTAATGCTGAGCTTCGAAATACCGCTGGCCACGTAGAGATTCAGTCCCACCGGCGGGTGACACAAGCCTACTTCCATGTTGGCGTCGATCAGGATACCGAAATGCACCGGATCGATACCCAGGCGCATAGCGGCCGGGAACAAGATTGGGGCAAAGATGAGGATAATCGACGACGGCTCCATGACGTTACCGGCGAGCAGAAGTACAACGTTGACGACCATCAGGAATGACACTACGCCTAGATCCTTACCGAGGATCCAGTCGGCCATCGCTTGCGGGATGTTTTCGTGCGACATCAGGAAAGAAAAAAGCACAGCATTGGTGATGATATAGAGCAACATGGCGCTTAAGTTGGCAGACGCCAAGAGGACCCTGGGGACATCCCTGAGGGTAAGATCTTTGTAAATATACACCGAGATAAAGAAGGCATACACCGCGGACATGGCCGCTGCTTCCGTTGCCGTGAAGATACCGGAATAGATGCCGCCGACAATGATTACTACCAGCATCAGTCCCCAGACGCTTGCACGAAATGATGTCCAGCGCTCCTTCCAGGTTGATTTTGGCAGACGTTTGTAGCCACGCTTTTTGGCAATGTACCAGGTGACGGAGCAGAGCATAATCGTGAGCAGAATCCCAGGACACAGACCAGCTACGAAGAGTGCACCGATCGAGGTATTGGTGGCGATGGCATAGATTACTTTGGGGATAGAGGGGAGCATGAGGATACCAAGCGAACCGGCGCAAACGATGATGCCGGCGCCGAAACGCATCGGGTAACCCTGTTTTACCATGGCCGGCAGGATGATCGAGCCAATGGCAACAACAGTGGCAACACTCGAGCCGCAAACCAGGGCAAACATCGAGCAAGCCAGGATGCCGGCGAGGCCGAGTCCGCCATGCCAGTGGCCGAGCATGCTGGTGGCAAAAGCGATCATTCGCTTGGCAACACCTCCATGGGTCAGGAAGTTGCCGGCGAGAATAAAGAACGGGATCGCCATGATCTCAAATTTTTCGATGCCGGTGAAGAGTTTTAGGGCTACTGCTTCGATAGGTACGTGCGTCATCAGAAAAAGAAACATCAAGACGGTCAGTCCTAGCGCAATAGAAACCGGTATACCGGTCAACATAAGCGCCAGTAACAATGCAAAGACAATCCCGACATTGCCGCCGAAAAACCCTACTGCAAGCAGGATACAGGCGAGAGAGATCAGCCAGACACCTGCACGAGTTTTCGACATCGGAGGTGTAAAGGTAACAGGTTCAGCTGTGCTCATTTCGGACCTCCTTTAGTATCTCTGCTTCAAAAACCGGATCCTCATCGTCCAGGCCGTCTACATGGGCTTGATTATGTTGTGGCAGATCTCCGAAGCGGATGAAGATCCACGACACCTGGAGAAATCGGAAACACATCAAGTACGAACCCATCGGCACGGCAGAATAGACGAACCAGGTCGGCCACTCTAGATCCGGTGTGGTAGGGCCGTGAGGAAGAGTGCCGGTAGCTATGCCAAACAAGGTATATACAAAATAGTGCATACCGTTTTCCCAGACGAAACGCGCACCTAAAGTGCCGATAATGCCAGTGAAGATGGCGCCGCCGAAGAGAGCGAGCAGCACCGCTTTCTTGCGCCAGTCTTTCGGTAGACGGTTGACCAGAACGTCCACGCCCACATGGATGCCGGAACGCACACCGTAGGCAGCTCCGAATTTGGCCATCCAGACAAACATATAGATGCAGAGTTCCTGCGCCCAACCGAAATTTAGGCCAATCAGCCAGTCTTGAAGGATCGGAATGGGAAGGGTCGATGTATAGCGGTGAAGGACGGCGAAAAAGATGATGACTGTTGCCGCACCAATGAGAAAGGTGATAATCCATTCCTCCAGATGATCAAGAAATTTCAACATAGGATTTTCTCTCCTGCGTGTAATAAACAGCAGTATGTGATTCAGAATTCAGCTGAAAATGACAGGTCTACCTATCCATCCTGGGACGAATAGGATAGGGGTGTAGAGAAGTGCCCACCCCTATTTTTTTCTTAAGATCAGTGTGCCGCTATTTGACGAAACCAACAGCCTGGTATACCGCTTCAATGGTCTCTTTGCCGATACGATTTGCCATTTTATCATGAACTGGAATGAGCGCCTTCCGCCAAACGGCTCGTTCCTCCGGGGTCAAAACGGTGACTTCTGTCTTGCCGGAAGCCTTAACCGCTTCAAGGTCTTGGTCATTTTTATCCTTGGCGATCTTATTGGCATAATCGGTCGCTTCTGCCATTGCAGTTTCAAGCTGTCCACGAATATCGGCCGGCAGTTCTTCCCAGAATTTCTTGTTGACGATAACCGCATAACCCAAGTAGCCATGGTCGGTGATGGTCAGATACTTCTGGACTTCATTCATTTTCTGGGTGTAAAAATTGGAGATAGGATTTTCGGTACCATCAACTACGCCGGTCTGCAGGGCCTGGTAAACCTCTGAGAAGGCCATCGTCTGCGGTATAGCTTTGAGTTCCCGCATCTGTTCTTCAAGGACCTTAGAAGACTGAATACGAAGCTTCTTCGCTTTTAGATCATCCGGCGTTTTGATAGGATGGTTGGCGGAGAAAGATTTAAATCCGTTGTCCCAGTATGCCAGTCCCTTGATGCCCATCGGTTCGAGTTTGGCAAGAAGTTTCTGGCCTACCGGTCCCTTGGTAACCTTGTGGAGATCGTTATAATCGTGGAAGATGAAAGGTAAGTCGAACACCTCAAATTCCTTGGCGCCCAGAGGGCCGAACTTAGCAAGCGATGGGGCGAGCATTTGCACGGCACCCAGCTGCAGGGCTTCCATCTCTTCTTTGTCTTTGTACAGCGAGCTGTTGGCATAGACTTCGATCTTTACTTTGCCCTGGGTCAATTCTTCGCCCCGTTTCTTAAAAAATTCAGCAGCTTGGCCTTTCGGAGTGTCAAGAGCGACAACGTGGCTGAATTTGATCACAATCGGTTCAGCAAACACCGGGGTGGCCAAAAGGGCCGCAGAAATACCGAGTACCGTAAATGCCTTTGTCACTGACTGAAACATGATTCTCCTCCATTACCTGTTGGGTTAAAAGTTGAGTCGCCGATACAAACGAAGTGCTCTTCCTCGATCATCGTGAGGGTAATATGAGTCTAACTTCGGTTCAAACATTACTTGTAGCAAAATTAAGACCAATGCTGAAAAAATATGTAAAATCCAGGGGAATCGTATCATGACAGACGATTTTTTGCCAGTTTTGAATTATCGATTGGGCGGATTTCCGCCAATAGGTCTTGTGACGGAAGGGGAAATCCACCCAACGTTTTGAAGGTCAATGAGTGGAGGAGGAGAATTCAGGAATCAAATATGTGGATGCCAAGATGGTGCCATTTTTGCAGTATATTTTTTCAGCCTTGTGGCTTTTTTTATTTTTCCGACCTACAATACAAAACGTAAAAATTTCAGTTTGGTTCCGGCGATATTGCCGGAAACTCCCCACGACATTCTTTAACAAGGAGGATCGACTATGGAATCAATTCCCAAAATTTCCACAATTCTTTACGCAACCGACCTGGGGGCAAATACTCGACCCGTTTTTCGCCAAGCCATTAATCAAGCCAGGGTGCATAATGCCTCAATTGTTATGCTGAATGTTGTTGAACCGTTGGGCGATACGGCGAGGTCGGTAATTGCTGCATATATGCCTGGAATTTCACTTGATAATTTGCAGAAAGAGGGAATGAAAGACGTTATTAGCACCATGAAAGAACGAATAAAACAATTTTATAATGATGAATGTCAGGGGGAAGATCCTCACACCGTTCCGGTAAAAGAAATGATTGTTATCGCCGGGCGACCGAGTGAACAAATCCTTACTGCCGCAGAAACCTATAAAGCCGATATGATCATCATGGGCCAGTCTTCAAAAATGGTCTTGGGGAGCAAAGTGATGGGTTCTTCCGCCAGGCGGGTAGCCCGGTTGGCAAGAATACCGGTATTGATCGTTCCCAATGTCTGATGATGGGTCCTGCTACTTTTCTTAGAAAACGGCGGATTTCCACCCATTCCAGAGATATGGCTGGATGAGTTTCCGCCTCTTTTAGATAACGCCCGAATAATGAAGTAGTTCCACTAGAGGGCGAGCACCTGAAGGACATTTTGTGGTGATTGCAAATCCTCAAAAAAATAGCCCAAAATGTTTCTTTTTCCTGGCCAAGGAAATTTCATGGTTGAAGAATTTTCTGTATTTCTTGCATCTCCACGCGGTTTTTGCGCTGGTGTGGAGCGAGCGATTGAAACCGTCAAACTATGTTTGCGGCGATACGGCAAGCCTGTGTATGTCCTGCATGAGATCGTCCATAACAAGCATGTTATCTCCGAGTTGGCGGCGTCGGGTGCTGTTTTTGTAGAGAACCTGGGGGATGTCCCCCAAGGAGGGGTATGTATTTTCAGTGCCCATGGGGTATCTCTTGCCATCGAACAAAAGGCGAGGGAGCTGGGACTTCGCACCGTCGATGCAACCTGCCCCCTGGTCACCAGCGTCCATGGAATGGTGGAGAAATACCATGCCATGGGATATGACGTGCTTATTATCGGTCACCACAAGCATCCGGAGGTCGAAGGGACTGCCGGTCGGGTTGCCGGCCGAGTGCACATTATTGCCACCGAACTAGAGGCAGAGGCGGTTGTAGTCGCCGATGTTAAAAAAGTAGCCTATGTTACCCAGACAACCCTCAACAGCAATGATATTATAGGGATTGTCAGGATTTTAAAAAGGCGTTTTACGAAAATTAAAGGACCTAAATCAAACATCTGTTTTGCCACGCAAAACCGTCAGGATGCCGTCAAACAACTAGCCGACCAATCTGATCTGCTTTTTGTCGTCGGTTCGAAGAACAGTTCGAATTCCAACAGGTTGAAAGAGGTCGCAACCTTGTGTGGAGTCGAGGCGTATCTCATCGACGATTATCAAGATATTGATCCGACCTGGCTTCTTGGTAAAAAAAGAATCGGCATAACCGCCGGGGCATCGGCCCCTGAAAGACTTGTTGATGGCGTGATCCTCTGGTTGCAGGCCTACGGCACAGTCAAGGTCATAGAGATGGATGGGATCAAGGAAAAGATCCATTTCAAACCGGCATTACTTTCCTGCTGACCGAAAAGATTCTTTCACCTTCTACGAAAAGGATAGCGCACGATCGCTTGCCTTGTTTTCTGTCCCGACGAGGGCTTTTATTTGGCCGACAGCATATCCGTTAATCTTTGCATGGCCTCTCGAACTTTTTCCTGGCTGTTAAATGCGGAAATCCTGATATAGCCGCTGCCGCATTTGCCGAAACCCGCCCCTGGAGTACAGACGACACCTGCTTTATTGAGAAGCATGTCAAAAAACGCCCACGAGTCCATCCTACCGTCGATCCAAATATAGGGTGAATTTTTCCCTCCGACGTACTCATACCCCAATTTGTCCATGGTCGCGCAAACCATGTCGGCATTGGCCATGTAGTAATCGATCAAGGCTTTTGTCTGTATCTTACCCTCCACACTGTATACTGCCTCGGCGGCGCGTTGCACCGGATAGGAGACACCGTTGAATTTGGTGCAATGGCGGCGATTCCACATGGCATGGAGAAAGTGGGGATTCCCTTGTTGATCGAAGGCCCGGCACTGTTTGGGAATGATGGTGTACGCACACCGTGTGCCAGTGAAACCGGCACTCTTCGAGTAGCTGCGAAACTCGATGGCAACTTCTTTTGCCCCTTCGATTTCAAAAATCGATTTCGGCAGAGACTCGTCGCGGATAAAGGCCTCATATGCGGCATCAAATAAGATAAGTGCCTTGTGTTCGTGCGCATAATCAACCCATCTTGTCAGTTCGGCTTTAGAGATAGTCGAACCGGTCGGGTTATTGGGAAAACAAAGATAGATCAGATCGACCTCTTGATTTGGCAGGGAGGGGACGAAATTATTTTCCTTGGTGCTTTCGAGATAGACAATTCCCTGAAATCTGCCGTCGGTGAAATGGCCGGTGCGACCGGCCATCACATTGGTGTCGAGATAAACCGGATAGACCGGGTCAGAAATGGCAATTCTTATGTCCTGGGTAAACAGTTCCTGAATGTTGCCGGTGTCGCATTTGGCGCCATCGCTGACGAAAACCTCGTCGGCGGAGATATCGGCTCCACGGCTTCTAAAATCATTGGCAGCGATGGCCTCTCTGAGAAATTCATAACCCTGTTCGGGACCATAACCCTTAAAACTTGCATCTTCGGCCATTTCATCGACTGCTTTATGAAAGGCCTTAATGCAAGCGGCGGGCAAACCTCTTGTGACATCTCCTATCCCTAGCTTAATGATATCACGATCTGGATGATTTTTTTGAAAAACGGCGACACGTTTGGCGATATCGGAGAACAGATAAGAAGCCTGTAGCTTCAAGTAATGCTCATTGATTGTAATCATTTATAGGTTTCTCAGTTGTTTTATAACGAAAAGGAGTTACGTTGCTAAAGAAGTGCAAACGGTGAACGTATTGTTGTAAATATAATTGAATGGTGATTGCTGTCAACCAGCAACTAACGCTCCCGGATGATTCCGGGTAAAGGGATTACGTTATGAATGATGTGAAAAAAATGCCGATCTATAGAAAGGATTACGCCGTTTTTGATTATACAACTGAATATTTGCAGCTGAAATTTGAACTTTATGAAGAAGCGACCATTGTCACTGCACAAGCTGCATACCGGAAGAATCCGCTTTCAAAAAAAGATCATCCACCCTTGTTGCTGTTTGGTGAGAAACTGGAACTCCTGGCAATCAGTATGGACGGCATGGATTTACCCGCCGACAGCTATTGTGTCGATGATAAAGGTTTGCGCCTTAACGATCCACCGACTGCCTTCACCCTGACCATAGTCACCAGAATATATCCGGCAAAAAATACCGCCCTGGAAGGCCTGTATCGTTCCAGCGGCAACTATTGCAGTCAATGCGAGGCCGAAGGTTTTCGCACGATAACCTATTATCCGGATCGGCCTGATGTTCTGACCAGATTCACCACCCGGATTGAGGCTGATCGGCAAAGCTGCCCGGTCATGCTGGCAAACGGCAATCTGCTGGAAAGCGGGAACCTTGGCGGCAACCGTCATTATGTCGTCTGGCAGGACCCGTTTCCCAAACCGTGTTATCTCTTCGCCCTGGTTGTCGGACGGCTTGTCAGTTTAGAAGATGAGTTTGTGACCAGATCCGATAAAAAAATCTCCCTAAAAATTTTTGTTGAAGAACGAAATCAGGACAAGTGCCGACACGCCATGGATTCTCTGAAGAAAGCAATGCTTTGGGACGAACAGGTGTATGGTCTGGAATATGACCTTGATACCTTCATGATTGTTGCCGTCGATGACTTCAATATGGGGGCGATGGAGAATAAAGGCTTAAATGTTTTCAACGCCAAATATGTCCTGTCCTCCCCGGAAACCGCCACCGATCAAGACTATTTGGGAATCGAAGGTGTCATTGCCCACGAATATTTTCATAATTGGACCGGTAACCGGGTGACCTGCCGAGACTGGTTTCAACTCAGCTTGAAGGAGGGCTTGACGGTATTTCGTGACCAGGAGTTTTCCTCCGATATGAATTCCCCGGCAGTGCAGAGAATCGACGATGTGCAGCAGTTGAAAAATTTTCAGTTTAAGGAAGATGCGGGCCCCATGGCCCATCCTGTTCGACCGGATTGTTATATGGAAATCAATAACTTTTACACCGCCACGGTCTACAACAAAGGGGCCGAAGTCATTCGCATGATGCATACGCTTCTTGGTAAAGAAAAATTTCGTAAGGGTATGGACCTCTATTTTGCCAGACATGATGGGCAGGCGGTAACCTGTGATGATTTCGCCGCTGCTATGGCTGATGCCTCAGAAATAGATCTTGACCAATTCAAAAACTGGTACAGCCAAGCCGGGACTCCTGTTCTTCATGTTCAAGGCGAGTGGCATGAAAACCAAAAAGAATATCGACTGGTTGTGAAGCAGGAGCTGGCAGATACTCCTGGCCAGGCGCCTCCCCATCCCTTTCATATGCCTCTCGCCGTTGGCCTTCTCGGGGCAGCTGGCAAGGATCTGTTTGCAGACAAAGCGCAGGGTACGGCTGTTCTCCAGCTGCGGGAAAGGGAGCAAGAGTTCGTCTTTCCGGGGATTAAAGAACCACCGGTTGTCTCTTTTTTAAGAGATTTTTCTGCACCTGTCAGGGTTGCGCCGTTTCAGTCGCGGCAACAACTCGCCTTTCTCATGCGCCATGACTCGAATCTCTTTAATCGCTGGGATGCCTCCGCCCGTTTGGCCGGGGAGGTAATTCTGGAAACAGCCGCACAACTTGGTCGGCAAGTCTCTCCAGATCTTGATGAATACTATGCGGATGCGGTGTTTCATAGCCTTAGGCGCAAAGTCGAGGACCCGGCACTCTTGGCCCTCTCTCTGACCCTGCCTCCAGAAACGACCCTGGCCCAAGACATGGATCCCGTTGATCCCGATTCTCTGCACATTGCCAGGCAACTAGTGAAAAGTCAATTGGTGCAGCAAAACGTTGCGGCCTTTATGGAGCTGTATGTAAGCAACCGGGATAAGGGGGACTATCTTCTTACCGCCGAAGCAATGGGACGGCGGAATTTGAAAAATGTAGCTCTTGCTTACCTCATGGCCCTCGACCCGCTGCCCGAAGAGCATCTCACCTTGTGTGTTGAGCAGTACCGGTCGGCGACCAATATGACCGACTGCATAGCAGCGCTTACCAATTTGGTTAATCTCGACCATACGATACGGCAGGAGGTGCTTAACGATTTTTATGGCAAATGGGCAAGCGACCCGCTGGTCCTCGACAAGTGGTTTACCCTCCAGGCCCTCTCCATCCTGCCGAACACTCTCGAAAATGTTGCGTTGCTTACTGATAATCCGGGTTTTTCAATAGAAAATCCAAACAAGGTGCGAGCCCTTATCGGTGCCTTCTGTACCAGTAACCATGTACGATTTCATGAAAAAAGTGGCGCCGGATACACTTTTCTTGCCGATAAAATCCTGGTACTCAACACCATCAATCCGCAGATTGCCGCCCGTCTGGTAGCACCCCTGATTAATTGGAAACGCTATGACGTGGAGCGACAAGACTTGATGCGAAGGCAACTGGAGAGAATTGCCAGCAGTCAAGACCTTTCAAGAGATGTATATGAAATAGTAGATAAAAGCAGATGAAAACAGAGAGTAGACAGAGAAAACTTCTGACAATTATCGGTTGCGCTTGTGGCAAAACAGGCAGCGATATTTGGGGGGGTGATTCTCCGGCAGCGGGGCCTCCTTGCCCTGGTCATGACAGGAAAGGCAAGATTGTTCCGCCTCTTTTTTACTTTCTATGGCAAAGAAAGGGTTGTGAATATCATCGTGGGGAAGAGGGGAGGTCGTTTCCTTCGGGGCTTTGAATAGAAAAACAAGGATTCCGACACAGATGACCGTGAATATCACATTAATCAGTACCAATTGTTTTCGGCTTTTTTTCTGCATTGTCAATCCGAGGTGATCTGTTGCAACAAAGAGTCAATGAGCCATCTCAATGGAGCTGAAATTAAGGGCTTTTGTTCTTAGACAGAAAGTTACAATCTCTGCGACTAGTGTTGCAAGGATGCGGTTTTTCCCGGTAAGGGTCACCATCTTACGGTGAATTGCCTGGTTCTTAATAAGATTTCTGAGCGGTGTCGTATCATAGTGGGGATCGGCAAGAAAATGGCCCACCGTTTCCCCGGAAACAATCGCCGGGTAGATACCTTCGCCGGTAAGGCCGGAGGCCAGTCCGGCGGCGTCACCAACGAGAAAGATGTTGCCGAAATGCCACCCGCGAAAATCAAAATTAATCAATTCCGCCGAGGCCTTATGCCGACGTAACGGATAACCGTACTTGTCCCCCCAGGTGAGGAGATTGGTCTTCAAGATACTGGCCTTCATGCGTTTCGAGTCAACATAGGCACCGATCGATGCGGTATCCCGATGGGGGAAGACCCAGGCATAGCCGTTGGCAAATAAGGAACTGTCCAAATGCCATTGCATTTCAGGATAGTCTCCAGGAACTTGATAATTTATCCCTATTCCGATGTCGCTAATGGCTAGTCCGAGTGCCCTTCGCACCAGAGAAGATGAACCGTCGGCACCAACGAGGGAGGTGAAAGTCAGCTGCTCTTTTTTCCCGGTTGCTCTGTCTTCACAGAGGAGATTTTGGCTATCAATGGAAATCACCTGGTAACCGAGACGAATTTCCACTCCGGCTTGAACAGCCTGCAGAGCCATTTTTTGCCCTAGTTTCTCCCTGTTCACTGTGGCGATTATTGGGGTCGGTGACGACACGCAAATCTGCTGAAAACGGGTAAAAACCTGCTGTTTTGCAAATTGTTTTTCCGAGATATCAAACGGGATCTTTTTTAGCAAACCGTTCCAGGTGATGCCTCCGGCGCAAACCTTTCTACCAAGGGTTTTTTTACGTTCTACAACCAGGGTGGTTAAGCCATGGGAGGCGGCAGCCGTAGCGCAGGCCAAGCCACCTGGACCGGCACCGATGATAATTACGTCATAAAACATAAGAATATTATAACAAAAAAACCTGCTTGGTGCCCAAAAAACGGCATCAAGCAGGTTCGTTTTGTCCCTCTTAATAAAAAAGTATGGCAGATTTATTATCCTTCGGCGAGCACTGCCCTAAGAAATTCCTTGTTCATTCGGGCAATATTGCGAATGGATATCCCCTTAGGGCACACAGCCTCACATTCACGGGCATTGGTACAGTTGCCGAAACCTTCTTCATCCATTTGGGCAACCATCGCCAGGGCGCGGGTTTTCCGTTCCACCTGACCTTGCGGGAGGAGGGCGAGTTGCGAAATCTTGGCACTGGTAAAGAGCATGGCGGCACCATTAGGACAACTGGCAACGCAGGCCCCGCAACCGATACAAGCTGCGGCATCCATGGCCAATTCAGCCTGTTGGGACGGGATTGGGAGACTATTGCCGTCCGGGGTTCCTCCGGTATTGACCGAGACGTAGCCGCCGGCCTGAATGATGCGATCAAGTGCCGACCGGTCAACCAGGAGATCTTTCTTGATAGGATAGGCCCGTGAGCGAAAAGGTTCAATGACCAGGATATCGCCGCTTTGAAAATGGCGCATATGCAGCTGACAGAGGGTTACTTCCTTTTCCGGGCCGTGGGCGACACCGTTCACCACCGCACCGCACATCCCACAGATACCCTCGCGACAATCGTGATCGAAGGCTACCGGATCCCTTCCTTCCTTCGTGAGTTTTTCGTTAAGCACATCAAGCATTTCGAGAAAAGACATATCGGTATGAATGCCGTCCAGGAGATACGTTTCGAACGCGCCCAATGCATCACTGTTCGGTTGTCGCCAGATCTTCAGCGTCAGGTTAATGCTGCTCATAGTGTCTCTACCTTAAAATTTCTGTTTAAGCCCGCTGTTACGGCGTGGTGTATCTTCTATTTATAACTGCGTTGACTGGGTGTCACATATTCGAAAACCAGCGGTTCCTTATGCATGACGGGTGCTTTCTCGTTGCCGGCGTGTTCCCAGACCGAGACGTGGGAAAAATTGACATCATCTCGTTTAGCCTCATTCTCTTCGGTTTGGCTCTCTTCCCGCAGGTGGCAGCCGCAGGATTCCTCTCTTGCCAGGGCATCGCGGATCATGATTTCGCCAAACTCAAGAAAATCGGCAACTCTTCCTGCCCTTTCCAGCGATTGGTTTATTTCTTTGTTCGTTCCGGGAAGGTATACGGAATCCCAGAACTTTTTCCTGATCTTCGGGAGTTCTTCGAGGGCGGCTTCGAGGCCCGCTTTGTTCCTGGCCATGCCGCAATTATCCCACATCAATCTGCCGAGTTCCTTATGGATTTCATCAACCGTGAATTTTCCGGCCGAACCGCCGACGCTATTCTTCAACATCTTGGAGATCCTGTCATCCACCCAACGTTTTGAATCGATGAACGGGTCGGCATGCTCGCTTATTTTTTCCAGTTTATGTGTTCCCAGATAGTGGGCGATGGAGGTGGCAATAATAAAATAACCGTCGGCCAGCCCCTGCATCAAAGCACTTGCCCCGAGGCGATTGGCGCCATGGTCGGAGAAGTTGCATTCGCCGATAGCAAAGAGACCGGGAATAGTGGTCATTAAATCGTAATCAACCCAGAGTCCGCCCATGGTATAGTGGACTGCGGGATAGATCATCATCGGTTCCACCATTGGATCGCTGTCGGTGATCTTTTCGTACATCTGGAAGAGGTTACCATACTTTTTGTAGATGGTATCCCTGCCGTCCCGTTTGATGGCATCGGCAAAATCCAGATAAACGGCAAGTCCGGTGGTGCCGACTCCCTTGCCGTAATCACATTGTTCCTTGGCATTACGCGAGGCGACATCTCGGGGTACCAGGTTGCCGAAACTCGGATATTTATTTTCCAGGTAATAATCCCTGTCGCTTTCCGGGATGTCGGCCGGTTTGCGGGTATCGCCTTTGGTCTTCGGTACCCAAACGCGACCGTCGTTACGCAGGCTCTCACTCATGAGGGTGAGCTTTGATTGATAATCGCCGTGCACCGGAATGCAGGTCGGATGGATCTGCACAAAAGAAGGGTTGGCAAACCCCGCACCACGCTTGTGAGCGCGCCAGGCCGCTGTGACATTCGAAGCCATGGCATTGGTGGAGAGAAAATAGACGTTGCCATAACCGCCGGTGGCGAGAATAACAACATCGGCAACGTGACTTTCAATCTCTCCGGTCATGACGTTACGGACGGTGATGCCCCTGGCCCTTCCGTCGACAACCACCACATCCATCATTTCCCGGCGGGTGTACATTTTTACCCTGCCGCTGTGGATCTGCCGCGACAGTGCACCGTAGGCGCCGAGAAGGAGCTGCTGTCCGGTCTGACCACGGGCATAAAATGTTCTCGATACCTGGGCGCCACCGAAAGATCTGTTGGCGAGCGTTCCGCCATACTCTCTGGCAAAGGGAACGCCTTGCGCCACACATTGATCGATTATCTGATTACTGACTTCTGCCAGTCGATAAACATTTGCCTCTCTCGCCCGAAAGTCACCGCCTTTGATGGTATCGTAAAACAGCCGGTGGATGGAATCGCCGTCATTTTGATAGTTTTTTGCCGCATTGATCCCGCCTTGGGCGGCAATGGAGTGGGCGCGCCTCGGGCTGTCTTGAATACAGAAGGTTTTAACCTGATATCCCTGTTCGGCAAGGGTCGCCGAAGCCGATGCGCCGGCAAGACCTGTGCCCACAACAATTATGCTGAATTTTCTCCTGTTGGCAGGATTGACAAGCTTGTTGGAAAAACGATGATTGCTCCATTTTTTTTCCAGGGGGCCGGATGGTGCACGAGAATTGAGTTCCATATTGCAAAGCCTTGTCTAGTTTCTTTTTGTGGATAATCCAGTGAATCGCAGATTATATGAAAAGTGTTTATCGCTCGTCTATCGGCAATCAGTAGGATGCCCCGAGACCGGTCATAAAATAAAAAGCAACGCCTGCGAATACCAGAAAGAAAAACAGCGGGATAATTATGGTAAGCCTGGCGATCAGAATATTATACCTGGGATGATTGACGCCGAAGGTCTGCAGCATGCTCCAAAAACCGTGGCTGAGATGAATGAACAGGGCCGCGAAAGCAAGAATGTAGAAGAGTGCATAAAAAAAGTTGCTCAACAATTGCTTGACTGTCACCGAGATGAGGACGGTTTTGGGAGAGAAGGTGAAACCAAAGATATGGACAACAAGAAATGCCAGGAGAAACAATCCGGTGTAGGGCATGGTTTCAGAGGCGAATGAGTTCTTGACAACACGGGTGCAAACAGCGTATCTGGAGTTGCTCACAGCTCGGTTCTGGTAGAACAGATAGAGACCGACGACAATATGGACCAGGAAAACCGCAAGTAAACCTAAACTGAACGTCAGCACTATAAGCGGATGACTGTGCAGTTCATTGGCATATCCTTGAAAAACTTTACTGCTCATGAAGATAGTGGCATTTCCGGCCACATGGGTGCATAAAAATAAAAACAACAGCAACCCTGATGTTGCCATAATGAGTTTCTTACCGATCGAGGAAGTTAAAAATCTGACAAACCACATAAGCGCACCTTGGGAAGAAAATTATGAGTTGGTGTTATTGTTTTGTTTGCACTGATAATATAAAAAAAAAATAAAAAAGAAAGGGAAAATTGGTTTTTCTCCGGTTCTTATCTCCATGCGCTATTCAACCTCGCTATTTTCATAATCAATATTTGAATAACCATTCTATATAACTGCACATAAATTATTCAATGTCACATCTATCAATAATATTTGATTTGGATGGCACCCTCGTTGATACTCTAGAGGATATCGCCGAAACCGCCAATGCTGTTCTTACCCACCATAGTCTCCCGGTTCACACATTGAATGAATATAGACGTTTTATCGGCGATGGTTTGAAGATCCTCATTGAAAGGATTACTCCACCCGGCACGGAACAACATCTTCTCAAGGCTTGCTACCGGATGTTTTTTCAGCTTTATTCGGAGAATTGGCAGAATACCTGCCATCTTTACGACGGGATAGACGACCTGTTGCTCAATCTTAAAAAACAGGGCATCGGCATTGCCGTGTTATCCAATAAGCCACACGCCTTCACCAAACTCTTTATCGAAAAGTTTTTTCCCGGAGAGCCGTTTGCCTGTGTTTATGGTCAAAGGGATGGGGTTGCCAAAAAGCCCGATCCGACCGTTGCTCTTGCAATAGCCGAAAGGTTGGGAAACTGTCCTCGGAATATGCTTTTCGTCGGGGATTCGGGTATCGATATCCGGACCGGCAAAGCCGCCGGAATGACTACCGTTGCAGTGTCCTGGGGTTTTTGCAGCATCCAAGCATTACGGGAAGAAAACCCCGATTTTATCATCAATAGCCCAATGGAGCTTTTACAATATGTTCGACCTCTCGCCTGAAATACTCAGTCTCACAAAATATGCCGCACCTCCGATTACCGGTGCTTTCATCGGATATCTGACCAACCACGTTGCGATCAGAATGTTGTTCCGGCCCTTGCAACCTTGGAAAATTGCCGGAATCAGGGTGCCGATGACCCCGGGCGTCATTCCTTCCAAGAGGCTGGATTTTGCCAAAAATATGGGAGAGGTTGTCGGAGATCATCTCTTGACCAGCGAAGAGATCGGCAAGGGCTTGCAAAATGAGGCTTTTCAACATCATTTGTTCTGCCTTATCAAAGACGGAATAGAAGGGGTGTTACAGCAAAATCTTGGAACTCTCGCTTCAATAGTTCCAGCGAAATTTCGAGTATATTTTGATATCGGCAGCAAAACCGTCATTTATCAAGTCAAAGAAAAGATCCGTCTTTTTATCGGTTCAGAGGAATTCAAGGAGATTGCCGAACGATCCATTGAGCTGCGAATGGAACAATTTCTTGCATCCGAGATAGGATCGGTTGTCGGCGGTTCGCAAAGGGAAATGGTTTACGGCTTTATCGAGGAGAATATTGCCCGGATGTTTATGGGTGAGGCGATGGAGCAATGGGTGGAAGATTTCATGCACCAACAGGTTTACGGCATTTTGCAGCGGGGAAAATCCTTGAGCGATCTTCTTCCCGGCTCTCTTCTTGAATTGCTGCAAGTCACTTTAGAGAAACAGACACCTGCGTTTCTCAAGCGTTTGGCAGCAATTGTTTCCGAGCCTGAGGTGCGGGATAAGATCGTCAAGGGTGGTTGTGAGGGAGTTGACAGCTTTATTGGTTCGATGGGCCCGATGGCCGATATGGTTCGTGGCTTTTTGCGCATGGAGACGGTGGAAGAAAAAATTCGAGCCTATCTCATTGAAAAAAATGATGATATTGTTGCTTGGCTGGAATCCGAAGAGGTGCAGGCCAAGGTCGTCCATATTATCCGGGAGAGAAGCAGGGAGTTTTTGCATAAGCCTATTGTGCAATTTATAAAAGCCAATGATCAAGGCGTGATCGAAGAGTTTTGCTCCCGCTGCACGCACCAGATGATGCTGGTGCTCAGAGGCAAAGATATTTCGGCATTGCTTACTTCAATGCTTAAAGCAAACATGGAGAATCATTTTGAATCGGGTTCCACCAGCCTGCAGCAAGTAGGTACAATGCTGCTTGGAGAAGAATCGTTGTCGACCCAAAAGACCTGGTTGACCCAGGAACTCTGCTCGATTCTCCAATCCCCGGAGACCTTTGATACAATAGAATCGCTGATTGACTCGATGGCTGCCGCTCTGCTGCAGAAAAAAATCGGGAAAATGGCAAATATCGTCCCTGCCGGCGTGAAAGATGGTATGGCCAAGTCTTTACAAAAAAGGACTTCCGCTATGCTCGCCACCGAGGTGCCCGGCCTTGTCCAATCTCTGAATATTAAAAAAATTGTTACAGAGAAAGTAAATTCCCTCAATCTCTTGAGACTGGAAGGCCTGCTGCTTTCGATTATGCAGGAACAATTCAAATATATTAATCTTTTCGGTTGGTTACTCGGATTTATAATTGGCTGCGGCAATCTGTTTTTTCTTTAACAACTGCCCAATTCTTTCTCAATTGAAGACTTGGTAGCAAGCTGCCCACATGCCGCAGAGATATCGGAACCCCGACTGTTCCTGATGAACACCGTAAAGTGGGCATCGAGGAGGATCTTTTGAAAAGCCATAAGCCTTTCCATGCCAGGGCTCCGGTAGGGCAAGGTCGGCGATTCATTGTAAGGAAGAAGGTTGATTTTACAGGGGATGCCTTTCAGTTTGCGAGCCAGTTCCATGGCATCATGGTCGCTGTCGTTAATGCCTTTCAAGAGGATATACTCAAACATGATTCTTTTTCTTTTCGGCATGGGAAAATCACGGCAGGCGGCGAGTAGATCATCGATCGAATAACGGTCGTTTATCGGCATCAACTTCCTGCGCGTAGCATCATCGACAGCATGCAGGGAAATTGCCAGATTGACTGTTGATTTTTCTCCTAACTCCCTAAGCTTCGGCACTATTCCACAGGTTGAGACGGTGATTCTTCTGGGGGTCAGATCCAAACCTTTTTGTTCGGTAATGATCGACAAGGAGGCGAGAACGTTGTCAAGATTATTGAGCGGTTCTCCCATCCCCATATAGACTACATTGGTAACTCTGTCCGGACCGATGAGTTTTTCCTTGGGTTCTGCAAGCAGGTAGTCCCTGGCCGCGCATATCTGATTGACAATCTCTGCCGGGGTGAGATTTCTTTTAAATCCCATAGTTCCGGTCAGACAAAAAGAGCAGCCCATGGCGCAACCGACCTGCGAGGAGATGCACAGAGTGTTTCGATCCGGTTCAGGGATCAGGACGGCCTCAACGATATTATCGTCATGGAGGCGAAAACCAAACTTGACGCAACCGTCGGCAGCCTTTTCAAGGATGGGACTGGCGAAGTGCGAAATATAGGCGTTTTCTTCCAGGATACTTCTGAATACCTTGGCAAGATCCGTCATCTGCGAAAACTCGGTTATCTCCGGGCGATAGAGCCAGCCCATAATCTGCTTTGCCCGAAAAGCTGGCTGACCAAGACTGACGACGAAGGCGATCAACTGTTCTTGGGTGAGATTTTTCAAGTCGGTTTTCATCAAGGTACTCATAGTGCTCGCCTCTGTTCCGGAACGAGAGATACTGCTCCGCTCCTTGCCTTTCCGAGTGCTGCAAGAAGAGCCTCCCGGTCTTTCGGCAGTCGTCCGGAGAGGGGCAGATAGCTTGAGGTGTGATTAGCGTGAAACTGGCAGCGAACATCTCGCAGACGCTCAATGAGCAGAGAGAGTTCAGTAAGAATTTCTTGCGGATTCGGCAGGAGGAATTTCCCGGCAAGCACCTCTTCTCCCAAAAGCGTATTTGCCAAGGGCATCAAAGTGAGGATGGCGATTTGATTGGGGGCCATTGCCGTCAGCACCTTTGCTGTTTCCTCCGCATGACGCTTGGACAAGGCCACGCCGCCAAGACCCAGAAGCGCGGTGACCGAGAGAAAAAGCCTGGAGTCGCGGATTTTTTTTGCGGCGGCTATCATTGTCTCGGCGGTTTCGCCTTTTTTGACGTGTTGCAATATAGCATCGCAACCACTTTCAAGTCCCATATACACCCGATCAAGCCCAAGAGTCTTCAATTCCTGCAAATTGTCGTGACTTTTTCCGCGAATCGCTCTGGCATTGCCATAAAGAGAAATTCTTGAGATCCAGGGAAGATATTGGCGAATGAGATGCAAAAGGCGAACCAGCCTTTTTTGCGAAAGAATAAGCACATCACCGTCGGCAAGAAACACCCTACGATGATTCCGGCAATATTGTCCGGCAAACTGAAGGTCCCGGATTATTGCCGCCTCGTCCTTGATAGTGAAGGAAACATCTTTATAGGCACCGCAGAAGGTACATTTATTATATGAACATCCGACCGTGACCTGGAGGATGAGAGCATCAGCCTCACTGGGCGGTCGGATGACATTGCCTACATACTCCATCAGGCGGCGGGATTCTTTGCTGCAAATTCTTGCATGAATTCAACCAGTTTGACTACACCTTCAAGGGGGAAGGCATTGTAAATGGAGGCTCGGCAGCCACCAAGCGAACGATGTCCCTTGAGGCCATTGAGGCCTACGGCCGTGGCCTCGGCAATAAACTTTGCCTCAAGTTCCTTGGTCGGAAGATTAAAGGGGACGTTCATCAGGGAACGCGACTCTTTCTCGGCATGACCGCGATAATAGTCGGTCCGATCAATGGCAGCATAGAGCATCTCCGCCTTTTTCTTATTAATTTTTTCGATAGCCGCAGTTCCGCCGATCTTTTTCAGCCATTTCAGTACTTCACCCATCACATAAATAGAAAAACAGGGAGGAGTATTAAACATCGACCCTTTGTCGGCATGGGTCTTGTAGGCCAGCATTGTCGGGGTGTTTGCCGGAGTCCGTGTGAGTAGATCATCCCTGATGATAACCACGGTAACCCCAGCCGGCCCGAGGTTCTTTTGTGCGCCGGCAAAAATGAGGCCGAACCTGGAAACATCGACGGGGCGGGAAAGGATATCCGAACTCATGTCGCTGATCAACATTTTATCAGACACCGGCAGGTCAGGAAACTGGGTGCCATAGATAGTGTTGTTGGATACATAATAAAGGTACTCAGAGTCATCGGCAGTAGCATATTCCCCTGGTTTTGGTACCCGCTTGAAACCGCTTTCTTCACTGGAGAAGGGGACTTCTACCGTGCCGAACAATTTTGCTTCTTTAATGGCCTTTTTTGACCAGGCACCGGTGTTGAGATATGTCCCTTTCTTTCCGGGGCCGAGCAGATTCATCGGGACCATGAAGAATTGACTTGAGGCACCACCTTGCAAAAACAGCACCTTGTAGTTACTCGGAATTGCCATCAGCTCACGCAGATTGGCTTCGGTCTCATCGGCAACGGCGATGAACTCCTTGGACCGGTGACTGATTTCGATAAGTCCGATTCCTGTTTGCTGAAAATTGACGACATCCTGTCCGGCTTTCTGCAATACTTCATAGGGGAGTGTTGCCGGCCCGGGAGCGAAATTAAATACTCGATCAGCCATTGAATGATTCTCCTGTAATATAGATGTTAAGTGAGTAACGGGTTATGATGTGTTATTTTTTCAGGTTTTACACTCCGGGATTGTTCTCGGGCATAATCTCTGGTGCGCACTGGCGCAAGGCTTCATATAAGACAATCCCGGCAGTCATGGCAAGGTTCAAACTGCGAATATGAGGATTTTGCATTGGTAAAGTGTAACACCGGTCATGGTATAATTGAATAATATCTTTCGGTAATCCCTTTGTTTCCTTGCCAAAAATTAAAAAACATCCGGGTTTGAAATGGGCTGTAGTATATCTTTTTGCTACCTTCGTTGTAAAGAAAAAGAGCTGGAGTTCATTCTGCGCCGCAAGAAAAGCATCAAGGCTCGGCCAATGATGGATGGCAACGTGTTGCCAATAATCGAGGCCTGCTCTTTTAAGGTGTTTATCATCTGTTGAAAAACCTAAGGGGTGAACCAGATGCAGGACGGTGTTTGTTGCACCGCAGAGCCTCGCTATGGAGCCGGTATTAGGAGGGATCTCGGGTTCTACCAGAACGATGTTGAATGCTTGGGAAGTAGTCATGCCGATTGTTGCAACAGAAGTGAAGAGAATTTAAAACAAAGGTATATACCTCCTGACAGGCTGTGAAACAACGAAAAAAACCGAGGTATATAGGCGGCTCGCAAAAACATTGCATTTTTATCGTTACCGAATAGATTTCACAAATCTTCATCCATCATAGTGCGGTAATAAGCCGCTTCAATATAACGATCAAGCCATGCATCTCGATTCACCTGAAACAGAAGAAGAACTACCCAGAGATGGACGATTGACCATTGTTCTTTTCCTGTTTTTCTTGTTGTTGCTTTTCCTTTTCACCCACCAGCAGATTATTCAGAGTAGTAAAATTAAACTCAATAATATACAGTTGCGTGTAACTGTTGACAAACAACTTTATCTTAAACAGGAAGAAAAAATTGTCCAGCACCCGGGATCATTGCCTTTTCGTTATTATCCATTTTTCTTTCTTCCTCTACCGATTAACAGCGCTGACAAGGAGTTACTGATGACTATAAAAGGTGTTGGGCCAGCCTTAGCCGAAACTATTATAACCTACCGTCAGAAAGTTGGTCCGATTGTGGATATTGGTAGTTTGCAGGAAATTCGGGGGATTGGCCGAAAACGGGCGACCTCTCTTGCGACCGAACTGGTCTTTGACAAAGCAGAATGACAAACGAAATTATTACCCAGCCACTCCTTGTTCTGGTTGGGCCAACGGCGATAGGCAAAACAGCCCTTTCACTGACGCTTGCCGCTCGATACGATTGCGAGATTGTCAGTGTCGATTCCATGCAAGTTTATCGACATATGGATATCGGTACGGCTAAGGCAACGAAAGAGGAGAGGGGAGATATCATGCATCATTTGATTGATATCGTCGATCCGAACGAAAATTATGATGCGGCACGATTTTCTGTCGATTCTTTAAAGGTGATTCGAGATATTCACAACCGGGGTAAATTGCCCCTTTTGACTGGCGGGACAGGTTTATATTTACGCGCGCTCTTGCATGGGATTTTTCCCGGTGTCCCTGCTGACGAAGAAGTTAGGCGAGCCCTGCACCGTCGCCTGGAAGAAGAAGGTTGCTCGAAGCTACATGAAGAATTGTTCGCAATTGACTGTGTCTCCGCTTTAAGAATTGATAAAAACGATTCTCAGAGATTGTTGCGTGCGTTGGAGATTTATTATGTTTCAGGCGTTCCGTGGTCTCTGCATCTAGAAGAACAACGTAAACAATCTCCAAAAATCGTTTTCACCAATCTTTTGCTGATAGGTCTGACCTGCGATCGAGAACAACTTTATGCTCGGATCAACCGGCGTTGCCAAAAAATGGTTGACACCGGTCTTGAAAACGAAGTCCAAAAACTCCTGGCAATGGGATACAACAGGTCAATGAAGTCTTTTGGTGCAATAGGATATCGCCATATGATCGGCTACTTAGATGGGAAATGGTCTTTAGAGGAAATGATACGCCTCCTGACGAGAGATACCAGAAGATACGCCAAAAGACAATACACATGGTTTTCAAAGATGGATGATTTGCTATGGTTTCAGGTAAATGAACCGGCAAGAATTGTCCAGTTTATCGATGAGTGGATGACGAACAAAGAGCTGTGGAATTTATAATGACCAACAAATTGTCGAACCACCTGAAAGATGGCAGGCTGGAAATCCCAACTATTTTCAGAGAATTCCTGAAAAAGCGGGGAGTTGAAGGGGATGAGGCCCTTGGCCGATTTCTATTTCCACGCCTTGACTACTTACCAAAGCCGGAAAAAATGCAGAACCTGGTGGAGGCGGCCCGCCTTGTTGTCGAATATGTAACCGCCGGAAAACAGATCGTAATCTGGGGGGATTACGATGTTGACGGTACAACAGGAACGGCTCTTCTGGTGAATTTCTTTCGAGAATTTGATATTGCAGTGTCTTGGCATATTCCCAACAGGCTGCTTGAAGGCTATGGCCTTAACATTGAATGGTTTCAGCGCCAGAGAGGCGCAGCTATATGTGGAGATTTCCTTTTAATTACAGTTGATTGTGGCATTTCCAACGGAACGGAAATTGCCCGGATTCAAGAAATGGGTGGAACGGTTATTGTGACCGACCACCATAATCTCCCGGAAGATGGTCTACCTCAGTGTTTGATTTTGAATCCTTCCATGCCTACATGCGGTTTTCATGGGGAACAACTGGCCGGCGTAGGAGTGGCCTTTTATCTGGCTGCGGGGATAAGGGCTCAACTCGTGGACAGACAACAATTCGCCGAAGTTGCGAGAAAGATAAACCTCAAACAATATCTAGCTTTTGTGGCCCTTGGGACGATCGCCGATGTGGTTGATCTGACTCCTACAAATCGAATTCTCGCGAGAGCAGGCATGGAAGCTCTGATTTGTACGAATTTCCCCGGCCTACAAGAGCTTCTTGCCTCATGCGACATTAATGGAGGGGAGATAGTCACCGAGGACATCGGTTACCTCATTGGTCCGAAGATAAATGCGGCCGGAAGACTGGGCGAAAGTGACCTTGTGGTAACTCTTTTAACGGAACGAGATCGAACTCAGACAAAGAAATTAGCAACTCAACTTTCTGCGTTAAACGATGAGAGAAAGAGGATAAGTGCAGATAATCTCGAAACGACATTAGCAAATATTTCAGTGAGTCAGGTGAACCACGACAAATGTGTTATTGTGAAGGGCTTGCTACATCAAGGAGTAGCAGGCATAGTTGCCTCGAAACTGGTTGAGGTTTACGGATTCCCGGCTTTGGTATTCACAGAAAAAAAATGCCCTGACAAATCGGTTTGTTATGTTGGTTCTGCAAGGTCGGTTGAGGGTATGAATATTACAGAAATGCTTAGAGCCTGTTCGGATTTTATTGAACGCTTCGGTGGCCATGAGATGGCGGCAGGCTTGACAGTTGTCACAGGGGATTTTGCAGATTTTTCTGCTAAATTTTCAGCTATTGCTAAAGAAAAATGGCAAACCCGGCAAATCAAGAAAAAGAAGGGCTATGACCTTGAATGTTCAGTAGAAAATCTTATGTCCGGGGAATATTTAGATTTCATGAAACTCTTGGAACCCTTTGGGCCTGGTAATCTGCAGCCTGTTTTTCGGGATATTCAGGCCAAAATCGTTGATTCACGACTGGTCGGTAAAACCGCTGAACATCTTCACCTGACGATTCGCGGCAAGTTTGCCAACCTAAAAGGCATAGGTTTCAGTTTGGGTAATCGAATCACTGAGGTGCAAAAAGAATCTCAGAGAACTTTAATATACACACCAACCATAAACCGTTTTCGCGGAATGGTCAGTTGGCAGGTGAGGGTGATTGATGTGTGAATAATCGATTCTTATCTGGCTACTGGAGATGCGGACAAGGAAAACTACATAACAGGCTAATATTATTAAAACAAAATTATTATATACATAATATACATTATGCGACATTTACAGTATCGAGCAAAACACCTTGTTATGGAGGAGTTCGCCAACCATCTCGGTTTATTTCTTACCACAATTATGCTATAAAGATGGGCTCCCTGATTTTCCAATCAATACATGACTAAACAACAAGTGTTAAAAACAACACTAAAACAATATGTAAGAATAATAATTTAATGATTATTGGAGCATTTATGTCCAGAGAAATATACCAAGAACCACTTGTAAGCCGTTACACCAGCCTTTCGATGCAACAGCTTTTTTCAGAAAAGACCCGATTTACAACATGGCGAAAATGCTGGCTTGCTTTGGCTGAGGCACAGCATGAACTAGGTTTGACCGATCTTGTCACTGAGGAAATGCTGCATGAAATGCGGGCCAATGTCGAGAATATCGACTACGAAATTGCCGCAAAAAAAGAAAAGGAAATTCGCCATGACGTCATGGCTCATGTTTTTGAGTTTGGCTTAAAATGTCCCAAAGCTGCCGGAATAATTCATCTTGGCGCAACTTCTCAATTTGTAGTTTGTAATACCGATCTCATTCTTCAGAAACTGGCCATGAAGCAAATACGCGCTTCAGTACTTCAGGTTATCAAGAATCTCTCAATCTTCTGTGAAAAACATAAAGGTCTTGCAACTCTCGGATTTACCCATTACCAACCGGCCCAGCCAACCACGGTTGGCAAGAGAAATACACTCTATATTCAAGATCTTGTGATGGACCTTGAATATATTGATAATTATCTGCAGCAAGTTAAAGCCCGTGGCGCGAAAGGAACGGTCGGCACCCAAGCGACATTTTTGGATCTTTTTAAGGGGGATCATAAAAAGGTTCGACAACTTGATCAGCGGGTTGCGGAAAAACTCGGATTTACATCAACTTTCAGCGTTACCGGGCAGACCTACACACGAAAACTCGATATGAAACTCTCCGAGACCCTCGCAGGTATAGGCGCTACCGCCCATAAGTTTGCCGTTGATCTGCGATTGCTTTCAAATCTCAAGGTTCAGGAAGAACCTTTTGAAAAAAACCAGACAGGTTCATCCGCCATGGCCTATAAAAGAAATCCGATGCGTTCTGAAAGATTGACTGGATTGGCTAGAAAATTAATGAATTTGCCGCAGAATTTTGCGGCTACCTACAGTAATCAATGGTTTGAGAGAACCTTGGATGATTCGGCAATTCGAAGAATGGATATACCTCAATGCTTTCTCCTGGCCGATGCAATATTAAAGTTATTTGCGAATATCACATCTGATATGGTTGTATTTCCAGAGCAAATAAACAAACACCTGGTCTCCGAACTACCCTTTATGGCTACGGAAAAAATCCTTATGGGGGCGGTAGAGAAAGGGAAAAGTAGGCAAGAGATGCATGAGATCGTCAAAGAACACTCAATTGCCGCTGGATTTGTGGTCAAGGAAGAAGGAAAAGAAAATGACCTACTTTTTCGTTTGGCAGCCGATGAACATATCCCCTTCTCTTTCGAGGAACTTGCAGCAATGGTCAGTGATTACTCCCAGTTTACCGGCAGGGCAAAAGAACAAACGGAAGAATTTCTAAACGAGATTGTATATCCTCTCCTTAAAGTAAATTCTAAGGAAATGCGAGATATTGACTCTACTCTCTCGGTTTAGGCGATGGCATTACAGAGATTAGCGGAAGTATACTTGCGAATATTGCCCGGAAAATTTCACTACTTAAAATTCATCCTGGAGGCTTATGATAACCTGGCAATTCTTTCTGCCTATGATTGTTCTGCGGGTATCGTCGTTATCAGGTATCCACAGGACATGGCAGCTGAACTCTTCAGGCTGTTGGCTGCAATCGCTGCGTCCTTAACGGCAATCAATACTCATAAGTAATTGGAAAATATACTCAATATGGAGCAAAATGTTTTTTACATCAAGACGTTCGGTTGTCAGATGAACGAAAGAGATTCGGAGATTATGGCCCAGACTTTATCGAGTCATGGCTATCACGAAAGCATGAATTATCAAGAGGCGGATCTGGTGATTCTCAACACATGCTCAATCCGTGCCAAAGCTGAGCAAAAGGTTCTGAGTTTGTTGGGTTATCTGAGAAAAGCCAAGGAAAATAAACCGTCGATGAAGATCTGCGTAGCCGGTTGCGTGGCGCAACAGGAAGGTGCCAGACTTATCGAAAGGATGCCCCATGTCGATTTGGTTATTGGAACCCAACAAATATACCATCTTGAAAATCATCTCCAGAGAGTAGATCTTGAGGGCAGCTTGGTTATTACTGGCCTCCTTGATAATTATGAAATCCCTCAATTTCTCCCGGAAATCTCACAACTCGGACGGGTCTCGGAAACTCTTTCCTCCTCCCCTGCCCCGCGCCCTTGCAGCAGATTTGTGACAATAATGCAGGGTTGTAATAACTACTGCACCTATTGTGTTGTCCCCTACACAAGAGGGCGAGAAATATCGCGAAAGGTTAATGAGATAATAGAAGAAGTGAAGGCATTGGCTGAAGAAGGAGTTAAAGAAATTACGCTCCTTGGGCAGAACGTCAATTCATACGGCAAGACCAATACTGTTAAGGAAACAGGCACAAAATACACTTTCACTGACCTGCTCAAAGAGGTATCACAGGTTGAAGGTGTGGTGCGCCTGCGATTCACCACATCCAATCCCAAGGACCTTACCGATGACCTCATGCGCAGTTTTCGGGATGTTGAGAATCTTTGTCCGCAGTTTCACCTGCCAGTACAGGCTGGTTCGGATCGAATCCTGAAGAAGATGAACAGAAAATACACGGTAAGTGAGTATCTGGAAAAAGTTGATAAATTGCATGAATATTGCCCGGAAATAGCCTTAACTACCGATGTTATTGTCGGTTTTCCCGGTGAAGAAGACGAGGACTTTGAGGCGACTATGACACTTCTTGAAAAAGTTCGTTTTCATGGGTCATTCTCTTTTAAATACTCCGACAGGTCCGGCACCAGAGCCAGTGCCTTTGTGGATAAGGTCGATGAAGGTGTGAAAGCAGCCAGGCTATACCGCTTCCAGAACCGGCAAGATGAGATAAGTCTTGAAAGAAACAGAGAATATCTTGGGAAAATCAAAGAGGTGATGATTGAGGAATGGGGTCGGGATGGGTTAAGGGGACGCACCGACACCAATCACATTGTCCACTTGAACAACTGCACCGCAGATTATTTTCCGGGTGATATTGTTGCCGTTAAGATTCTTCATGCCGGACAACATTCCTTGCAGGGAGAAATCGAGAAAATAGATTAATTGTTAGTCGTATCTACCTAAATTAAAATACAATTAAAATACAATTAAATTTGTTCTTCATCTCCATCCGGCACATGTTCATCGTTTTCCCCACTCCCCTCCTTTCTCTGCGGCTCAAGACCGGGCAGCGGTAAATTTTGTTTTGCAGGTTCTCGACCACTGCCCGCTGAAGGTACTATTTTTCTGAGAGTTCGGCTTGAGAGTCGTTTGCCTTTTGCCGCAGCATTTTTTATTAAAAATTCACTTAAGGCAATCTCCATACTGTTGGTTTTTGCCCTGGCTGAAGGCACCAGATAGATCTTTACGAATTTGTTCTCGCCGAAATCCAGATGGAGGATTTTCGATCGTTTGTGTTCCGGAAAGAGCCGGTATTCCTTTTCAAGGATAAAACTTGGGGTCGTGAAGCGCTTGACGTAGGCAAGATTTTCGACACCGTCCCGGTAGATGACGTTGAAAATTATATCTTTCTCGACGACGCCAAACCATGCCAATTCCTGACCGACATAGAGTTTTTCGACAACCGGAATGATTTTATAGAGCCCGTCGGTAAAGAGAAGAAACAATTTGTCATACTCGGAGCAGGCGACGGATATATCTTCTGTCGAATCTTCTTCCTTGATATGGTGGCCGAGGAAGCCGGTTTTTCGGTTATACACCGCAACCAGATTGGAGATGGCCACCGTTCTGATGCTGACTTCCGAAAAGCTTGCAATTTCAGTCTTTCGAGGGTGCAGGTGACCATATTTTTCCAACAACTGGTCGAGAAAGGAAATCGTAAAACCAATCATATCCTTTAAGGATTTGACGATTTCTTTGATTCTCTTTTTTATTTCCTTGATTTCTTTCAGCTGTTTGTTGATATCGTAGCGGGAAATCCGTTTTATCCTGATTTCCAGAAGTCGTTCGACATCTTCCTTGGTGATCGGGCGGAGAAGCTGTTCCCGGTATGGAAAAAATGATTTCAGCACAGTCGTTACCACAGACGGATAACTTGTTTCCTCTTCGATATTCTTATACAGTCGCTCCTCAATAAATAGTTGCTCGAGGATTTTTGCGTGTAATTTTTCTTCAAGTCGCCCTTGCTCTATCTCAAGTTCTTTCTGAAGATCATCCTTTAATCTGGCGGTATTAAGACGTAAAACCTCGGTTACTGTTAAGGTCTCCGGGGTCATTCCATTTATCAGAGTAAGGTTGGGGGTGATTGGTACTTCACAGTCGGTAAAGGCATAGAGGGCTGCGATTGTGTCTTTTGCGTATATTCCCCTTGCCAGTTTTATTTCAATTTCAACGTTCTCCGCGGTATAATCGTTGATCGAGACAATCTTTATTTTCCCGGCCTTCGCCGCTTTCTCGATGGAATCCGTTAAAGATTGGGTGGTGGTTGTGTAGGGGATTTCTTTGATGATAATAGTTTTTTCATTTAATTCTTCAATTCTTGCCCGACACCTGACTTTTCCGTTGCCGTCTTCGTAATTGCCAACATCGATCAGGCCTCCTTGGGGAAAATCCGGGTAGAGCGTAAATTCTTTTCCGCGCAAAATGTTCTTTTGGGCTTCCAGAAGTTCACAAAAATTATGGGGCAGAATCTTAGTTGCCATGCCGACTGCAATACCTTCTGCCCCCATGAGGAGAAGCAGCGGAATCTTGGCGGGAAGGGTCACCGGTTCCATCATCCGGCCGTCATAGGATTCGATAAATGTTGTGAGATCTTTGTTAAAAAGGATCTCTTTGCCAAGTGGAGACAGGCGGCACTCTATATATCTGGCAGCTGCAGCCCGATCTCCGGTGTAGATATTGCCGAAATTCCCCTGTTGTTCTATGAGGAATCCCTTGTTGGAGAGGTTGACCAGTGCTGCAAAAATCGACTGATCGCCATGGGGATGGAGCTTCATGGTCTCCCCGACAAGATTGGCGACCTTATGAAAACGGCCGTCATCCATGTTGTAAAGAGTCTGCAGAAGGCGGCGTTGAACAGGTTTTAAACCGTCTTCAACAGAGGGAATCGCTCGTTCGCGGATAACATAGGAGGTGTATTCGAGGAAATTTTTATCAAATAATCGGTGCAGTTTGCCGGGATGTGATTCCATCATTTTTTCTAAGCGGTCCGTAGGTCGGTTTCACCCCTCTCGTGTACGGCGAGGTGTAAATTACGTTATTAATTGGTAAGGATCAGGTGGTCCATAATGTATTTTCGTCGCACAGGGGTGTTTTTGCCCATATAGAAGGTGAGAACCTTGGTCACCTCGCTGAGAGAATCAAGGGTCACATTCTTGAGACGAATATCCGGTCCGATAAATTGTTTAAACTCTTTCGGGGAAATCTCGCCAAGCCCTTTGAAACGCGTTGTTTCAACCCCTTGCCCCTTGCTGCCTGAGCCCTGCAATTTAAGCGTCGCCGTCTGTTTTTCCTGCTCGGAATAACAGTAGATTGTTTCTTGTTTGTTGCGAACGCGAAAGATCGGAGTCTCCAGGATATAGACGTATCCAAGTTTGACTAATGGCTCGAAATAATGCAGAAAAAAGGTAAGGAGCAGGTTTCTGATATGAAGGCCGTCAACATCGGCATCCGTTGCCAAAATCACCTTGTCGTAGCGTATGTCGGAAATCGAATCCTCGATATTGAGAGCCCGCATCAGGGCATACATCTCTTCATTTTTGTAGAGCATGGCCATTTTTTGGCCATAGACGTTGAGCGGTTTTCCTTTCAACGAAAAGACCGCCTGGGTCATAGGGTCTCTCGATGAAACAATCGAACCGGCGGCCGATTGCCCCTCGGTAATAAAGACCATGCTTTCTCTTCCCTCCAGCGAGGGCTTGTCCTTTGCGGGGTGGTATTTGCAGTCTTTCAGCTGATCGATTTTCAGTGCGACTTTCTTGGCATTGGCACGCGCTTCAGAGCGGACACTCTGTAGTTCTTTGCGTACGTCTTCATTGCGCAGTATCTTCTCAATGAGGATCTGCGCCGATTCGGTATCTTTGTAGAGGGCACTGGAAACGGCATCCCGGACTTTGCCGGCGATCCACGACCGTATTTCGGTGTTGCCGAGTTTGTTTTTAGTCTGCGATTCAAAGACCGGATCCTTGATCTTGATCGCCAAGGTTCCGACTATACCGTCGCGGACATCGGTGTTGATAAATTTTTTGCCGGAGAATTCGTTTATGCCTTTGAGGATACCCTCCCGGAATGCAGAAAGATGAGTGCCTCCTTCACTGGTGTAGGTGCCGTTGACAAAGGTAAAGTAGCAATCGCTGAAGGTGTCGGTGTGTGAAAAGGCAAATTCAAGGATCGCATCCCGGTAATAGATGGGTTTATAGAGCTGCGCCCCATCCAGTTCCTTATCGAGGAGATCGAGCAAGCCGTTGGCCGAATAAAAAACCTTTTTGTCGAAATAGATTTTCAGGCCGGCGTTAAGATAGGCGTATCTCCATAATCGTTTTTCAACAAAGGCCGGATCAAAGGTGAACTCGGGAAACATCTTGGTTGATGGCATGAATTCGATGAGTGTGCCATTCTTTTCCTCGGTGTCCCCCTCCGTCTTGTCGATGAGTTTGCCATCGTTAAATTTCGCTGATGCAAATATTCCTTCACGATAGGATGTTACAGTGAATACCTCTGAAAGCGCATTAACCGCCTTTGTGCCAACACCATTAAGACCTACCGAAAACTGAAAGACATCGGTGTTATATTTTGCCCCGGTATTGATGGTTGATACACAATCTACTAACTTACCAAGCGGTATACCTCTGCCGAAATCCCGTACGGTTACATACCCGGTCGAACCGATGGTAATGTTAACCCGCTTCCCTGCCCCCATGATAAATTCGTCGATGGCGTTATCCACTACCTCTTTGAGGAGAATATAGATGCCGTCATCGTGATGCGAGCCGTCGCCGAGCCGGCCGATATACATCCCCGGACGCTTGCGAATATGGTCCAGGGAACTCAGGGTTTTTATCTTGCTTTCATCGTAAGTAGCTGAAGATGCATTCATATTATGATAATCCACGGAAGAGAAAGAGTATTTGATAACACGGCATCTTATTGTATTTCAGGGCAAGACGCAACCCTGTTGAACGGGGTTATTGAAGATGGAAGAGTGTTCTTCAGATGTCACTCGCCGGAGGCAATTTCAGGTGCAAAAGTGAAAATCAGGCCGGAGAATCTCCGAGACCTCGAAATCACATCATCCTGATACGTTCACAATCCGGGCAGATCCAAGTTGGGCCATTGCTGATGCCCCACTTATTTTCTTCAAAGCAGTCTTTGCAAATCATAAATCCGCACGGACAACTCCAGCAGAACTCCTGCTTCTGCTTGCAGCAGTGACATATGTATTCGCCACTCCTCCTTTTTCTATAGCCTTTTGGGCGCTTTTCCTGATCGTTCATGACACTTCCCGTTCAACCCATTGACTATAGGAATTGCTTACAAGGGGGATCTCCTGTGCTATGATTTCAGGGATTTCGTAAGGGTGTTCCTGGAGCAATACCTCTTCAATCAGGGCGTAATGTTGCGGAAGCGTTTTCAGGCTGAGGATGAATTCATTTGCGGTAGTGATTTCCTCGCGCCATCGGTAGACACTGGCGATAGGGGCCGAGATTTGCGCGCAGGCAACCAGTCTGCGTGCAAGGAGTAAATCGGCGATACGCTCAGCATCTTCCTTATGCTCGACGGTGGTAGAAATAAGAAGAAGAGTTTTCATGGTATTGTTACCGGATTAAGGTTTGTTTTGGATGCTTTTCTTTAGCCATCTATTATAATAACTCGTTGGACCTTGCCAACGAAAGAGCGTTGGACTCATTAATTTAAGACTTGGTGTACTATGTTTTTAGTCGTCGATATCGGCAATTCACATACCGTCACGGGCATGTATGAATATGACAAACTTGTCGGGCAATGGCGGATGAAGTCCGATGCCAAGAGTACCGCCGATGAACTGGCAATTCGCTATCACACACTGTTTGCCATGGCCGGCATACAAAAAAAGAAGATTCACGGAATCATTATTGCCAGTGTCGTTCCCACCCTGGAGACGGCATGGGTTGCCTGTTGTCGGAAACATTTTGCCGCCCACCTGGAGCACGATATTATTGTCATTGCTGTCGAACGCTTAAAAAATCTTATCGCCGTGCACCTTGATAATCCGCAGGAGGTCGGCGCTGACCGGCTGGTTAATGCAATTGCCGCCTGGAATCTTAAGCCATGCAAACAGATTGTCATCGATTTCGGGACTGCCATCACCTTTGACTGCCTTACCGAGAAGTGCGAGTATTTGGGCGGGGTTATTCTGCCGGGAATAGCCATTTCTCTTGAGGCCTTGTCCAGTAAAACCGCTAAACTCCCGCATATCGATGTCTCCGAGGCTCCCCCCCTGATCATCGGAAAATCGACCGTGCAAGCGATGAAAAGCGGCATCCTTTACGGCTACGGGGCGATGATCGACGGCCTGGTGAAGGGTATTAAAAAGGAAATGGTTCAATCCGAAGGCGAGGATTTTCGGGTGGTGGCCACTGGCGGCATGGCTGCATTGATCTCACCCTTTGCCACCACAATTGACTTGATAGACCCAATGCTGACCCTCATGGGCCTGGCGATCATCTATCGGAAGATAGTGCGCAAATGAATATTCCCCTGCCACCTCTGCCACTCAAAAAAGGCGACACCCTGGGGATCGTTGCCCCGGCCGGTCGATTGGTCGATACGAACCGTTTTTTCAAGGGCCTTGAAGTACTCCGGGAAATGGGTTTTAACGTCACGTATCCCAGAGATCTCTGGCCTGGCAAGGAATATCTTGCCGACAGTGATGAAAATCGTGCCTCCGAATTCAACCGTTTGCTGCGTGACCCGGAGATCAAGGCCCTCATTGGCCTGAGGGGTGGCTTCGGCTGCCTGAGAATGATCGATAAAATCGATCTGGTCTTGGTTGCCGCCCATCCAAAAATGATAATCGGCTTTTCCGATATAACCGTATTACAGAATTACCTCTATGCCAAAACCGGTTTGATATCCTTGCATGGGCCGGTTGTAACTTCGTTGGGAGATGCCGCAGTACCTGCCCTCAAACGCTTTTTTCTTTGTCTTTCCGGGAAATGGGACGAGCCTCTGACGATTAAAAAAATAGAGGTGCTCCGGGACGGCCCAACCCGTACCGCTCCCTTGGTGGGAGGCAACCTGGCAAGCCTGATCAGCCTTCTTGGCACCCCCTACGACTTTTCCTGGGATGATAAAATCATCTTTCTTGAGGATGTGAACGAGCCGGCGTATCGGCTTGATCGGATGCTGACGCAACTCTTTCTAGCAGGCAAATTCAAGAGGCTTGCCGGCCTTATTCTCGGCGAGTTTTCAGGCATTTACCCTGACGATGCTACCCAGCAAATCGATTATTTGGAAACCATTTGGCGCAGGGTTCTTACGCTTTGTGATAAAGGCGATTTTTCCATTTGGGGTAATTTCCCCTCCGGCCACTGTCCGGTCAATATGACCTTGCCTTTGGGTGCTCTTAGTCAAATGCAGAGCGGAAAATCGCGTCTTTTGTTTCCATCCGCCCGCACCCGATATGTGATATGATGTTTGACTTGTGGACGGATACATGCTATAGGATGGACAAGGCTGTCGGTTGCTGTATGTAACATGCTCATTAATCTCATAAAAACAAAAACTTTGTTCCTTTCACCCATGAAAAAACAATTGAAAAAGTCTGTTGTTTTTGGATTGCTCGGCACCTTCTTCTTTTCCTCGGTTTTTGCTGCCGACTATTTAACCGTCACTGCTGACAATACCACTATCAAGACCGGTCCGGGGAAAAATCATCCCACTTCCATGGAGCTTTTCCAGGGATATCCGCTGAAGGTAATCAAAAAGGATGGAGAATGGTATCAAGTCTCCGATTTTGAGGGAGATACCGGTTTTGTGCACCAGGGTAGTGTGAAAAAATGCGATACTGTCATCGTCATCTCGGAAAAAAGCGTCAATATGCGTGCTGAACCGGCAACCACCGGTGCTGTTGTGGCCGATGTTGAGCGGGGAGTTGTTATGACCAAGCTGGCGACCAAAGAAAAATGGACCCAGGTACGTCACAGCAGCGGCACTACAGGGTGGATTTTCAATACTCTCATTTGGCCCTGATTAAGAATATCGACAATCCTTTTTTCTAAAGCCAGGGGGAGTCGCACTTTCTGCTTAGCCTTGTTGGCAAAGAGCAAAAACCCTTGCTCAAGGGCGTGATAAAGCAGATCCCTGGTGATCTCGACGTCCTTCCGGCAATATCGCTGTATGAGATCAATCCTCCCCTCTTTATACCATTTAAGCGCCTGCAGCCCATCTGCCGTTTTGGCCGTCCCAAGGGTATGTTCAGCAAGACTGTTGAGGCTTAATCGATACCCCAGGTAGTTATGGGTCTCCTCCAACAGGTCAAGGGTTGGAAGACGGTTTAGATCGATTGTGGTATACGAAGATAACACCTTGTTATCAAACCGCTTGTTATTGAATCCGACTATCAGTGCAAACGATTGCAGGTGTGTGATCAGTTGGTCCATCTCGTGTTCGAGATAGGTGACGCAGTCATTGATTTCTGAATCATATACCACCGCTACGGAAACCCCCATCTTGTCTGCGTGATGCCACCCTCCTACCTCTTCTGCCGAACGGATTGTTTCAAGATCGAACACTCCGAATCTATCCGGTAAAACTGCCAAACCTTGCGGCGCATGGAGGTATACGATATTCTCCGGACTCGGGTGTTTCTGCAGGACTTCTTGCGATTCGACTCTTGTATCTTCGTTCTTTATGGGCTTTCTTAAAATAGTCTCGAGAAGAAAAAGACAGGCACGCTTGTCGATAGGCCTGTTGCCAGATCCACATTTCGGTGAATGAACGCAGGAAGGGCAACCCGTATCGCAGCCACAAGACATAATTGTCTGCCGGGCTTGCAAAAGAAGGTCATCAATTTTCGCAAAGGCCTCCTTTGTCAGTCCAACTCCGCCGGGATAGCCGTCATAAATAAAAATCGATGCCTTTTCGGTCTGCTCATGGAAAGGACAGGAGATCCCGCCGATATCGTTTCGGTCGCAGAGAACCAGCAAAGGAAAAAGGGCTATCATGGCGTGTTCCAGGGCGTGAATCGCCCCCATGAAATGGTATTTTTTCCGTTCGAGGCTTGCAACCGCCTCCTGGGGAATATCAACCCACAGGCCTTCGCTTTCAATGATCTGTTCCGGCAAGTCGAGAGCCGTTGTAGCGATAAGTTTTTGCGTGTGATTGTTGCGTTTTTGATACCCGGTCACTTTTTCAGTGACTCGTACCCTGCCGAAAGAAACCTGGATGCCGAAACTGTTCTTTGTCGCAAGCACTTCAAGGATCTCTGTGCGTTTTTCGCTCATCGGCCGAGTAAAATACTTGGGTGTTTCGCGGTGCGCCAAGACTTCGTTGCCCTGGAGATCTAAGGTGTCGATCACCCAGGTGGTCGATCGATGCAGATATATCGCCCCCGGATGACACTCCTTTAAACCGCGCCCGGTATCGATCTCCCCTATTACCTCCCCGTTTTCCCGATCAATTATGGCCAGCTGTGTCCCGCCACCGCGCAGGTTGACATGGCGGTGCGGATATTTTCGGGAAGAAATCCATTGGTCGCCGGTTGCGGTCTGAAGCAGTGCCCCGGACCGTGAAAGAACGGCAAGGCTTTCTCGAATAGCACTGTTTTGCATAAGATTTTCAGAAAATGATAAGGGCAGTTCGGCAGCACAGCAGTGCAAATGCTGCTCCATGATCGAGACATTGGTCGGATTCAAGACCGTGGCCTCCGGGGATCTGGCAAAAAAATCCTCCGGTTGCCGCATAAAGTGCTGATCCAAGGCATCTTCCTGGCCGATAAGAATGGTCGCCGAATTTCTCGCACCCCGCCCCACCCGTCCTCCCCTTTGCCAGGTCGCCATGATGGAACCGGGATATCCCACCAGGATACAAAGATCCAGATCGCCGATATCGATACCCAGTTCCAAAGCAGAGGTCGAGATGACCCCCAGCAGTTGGCCGGAAAAGAGCATCCGTTCTATCTCGCGGCGTTCCTCCGGCAAAAAACCGGCCCGGTAGGCACTCAGTTTGCCGGCGAGATCGCCAAGTCGCGGCCCCGTCCACAGATTGATCAGTTCGGTCATTTTCCGCGACTGGGTATAGACAATGGTCCGCAGTCCACGTTTTACCGCCGCCTCCAGCAATTGACTGGCAGTATAGGCGGCGCTGTCCCAGGGATTGAGAAAGAGCATGCTTCTCTCAGCCCTGGGTGCCCCCGATTCGGAAATTACCTCCACCGGTTTATCAAGCAGCAGCCGGCTCAATTCCGCAGGATTGCCGATAGTTGCCGAAAGGAGAATAAAGGTCGGGTTGCCTCCGTAATGGGCGGCGAGGCGCGATAATCTGCGGATCACCCAGGCCATGTGACTGCCGAGAACACCGCGATAACTATGGACTTCATCGATCACTACATAACGCAGGCCAGCGAAAAATGTTTGCCAGTTCCGGTGATAGGGCAGCATCGACAGGTGGAGCATCTCGGGATTGGTGAGAAGCACCCGTGGGTGGTGATCGCGGATTTTTCTTCTCCCGTAACTCGAGGTGTCACCGTCAAAAATGGTGGCGAAATTCTTGTGTTTTTCTTGTATTTCTTTGGGAAGTTGGGAAAACAGCCTGATTATCACATTGTACTGATCATACGCCAGGGCCTTGAGAGGAAAGAGATAGAGGGAGTGGCCGGGGTTGTCGCTGAACAGGTCGTTTAACACCGGAAGATTGTAAATCATACTCTTGCCGGAGGCGGTCGGGGTTGCCACAACCACATGGGTCCCGCATAAAATGCTTTGAATTGCCTGGCTTTGGTGGCTGTATAACTGTTTTATCCCTAACCCGTTGAGACAATTTCTAAGAGATGGTGCGAGAGACGGAAATTTCCGGACATATTCGGCGTCCTTTTTGGGATAGGATTTGTGACAGACAACCTGAGATCCGAATTTCGGGGAATTTTTCAGTGAGGCTATATATTCAGATACATCAGAAATCATGGTTGCAAATTGATGAACACGCTATTTAGCCCAGTGTTATAAAATGTTGCTTAAAGAGCGGAGAATGTATATTTTGCACTGGTTGTTCCTGTTCCTGCCGGTTCTTCTTGTTTTCTTCAAAAAATGTGCAAGTGGAAAACCGCCAACCGTCAATTCTTTGTTTCCATGCAGCTATGATGTCCATCGCCACTCTGGGCCCTGTTGGTTCAGACAGTTATCAGGCCGCGAGCCTTTATTCGCCAGACGCCAAACTTTTGCTCTTTAATCGCATTATCGATGTCCTTGCCGCCTTTATTGAAGGCAAGGCCGAGCACGCGATCATCCCTGTGTATAACACGCGAGAAGGCGAGGTAAAGGATTATTTCAGGCTGGTCGCCAAAATGGAACATGGCTTCTGGATCGATAATATAGTCCTCCCCATTCATCTGTCTCTGGGGGCACTCGCCCGTCCATCTGCGGGTGGGGCACCCATTACCACAATCGTCGGAAGAAGCTCGGTATTTCGGCAATGTGATGAATACATCGATGAACACCATCCCGACGCCACCCTTATGGCTGTTCACGATATTGAAGCTGCCATGATTGCAATTCGAACCGAAAACAAAGTAGGCCACGCCGTTATCGATTCCGAGGAAATCGTATTAAAACATGGCCTTGCCCTTGTTGCCAGAGAAGTAGTATCGCATAACCGGACGAGGTTTGCCGTGGTCGGCAGAAATCTTGCACCTGTCACCGGCTTTGATGCAACGACAATAATTACTCGCCCCTTGCGGGATCGGGTGGGAATGCTCGCCGATATCCTTGGGGAATTTACCCGGCGAGGAATCAATATTCTCGATCTGCAGTCGGAAAATGATATCAAAACTCAGAAACTGCAAATCTATGTGGAGGTGGAGGGTCACCTGCATGATCAGCTTTTGAAAAGCGCTTTACAGACCATTGAATCGGTGGTCATTCAAGAAGAGGGTTCGCTCAAGGTGCTCGGATCCTTTCCCCGTGTGGAAATGCGGGTCAAGAAGATCAAGGCGTTTGGATTCATCGGCAGTGGCGATATGAGCAAGTGGTTTGCCGAACGTCTGCAGAATGAGGGATACAAGACCTTCCTGAGCGGGCGAACAACGGTGCTTGCCCCGGAAGAGATGCTCCACAAAGTCGATGTCGTCATCGTGTGTGTTCCGATTTCGGTAACTGCCCAAACTATCAAAAAATATGGTCCCCTGCTCCACGATGGCCAGGCCTTGATTATTCTTGCCGGCGAGTCGGAAAATACCATCAAGACATCACTTGAAGCAACCAGTCAAGGGGTTGAGGTGATGTTCGTTCATAACCTTTGGGGGCCGCAGGCCCTCACTATGAAGGACAAGAATGCGTCAGTGGTCAGAACCCATAGGAGTGGTTCCTTCTGCAGTGAATTCGAGGCGTTTCTTTATAAACACGGTGCCGATATTTATCATGACAGTGCCACAAAACACGATCTCCTCATGGGTATCGGGCAAAAGCTTCCCACCACCATCTCCGTTGCCTTGGCAAAAACCTTGCGGGAGTTTAAGGTCGACTGTGATGATATCGGCAGCCATTCGACCCTCACCTCCCTTTATGGGATCTTGGCAATGGCCCGTATCCACAACCAAAAACCCAGAACCTATGCAGAGATCATGGCGACAACCGGTGAGGGTGGAAAAATAGTTAAGGCCTTTGCTGCCAACATCATGCAACTTATAGACCTCGCGGAGCAAGGCGATATCGCAAAACTCACCGGTATAATGGAGGAGAATAAAAAATTTATGCCCCCGGCATTTCTCCAGTCACGCATGAAACAGGCGAAGGCCATCGATGAAGTGATGAGTAACCCGAGTATGAAGGCCTGAGATAACGGTTGTAATTTCATTCGTCGCCATTATAGTTGGCCCTAATGATCGCTTTTTTCATGAGATATGACTACCGTCAGCACAGATTACATAAAGATTTCTGTGTCGGACGGTTTTAATTTTTTGAAGGAGTTGCTGAATGGTTCGAGATTTAAGTTTTCTTGATGAGGAAAAAAAATGTCCTCACTGCAAGACCATATTATCTTGCTGTGAAGCCCCGCCAATTCATGTGGGCGATGGACTGGGTTGGGGTTCGGAGGTTATGTTTATCTGTTTAAATGATGGCTGTTCATTGTTTTTAAGAGGTTGGGAGCAGATCGAAACCAAATACGGGCACCACGCATCCTATCGATACATGGAGTTGCCGGGAAGCCCTGAAGGAAATTTGATGATGGTCGGCAATGCCGATGCATTCAAGGGCTGTGTTATCGATAAAGACGTGCTTTTGGCGCAAAACGAACGCTATTTCAAGGAAAAAGAGGCTGTTGAGGGGTTGAAAACCTGTTTGGAGAAAAACGACCCGAAACCGGTCATGACCCTTTTGCTTGATGAGGCTGCATCCAAGAGCGACCGACTCGTGGCCATGGAGTATCTCAAGAAGTTGAACGATGTGCAATGCATCGATCCCCTCAGGAATCATCGCTTCAGAGACCCGGCAATGGAATTTGCCGTGAGACAGGTACTTGAGGCCATCCTTAAAGCGAATTTTAAAAAAGAGTGTCCGCATTGTATGGAAATCATCAAGGCACAAGCAAAAAAATGTATGTTCTGCAAAGAAAATCTCTAATTATTTTGCACTTGCAAAACGTTTCTCGAACGAGTATATAAGACAGGCTTTTCAGTACAAAACCCAGCAAATGTGGTGGGCGTAGCTCAATTGGTTAGAGCACCTGGTTGTGGCCCAGGAGGCCGTGGGTTCAAGTCCCATCGCTCACCCCACATTTTCTCTATAACGTTGACCATTGAAACATAAAAAACCCGCTTCCTTTTGTGGAAAGCGGGTTTTTTATTGCCCGGTGTTACCCGAAGGGTCAAATGCCTTTGCAAAAATGTAGATAAAAAGATACCTTCATTTGTTTGTTCCGCAAGCCACCTTTAACCTCTTCTCGCAACATTGCCATCCGCCGCCCATGCACTCTTTAGCCAAATTGGACCATCCGGAAATCTGTTCACTGCTGCTCCAACCACCCCGTGATTTTCGAGGGATTTGTCCGGTAAACGCCGAAGACCTCCGCCTGACACTCGGCGAAGGCGTGCTTTTATCCTGCAGATTCTATCTCTCTGCTCCGGAAGCCCCAACAATTATCTATTTTCATGGTGGCAAGGAATCTTCCGACTCCTTTGACTCGGAGGCTATATCTTTCAACCAAGTCGGAATCAATGTATTGCTCGCATCCCAGAGAGGCTTCGGCATGAGCACCGGTACACCTTCGCTTGCAACCTTGATTGCCGATGCCGGGTTGCAGTTTTCCAAGGCTATTGAATGGCTTGCGGCAAAAGACTATGGGGGTGCGATTGTCGTTATGGGACGGTCACTCGGTTCCGTTTGTGCGATCGATGTTGTGCTTAACAACCCTGACAGAATAAAGGCAATGATCCTCGAGAGTGCTTTCTCTGAAACCCTTCCCTTACTCAAGACAATTGGCGCGGAAAAGGCAGCGGCAGAGATTTCTGAGGATGAAGGTTTTGATAATTTACGGAAAATTGCAGGGATTAAGGTTCCAACTATCATTTTCCACGGTTCCCGCGATGTTCTGATACCGATTCCTCAGGCCGAGAAGCTGCAGGCCGTTTCCGGGGCGAAAAACAAACAATTTCTTATCATTCCCGGTGCGGAACATCATAGTGTTTCCAAAACCGGGGGAAATCTGTATTTCAAGACGATCAAAGGATTTGTCGACACGGTTTGCGGTGTCAATACCTGGCGTCAGCGTCGAAGAAAATTCAAAGCCGATGAAGATGGAGGGAATTCATGAAGAGACAGAATTATCTTTCCTGGGACGAGTATTTTATGGCCGTAGCTCTTTTGTCGGCCCAGAGAAGCAAGGATCCCAATACCCAGGTTGGCGCCTGTGTGGCCAACGATCAAAACAAAATTGTCGGTGTCGGTTATAACGGTTTCCCATGGGGATGTTCCGATGATGAGTTGCCCTGGGAAAGGCAAGGTAAGTTTCTTGACACCAAATATCCTTATGTCTGCCATGCGGAACTGAATGCAGTCTTGAACTCCATCTCCACTGATTTACGGAATTGCCGGATTTATGTCGGACTGTTTCCGTGCAATGAGTGCACCAAGGTCATTATTCAGGCTGGCATCAGTGAGATAATCTATCTATCCGATAAATACAGCAATTCCGATCAGGTCAAGGCGGCAAAAATAATGTTGGATATATGCCCGCGGATTACCTACAGGCGGCTGGAAACCAAACTCGAGAGCCTTCTGGTGAGCTTTGTTCCCCCTGAGCACTAACAGCAATTGCCCAAGATCATTATTCACTCGAAATTCATCTTTATTTCACTCTTTTGAGGATTGAAATTTTTTTGCCTGGACCGAGCTGTTTTTCTTGTTTTTCCCCTAGATCAACGGCCTGCAAAAATCGCTCTTCACCACCCATGGTAAAAATTTCCTGTCCGCTCATCTGTTCCGTCCGCAATGTCCAGGTTATCTTTTGTAGGGGAACCGAAAGAAGGGTGAGATGGAGATGCCACCACTCATCTTTTCTGCTGCTATCTCTCTCGATCTTATTCACATAGGCATAGAAGAGCATTTTCGGCTCTTTCGCGGCGATAAGGACCACATCGCCAACATCGGTGGTGTGTTTAAAGGCGATCAGCTGTTTCAATTCTTCGACAATCTTCTTCATTTTTCATTCCATCGGTTTTGAGGGTGTTTGACAATACTTTCCAGGACCGCAACCATCCTATTTCATTGGGATGTTCGGCAGTATTGCACAGCCTCGGAGACATGGATTGAACGAATGCTCGGCGCCTGGTTCATGTCGGCAATGGTTCTGGCAATTTTCAGGATGCGATGATACGCCCTTGCCGAAAGTCCTAACCTGGCGACACTTTTCTCTAGAAGCTGTGCTGATGGTGCATCCAAGAGACAATAAATCTCCATGAGTTTGCTGTTCATTTGGCTATTGCAGTAGACACCTGGGTTGCCCACAAATCTCTTTTCCTGGAGAGCTCGAGTTTGATCGACCCGGGCTTTGATGTCTTTCGAACTCTCGCCGTTGGTCGTGCTGCTCATTTCCCCATAATCAAGACCGGCAACTTCAAGATGCATATCAATCCTGTCCATGAGTGGTCCGGAAATTTTCCCGGTATAGCGCTTGATCTCAGCTTCATTACAGTTGCAGCTGTTACGGTTGTCACCAAAGAACCCACAGGGACAGGGATTCATGGCGGCAATAAGGGTGAATCGCGCTGGAAAGGTCAAGGTCATATTCGCCCTGGCGATTGTCACCTCCCCGTCTTCGAGGGGCTGGCGCAGGACTTCCAGAACATGCTTCTTGAACTCCGGCAATTCGTCAAGGAAGAGAACCCCGTTATGGGCAAGGGAGACCTCTCCCGGTTGCGGGATACTGCCGCCGCCGATAAGACCGGCATCGGAAATGGTATGGTGCGGTGCTCGAAAAGGACGGGTGGTAAAAACCGTGCTTTTCTCCGAGTTTTGTCCGGCTATACTGTAAATTCTCGTAGTTTCAATTACTTCTTCAAGGGTCATCGGCGGCAGGATGGTGGGAAATCGTCTTGCCAACATGGTTTTTCCCGAACCAGGAGGACCCTTTAAAAGGATATTGTGGCCACCCGAAGCGGCAATCTCCAGGGCGCGTTTGACATGCTGTTGCCCTTTAATATCCGCAAAATCGACATGATAGGAGGTGGTGTTGGCCATTGCTGCAAGGTCTGTCCGACAAAAGGGTGCGGCACTCTCCATCCCTGCCAAAAACTCCACCGCCTGGGGTAACGAGGTAATGGGGATGATGTCAATTCCTGCCGGTGCAATGTGTGCTTCCTCAATATTCTCCTCAGGAATCAGGATTCCTTGCAGGCCTTGTTCCCGGGCGGCAATTATCATCGGCAGTATGCCGCTTACCCGGTGCACAGCCCCATCGAGAGACAGTTCTCCGACTACGCAGTAATGCCCAGCTCGCTGTCTTTTCAGGGTTTCCGTGGCTTCAAGGATACCTATGGCGATAGGCAGATCAAATCCGGCGCCCTCTTTTTTGATATCTGCCGGAGCCAGGTTGACGGTTATGCGTTTGTTGGGAAACTGATAGCCGCAATTTTTAATTGCCGCCTTCACTCTGTCTTTACTTTCACGGACGGAACTATCGGGCAGTCCTACCGTCGAAAAGGTCGGGAGGCCGGCTGCGACATCAACCTCGACCTGAATTAACCAGCCGTGAATACCGAGTACCGAACAACTGGTAATGATTGCAAGCATAGTAAATAATAATTGTATTGAACTATTAAGTTAACAATGTATACAGATGTTTTTTTTATAAATATTCTGCATTTCTTCGGTCTGCGCACCATTCTTTTCTTGGTAGATATACAGTGGTGCAAGGATATGCGTACCACCCCCGCCGTTTTTGCTGCATTCGATGAGAACCAGTCGAGCTTCTTGTTTCATCTGCGGGTAACTGTAGACAAATTGCAGTTTTTTTACTGCAAGTCGATGTTTACCAAGCAAAGAAATAAAGGTGCCAATCTGTCCGGCCGGATAAATGAAATATACCGTTCCCCTATTTTTCACTGCCAGGGTTGAGGCGAGAAGAAAGTCATCGAGACTTGCAAGAACCTGGTGGCGGGCAAGGCAGGCCTCGTGGTTGGAACTGCGCCGCCCAGATCCGAGGCCATAAAACGGCGGATTACAGACGACAGTATCAAACGATTCCGGTGCGACAAGAGCGGCTAGGTTCTTGATATCACCCTCGACAATTCGGCCGCTGCTAGCAAAGTCATTGGCTTGCAGATTTTTCCTTGCCAGCCTCGCAAGAGTTTGTTGAATTTCGACCCCCACTATCTCGCTGATTCGCTGGCCCCATCGATAGAGAAGAATGAGCATGATTATGCCGCAGCCGGTGCCGAGGTCAAGTATCCGGTCTTTTTTTCGGACCTCCACAAAATGAGAAACAAGGAGCGAATCTACCGAGAAACGATATCCTTCGGTTGCCTGAAGGCATTGCAGATCACCATCGAAGAGACTGTCTTGCGATATCTTTTCCTCTGTTTCGTCTTCTGCGGTAGTGAACGTTGCCAAAAAATACTCCAAGGCAAAAAAAGACAATGAGCCCATTATTTTATTGTTGGAAATTGAATGTATACCTCCTGATGAAAATGTAAATCAATTTTTCTTCGGGTAGATTTTCCGGTTACCTGCTGAAAATCAAGCGGCGATGACTATCGTTTCCGGAGACAATCCGTCTTAAGGGACCAGCCTCCTTGTTTTGCCGGGAATTACCGGCAAAAGTAGATGACTAATAAGCTCGAAAGTATTAAGTTCCCGAGAAGTTGAAACCCCCTTTCCGTGCAGAAGCAGAGAGCTATCAATATTTTGAAAGGAGAGAAGGATGTTTGAAATTTTCATAAAGACCCACTTCGCCGGCGCACACCACCTGAGGGATTATCCCGGCGATTGCGAGAAGCCGCACGGCCATAACTGGAAAGTCGAGGTTGCTGTGCGTGCCACAGCGCTTGACCGGTATGGGATGGGGATTGATTTCAAGGTGTTGAAAAAAATTGTCGGTGCAGCTGTCGATAAACTCGATCATAACGACCTTAACACCCTTCCCTATTTTCAAGATAAAAATCCATCTTCGGAACATATTGCCCGTTTTATCTATGATGAGGTTCAATTCCAGCTGACAAGCGACCATTACTCTCTTTACAGTGTCACCGTTCTCGAGACCGACAGCCAGGGCCTGACGTATTACGGAAATCAAAACTGAGGAGTGTTGCAGCGACATGAAGAACTTGTCAGATATCAGACTGTGTATTATCGGGCTCGGATATGTCGGCTTGCCTCTGGCCGTCGAATTCGGCAAAAAATTTCCAACAATCGGTTTTGATTTAAATGTTGCTCGGGTCGATGCGCTCCGTCGCGGCAGTGACGCTACTCTTGAAGTCTCGGATGAGGAACTTGCTGCTGTTAAGTTCCTCCAATTCACTGCCGATGCTCGGGAAATTGGCGACCGGAATGTTTATATAGTGGCGGTTCCAACACCCATCGACGCCGCAAAACGTCCTGATTTTCGCCCCCTTGTGGGGGCATCAAATACGGTTGCTGCGGTTCTGAAACCGGGCGACGTGGTGGTTTTCGAATCGACGGTGTATCCGGGGGCAACCGAAGAGGTTTGTGTGCCGTTGCTGGAAAAAGGGTCGGGCCTCACCTATAATAAGGACTTTTTCTGCGGTTATAGCCCGGAACGGATTAATCCCGGGGACAAACAGCACCGTTTGCCATCCATCGTCAAGATCACCTCCGGATCGACACCGGAGACCGCACAATTGGTCGACGAATTGTACAAATCGATCATCACTGCCGGCACCTTCCCAGCAAGCAGCATCAAGGTCGCAGAGGCGGCGAAAGTAATAGAAAACACCCAACGCGACGTCAATATAGCCTTGATTAACGAATTGGCTCTTATCTTTGACAGGCTCGACATCAATACCAGCGAAGTGCTGGCCGCGGCCGGGACCAAATGGAACTTTCTCCCTTTTCGCCCGGGTTTGGTCGGCGGCCATTGCATCGGTGTTGACCCGTACTATCTGACCCATAAGGCACAGGAGGTCGGCTATCATCCCAATATGATCCTCGCCGGTCGCCGTCTCAATGACGATATGGGCCATTATATCGCCGCTGCGGTCATCAAAAAAATGGTGCAGAAAGGAATCGACACCGCCCATTCCCGCATCCTGGTGATGGGTCTCACCTTCAAGGAAAATTGTCCCGACCTGCGCAACACCAAAGTGACGGATATCATCGCCGAGTTCAGCGAATACGGTATTGCCGTCGATGTATATGACCCTTGGGCCAATCCTCTTGAGGCCGAAAAGGAATACGGTCTGACTCTCGTGCAGGAGCTTCGACCGAATACTTATAGCGCTGTGGTGGTCGCTGTCGCCCATCGGCAATTCACCGAGATTTCCATTGCCGAGCTACGAAGCTTCTGCAAAGAAAATTCTGTTATCTACGATGTAAAAAGTCTTTATCCCCGTGATCAGGTAGATGGTTGTTTATAATTGAACTCATAAGGGAATTTTTATTATGCGGCAAAGCGTTCCTGTTGAAAAGGCGGTGGGCATGGTCCTTCCCCACGATATTACCGAGATCGTGGGAGACGAAAAAAAAGGTGCCGCTTTTAAGAAAGGACACATTATCCGTCCGGAGGATGTTGCCTATCTTAAACGCTTGGGAAAGGACAATATTTTTGTTCTTTCTTTGGATGCATCGGAGATCCATGAAAATGAGGCCGCTGTTATCTTAGCCCGCGCTCTTTCCGGTAGGGGGATAGAGTACACTAACTCCCCGGTCGAGGGGAAAATTGCTATGCAAGCAGGGCTTGACGGTCTTCTCCGCATCAACAAGAAATCGCTCCTGCAGTTCAATATGCTGGGCGAGGTGATGTGTGCGACACTGCACGATAATACCCCGGTAAAAAAAGGTGAGACCGTCGCCGCAACACGTCTTATTCCCCTCATCACCGAACGTACGCTTATCGCCCTGGCGGAAAAAATCGCCATGTCCGGAGCCCCGGTAGTTGAGGTTCTGGCTCTTAAAAAAGCAAAAATCGGCCTGGTGATCACCGGCAATGAGGTCTTCTACGGCAGAATACAGGACAGGTTTGAGGAAGTTTTGCGGGCAAAAGCTAAGACACTTGGCTCCGAGATACTCTTGGTGCGATTTGCACCCGACGACAAACAGATTATCGCCAGTGAGATTCAATACTGCGCCCAGCAGGGTGCCGACCTCATTGTCACCAGCGGCGGGATGTCGGTTGACCCCGATGACGTCACCAAGGAAGGTATCTTGTTGGCGGGGGCAAGGGATGTAGTCTACGGCACCCCGGTTCTCCCAGGGGCCATGTTTCTTTCCGGGACCATCGACAACCGGCCCGTGCTGGGAATTCCGGCCTGCGGGATGTTTCACAAAATAACGGTCCTTGACCTGATATTGCCACGAATCCTCTGCGGCGAAAAGATCGGTAGGCGAGAACTTGCGGAACTAGGGCATGGCGGCCTGTGTCGCAATTGCCAGACCTGCCGGTATCCGATTTGCAATTTCGGCAAATAACTCCGATCAGAGAATCATCCACGTTTTTGTTTATTCAAGAGACTAGCGGCGACAAGCGCGGCCTTTTCCGAGGCGCCAGCGCTACCGAGCTTCTCTTTGACATCCCGCAGCACGTCTATCATGCCTTGTCTTTTTTCCGGCTTGAACAGGATTGCCGTCAATTCCTCGGCGATTCTTTTAGGAGTTACTTCTGCTTGCAGCAGTTCGGGTACGGCAGGATAACCGGCGATCAGATTGACAAGAGAAAAATATTTGACCTTTACAAGCAACCTGCCAAGGACATAGCTGAGCGGCGCCAGTTTATAAGCGACGACCATAGGCACTTCCAGTATCGCCAGTTCAAGGGTTACTGTTCCCGATGCGGCGACAACCGCCGCACACGCGGCCATCATATTGTACCTTTCCTCTTGAACAATACGAATATCCAGGTGCTTTCTTGCTTCATTGATTCCGGCTTCTTCAAGGTCACGGGTGGTGATGGTGGAGGCTTGGGGAACGAGAAATACCAGCTTCTCTGTCGTTGCACTCTGGAGAATTCGACCGGCCTCAAGAAAGTCCGGCAAAAGCGAGAAGACCTCACGTTTCCGGCTGCCTGGTAAAAGCCCGATGCACCTTGTATCCAAAGGAATTTGTTGCTGTGTGTAAAACTGTTCTTTGGTGGTCGACGTTACAACCGTATCAAGAAGAGGGTGGCCGACATATTCAGCGTCGATGCCCCGCTGCCGAAAAAATTCTTCTTCAAAGGGCAGGATGACGCCGATTTTATCGACGCGGTCGCGAATTGTCTTAACCCGGCCCGACCGCCACGCCCAGACCTGAGGGCTAATGTAATAGAAAACCGGAATACCGAGTTTTTTGGCTTTTTTAGCCAACAGCAAATTAAAATCGGGCAGATCGATGAGGATGAGAAGGTCTGGGTGGTGGGTAGCCAGCCTTCGCCGAAGAACCCTTTGGGCCGAGATGATATCCTTCAAGTGCGAAAAAACTTCAAAGACACCGACAACCGACACCTTGGCAGCATCATAGAGGATCTCTACCCCGAGGGACGCCAATTCTGGTCCCCCCATGCCGCACACCTCCATGTCGGAAACCTTTGATCGTAAAGCCCTAAGAAGATTTGCGCCATGGAGGTCTCCGGAGGCTTCGCCGGTGACAATCATGATTCGGGAGGTCATGGTTTTTGGCCGCCCATCACCTTTTTGAACAATTCAAGGTTTTGGAGCTCATGGATTTGTGCCATGACCTGAAGGGCAACCGCCAGAGCACGCCGGCCTTCCGCACCTGACACTGCTGGCATAGTTCGCTCCCGAACATGGTGTATGAAGGAGATTATCTCGCTTTTCAGCGCATCTCCGTCGGAGAAGGTTTGCAGTTTGACGATCTGTTTCGGCATACCGTTTTCACGGAGTTCATCGGAAAGATGAATGGTCATCACCCGTTTGTTGCCGAAATCGACATTGATGTAGGATCCCGGTTGGAAAATGCGCATTTTTCGGACATTGGTCCGGGAAATCCTGCTCACCGTGACATTGGCGGTAGCCCCATTTTCAAAGATCAGCCGGGCATTGGCGATGTCGGTATTGGCCGTTACCACCGGAGCACCAACCGTATGAATGGTCTTGATCGGTGATTTGACGATATTGAGGATGATGTCGATATCGTGAATCATCAGGTCGAGAACCACATCGACATCGACCCCTCGGTTCTTAAAAGTGGCTATCCTGTTGCTTTCTATGAAAACGGGGGTGGTGAGAAAGGGCTCCATGGCCTGAACTGCCGGATTGAAGCGCTCAAGGTGGCCGATCTGCAAGATCAGCTTACGGGCCTGTGCCTTGACAATGAGTTCGTCCGCTTCCAGAAGGGTGACGGTCATCGGTTTTTCCAGGAGAACGTCGATGCCCTGGTCCAGGCACTCTCCTGCCACCTGCCAATGATAGGAGGTGGGGACTGCGATCGAAACCGCATCAACCAGCGGCAGAAGTTCGTGGTAATCGACGAAGGATTGGCAGTTACATTCCCCGGCCACCTTTTGCCCTTGTTGTGCTTCGAGATCTGCAACCCCGACCAGTGTGACGTTTTCGAGAGACGCATATTTCTGGGCATGGAAACGGCCAAGATAGCCAACGCCAATTACTCCAACCTTAATGTTTTTCATACCGCTGTGATGTTAAAAGTGATACTGCATTCAAGGATGTTCTGATCCCAGTGGACGGCAACCGATGTGTTTATTTATATCCCCAGATAAGCCTTCTGGATATCCTTATTAGCTAGGAGTTCCTGGGCCTTGCCGGTAAGAGTGATTTCCCCGTTTTCCATGACATATCCCCTGTCGGCGATGTGCAGAGCCTGATTGGCGTTCTGCTCTACCAGGAAAATCGTGGTATTACTTTCCTCGTTTATTTGTTTGATGATCTCGAAAATCTGCTTGATAACGAGAGGTGCAAGGCCCATGGATGGTTCGTCGAGCAACAGCACCTGTGGTCTTGCCATGAGGGCCCGCGACATGGCGAGCATCTGCTGTTCCCCACCGCTGAGATTGCCGCCGTCCTGATTTCTTCTTTCTGCCAGGATCGGAAAAAGGGCAAAGACATATTCCATGTCTTTTTTGATTCCTTCTTTATCCTTTCGCAGAAAAGCACCCATATCGAGATTTTCTTTGACCGTCAGCTGCGGAAAAATGTGCCGTCCCTCGGGGACCTGGCAGATGCCCAGGCGAACTATTTCCTCAGGTGCCATTTCCTGGATTTCTCTATCCTGAAAGGTTATCGACCCGGACCGGCAGGGAACAACGCCGCAGATAGTCATCAGAGTGGTGCTTTTTCCTGCACCATTGGCGCCGATCAGGGTAATAATCTCCCCTTCCTGAATCTCCAGGGAGACGTTTTTGATAGCCAGCTTATTACCATAGCCGGACTGTACTTTCTCTAACTTAAGCATCGACTTCCTCACCCAGGTAAGCCTTGATAACCGCAGGATTTTCACGAATTTCCAAGGGCGTGCCCTGGGCTATCTTTTTGCCGTAATCCATTACAAAGATACGATCGGATAAGCTCATCACCAGCTTCATATCGTGTTCGATAAGGAGAATAGCTTGTCCTTCTCTTGAGATCTGTTTGATCAAGTGTTCCAAACCAATGGTCTCCTGCGGATTCATGCCCGCCGCCGGTTCATCAAGAAGCAACAACAAAGGCTCGGTGGCCAAAGCCCTGGCTATTTCCAGGCGTCGCTGGGCACCGTAGGGAAGGTTTTCGGCAAACTCATCGGCGTAGTTCGCTAGTCCTACCTTTTCAAGTATGGCATAGCTGGTCTCCAGAATACCTTGCTCCTCTTGCAAGGTCGCTTTATTTCTGAAGATTGCGCCAAAGATAAAGGCCTTGGTGCGACAGTGTCTGCCGATCATGACATTTTCCAGGACGGTCATTTTCGAAAAAAGCCGAATATTCTGAAAGGTTCTGGCAAGACCTTTCTCAGTTACCTGGTTGGGTTTCAGACCATTCAGAGAAATCTTCTTGCCGCCGCCTGGCGGCGTCAGCCAAATATCACCGGCCGTTGGCGTATATATTCCGGTAATGCAATTAAAAAAGGTGGTTTTCCCTGCACCGTTCGGGCCGATGAGGGCAACTATTTCCCCATTGTTGACATCAAGATCGAGGGTATTCAAGGCACGAATCCCGCCAAAATCCATGGTCAGACCGCTTACGTCGAGAATAGGTTGTGTTGTCATCTGCACAATGAACTTGTCGTTTTTTTCTTAAAGGTATAGGTGCGCCGGATATTGGAAATCAAGCCTTGCGGCCGAAAGACCATCATGCACACCAGGATTGCCCCGAAAGCGAGCATCCTATATTGCGATAAGGCGCGCAGATATTCTGGCATAAGAATGAGAATGAGTGCGCCGAAAAGAACACCAACAATAGAACCCATGCCGCCAAGCACAACGATGGATAAAATAATTGCCGATTCAAGGAAGGTGAAGCTGGCCGGATTAACGAAGGTGGTCTTGGCGGCAAACATTACCCCCATGATTCCGGCCCAAAAGGCTCCGAGAGAGAAAGCCACGAGTTTGGTTTTGCGCTTATCGATACCCATGGCCTGGCAGGCAATTTCGTCTTCTCGAAGGGCTATCCAGGCTCTGCCAAGGCGGGAGTCCTGCAATCTGTTGACAACGAAGATGGTCACAAGGACCAACAAAACCATGAGATAGTAGGTGTAGATTATCGAGGATTGAAGACTAAATTCGATACCGAAAAAACCGGGCCGGGAAATGTTGGAAATGCCGCTCGGTCCCTTGGAGAATTGCCCCCAGTTTTCCAAGATAAGACGAATGATTTCACCAAAACCCAAGGTGACGATTGCCAGATAATCGCCGCGAAGGCGGAGAACGGGAAAACCGAGGAGGATGCCAAAGGTTGCGGCGATGAGACCGCCGATCGGCAAAACGGCCCAGAACCCGAGACCGAAGTGCAGATTCAAGAGGGCATAGGTGTACGCGCCCACCGCATAAAAAGCGACGAAGCCAAGATCGAGAAGACCGGCCAGTCCAACCACGATATTCAGTCCCAGCCCCAGAACCACATACATAAGGGCGGTGGTCATCACATTCGTCTGGTAGGCAGACAAAAATTGCGGAAAAAACACGGCGACAACGGCAACGACACCGATCAAAATATTGCGCTGCAAACGATCCTGAAGAATTCTGTGGATAAATGAAAGAGTCTGTTCCTTGCTGTCATTCGTTTCTTTCCGGTTTTCTTTTTTCCTCAGGAAAAATTGCACAAGAAAATATATAAAAAAGGTGCCAACTGCCATGTATAGAGCATTTGCCCATCGCCACACCACAGTTCTCGCTATGGGATCGACTTTGATCACCATTACCGGAAACGTGAGAAAAACGAACCAAAGGGATATCAGCACGCCTTTTTTCAGTTCTTTCAATAATCCCATAGCAATTTCTTACACTTTCTGGTTGGTCGCCTTACCAAGAAGGCCGGAAGGTTTGAAAATAAGAATCAAAACGAGCAGCGAGAAGGCAAATACATCCTCATAATCGCTGGAGACATATCCGGTGGCGAAACTTTCGGTAAGGCCAAGTATCAGGCTGCCGAGGACGGCACCGGGAATGGAGCCGATACCCCCGAGAACAGCGGCGGTAAATGCCTTGATCCCGGCGAGAAAACCAATGTAGAAATTGATCTGGCCGATATGCGAGGCGATAAGCAGACCACCAATAGCAGCAAGACCCGAACCGATAATAAAAGTTGCGGAAATAACTCTATTGACATTGATGCCGACGAGTGTAGCCATGGTCCGATCCTGGGAGGTTGCTCGCATGGCTTTACCGATGAGCGTGAATTTAATAATGAAAGTAAGAGCTACCATGACAATGACCGTGGTTACCAAAATAACCAGATCGGTTGATCCGACAATATGGGCAATCGGCTCCATAAAAGGGAAGTCGGGTATCAATCTTGGAAATGGCAAGAAATCTGAAGTCTGAGCCAGTAATACATAGTTCTGCAGGAAGATCGACATGCCGATGGCGCTGATGAGCGGTGACAAGCGCGGGGCATGGCGGAGTGGTTTATAAGCGATTTTTTCAATAGTATAGCCATAGGAACTCGACCAAACGACTGCGGCTATTCCGGCTATGATAACGATGGCGATAAGAGGAAAACCATAGATTGAGAGGACTGTCGCAACAATAAAGGCGGTGAAGGCCCCTATCATATAAATCTCGCCATGGGCAAAATTGATAAGGCCGATAATGCCATAGACCATGGTGTAACCGAGGGCAATAAGTGCATAGATGGAGCCCCTGGTTAAGCCACTGAAAAGGAGTTCAATAAAGTAATCCATGTCTGAATAAAAAAATATCTGCAGCAAACCCGATCAACAGGGTCTGCTGCAGATATGGAAGAGGTGTCGAACGTTATTATTTGACTACGACATACTTGCCTTTTTCAACAACATACATTGAAAATCCCACCCCAATCGCATCGCCTTTTTGATCAAAGCTGACGGCTCCAACGGGAGTGTCAACCTTTTCAGTCTGCAGAACTTTCTTCAGATCTTCCAGTTTGGTTGAGCCGCCCGCCTTTTCGATGGCATTGAGCATAACCACGGTCGCTGCATAGGCATTCTCATAAAAGGCACCGGGATCGCTGTTGAAAGCGGCTTTGTATTCTTCTTTGGCCTTAAGGGCGAGAGGATTGGCCGAGTTGTCCTGCGGACCAGCGGCATACACACCCTCTGCATCATCACCTGCTACCTTAATAAAGGTGTCGTCCTTCACACCGTCATCGGAAACGAATTTCGTATCGAGACGTTTCTTCTTCATGATGGAGACGATTTTCGAGGCTTCGGGATGATATCCGCCAAAGACCACAACTTCTGCGCCCGATTCCTTAATTTTCTGAACGATTGCCGAATAGTCCATGGCCCCGGGGGTGATGCCTTCAAATAGAACAACCTGACCCTTGCCTTTTTTTTCAACATGGAGCTTGGCGCCTTCGGCAAGAGGTTTGCCGTAATCGCCTTTATCATGGATAATGGCAATTTTCTTTAAGCCAAGTTTATCGATCGCGAAGTCGATCATCGCCGGGGATTGGGCGGCATTCGGAGCGATGGTGCGGAAAAAGTTCGGATATTTACCACTGTAGGTCAATTCATCGCTGGTGGCGGAAGGCGACATTACCAGTATGTTTGCATCCTTATAAATCGGCATAGCGGCAATAGTTGCCCCGGAGCAGATATGTCCAAGAACCACTTCGACCCCGCTCGATACCAGCTTGGTTGCAGTGTTGGTGGCGATTTCCGGCTTGCAGACATCGTCTTCCTGGAGGATTTCAATCTTTTTGCCTTTGATGCCGCCGTTGGCATTGAACTTATCGATGACCAGTTTTGCAGCGGCGGCGGAAGGCAAACCGTAGGATGCGAGGTCACCACTGTGGGGCCCGGCAATACCAAACTTGATTGTATCCCCTGCAAAACTCAGTGCGGGGGCTGACAGGGCGAACATAAGACATGCGGTTGTTGAAAAAAGTTTTCCACTTACAGTAAACTTCATTTTTTCCTCCCTTTTCAGTTATTATTTGACAACGGCTTTACGCAAAACACCTCGGAAAGGGCGAGCATATCCCCCGGAGAAATGATATTAGTCTGTTGAGTTGTATTTTGCAAAATCTAAAGTAAAAAAAGCCTTTCGCCGGAATTTATTTCTGCGTCCTTATCATGTTAAAGAGTTTGCAATTATTGTTTTTTTTTGGTCGTCCTTTGGGCCCTCTTTACGGGCTGGCGATGAAGATCAGGGAAAAAATGTATAACCAGGGACTTCTTCGGCAAAATTCTTTGCCCGTCCCGGTTATCTCCGTCGGCAACCTGGTGTTGGGAGGCACCGGCAAAACTCCCACCGTCCGCCATCTGGCAAAACTTCTCTTGCAACATGGCTATCATCCGGCAATTATCAGCCGAGGGTATGGCGGCAGGGCAAAACTTATGGTCAACGTGGTCTCAGATGGCCACACCATCTTCCTGTCGCCTGAACAGGCGGGAGATGAACCCTATCTGCTCGCCGAGGCCTTGCCTGTGCCAGTTCTCACGGGAACCCGTCGCCTCCATCCCTGTCGCCGGGCAGTTGAAGACTTTAATGCCGATGTGCTCATCCTCGATGACGGCTTTCAGCACCTGGCAATTAGGCGAGATATTGATATAGTTCTTTTCGATGGAAGCTGTCTTGCCGGAAACAAAAGGATATTTCCCGGAGGCATCCTGAGAGAGCCGGTATCGGCGCTTCATCGTTGTCATGCCTTTGTTATTACGGGCATTAATGACAATAACAAGGAACAGGCCGAGCAATTCGGCAAATTTCTCAAGAGTCAATTCAAGTCAAAACCGGTCTTTTTCGCATCTTTAGGCGGGTTAAAACTGCAATGCAAAGACAGTAATGAGGCCGGATCTTCTCTAGAAGACCCATTTTTCGCATTCTGTGGCATTGCCAATCCTTCCAGGTTCCAAGATTCGCTCAATACCTTGTCAGTCCACCAGAGCGGCTTCCTGGCGCTACCCGATCATGTGCGCTACAGCCAGGCGATGATGACGGATATTTGCAGACAGGCTGTGGCCTCGGGAGCGAGTCAACTCGTTACTACCCAAAAAGATTTTGTGAAAATCAAGGATTTCGATTCCCCCTTGCGCCGTCATGTGCTGGAAATCTGTTTTCAAGCAGAAAATGATTTCGATCTCTTTGTCACTCAATCGATGCAAAGCTTCCTCAAATCCAATCACTCTCAATGCAGGGTTTGAAAATGAGCGACACCCCATACACTGTGTTAAAACCAACTGCTTTTCCTGTCACAGTGTTTTTTTACCCACAAGACCGAACATATGCTTGCACCGGAAAAAAGTCATATCATAGTGAAATAAAAACATATTTTTTTTAAAGTAAAGAAAGTTTGTGCGGCACGGAAATTGCATTTGCTACTCAGCAAAATGCAATTTAAACCCTAAGGAAAACATCATGTCGTTGCCCATCGATCCCTTTCAGTACACCTTACGCAACCCGGTTAGTTGTTGTGGGGTTGGCTTGCATTCCGGAAGAACCGTTAATCTCTCCATTAAACCGGCTCCGATCAACAACGGTATCCGCTTTTTCCGCACCGATCTGCCCACGAACATTCATGTTCAGGCGCATATGGATAAAGTCGTCGACACACAGCTGGCCACGACTCTCGGTAATGAATATTTTCAGGTTTCAACGATTGAGCATCTGTTGGCGGCGTTGCAAGGTTTTGGCATTGATAACGCCGATGTGGAATTAGATTCGGCCGAGGTCCCCATTATGGATGGCAGTGCCGAACCCTTCTTTCAGTTGCTGAAGGTAACAGGGAAATTGAAACAGAAAGGATTGAGAAAAATTCTTCGCATTACCGAACCTATCAGTTATCGCGATGGTGACAAACATCTTACCATTTCTCCCTACAACGGCCTGAAAGTAACCGGGGAAATTTGCTTTGACGACACCCTCATCAATACACAACGCTACACTTTTGATTTTTCCGCAGATCGTTTCGGCGACGAGATCGCCAGGGCCAGAACTTTTGGCTATGTTGAGCAGGTAGAGGAACTCTGGGCCAACGGTTTGGCCTTGGGAGGCTCACTGGCAAACGTAATCGCCATCCATTGGAACCGAAAATCGGTGCTCAACGAAGACGGCCTGCGCTACGATGATGAGTTCATCAGGCACAAGGTATTGGATCTTGTCGGTGATCTGGCCCTTTTGGGATGTCCGGTCCTGGGGCATGTCGAGACCTATAAGGCCGGTCACGCCCAGCATCTTGGATTAATGCAGGCCATCGCCGCCTCCCCCGAGAGCTGGGAGATTGTCGAGATGAAAAAAAAGGGTTCGCTTACGGTCCTTGATAAAGTTGCTGCAAAATCAAAGGCCGCAAGCGAAGCGCTTATGCCGTTCTTTAATTACAAACCCCTCACTCCCTCTATCGCCTCCTGATAGCTGTTAAACCTGCGCCGCACGATGCAAAGCGCGGCTCATCTCCTGAAGCTTTTCCCCAGTCATTTTGATTGATACCGGATAAACCAGGGTACGTTCAAGAAGAGCGGCAGCTTGCGGTAATGCCTTCGGGTCATAGACGATTCTTTTTTTGCCGCCGGGTTCGTTAAACGGATAGCCCGACCGGGTCAGGCTCTTGGCACCAAGTAAATGCTCCCACTGAGGATAATAGTGCCAGGTATTCTCAGAAAAATTAACCGCCCCAAGGCCATCTTTTCTTAAAGAGGCATTGACTCTTTGGCACTGTTCCCGGTCTTGCAGAATGAAGGCAAGGTGCGTGGCGGAATCGCCTTGCGGGTCGACAAGCTGTCTGAACGTTACCCCCGGAATTGCCGCAGCCGCCTCTTTAAGCACGGTTTTGTTCTTTTGTTGGGCGACAATCATCGAATCGAGTTTCGCCAGTTGTGCAAGGCCAATTGCTCCCTGCAGTTCCATCATTCGGTAGTTGGAGCCGATAAAGCGCCTCCCCTCCCCGCCTCTGCCGCCGGGGTTGATCTGATGATCGTGGCCGTGGTCGTGATACTCGGACATCGATCGCCACAGCTGTTCATCATCGGTAATGACCATACCGCCTTCGCCGGTGGTCAGCGTTTTCACCGCATCAAACGAGAAGGTTCCGCATTTGCCGAAGGTTCCAAGGTGTTTTCCCCCTATGCGTGCACCGGTTGCCTGGGCGGTATCTTCCAGAACCGGGATGTTGTGCTGGGCAGCTATGGCTACAATTTCAGCTATCCTTGCTTGGGCTCCGAGCATATGCACAGGAATAATACACTTTGTTTTTGGGGTGATTTTCTTTTGCAGATCACTTGGATCCATATTCAAAGTGGCATCAACTTCAGTAAAAACAGGCAACGCCCCAACCTCAAGAATCGCCTCCCAGGTGGCAACGAAGGTGAAGCCTTGGGTAATCACCTCGTCGCCCGGGCCAATGCCTAAGGCGGTAAGGGCGATTTTCAAGGCGGTAGTGCCGGAAGTTACTGCCTGGGCATGGCCGGCCCCACAGTATTTTGCGAAATTCTGCTCAAATTCACGAACCTTGAAAACGCCTTTACGTTGCTCAAGGAATTCATAACGAAAGAGAACGCCTGTGTTCAGGACGTCCATGATCTCAATTTTTTCCTCTTCTCCGAATATTTCATATCCCGGCATGGTAAACTCCTCTGATTCCGCCTGTCCAAACTCTTGACAGGCAATTATTATAAAAATCGGCTTCTCCCTGACAAAGCATTGCCGAATTCATTACTTCTTGACGATAAAAAGTTTGGCGTTATCAATAAGACGAACGACCCCACCTATTTTTACGGCGATCGCCAAGACACTGCTGCTGCCGACAAAGGTTTCTGCCTGCAATGAATGTTCATCGACCACCACCGCATACTCAAGCTTGCCGCCGGCTTCGGCAACAGTTTTTTTGGTCGCCTCGATAATGGTACCAGCGGCAACATCGTGCCCTGCACGCGCCACGATTTGCTGCGCCGCTTGAATCGATCTGTACAAACAGAGGGCTTGGGTACGCATTTCGCCCGCTAGGTACTTATTGCGGGAACTCATGGCAAGGCCGTCCGCTTCTCGGACTATGGGAGAACCGATAATCGTCACGGGAAAATGCAGATCCCGCACCATTTGCCGGATAACCGCCAGCTGCTGGAAGTCCTTCTCACCAAAAACGGCAATGTCCGGTATTGTTAGATGCAGGAGTTTACTGACCACTGTGGCGACACCGTCAAAATGGCCGGGTCTGTCGGCACCGCACATTCCCTGGGTGAGGGTTTTGACGCTGACGGTGGTTTGAAAGCCCTCAGGATACATCTCTTTTGCATCCGGACAAAAGATAAGGTGAACACCTTCTTTTTCGGCAAGATCGCAATCAATCTGGAACTGCCGCGGATAGGCGGCAAAGTCCTCATTTGGCCCGAATTGCATGGGATTGACGAAGAGGCTGACAATGACTTTATCGGCGTTCTGCACGGCCTTGCGCATCAGGGAGAGGTGCCCTGCATGCAGACAACCCATGGTTGGAACGAGGGCGATTTTCAGTCCTTCCCGTTTCCAGGCAATGGCCTGGTGCTGCATTTCCGCAGGCGATTTTATTATCTTCATCTCCATCGTTACGCGGCTCAGTTAGAGTCGGGCTTTGAGTCGAGCAATTTTGCCATCTATTTGCTCTTTTGCCTGGGCAAAGGAAGGGTCATCGCCGATACTTAGGAGGAAATTGTTATACACGGCGATAGCCTTTTCAATATTACCCTGCACTTCTTCGAGTCTTCCCATACCGGAGTAGGCGATATGTTCATAACCCTTAAAATTCTTGAGAAGGTCATATTCTTTTGTGGCATCGGGGAATTTTTTATCCGCCTCAAGAGCTTGGGCTAAGCTGAACAGTACCAAGGGGTAGAGAGGATCGGCACTCTTGATTCCCGTCAGGATCTTGCGGTATTTATCTGCCGCCTCGGTAAATGACCCATTTTGCATATCGAGGTGAGCAATTCCGATCTTCGCCCAGAGCGCCGATGAGGTGCTGCCGTACTCCTCGGACACCTTGCGCAGTGCTTCGGCCTGCCCTTCTTTGCTCTGCTGCATGGCTTTTGCCAACGCCGATGAAGCATCTTCTTTCAGTTTCTCCTGGTAGGAGCCATACAACGAGGTGAAAACGATTGCCGCAACGATCAGGCCGATGGCAATCTGGATAATTCTTAAATTCCCCCGAATAAAGCTTATCGCCTTTGGCGGGAGATTGAAATGTTCCAACAATCCTTCAACTTTATCGATCGTGGTTTCGGCAGTAAGACGTTTATTGAACGCACTTTCACTGGCCATGCGATATACCTCCTCAAACTCAAAACTTATTTTATTAATAAATGACAGGACATAGAGCGGACAATATAATATATACCCGTATGTCTGTCTATGCGTAATCAGCCGGTTCGGCCCGGCTTTAAAATCCTTCCACAGCAATGATGAATACCTTGAATACCCCGGCCATCCTTACTGTCAGCCAACTCACAGCAGCAATCAAAGATATTCTCGAAACCGAGTACCGGTTTGTGAGAATCTGCGGGGAAATCTCCAATTTGAAAATCCCTTTCTCCGGTCATTACTATTTCACTTTAAAGGATGCCGGAGCGCAGATCCGGGCAGTACTTTTCAAGCAGCAGAAAAGGTTTGTCGAACTCAATTTACAGGATGGTCAGCAGGTAGTGGTGTTCGGCAGAATTTCCGTGTATGAACCGCGCGGTGAGTATCAGGTCGTGATCGACAGCGTCGAACTCTACGGCATCGGTAACTTATTGCGCGAGTTTGAGCAACTGAAACGTAAACTTGCCGACAAGGGGTATTTTGCCGCCGAGCGAAAAAGGCCCGTGCCGCCCTACCCTGGGAAAATAATCGTCATCACCTCGCCAACCGGGGCAGCCATTCAGGATTTCCTCAAGATCGTCGGCAATAGAAAATCGCCGGTACATATTCAGATTCTGCCGGTAAAGGTACAAGGAAAAGGCGCAGCGGCCGAGATAGCCGGAGCTATCGAAAGAGCGCAAGGGATTGCCGGAGCCGATATTATAGTCCTGTGCCGAGGCGGCGGTTCCATCGAAGATCTCTGGGCCTTCAATGAGGAGATCGTTGCCGAAGCTATCCATCGTTCAGTCTTGCCGGTGGTGACCGGAATAGGTCATGAAGTCGATTTCACCATTGCCGATTTCTGCGCCGATTTTCGCTGCCCCACCCCCACCGGGGCGGCGGAAAAACTGGTACCCGATGCGGATATGTTGCGCCGCCATGTCCGTTCCTTGCAGGCCAGCTTGCAGCTTCGAGTTGAGCGCAAGATACACTTTCTCGAACAGCAGCTGTTGCACCACAAAAAGATGCTGGGGGATATGCGAAATGTGTTTAACAGCTTAGAGTTCCGCTTGAATCTCAGCAAGGTGCATCTGCTGCAGGCGGTATACGCCTGCCTGCAGGCGAAAGAACAAAGGTTGCAGTTGCTCACCCGCAGTTTGCAGAAAGAAATTCCCTCGAACCGAATCGAATTGCAGGAGCAACGCGTTCATCTGCTTGTCAGCCAGCTGAAAAATCATATGCAGCGCACCTTGGAACGCAAGCAGGCGGCGCTTGCCGAGCAGGCGACCCTTTTGCACGGGGTGAGCCCGCTTGCGACCTTGGCGAGAGGCTATGCAATCGTTCGCAAAAGACAAGGGGAGGATGCCACCTGGCGAGTGGTGGCGCGGGCAAGAGATGCCCGGGTTGGAGAGGAACTCAATGTTCTGCTGCAGGATGGTCAGTTGGATTGTGTTGTAACGAAAAGCGAATGCGGCTAAAAATAATTGCGTGAATTGCATTGAACGGGTAGTTTTGAAGCATCAGATCGGAGGACTCTTTGCTAGAAGAATAATTTTTGAAAAATCCAAAATAAAGTAGCAAGTTACCGCATACCACCCTCCATCGCCTTATGAATAAAAAAGAGATCATCGACGCAATTCGAAGCAACAAACCAGAGATGGAGGCGCACTACGGAGTCCAGCGGCTCGGACTTTTTGGCTCCTATGTTAAGGGGCGACAGCGAAAGAAGAGTGATATCGATATACTCGTCACCTTTAGTCGAGATATTGATCTCTTTGACTTTCTGGACTTGCGCGAGTTCCTTGAAAGTCGACTCAACGCCAAAGTTGATCTGGTAATGGAATCAGCTCTTAAGCCAGCCATCGGCAAGCGCATCTTGTCCGAGGTTGAGTATGTCTAAAGGGCAGGAACTCACCGATTATCTTAACGATATCATCATTGCCATTACCGATATCGAAGAATTCACGCATGGCATGTCCTATGAGTTGTTTACAGGGGATAGGGACCATCAATGCAGTAATCAGAAGTCTTGAAGTCCTTGGCGAAGCCACCAAGCATATCCCGCCATCTTTCAGAAAAAAATATCCTGACATACCTTGGAATAAAATGGCCGGGATGCGGGATGTGCTCATCCATGATTATATGGGCGTTGATCTTATGACTGTCTGGAAAGTCTCACAGGAGCGCTTGCCTGAATTGAAGACCCTCCTTGTAAAATTGAACACAACCAATTTGATGGGTTGAAACTCAATATTCTGCTGCAGCACAGTCAGTTGGATTGTGTTGTTATCAGCTGCAAATAGGGATTTACCGATGTAACAATTCCTAGCTTTTCGCCATGGGTAATTCGACAAAATCTGGTCAGGCGCGATGTCGATCACTGGCTAAACTTATTAAGCTCAAAACATTAGACATTTTGAATTATTCTGTCTAATCGGGGCAAGCTAGGGAATAACACTGCTAATCAACTGCGCGGCTTTTTGCGTCGGCTGCATTAACTTTATTAGGGTTACCACTCAACCACTCCCTCCTTGTTTAGTGGATAACCATCGTCAATTTTCAAATACAAAGTCTCATTTGGAGGGAATGTATTTTTGACACACATAGCCGTTTTATATTCTTTACCAACTTTTTTAATTCTTATGCTCTGCATTAAGTGTTTATTGCGTGTGGTAAACTGAACGGTTAATCGGGTATATTCCTTTTCTCGCATTGTTAAACCAGAAGACATAGCAGCATTCGGTGGAAGGTTTCCAACAGCATTTTCTATTCCTATATTAAGAACGTTTTTCTTCGCATCAGGATTTTTCTGCGCTGTTTCAAAGTCATCTAAGTCGGTTACACGATAACTTAGGTCATATATAGGATATTTTCCCTCACTCAATATAGTTAATGACTCGGGAAAACTACTACTCGAACTGAAACTGGGAACAAAATATGGAAAACTGTCGCCTCCAGTCGATGTATTTAATATTTGTTTATTCAGTTCTGTGATCTCATTGGTTTTATTTGATTGTTGAACTGACGCCCAAATGGCTCCAATTAAACACATCGCCCCACCTATGAAGGTTAAGATTGATGGTCCAGTTATTCCACTTATAATAGATGCCATTTTTTCTTTAGTAAAAAACCTAACAAATAAATCTGTAGTTCTGAATAACACACCAGTTTTGTTTTTTTCTGAAGCTTTGTCTTCTTGGGCTTGCACCCCCTTCTTATAATACTCTTCAAAAGAACCTACAATATACGAAACATGTTCGCAATAAATCATGAAACATGTTCGCAATAAATCATTATTGTTTGAGGAAATCTTAAAAGTGCCATCACACAAAAACCCCACGTATAGCAACATTAGACAAAATAGATTATTTTGTCTAATGATATGAGATTCGACGACGGAATAACAGACACTTACCTGTCATAAAAACAGCAAAACATTAGACAAAATGATGGGAAGGCAAAAACTCCTTGTTTTCAATACAACCATCAGGATAACAGAAAAAAAGACGAAGATAATCCTGCGATTTTTTGAATAGTTGACGTACTGGCTGGGCAACCAAAACTTGTTGAAGTGCGATGGTTACATCCTGGAAATGTACAAACGCGAGGTGCATCAGACTGGTTCAGCCTGAAAGATCGTTCACGGAAAAATCGGCGGTGTGGGCTTTCCTTATCAGGATACTCATTTCAGATACACAGTAATCCGGTGCCTGAAATGAGTATTGTCTTTCTATACCAAGCACCCTCTAGAGGGGTGCTGCAACATAGCTCATTGACCTGAGTTGCACGCTTACAGAAGTTCCAGGCCGGCGAAGAAATAGCCGATTTCGAAAGCAGCCGTTTCCGGTCCGTCCGAGCCGTGCGTGGCATTTTCGCCGAGGGATTTACCGAATTCCCGGCGCAAAGTTCCTTCTGCGGCCTGGGCAGGGTTGGTGGCGCCCATAAGATCCCGCCACTTCAGGATGGCATTGTCCGCTTCCAGGACCATGGCGATGCAGGGGCCACTGGACATGAACTCGGTCAACTCGCCGAAAAACGGCCTGCTTTTATGCACATAATAAAAGCCTTCCGCCTCGACTTTACTGAGATAAAGCTTTTTCAAGCCGACGATGGTGAAGCCTTCCTGATAAATGCGGCTGATGATTTTTCCACTGTTGCCATCGGCAAAGGCATTGGGTTTGATGATTGCAAAAGTCCGTTCCATAGGTATTTCTCCCTCAAGTTTGAAGTTATATTTTTCTCTTACGAAAAGACAAGCCGTACGCCGATCAACACTACTACAAAAAGCAATGTCCCGACCAGCATAAGACGATTGGTATTTGTTATATCCTCCGGGACCGGCTCGCGCGTCCCATCGCCAAGATACGGTTTTTCGACGACCTTGCCGAAATAAAAGGATGGCCCGCCCAGGCGAAGGCCAAGTGCTCCGGCTGTTGCCGCCTCGGTATGACCGGCATTGGGGCTCGAATGGTTCAATCGGTCGCGCCGGAAAATCCTCGCCGCCTCCCTGTAATCCAATTTCAAAAAAAATGCAGCGATAATTACGCACAGGCCGCTTATTCGCGCTGGAAGAAAATTCACTGCATCGTCGAGCTTTGCGGCACCTCTGCCAAAATGCAGATACTTTTCATTTTTATAGCCGATCATTGAATCCATGGTATTCACGGCCTTGTAAAAAAAAGCCCCGAGGGCGGAACAGCCGATCGGGCTTAAACCGACAAAAGGGGCAGCAAAACTCGCTAGTATCGCCCAAAAAAGCGGGGCGGTTACGCCATCGACCATGTTTTCCGCCACCGTCTCGATGCAGGCTTTGGTAACCCCAGCCGGGGATAAATCCTTGGTATCGCGGCCTACTATCATGGCGATGGCCGAACGAGCCCTGGCAAGAGAGCCGCCCGGCATAAGCTGTGTATATACCGCATTGCTGTGACGCAGCAGATCCTTGATCGCCACGGTCGTGTAAAGAAGGATGACGGCAAGTATCGCTCCAAAAGAGGGGGAAAGAGCCGCGGCACCCAGCAATAACAGCAAAACAATGCCGCAAGTTCCTGTAATCACAATGCAAACCGTTGCAATTCCGGCAAGGTAGAGGTTAGTGCACAGATCTCGCGTGCACTTCTCACTCCAGCTGATGAACCTGCCGATGCCGCGCACCGGATGCGGCAGCCAGGCAGGATCCCCAAACAGGAGATCGAGAACTATTGCCGACAACAACTGCAGAAGATAGGTCATATTTTCAGTAGACCATATATATGATCCATATCGACATTTTGCCGTACCTGTTCCGCCAGACGTTCAAAAGCGCCTTCAAGGTCATAGGGCGCAAGAATCCTGCCGATCGGTTGCAAGCCGGCCGACGTTCGCAGACGGTCGAGAAACCATCGCCTGAATTCATCGCTGTCAAAGATCCCGTGCAGATAACAGCCCCAGATCTGTCCGCCCTGTCCGGCAAGCCCACAGGTCGTTCCATCGGCGAAGCGGAGCAAGGGCTCGGCTGGGACAGACGATATCCCATGGTGAATTTCATAACCGAAAACCGTCGTCCCGGAGGCCAGATGCACCCCCGTCTGTCTGATCAACTGTTTTTCACGTTCGATGATGGTTTCCATCGGTAAATAGCCGAGACCGGCCAGCTGACCATCCGTCGATTCAATGCCATAGGGATCCCTGATCATCTGCCCGAGCATCTGATATCCCCCGCATATCCCGACAATTTCACAACCCTGGTCGCGACACTCGGCAAGTTTTTCAAGAAACCCTTCGGATCTCAGAAAATGGAGATCGTGGATAACGTTTTTTGAGCCGGGAAGGATGATGGCCTGGGGGGTGCCAATCTCCGAGACTCTGTCGACAATCCGAACAGAGACGTCCGGTTCGTCGAGAAATGGTTCAATGTCAGTGAAGTTGGAGATATGGGGCAGACTGAGGACGACAAGCTCCACGACCTCCCCTGCCCGCGGTCTGTTTAAACCACCTTTTTTAAAGGATACCGAGTCTTCCTCCGGCAAACCAAGATTGGGCAGATAAGGCAGCACCCCGATAACCGATCTGCCGGTATGCTGACGGACATAGGAATGGGCCGTAGCCAGGAGCGAGGCCTGCCCGCGGAACTTGTTGACGAGAAAGCCTGCCACGAGCTGCCGTTCCCACTCAGCAAGCACCTCCATGATACCGACAAACGAGGCGTACACCCCGCCGCGGTCGATATCGCCAACGAGAATGACCGGTGCCTCGGCGTATCTGGCCATTTTCATATTGACGATATCGTCGGCCTTGAGATTTACCTCGCCGGGGGAACCGGCACCTTCCAGGACGACGACATCAAATTCATCGGCCAGCGAATCATAACTCTTACAGACCGAATCCCAGACCTGCGGTTTATAAGCGTTATACTCAAGGACCGACATATTGCCGACCGGCTTGCCGCAAACGATAACCTGGCTGCCGGTATCGGAGTTTGGCTTGAGCAGGATCGGATTCATCCGGTAGTCCGGATCAAGTCTTGCCGCCTGGGCTTGAACCACCTGGGCCCGCCCCATTTCATGGCCCTGCCGGGTGACAAAGGAGTTGAGCGACATATTCTGCGCCTTAAAAGGGGCGACGCGCAGTCCGTCCTGATAGAGAATTCGACAGAGGGCGGCGGTGAGAATTGATTTTCCTGCATCGGAACAAGTTCCCTGGAACATGATCGATTTGGTCTTGCGTTTCTCGGCTTTTTTCTCTTTTTTACTGGGAAAATAGTCGTGCAACACGGTGAGCAGCTGCCGGTTTTCCGTGGCGTTTCGTACGGCAATGCGAAAAAATGAGCCATCCAGTCCGGTGTAGTTGGCGCAATTGCGGATCATGATTCCGCGCTGAAGACAAAACCGGGCGAGATCTGCGGCCTCTCGCCCGTCAAGAATTTTCACAAACAGATAATTGGCGGATGCGGGATAGACCTTCAGTTGCGGAACTGCGGCAAGTTCCTTTTCTAAATCCTGCCGCAGTTCGCGGCATATTTCCCTGGTTTTGTTTTGATAGGCAAGATCCCTGAGGGCCATGATTCCGAATTCCTGCGCCAGGCTGTTCACCGTCCATGGTGGCTGGTTGTCTCGCACCAGCTGGGCCACGGGGCGCGGGAGTATGGCGTAGCCAATACGTAGACCGGGAACCCCATAAAATTTAGTCATGGAGTTGAGTGTCAGGACATTGGCCGCCCGGTCGCCCAAGGATTGGTCATGTCCCTGGAAATCAAGAAAGGCCTCGTCGAGGAGAAAATAACTTTCCGGAAAATCGCAAGCCAGGGCGAGAAGGGCATCTCTGTCGACGCTCCTGCCCGTCGGATTATTGGGGTTTGCAATGATTACCAGATCTCCGGGACGGATGGCGGTTGCAAGAGCTGCACAATCAAGCGCAAAATCAAGCGCTTCCGGCATGGAAAAAGTGGTTACCGCCAAGCCCCCGAGCTTTGCCGCCCGGACATAATCGACATAGGAAGGCACCGGGATAAGGGCCCGTTGTGCCGGCAGTACCCTGGCAATAAGGTACAACAGCTCGGTTGTTCCATTGCCGACGACTATCCGGTCTCCGGCAACACCAGTGTGTTCGGAAATCGCCTTGATAAACTCGGCATACTCCGGGTCGGGATAGTGAACAAGGTTTTCCAGATGACTACTGATGAGCGGGCGAAACCATTCGGGTGGTCCGATCGGATTGATATTGGCACTGAAGTCAAGGATCTGTTCATGCCCGTTTGCCGCTTCCCGGAGCACCTTGTGGATATTGCCGCCATGTTCGAAACTTTGCATAATATTCAAGTAATTACTGGGAAATAAGAGGAATGGACGAAGTCAAGGAAACGGCCACAATCATTTCGGTGAGTTCGCAGACAGCACCCAGGGTGTCGCCCGTAGCCCCTCCGAGTTTTGCCTTGCACCACCGATTGAACAGGAAATTTACGGACAAAACGCCAACAAGAATTGGCAACAGTTGGCCGAGAGCCAGGAAAACGACAAATGAAAAAAGGAAGAGAAAGGCGATGGCCGCCGATTTCTTACTGTCGTCGGAGTAGAACAGCAGGCCAAGCCCCCCTTCTTTTCTGGCATAGGGCAGGCTCGCCATGGTGAGCACAATGGCACAACGACCGGCCAGCGGCATTAAAAAAAATGCCGGCAGGAGGGTCTCTTTCGGCATCGCACTGAGCGCGGCATATTTGGTTAAAAGCACCAAGACCACCACGACAATGCCCATTGCCCCGGCCCGACTGTCCTTCATGATTTTCAGGCAATCCTCCTTTGGCCTGGAGCTGAGCAGCCCATCGGCGCTGTCGGAGAGTCCGTCAAGATGGAGACAGCCGGAAATAAAGGCAAGGTAGGCAAGGCCCACGGCGATGACCACCGGTTGCGGGAAGATCTTGCTCAAGAGGAAAATGCCAGAGGCTCCAATGCCGCCGATAAGCATACCGACCACGGCAAAAAACAGCAAACATTTGGAGAATTCTTGCGGGTCTTCCTCCGCCCGCCAGGAGATCGGAATCAGGGTGAGAAACCGCATCGCCGTGCAAAACCTGACTGCCAAAACGATAAAGATGTTGCTGTCGGTGGTCATGAGCGCCATTGCCAATCGCTTATTTGTCGGCCTCAGCCACCGAGGCCTCGGCAAAGGTCGCAACTTGGGTCAGGATGGCCACCGCTCCAGCCACCAGATTCATAGCGACGGCAGCACCTGTCCCCTCGCCCAGGCGGAAATTGAGATCGAGAAGAGGTTTCTTGCAGCCGAGCGCCTCCTGCATCGCCTTGTGCCCCGGTTCGACTGAACGATGCGAGAAAATCAGATAATCTTTGACGAAAGGTTCGAGTTTATAGGCGATCAAGGCCCCGGCGGTCGAGATAAAGCCATCCACCAGTACCGGTTTGCGGTTGGCGGCCGCACCGAGGATCAGCCCGGCAATCCCGCCGATCTCAAAGCCACCGACCTTGGCGAGGATGTCGATGCCATCCTTCGGGTCCGGTTTATTTACCTCCAGTGCCCGTTTGATGACGGCAATCTTATGGCTCAGCTGCGCATCATCCAATCCGGTGCCCCGGCCGGTCAACTCCTCGACGCTTTTGCCGGTGCACACGGCGGCAATGGCGGTTGACGGCGTGGTATTACCGATGCCCATATCGCCGGTGCCAAAAAGATCAAAACGTTCCGACAGGTCGTTGGCGATATCGATTCCCGATTCTATCGCCCGTTTGGCCATGGCCTTGCTCATTGCCGGGCCGACGGCGATATTATCGGTACCGAGGCCGACCTTTTTATTGATGATTTTTTTCGCTTCCGCCAGTTCCCTGAGATCGGCGGCAACTCCCATATCGACCACGAAGATCTCGGCTCCGGCCTGTCCTGCAAGGGCATTGATGCCGGCGCCCCCGCGAACGAAATTGTAGACCATCTGCGGGGTTACTTCCTGCGGATACTTGCTGACATTTTCGGCGACCACGCCATGATCGCCGGCCATGGTAACGATGGCCTTGCGCTTCACAACCGGCGTGATCGTCCCGGTCATTCCGGCAATGTCAATCGCCAGATCCATCAAATCGCCAAGGGCCCAGTGCGGCAGTGCCAGGTTGTCGAGCCGATTTTTCGCGGCGTCACGGCTGGCACTATCCTGTGGATATATTTTTTCCAGTGTTCGTTCCAAGAGACTCATATTCATTCCTTGTTTGCTGTTCATTTCAAATGAAGAGGAATTCCGCAACTGACGAAAATAACCTCTTCTGCCATTTTGCCGATGATCTGATTACAGGTACCAACCAAATCCCGGTATTTGCGCGCCAAGGCATTGTCGGGGACAATGCCAAGACCAACCTCATTGGTCACGCAAATCACTGTTCCCGGGTAATTTACTGTTTTGGCAAGCCACTGTCTGCACAGTTGGCCGATCGATCGATCATCGATACTTGCCCCTAACCGGTCATGTCTATAGAGAATGTTGTTCACCCAAAGAGTTACACAGTCAAGCAAAACTACATCAAATTCCATTGCCTGGAGAGGAAAGAGGGTTGCCAATTCCGTCTCACATTCGACGGTTGTCCAGCCCCTGCCTTGACGCTCTTCCTGATGACGCCTGACCCGCTCATTCATTTCTCCGTCGATGCTCGGGCAGGTGGCGACAAAAAGCCGCTTGCCGCCAAGGGATTCGGCCAGTTCAAGGGCATGTGAACTCTTGCCGCTCCGCGCTCCCCCGGTTATGAGTATCAGTTTAGCCATCGCCTCACCCTCGTATGTTCATCCCAGTGAGAACCGCTCCACCGGAGTAGAGACGGAGGGACGAGTAACTGCCGGTTTGCACATCAAAGGCAAGATATTTCTCGGTTGGGATGGCCAGATAGAGACAGAGAAGATGGCGGATGACGCCACCGTGGGTTACCACCAAAATTCGTTCGCTGCTGTCTTCACCAAGCATCTTCATGATCGCCGAAACTCTGTTGTGAAAATTCACCAACGCCTCTCCACCCGGAAAACAAAATTGTGCCGGATCGCGTGCCCAGTCAGCGACGGCCTCGGCATCACCTGCGACTATTTCGGCAAAGCTTTTTCCCTCCCACCGCCCGAAATCCACTTCTTTCAGAAGTTCGTCGATCCGGTAAGGATTTGCAAGTTCAAGTTGTTCAAAAGTCTGGCGGCAACGCAGCATGGGGCTGCAAAATACTCTGTCGATGTTTTTTTGCCGCAAGGTTTTGGCGGTATCACGCACCTGCGCTAGCCCTTTTGCCGAAAGAGGTACATCTGTAGCGCCGAGATAGCATCCCTGTTTTCCGGTATCGCCATGACGCAGCAGATAGATTTCCTTTTCGACCATGAAACCACCTTTTCTCAACCCATGTCTGCTGTAAAAGATATTTTTGCTCCGCCACAGTTCAAGCAGATTCAATACCCCAAATGATCGGCATAATCAATAATCAAAGAAAAATTGCAAACCGTCCCGAAGGGAAAGGAACAGACGATTTCCAAACACCCACCGCTTTTTTATACAGGAGGTAAGGATTGTCAATTCCCTTGACATTGGCTCATCATCAACGAGACAATACACAAACACCCGATAGCCTTGAATTCAACACTTTTCAACTGCCATGAGCCTCCTCACATCAACCGGCCAAAACATACTCACTCAGGAGGTTTCAACCTGCCAAAAGATCGTCGAGGATCAAGGGATAATCGGTCAACGCTATCAATCAACACCACTCGGGGACTATGGAAATTTCAAGTATTCTCGTTGTCGATGATAATGAAATAAACCGCGATATCTGTGCCCTGAATCTTGAGCATATGCATGTACCCTTACATTTTGCGGAAAACGGGCGGGATGGATTGAGATTAGCCAAGGAAAAGCAGCCCGATCTGATCCTTCTTGATATTATGATGCCGGTAATGGATGGTTTTCAGATGCTCAAAAGCCTTAAAGCAGACCCTAGCCTTGCCCATATTCCGGTACTCATGCTCACCGCCAAATCGGAGACGGCGAGTGTTGTTAAAGCACTTGATTGCGGGGCAAATGATTATCTCAAGAAACCCTTTGCCGAGGAAGAGATGGTTGCCCGGGTCAACACCCTGCTCCGCAATCGCTATCTGGAGAAGAGATTGGCGGAGGATCTCGCGGCCGGGGCAAAGATGCAGCAGAAATTCCTCACGGATTTTCTCACTGCCGAGAATCTCTGCGACCGCGCCGGACTGAAAGTTGATATCTACAACCGGCCCTATGCGGCGATTTCCGGGGATTTTTATTTTTGTTATCGGCGGGATAACGGCGCATTAGGCTTTTTCCTCGGTGATAGCTGCGGCCATGGTCTACCGGCTGCTCTCATCTCCATGCGGGTCATAGGATTTCTGCAGCAACTTGCCGAAACCGGCCCTTCGGCGAGAGAAATTTTAACTGTTCTCAATGATGATATCGCCGGTCTTCTGCCGGTAGGACGATTTGTCGCTGCTTCCTCCCTCATTTTCCAAGGTGATGAAGTGACTGTCAGCAATGGCGGTCAACCCTACCCCATGCTCATTTCGGAAAATGGCATTGTCGAAATCGAGAACGATGGTCTGCCCCTCGGTTTGACCTGCAGAAACGAATATCAACAGGTAAAATTCAGATTCCGCTCGGGGGATAAACTCGTGGTTTATACCGATGGCATTATCGAGATTGCCGACAGCCATGAACAGGTCTACGGTAAAAAACGTTTATATGGGTGCCTGAAAAGACAGCCAACCGGCGTGCATTGTCAAGTTTTGCGTCATACAATTCTTGCCGATATCCGGGAATTTTGTGGAAATACGGTCCCCGATGACGATCAGACAATGATAATATTCGAAAAAAAATAATACCTCATGTTTGGCATTTGCAGGAGGAAAGTGATAGCATTCACCCTAAAGAAAGTTTGCAATGGGTAAAAAATAAACCCAATTGTAACGGCTCCTAAAAACTCATGAGCTTTCTCTCCCCGCAGAGAACAAAGATAAGAGGTATATCAATGAGTGCAATTTCTGTAAGCGAAGGTCGTATATGTATTATCAAGGTGAGTGAGCTGACCTCGGTGAAAGAGGGCCTCGATCAAATCAGGAACGCTCTGATTGATTTTACCACAAGCGATAAAGTTCAAGACAGCAAGTTCGATACCTGGTGTCTTTTCGGCAAGCCTGCCATGACACCATAAAAGTGATCTGCTACAATCGGTACCCTTCTTATAACCAATGGAGGATTACCGATGGATCAATCACCAGCATTCCCCCTCGCTACACTACCAGAAGTTCAATCCAGAT
>CAIQWD010000115.1 GCA_903875445.1 uncultured delta proteobacterium | reverse complement strand
TGTTGGATAAAGCTGAATTGAGCAGCTTGCCTGCTCAAACGAAACTTATGCCCTTGCGGTACAAAAAGAGAAATTACCAGCCGTAACAAGCGTGCTTAACTACGGTTTGCGTATCACTTTCCGAAAGGACTAAACTGTTACGCTCAAAGATGAGTAGAAAATTGGGGCAGAAAATGATTTTAAACCTACAAGATTTTTATTGGCAACCTTTGGAATGGGAGTACACTTCTTGTGTTAAGCTTCTTCCTGATACGTAACAGAACTTGTTATTTTTTTTATCTTATATTGTTACCTGATTGTACCAACTTTCTCTTTATTGTCCTGACAAATCAAATTTCATCCTAGAGGGACTTCCGTCAAGGGCTGGTTGCGAAAATGGGCCAATAATCCCTACCATACGAATGGTATGAGACGATATCGGACTTGCATCTGGTATTCCACATATCCCGGCAGGTTCTTTGCAAGGAAACGTTCTTCATCAATGAGCCGCAACAGGAGAAACGGTATCATAGCTCCGAACACGATGAGGCCCCAGTACGAGCCAAGCGCAATCGGCATGCCAATAAGGTATATTGAAGCGCTTGCGTACATCGGATGGCGGACGATTGCATAAGGTCCGGTAGATATAACCTTCTGACCTTCCGCGATTTCGATTGTTGCGGAAGCAAAGGTGTTCTCTTTATACACGAGGGATATGAAATAGAACCCTGTCATGACAAGCACATTGCCGCCCACGATACCGCTTAACGACACGGCAGACCACCCAAAACGGAAGTCAAGCGCTGGTACAACCAGAAGGCAGATGAATCCGATTGATGTAGCCAGCATGATGAGCCTCTGCATCGGTTGCTTTTCAGCGGTCGGTCCACCCCTCATGCGCCGCTCAAGAAGCGCCGGATCGTGTTTCATAAGATTGAGAGTGATGAAGATCGATGTAACGGTGAAGACCGACAGAAAAACCCATCCTTGCAAGTAGTAAACGGTTCCACCGGGAACAAAGAGCAGAAGACCCATCACAATCATGAGACCTGCGAGGCTGATCCATGCTTTTGTATTGAGATTTATCATGGCATCATCTGTCTTAGCTGTTGCATGCAACGGTGAAATAACCGATTTGAGGAATAAGCCGCTTTTAGAAGAATCCGGCTTTTTCGGTCAGGTTTATCGACGTAGATACAACCTACGCCCTGCCATCTATTCGGGATCATGTGCATCTGCGCAGAAAGACGTGGATTGCACGTTCGCCCGCGACGGACTTAGTACATTCGTAGCCTAAAGTACACATATCAAGGCCTTGCAAAAGATGCTCCCCAGAACCGAGCAAGACCGGTCGGATAGCGAGATGCAACTCGTCGACAAGTGAGGCTCGTAGATACTGCCTAATAGTGGATGCGCCGCCCCCAAGTCGAACGTCGCCGCCGTTAGCTGCAGCTGTCGCCTGTTCTAAAGCAGCGTGGATACCTTCGGTGACAAAATGAAACACTGTGCCTCCCGCCATCTCAATTAGAGGCCGTGCGTAATGCGTCAGCACGAAGACCGGCGTGTGATAGGGTGGTTCGTCGCCCCACCAACCCTTCCACTTTTCATCCGGCCACGGCCCTCGAACAGGACCGAACATATTGCGTCCAAGAATCCAAGCACCGATCCCGGTAAAACCTTGTTCCGCAATTTCGTTATCGACTCCTGTCTCTCCATCATCATAGCCATGCATTTTCCGCCATATGCGCGTGTGGAAGAACCACTCCATCAACTCAGGACCCTTTACTCCAAGCGGATTCTTGAGATCTTGGTTTAGCCCAGCTCCATAACCGTCAATTGAAATCGCAAAGCTTTGGACCCGAAGTTTCGACACTATGTTCCTCCCTATTTGTCCTGTGAACGTCAGTGTACCGCCTATCTGACATGGAACTAACGCCGCCAGCCCGCGTTGTCCTGGTGGAGACCTCCGTTGTAGCGCATTGTTAAGCGCTAACGGAATCCTGCTGCACGCTATTCTGGAATCTCGGCTTCGACAAGTTTTGCTAGAAGAGCGAGCGATTCCTGCCAGCCAAGATAGCAAGCCTCTGGAGGAATGCTCTCGGGTACTCCTTCTTGCATGATGTTCAACTCAGTTCCGACTGACACCTTCTTGAAGGTTACCGTCACCCGGATTTCTCCTGGAAGGTTTGGGTCGTCGAATTTGTCAGTGTAACAAATGCGTTCGTGCGGCACCAGTTCGAGATATTTTCCGCTGAAGGAATGGCTATGTCCCGTTGTAAAATTCGTAAACGACATCTTGTACGTGCCGCCGACCTTGGCATCCAGGTGGTGAACCTTGCCGGTGAATCCATTCGGTGGAAGCCATTTAGCCATTGCCTCGGCATTTAAAAATCCCCGATAGATTCTCTCAGGGGTCGCACGGACCACACGGTGAAGCCGGATGGTGTTTGTTGACATGGTTAGGTCTCCTTACGATGGGTGGCGGTGTGATGCAAAAACGCACTTGTTTCGAGTCCGGTATATTGGCGCATCATGTTAGTGTGTAGCATTACCGGTTTTCGTCTCCTCGATTGATTGGTTTGGTGCTTGATTTTCAACACGATAGAAGTAGTACGTGGCAGTATATGGAACTTTTGCGACTTGCTTGGCATTTGCCGAGCTACACGGTTCAGACGGTGTGATTCCGCCGACGGTTTGCAACCGTTGAATACTTTTGGTTTGACTGAACAGACCGTTGCCAGATGTTGACTTGCCGGTCAACAACAGCCATGGAATCGCAGACTGGTCTGGCCCTGGATCACGAACCTTAATCTCTCCAACTACTGTGCTTCCATCGAGAGACTCCCATGTAGGCCCAACATAGTGCTTTCCGATTGTATTTCCTGTACGGTCAGTGAGAACTGCCTCTGGGGCTCGGAAAACCCACTGGAAAGTAGATGATTGATCTGGTTTGTCTGTGCACTCGTAGATTTGCACTCCAGTGCCAAGAGCTTCAAGAAAGACCGATTGACCGGCAGGAATGCGAAGTGGCGTTGGTACATCTGGAGGGACCGCCTCGCTTGCGTAACTATTTGCCACGATGACGATGGCCCCAAAAAGAGCTAAGGCGTGTACATAGAGCAATTTCATCATTTACCTCTCTATGAGGGTGGCATCGATGTCTGAAGATCGCATAAGACCATGCCCACTTGCACTACTTATCAGGGATTAAGTGCACACCCCGGTTAACTCTAAACCTAGGGACTGAAAAGGTGGTTGTCAATGTCGCCAAATTAGAGCAATAGTAAAGCACAAGTGGCTCTAAACAAACTTCAGCATAATGTTTATTTTTTATTGAAATATCAGATTGATAAATCAGAAAGAGGACTTGCTATGAAGATGCCGGAAATAAGCTTGATTCAGTGACAGAACAAATTCGGGACCGAAAAAACATACACCAAGATGTTGGCGAAAGTTTGCTGGTAAAATGGTTTTGGGCTGTCTATCTGACGGCAGCCGATAAAAGAGGTCTTTCCGCCTTGCGATTGTCCAAGCAGATCTCGCTTCACATGCGGGCGCGAATATGTTCTCTCTTCGGTGAAAACCGTCGGCTCAGGACCGGGAGGGTTCGGGTCCGCCCGTCATGTTCCCCTTGCGCTTCCGAGATGCACGCCTACGAAAACGCACCTCAACCGCGGCACGCCGCCTCGATTGCAGCAATGTCTATTTTTTTCATCTGCATCATCGCATCGAATGCACGCTTGGCGACAGCGAGATCGGGATCGGTGACCGCTTTCGTCAGGGCGATCGGCGTAATTTGCCAGAACAATCCCCATTTGTCCTGGCGCCAGCCGCACGCACTTTCCTGGCCGTCGTTGCCGACGATCGCGTTCCAATAGCGATCCGTTTCGGCTTGGTCAACGGTTGCGACCTGAAACGAGAACGCCCAGTTGTGCTTGACCTCGGGTCCGCCATTGAGCCTGAGGCAGGGAATTCCCATCACGGGAAACTCGACAGTCAAGACAGCACCTTTCTTCCCGGACGGATAGTCCCCGGTGCGAGGTGCACCGCGCCGACGGACGAATCGGGAAAGGTCTTGGAGTAAAACCGCGCCGCGTCCTCGGCGTCGCCATCGCACCAAAGACAAATCGTATTCTTTGCTTGCTTAACCATGGCACTTCTCCTTCTTTATGATCACAACGCTGCAAGCAATCAATATGCTCACAGGCTTGACCAACATTTGCGATCCACTCAAGCCACAAGTCGTCGGCATGTCGAGCGACTCCCGTGCGACATAACGTTGCTTTTCAGCGGGCGCACGCTCTTTGCGCTCCGCTGGGAAAACATGGTTAGACTTGTGCGAATTCTTCACTCTTTGAACACGAGAGCGCCGGATTGATCGAACGAACACATGGGCGCCCATGCGACTTCCCAATAATATCCATCCAAATCTGCAAAGTAGCCGCTGTGACCGCCCCAAAATACATCTTAAGCTGGCTTTACGATCATGCCGCCGGCTTTCTCGGCGAGCGCGAGGACTTCGGCCACTTCTTTCTTTCTGCCCACATTGTGGGTAAGTGTGATGCCGCCGAAACCTCGTGACGATAGTCCGAGATCTGCAGAGATGTCTTCTGCCAAAGCCTGCTTAGGATAAAGGGCTAATCTAACACCGTCGGTCATGAAAAACGCTATCGAAGCATCGTCATTCGCGTCGGTAGGGAAGCCAAGTCCATCTCGATAGAATCGAATTGCGCGGGGAAGGTTTGTCACGCCAAGAGTAATGATGGTAATGCGCGGTTTCATAGTCTAATACCTAATCGCGATGCTGAGCGGTGTGCGGTGTCCGGTCAAGCCACTTGTTCTGGTGCAAGGCGCCAGTGTACTTATCCTTTTCGTGAAAAAAATATAAAAATCGATAACGTAAATAGTGGCCGCTTCCCATCGACAGGATCGGTCATTGTGGTGCGCCATAATGTTGTTATTGGTAATGAAGGTGAATGTCTGACAAGTCAAATTGAGATATTTCCTGATCATTTTGACCTTGATCATGGCCAAAAATCACACCCGAAACGGAGCATTGTGGAACTTCTTATAATTAAAAAATATGGTTCAGCCGGATGAACCGTAAAGATTATTCGACATTTTTCGAGGCACTTGTTAAGTCCAAGGCTTATCTGGCCGCACCGTGATCGGCGGCAATGTTGGCATTGGCTCTATCGGCTTTCTCGACCCGACAAAACCCTCGAAACTACCTCTCTGACCTTTCTTACTGCTTGTTTTTTATATGTTATATTTTCGAGATTGAAGTTCTTGCGAGTTTATAATTTTTGCAGGAAACTGGTTGGTGATTATTTTTTGTTCATACCGCAGGTCGGAAAGTTTCTGCTCGTTTTTACCGTGTTGCTGTCAAAAATAGGTGGGTCGGCCCCATATCCTGCATAGTCGGTTTTCTTCTGACGGAGAAATAAGATGTGGATCACAAACTGGCGCTTTCTTATTGTTCTCACTGGTATCTTACCCTTTTTCACGGAAAGTATTGCTAACCAGACCTTGCCGGAATCCACGGAGCAGGTCTGGCAGGTAGGGACGGGGCGCTGGGATAGCATCCAGGAACAACACTTCGCCGAGTGGGTGGAGAAGACCATAACCGAAGACTTTTTCATTCGCTATGGCATTGCCATCGACTGTGCCGATGTCCCCTATGCCACTCGTTGGATTTACTCAAGGATTGCCCATTTGCCTGCAGCGGTCACCACAAAGGACGGACATCTCCTGGGACACTGGTCGACGGCCTGGAAAAACCTGTCGCAAGCCAAAGAATGGTATCTGGACCGGAGATTCCGCCAATCCCTCCTTTCGGTGCTGAGCGAAACATCCACCAGGACATTGCCGCTTGACACATATCCTATTCGCATTACCACCCAATCGCTCTCTGCCGGTGCGATTTTTATTGGTGATGGTCACGCGGGACTTGTCGGACGCATAGTCCTTGACGGTAGCACCTACTCACCTGTCCAGACCTGGGAGGCTACCCTCCCCAGAAAAGTGCAACAACTGCGCCAAAAGAGCTATTTTGCCAGCGTAACCGATATCGATGCAGGTAACGGGCTGGTGCGATTCCGCTGGCCGATGTTCGCCGCAGGGCACTGGCAATATTTACCGAACCGAGACCATCCCTTCTACTCTCTTGAACAATACAGCCAGGATTTCAGTTATGCCGAGGAAGTCTTCGACCAGGCAGTGGCGCGAAGAATCGATCCGAAGCAGTATGAGCCGGCGATGAGAGCCCGCTTGATTATAGATTCAATCTACCGTTATCTCCTTATGCGGGTGCCAATCGTCCAAGAAGGCTTCAACCACTGCCGACAGAAAAAATGCCCTGAGGGATCCTATCTATGGGAGGTTTACAGCACGCCCAGCCGCGATGAGATGATTAATTTTGAGATATTCCATCTGCAAAAGTTGATCAAGGACAATAAACTCGACGAGGACGCCCTTGCTAAAACGATGGAGGAGAGGGTTATTCCTATCGCGGTCGGTCAGACGGTTACATTGAAATATGTGGTGCAGAATCATGACTGGCTCTCTCACGACCCCGATGATTCCATAAAAGCTCGATGGGCGCTTGCAAAATGCGGCATGATCCGCTCACGGATACGGAATTCACTTGGGGCTATGGGCTTTGCAGAGCAGAGATACCGCCGTAATGATCCCGAATATGCCGACCGCCGCCGCGACCATAACATAAGTGAATTAAAATTTTTACAGGATCAGTGGAAAGATTCCGGATGCAAGGATTTGTAGTCGTTACCCCACGAGGACGAATAGTTGTATTATCC
>CAIQWD010000114.1 GCA_903875445.1 uncultured delta proteobacterium | reverse complement strand
GCAAAGAAGAGATTACCAAAGAACACCTCTCAAAAGAGCAACAGAACCCCGGCGAGAGGTGCCTACTTTTTTTGGGGGCAACTGTGCGCAACGGCTGGAGCAGATCTTCCTTTTCATTTTTTCAAGTTTCCATGTTTGGGAGAGTAGCATTGCTCAGCTGACATGCAAGCTTTCAATCATTGTGCGATCTTGTACCGCTTCTCCAGCTTATCCATTGCTGAATCAATGTGTTCGCTGTTCTGATGGCTATATCTCACAACCATGTCAAATGACTTGTGGCCTGATATTCTTTGCACAGTTGGTAAGTCAACGCCAGCCTGCACAAGATGGGTTATGGCGGTATGTCGTAGTGTGTGACGAACAACTTCTTTTTCATCAAGTCCGGCGTTTTTAACAACCCGGCGGAAGGGTTTTTCAATTGATACTGTATGGCTGGTGCGGGAAGTGGGGGAGGGGAACAGCCATACTTGCTCTGCTTCGGCAGCAGCAATGTATTCTGAGAGGAAATCAGCCAGCCGGTTTGTTATTGGCTGTTCTCTTGCGCCCGCTTTGGCTTGGGGAATATAAATAATCTTTCTTTTTGTATCGATGTGCTCAAGTCTGATTGAAAGTATTTCCATCTTCCTCATTGAGGTTTCAAGACCGACCACGATGAAAGGGTAGATGTGGGGATTCTGGTCCTGTTTTGCTGCTTCCAGCAACCGCTCAATTTGTTCTTGTGTCAAATAGACAATACGGCCTGAATCCTCTTTTATCTTTTTTGGGGCAAAAGGTTTATGGTCAATCCATTTCCATTCTACTGCTTTAGTGTAAAGATGTGACAGGGCGGAAAGTTCACGGTTTACAGTTCCTGGTTTTGCACCTTCATCAATACGATGCTTCTTGTACCGCTCAACATCGAACGAAGAGATTTTGCCAAGAGATTTATCTTTGAAAAAAGGTATTAAGTGACCATTAAACCGAAATTTTTTCATGTAAAGGTCTTTTCCACCCTCCTTTTCTTGTTTTTCTAAGTACTTTTCTACTGCATCTCGAAAACCCTGAACTACTTTCCTGCCTTTAGGCAAGTTCAGTCTCCCCTTTCTTGCGTCTGTTCGAGCTTGCTCAATAAAATCTTCAACCTGATTTCTTGTTACACCCTCAGACTCTTTGCCGATCACTCGATGCACACGGACACCGTCAACCATGATATTAACGGTGTAGCGACCGTCGCCATTGCCAAGTCGTTCAAATGTGATTCCGTGTTCCTGGCACTTGTCGCCGGGCTGCACTTTCCGGATATTAGTTCGGGTAAGTTTTTGATATTTGAGAGCCATAATAGATACCTTTTAAAAAGGAACCTCTTCAGGAAATGGTGGCGGAGGAGGAGGCGGTGTTGATTGCTCTTCTTCTTGGTCTTCCTTAGCCCAGGTTGGCAACACTGAAGAATCCATGGTTCCTTCGGCTACAGCGCAGAACTCATCCCAATATTTTCTCAGTCGTTCGATAATCAGATCACCTTCTTCAACCACCCATGTCCACTTGCCGAAAATCATGCGTCCTTTCCATAAGTTCCCATTTTCTCTAATCAGTTTCCATTTTTTTTGTTCATCATAGTTTAGCAGCTCTGGATAATGTAGTGCGAGCTTGGCGAATCTATCCGGCGCGTCTACATCCCATAATCTGTCGGTTTCGTCGAAAAAGGTAGTTCCTTCATCGCCATTATAACCCGTACCTTCACGGAGATAGACTCGGTTTAAACTATCTTGAATTGCCCATTCAATATAGCTTGATAAAGTTCTGCGCTGTTTGAGTGCCGCGAGTTCTGCGAGATAGCGCAACTTGGGGTCAAGTCTCACTGTAATTACCTCCGAGCGGTTCAAATTCCCGCCTGCACCTTTCTTCTTTGCAACCATGAGTATGTCCTCCAATTGTAAGTTCTAAGTTGTTCTGAATAACTATATCACCACATGTTATGTTTGACAATACATTTATTTTGTTTTATATAAATGATGACATGTAGTCTAAGTTAGTACAAATTCTAAGAAGGGAGTTTTACTATGCAGGAAACGGCAAGAATTGAGATGGTATCAGTAAAAATGTACCCAGACGGCAGAATGGACACCAGGAATGCAGCTTTGTACTTGGGCTTGGAAGAAAAGACGCTGGCAATGAAACGAAGCGACGGAACCGGCCCCAGCTTTATTAAACGAGGCCGCATTTTCTATTTCAAGGAAGATTTGGAGGCTTGGATCAACGAATGCAAGCGGGCAAAAAGTACAGCTCAATTACGTACCACATAACGAATCCAATCATGTAACAAGAAGCTGCTTTCCAGCATGGATAAAAAAATTTGGATTGAGAAAGATTTGCTCCGGTCAATTGCTTTCAGATCATTAAACAAATGGGCTCTGCTTGTTTATTTTGATTTTCTCCGTAGGAGGCAAATGGAGCGGGTTAAAAGATCAAAACGATCGGATGATTGGATCATCAAAAATAATGGCGAAATTGTTTATCCATATTCTGAGGCGGAGAAAAAAGGAATCGGTCGCCGTGAGTTTCGCAATGCAATTGATGAATTACTGGAGAAAGGTTTTCTCGACATTACACATCAAGGATCTGGAGGGCGTTCAGGCGACATGACCAAATACTGCATTGATGTTCGCTGGAAAGACTATGGTACTCCTTCTTTTCGATCTGCCAAAAATCCTAGAGCTAAAGACACTCGCAAAGGAAGAGGGTGGTCTGCTTATCACGCTAAAACTAAAAAATTGTCGGTAACAATAAAGACACCTGAAAAGGTTGTTTCGAGTAACAAATCTGTTACTCCAGGCGGGAAAGGCAGAATAGTTTCGAGTAACAAATCGGATACTCCAAAAGAAGAGAATAATAGCATAACTACCGATAATCTAAAAAATAAACGTCAGCCAATGCAACAACTCCTTTGGAGTAACAATAGTGATACTATTCTATAGATACCACACTCCAGTAACTTTGTGGCATACCTGCGGGGCAAACTAATTCATGGGAAAACGATACACAAATTATCGGCTCATTAAGATTCATCGCAGTTACAAAGTGGAAGAGGCTGCCGATTTGCTCGGTATTCACAAGAATACAGTACGACGATGGATTAAAGACGGACTTGCTGTCATAGATGAACACCACCCCATGCTGATTCATGGTCCTGGTCTTGTGGAATTTATCAAGAAACTCCGAACCAAAAACAAGCAGACCTGCAAGCTGGGGGAACTCTACTGCGTCCGGTGTCGCATCCCGAATTTCCCGGCGGAGGGCATGGCGGAATATACACCTATTACTGAGAAGTTTGGCAACCTGAGTGCAATTTGCCCCAACTGCGATTCTATCATGAACCAGCGTGTGAGCTTGGCCAGAATCGAGGAGATTAGCGCAAACATGGACATCACCTTTCCGAAAGCACTGCAACATATAGTTGAGAGTACCAAACCCACCGTAAACAGTGACTTGAGATAAGGAGCATCAGACCATGAAAAAGAACAACCCCGCCAATGAACGGATCAAGCGCAAGTATTTCACTTTTTTGAAAGAAGCTAAACGCAACAGCGAGCCGACAGTTGATGCGGCTGCAAAAGCCCTTAGTCGGTTTGAGGTTTATAGCAAGCATCGGGATTTCAAAACATTTCACTCCGAACAGGCCATCGCCTTCAAGAAACATCTAGCCGAGCAAAAGGGCCAGCAGTCCGGGGAGAATTTGAGCAAGGCGACATTGCATGCGACCCTCACACAACTGAAACGATTCTTCCAATGGCTTGCGATGCAACCTGGCTACAAGTCGCGTGTTCAGTATTATGATGCCGAGTATTTCAATCTGCCCGAAAATGACATGCGGGTAGCCACAGCTCGCCGGGAACAAAAAGTGCCGACTTTGGAACAGATCAAGCACGTCATCAGTTCAATGCCAGCCAAGACCGACATAGATCTTCGTAACCGCGCCCTGGTGGCATTCACTCTGTTGACTGGTGCGAGAGATGGTGCAATTGCTTCAATGAAGCTGAAGCATGTCGATCTGATAACGAATTGTGTTACTCAGGATGCGCGGGATGTAAAGACGAAATTCGGCAAGACGTTTAATACCTTTTTCTTTCCGGTCGGCGAGGAAGTATACGAAATTGTGGTAATGTGGGTGGAATACCTCCGGGAGCATAAACTATGGGGCAATGATGATCCGCTATTTCCAGCAACACGAGTAACGGTAGGTTCATCTCGGCAGTTTGAGGTGGCGGGGCTTGGGCGGGATCAATGGAGTAGTGCTTCGCCAATTCGTAGTATTTTTCGAGGAGCCTTTGTCAATGCAGGTCTGCAGTATTTTAACCCGCATAGTTTCAGGAATACCCTTGCCCAACTCGGTGAGAAAGTATGTAAGACTCCAGAACAGTTTAAAGCGTGGAGCCAGAACCTCGGACATGAGAAGGTTCTGACAACCTTTCTAAGCTATGGAGGTGTTGCGTGCCAGCGCCAGGGAGAAATTATACGCGATTTGGCGGCACCACAGAAGGCTATGCAAACTAATGTCAACGAAATTGCCGAGGCAGTATTCAAAAGATTGCGAGAGAATGGTGGCGTGTGAAAGCCTATGCCAGACCTGTCACCTTTTTGAATTTCGAGGTAGGGTAACAAGTGGTCCATCCCCTGAATTTTCACCCTGACCACTGTCCTATTCGGAAATATTGTGATAGAATCCATAGTGCGGAATTTGGCTAGAAATGGTATAGGCGTTGCTTTTAAGCATTCCCAATATTATCTTTAAAGCAATAATAATTAGGTTTTTCACCTATGAATTCTCAGGAAAAAGTTTCTCTTATAATCCAGTATTCTCTTTTGGTTGCTGGGCAAGAGGAAGATTATAGAGACCGGGATCTCCGGCCTATACACCTCATCAAATACGTATACCTAGCTGATTTTGAGTTTGCAAAAAACCACGACGGAGAAACCTACACCGGAATTAATTGGCAATTCTATAATTTCGGTCCCTACGCCAATGAAGTATATCTGCAGATAGAACCGGCAGCACACGCAATTCATGCAATAAAGAAAACTTTTCCTTCGGATTATCAGGATCAGCAAGAATGGTGTTGTTATAGTCTGGATCTGGAGGACGACGATGCCTTGTTAAGGAAAATAGATAAAAAACTTCCTGTTACAATTACAGGCGCACTGCAACGCCATATTCATAGCAATACAAACAGCACAGCGGATTTGTTGCGCTTTGTTTACAATACCCCGCCAATGCGTAATGCTACTCCCCTTGAATACCTTGATTTTTCCTGTGTTGCTCAAGTGGCAATCGAGAAAGAAGAGAAACACACCCCATACCTGCAAACATTGACTAAGAAAAAGCAACTCGATAAAAAGCGGAGACTCAAAGAGCTTAAGGCTCAAATCCAAGACCGAAAGCAAGAAAACAAATCTTGGCAGGAAAATCTTGTTAAACCTCCACATGAACCACGCTATGATGAAGTGTTCAGCGAAGGAGTGAAGTTGCTGGATAGCTTGGCCGGTGAACCGTTTCAAGAAGAACAGATAGAAGTGGCCTTCGACAAATCAATATGGCAGTCTCCCACCAGGAGGATGGATGGCTCAATCTGATGTTTCCATACAGGATTTAGTAGATCCATGGTGGGAAGGAACTACATCCAAAATTCCTGAGCCAGGAATGCTTGTATGGGCATTTGTTCCATATGTTGACCAAGTACCTTACACTTTTATCCCTGTAGGTCGGAAAGACCCTAGAAAACATGAAGAAGCAACTGTACGGATCGAACGGCTCGAAATCACCAAGAGCTATGCTTGTAGTCCTCCTCTTCCGGTTGCTGCGATGAGTCTGGATCGACGTGAAGTTTGGGCTGCATATAAAGCAAAAAAACGTCCATGTTTAATTTTATCAGGCCCCAGCAGTAAAGAAGTCGATGGCGACCTGACAAAAAACCTTCCGAAAAAATCTTATGCAAAAACGGTTCTGCTTGCCCCATATCATGGAGCCGATCAGGAAGGCAGGGCGGGCTATCCGCCTCAATTGATGGAACGCATTCGGCATGCCGAGTACCCACAGTTTTTTGCCGATTCTTTGCCGATAGACGGAAAAACCAAAGAATCGATTTTACGTCTTGACCACCTGCAGCCCTTTGGTTTTAACTATAACTCCTTTGAGTTGAGCGGTTTTAAGCTTTCAAACCAGGCATTTGAGGTGATGAGTGACTGGCTGCATTGGCGGCTATGGGGCGGGCTTCCAGCAAGACAAGACCCCGCAGAGAAAAGCATTCTGGCAATCTTCTGGGACTTTATGAATGAGTAATTTCTTTTGCCAAAGATACGTCAGATTAGAACGCACCATTTTTACACCGCAAATACCTTCAATACCTCGTCGCCGTAATGGTTGATAACCTTGACGGCTATCTTGCCTGATTCCGGTTTTTCAAACGGGCGGCTGGTCGTGCTGTAGATGCTGTTCCAGGCGGTTTCGTCGATTTCCGCTTTTAGTGCTCGTTTCAGTTTGTTGTAGGGATCGTCAGCTCCGGTGAAGTAGGCGTGCCGCACAAAGAAACTCTCGCCGTTGTAGCTGGTGTCGATAAACCAGCAGGCAATGTCATTGGTCGAGGCGCTGCGAATCTGGCCGGTGGTCGGGTCGTAGACATCCACGCCCTTGATTTCAACGATAATGCTTCCGTCCTTGTGCGTGGTGATCTCGACATCCGGTTCGCCAAAGACCATGAACAGATTGCCGGCACCGGTTTTTTTAAGGAGTTCGTCGCCCATTGCCAGGTCGGGGTTCATCTTGGCGGGCAGCACGGTCAATTTGCCGTAGCGTTTCACCTCTTCGGCAACGTGGGGGTCGAAGGCGAAACCGCAGACAATGAGCATGTCAAAGCCCACCCCTTGCACTGCTTCCTTGGCGGCCTCCTTCACCTGCTGCGGTCCGACTGTGCCGTGCTCCGGACCGATGGAGATAGCAACACGCCGGGTCTTGTCATCGGCGTCGGTATATTCGCCCGAGGCATGCAGCCAGGTTCCGGCATAAGGGTCAAGTCGGTCAAAGCTCAGCCGCTCTCCTTTCACCGTATTTTGGACGCCTGCTTTTTTCAGGTTGTCGAGAATCATCGAAGTGAAGTCCTGCTGGTTACGGGCTTCCTGCTCTGTGGCCGTGCCGTCCATGCCGTCGGCGGTGGAGAGGACGCGATGAGGTGACAGGCTTTCCACCGAGAACGGCCCGCAAACTCGTATTCGTTTGTTATCCGGGTAGGGTTGGTCGTAGAGGGTTTCGGTATCGGCATGGCGGGCAATGGTGGCGTCGATCTGCTGCCGGGTCATTCCTTCCTTGATCTCCGGGTTGTTGGCGATCGATTTCAGGGTGACATGGGGCACGCGCTTGTAGACAAAGCCCTTTTTGATGTCGCCTTCGGTCATGTAGTCAGGGGGCAGCTTGCCAGTCAGTTCCGATTCCTTCTTGATGCCCTCGTCTGAGTCGGCCAGCAGGTAGTACGGGTACTTGGCTGCCATCAGGCGGGTACGGGCCAGGGCCAGGGCGACGCGGCTGGTGTCGCAGGTGATCCAACGTCGGCCCCATTGCTCGGCAACATAGGCGGTGGTGCCGCTGCCGCAGGTCGGGTCGAGGACGAGGTCGCCGGGGTCGGTGGTCATGAGGAGGCAGCGTTCTACTACGCGTGTAGCTGTTTGTACGACGTAAAATTTCCCTCCATCAGCTGCCGCCATTGTGTCATCCCACGTCGTTGTCAACGAAATCGCTGGAAAATCCTCAAGATACCGTTTGAAATTAAGAGTATTGCGACTGGCAACTATTCTTCCGGCTAAATTCAGTTTCTCAAGACCATCAAGCGTTGTTTTCCAATTCTGAGATAGGCCTGTATCAAACATTTTACCTTCAAATGAATACGGTACTGAGGTATTCACTCGAAAACCCGATGAAGTTAGAGGGCTAGGTGCCCATATGCGACAGTTCTGAGGAATAAGGTTTGGCCTATCAAATTCCTCTACCGACAATGGCCGCGAAGCGCCATCAGGCAATTCCAATTGATTGTATCTGTCGCCAATACCGATACCAACTGACTTGGTGGTGTATAGTTGTCGGTATTTCACCTTCGTCCGGTCTTTAGCATACCACAGGTCAATATCTGTGGTACTTGGAATAAGCTCAGATGTAGCGTAGCCGGTTTTTTTGAATGTAATTTGAGCACAGAAATTCTCGCTCCCAAACACTTCATCCAGCACGCACCGGACAAGGTGCACGTTCTCATCGCCAATCTGCACAAAGACACTACCGGTCTCGGTCAATAACTCTCGCGCCACCACCAGCCGGTCTCGCAGATAACTCAAATACGAATGGATGCCCAGCTTCCAGGTATCGCGGAAGGCGCGCACCTGCTCGGGTTGGCGGGTGGCATCCTCGGCCTTGCCGTCTTTCACGTCGCGCTTCCTGGTACTCACCTGCCAGTTCGAGCCGAACTTGATACCGTAGGGCGGATCGAGATAGATGGTCTGCACCTTGCCCTTAAGCCCTTCCTTTTCGGCCAGACTGGCCATCACCAACAGTGAGTCGCCGAGTATCAGGCGGTTGGACCAGTTGGGCTGGCTACCGGTATTGTGACTGTAGAAATCGACCTTACGGTCAAAGCCGCCCTCGATGCCATTGAAATCGGCAAAAAGATTGAGTTGATTGCCACCGGCCTTCTCAATGCGGGGGAGTGCATCAATAAGCGCCTGCGGGTGAATTTTTTCCTGGATATAGATCGGCACCACCGGGACGGCAAGTTCTTCGCGGTCCTGTTGGTCTTTTCCCTTCCAAACCAGCTGCGGGTCAAGAGAGGTGTCACGCGGATAGGTGATCGTCTGCGGGGCAAGTTCTTCGTCGGCGACAAAGTCGCGCAGTTCCTCGGTGGGGATGTTGGCGCGCTTGTCCTGGTGGCGAATGGAATCGACGATCAAAGGTGCCGCTGTTTTTTTGCTCATAATATCGTTTACTCCGACTTGGGCGGAAGTTTTGGCTTGGGTTTGTCCGTCAGGTAGTTGTTGGCAGTGACGACTTTTTTGCCTGATTTTATTTCGAGCTGCCGCCGGGCATTTCCGGCAACGGTGCCGCCATCACGGGCGGCCGCCTGGTTTTCGGTGAAACCCTGAGCGTCCTTGTTGCGGGCGATCTCTGTTGTGGCAGCTTCGCCGAGCATGGTAAAAATTAGCTCCAGGTCGGTCATGTGGTCACGAAGGTTCTCGCGTTTCAGCCCTTTCAGTTTCTTGTAACCGGCAGGCGTTACGCCAAACGTGGCCTTGGAGATTTCAGCGGTGAGGATGGCGAAATCTTTCTGTTCGGCAATGCCCCGTTTCTGCCATTCACCGGTCAGCTCATCACGGACGGCGATTCCCCGAACACGTTTTTCGATCCAATCGTCGGGATAGCCTTTCTCCTTAAAGAGTTGCCGCATGCGCTGTTGGCCAAGTTCGGGATTCTCGATTTCCTGGACACGCTCATAACCGACTTGCGCCAGCCAGCGTTTGAACGGTTCAGCCTTGGGGCTGGGGATGGATTGGATGACGCGGAAGGCGGCTTCGGTGTTGACGGCCTCGGTTTTATACCTTTTGCCGTCTGCTGCTGCTAATTTCAGTTGTCTACAAATTGTAGAGAACTGAAACCCGGTGGCCTTTTCTTCCCGGCGTTTCATCGCTGTCCAGTATTTGTTCGGTGCATCGCTGTCGGTCAGGGCGGCGATAATGTCGATGATCGAAAAATACCACTGGTCATCAACCCAAGCGCGGCGAATCTGCTTCGCTCCGAAGACGATGAGTTTGTCCTCTGAATCCGAAGAGAGATCTTTAATCATGGTGTCGATTCCTTTTTCAGGTAATCACGGATGGTGTTTTGGGCGTTCCAGGGATCATTGATTTCGATAAACGCCCAGCGCCCGAAGCCGCCATGGTTATTCATGGCAGGTATCCAGAGTGTGCGGGCCGTGGCAACCTTGGCAGCCTTGTCTTTCTTTTTTTCGCCGGTAACTTCGACGATCAGGTTCAGGAGGTCGGTGGGGCCGTACCCGTCTTCGATACAGACGATGAAGTCGGGAATGTAATTCTTCTCCTCGCCGCCCAAGGTGTAAGGAATGGTAAAGCCCAGATTGTGGTTTTTTACGTAGCGGATGACCTCGGGCATGTCTTCGATGGTCTCGGCCATCTTCTGTTCCCATGAGTCGGTATCGGCGACGACGTGGGAAATGTGGCACTTGTTTTCGTGGGTGGCGTAAACCGGGCGGCGGGTGTCGAAATCGACATAGCGGGTTGAGCCGACGGTGTCATACGGGCGCAAGATGGGTTTCAGTTTCGCGGTGCCGTCGGTTGAGGCGACTATGGCCTTGTAGATCCGGTCAGCGGCATCGTGCGCAAACTCTATTAAAAGCAAAAGTTGTGGAAAGGTGTGGTCTTTGAGGGTGACGCATTCGGCAAGCCAGCTCTTGGCAATGGCCAGGAGTTGCGGAAAGAGCCATGGCTTGTCGTTGCCGTCGTCGTCGCGGAAATAGCGTTCCAGTGTCAGTTTTGCGAGGAGAAAGGCGATCTCGTTCGGCCTATGGTTCCTGAGCTCGTCGAGGGTATGGATGCTTGATTCGCCGACGATGGGAGCGTTTTCAGTTTTGGTGGGGATATCAGCGGTGGAAAGTGTTAAGTGGGAATCATCAGTGAAGGTTGCCGCCAGTCGTTCACCAGCCACATCATAGCGGTAGCCGAGAAGGCGGGGGAAGGCGATTTCGCAGGCAAGGCGACTTTCGAGGGCTCGGACGCGGGTTGGCATTGGTCCGATTGGGGGTTCCTTGGTTGTGCCGCTGCACGGGATGAAAGAAAAGGGCACACCATAGACTTCGGCGTATTCCGGGGAGAAATGGCCGTCTTCGTTAGCGGCGTAACTCATGCGCCTAAGAGCACGACCGACGACCTGTTCACAGAGGAGTTGTGTTCCAAAGGCGCGCACTCCGAGAACATGGGTAACAGTATTGGCATCCCATCCTTCGGTGAGCATGGAAACGCTGACTACGCACTTAACATGTTCGCCGAGTTTGCCAGCTTTGCCTACGGTGTTCATCACTTCGCGCAGCAAGTCTTCGTCGGTGAGATCCTCGGCATCCCGTCCGGGAAAGCGGGCGCGGTAGTCGGTCTTGAACTCGTCAATTTCACGGCAGGCAATTTTTTTAAAATCATCACTCATTGCCTCGCCGGATTCGAGTTGCCGGCTGTCCACCAGTATCGTGTTCGGGCGGTGCAGCCAGGAACCGTTGCCATCGTCGTTGCGGAAGATGGTTAATTGCCCGGCCTGGACAATGGTTTTGTCGCCGATCTGCTTCTCCCAACCGGCAATAAAGTCAAAAACCAGCTTGGAAACATTGGTATTGTTGCAAACGACGATAAAAACGGGCGGGGTAATTCCACGGGCGCGAGCTTCGTCGTTTTGTTCCCAGAGTTGGTAATACTTTTCGTAGTTGCCGTAGAGGCTATGCAAGGCCCCTTGGAGTTCAACGGGGAGATTCGGTTCACCTCCGATCTTCTCTGTTTTGCGGCCTTTTCGTGGGAGGTGTTCGCTTATGCGTAGCCATAAATCACGATAGGTGGGTTGTTCGCCGGTCATCGAATTGTCGGCCACTGGAACGCGGGGCACTTTGACGATACCGGCCTCAATGGAGTCGATAAGAGAGAAGTCGGAAACCACCCATGGAAAGAGTAAGCCTTCTGGATATCCTGAACCGCGTAGAAAGAAAGGGGTGGCCGAAAGATCATAGATGGCTTTGACACCGATCTTGGCCTTTACGGATTCAATACCGGAGATCCAGATGCGTGCTTCTTCGTCGCGATCTTTGGCTTCGATACGATCATCACCGGTAAGCTTTTCGATTTCGGCATCTGGTTTGCGGCGGTAACAATGATGTGCCTCGTCGTTTAATACAATAATGTTTTTCTTGGTACTCAGTTCGCGGCAGACGCGGCGCACCATCTGGTCAGGCGTCTCGGTGAAAGGGCTTGGCTGCCCATTGGCGAGAATTTGTTTGGTAATTTTACCGGTGGCAACCTTCTCGCGCAGTTGGAAGGAATGATAGTTGGTGATCAGGATTTTGGCTTGGCCGAGCTGGTCCTGGAATTGGGTGGGAATGATATCTCTTTGGCGGTAATAACTTTCCGGGTCATTTGGCAGCAGTACGCGCAGTCGGTCACGGATAGTGATGCCGGGTGTGACGATGAGGAAGGTATCGGAAAAACGGGCATCTTGCGGGTTGGCGCGCTTATTGAGGGTATGCCAGGCAATGAGCATTGCCATGACTACGGTCTTACCCGAGCCGGTTGCCATCTTGAATGATGTACGGGGCAAGCCTGGATTCGAGGCGTCGTTTGCGTCACGAAGCTCGTTTTCGATCCAGGCGTCGCCGTATTTTTTGGCCACCTCTGTCAAATAAATTGCTGTTTCGAGGGCCTCTATTTGACAAAAGAATAATTTCTTTTCGCGGTTGGGATCTGTCCAGTAGGCAATCAGGCGGGAAGTTGTAGGCGTTACGCCAATATGCCCACCTTTGCGCCATAAGCCAACACGTTGACGGATATCGTTAACGAGCTTGTTTTCTTCGATACGGTCTTGTGTCCACTCTGTGCCGGGGAGAGCCAACTGCGTTGCACCTTTTTTCTTTTTGGTGCGGGCGATAGGTACGAAATAGGAGCTTACCCTACGTCCACCAATGATCTCGTTTGTGATACCCTCATCAGAAAAACGGAAATGACGAGTCGGTTCGTGGAATGGCGTGTTGATAATCGGGTTCTCGATGACAACTTGACTCATACGATCACATTCCTCGCTTACGATTTAGCCTTCTTGGTGTGAAAAGCGCAAGGTCACCCCCTGCGCATCATTCGCGGACCCGAGTTGGTTGCACTATGATAATTTTGATGGGGTGTTTCGTGGGAATCCTTGCCGGTTGACAACCCATTAATTAACCAAGGTTATTTATGGTACAAAGTAAAATCAAAGTCAATCTAAATGAAAGGATGGAAGAGGGTGCAAGACTGTCTGCGGGGAACAATGCGGGGAGGGAATTTCAGGAACTGAAAGAAGGGGTTCAGATATTCGGGAGGTATTCGACCCGATAGTGGATGGTCATCCTGGCTTGTATTGAGCAGGTTACGACGCAACAGACACTATGTCTTGTCTGTGTAATTCCTGTGTAATCATGCCCAGAAAAAGAGGGAATTTGACAGAAATCGAAAGCATGTTCCGACAGCTTGTAAATAGAAAATTCATCACAATATCAATTGATTCAGAATAAAAAAGAACTTTGAAGAAAATCAGCATTGAATCTTCCTAATCCTGGAGTCGCGCGTTCGATTCGCGCCGAGGGTACCAATATTTATCAAAGGATTAGTGCGTATATTCAGCTCATTAATCCTTTTCTTTCATGAGGTCCCAGTTGATCAAGCGTCAGCAGTTTCATGGCAACCCTCCACCTCTTTATTTGTCTTGGTTGACTGACAAGTTGTTCAACTATCTCTGCCCCGCCCAAAGGACGGGGGTTTTTCAAGACAATTTTTATCTGTATTCTTTTTTCTTCCGGACCTAGCCTTCGGACTCCACCAACGGGGCTATCACTTCAAGGCAATCATCCATCTGGAGTGCTCGCTGCTCGAACACATCGCGGGCCACCTCGCCCAATATGTTTTTGAACTGAGTGCGATCGACCAGCACAATCTCTTTGCCGAGGTGAAAGTGGGGCGTTTTGATTCCTCCGTTGATGAGTCCAGCAGTGATACGCTGGGAGTTGGTCTCGTTCAGCTTGCCAAAGGCATTGACAGCATCCAGGTTGCGACGAGCAACGTAACCAGCCTTTACACCAGAAGGGTACTTCCCCAATTTGCCGAAATCGAATTTCACATTTGCAGCAGAAAATGCCGCCTCTAATTTCATGAACTCCTCGGGAGAGCCTTGAAACTCGACTTCTGCCTTCCAGGTGAGGGTTTGCGTACGGAGCACTTTGGTTGGTGCCTCAGATGACTCGGTCATGGCTGTTACCTCCTAATAGTGAGTTGGCCCCGCTTTATTGCGAGTTGCGTATTCGTGTCTGCGGCTGCCATCCCGACGATGGTTTTCCGCGTTCACGTAGTTGAACAAGTGATCGGCGAACAGGTCGTTTTCGTCCCCGACGAGTGATTCGAATGCGTGCCGAGCTGCCTCAATGGCTGCTTTCTCCATTGCGCACAGTACTGGTGCCGGCATGTTGCTCTCACCGGACATGAACCAGTTCGTGCATCCACACCAACTCATGCAGAAACGCGTGTAAAAGCAGTTGGAGCACTCTTCCCGGCGGTTGCCCCGCTTGAGGTGCTGCGCGCAGCGCCGTGCCTGGTTGAGTCCGGTCCGAATATTGCCGAGACTGAATGTCTGGTCGTCGTCCTCGCCGATGAAGCGTTCGCAGGGATAGAGGTTGCCGCTTGGTGCGACTCCCCACTCGCCGTCTCCCATGGAACATTTGTCGCTGGGCGAATAGCCGCCCTTTACGAAAAGGATCGCCTTGCTGTCGATAATGTTCAATGCGATCTCTTTGCCGCGCTGGTAGCATGCAATGTATTGCTCGGCCACCTGTCTGTAGATATCATCAAAATGATCGCAGGCTTCTCTTGGCCAAGTTGCCTTTATGTTGGGGCTCAAATGAATCACGGGTACCCCGAGGTTGATGAAGAAGTCCAGGGTGCGGGGCACGTCGAAAAGTGTGTCGGGTCCAACGACAGCGTTGACCTCAACGACTCCAAGCCGTTGGATTGCCAGCTCCAGGTTGTCAACGACCTCGACAAAGCTGCCACTGCCGTTGTGGTGACACCGGTTACGGTCATGCACGTCTTCCGGGCCATCGATACTGAAGCAAAGATTGATCCCTTGCTCCGCGAAGTAGTCGAGTGCCTCCGGCGATACCAGGGTGCCGTTGGTCGTGATGCCGATACGAACAGGCACGAATATCTCGCGGGTCCGGCGATACGTGTAAGTAACGATTTCCCTGACGAGGTCGAACCGCAGCAAAGGCTCGCCCCCGAACAGGCCAAGGTCAAGAGATCTTCCGGCAGGCAGCGATGCCAGAGCGGTGTCGATGCATTGCTTCGCGGTGGCCAATTGCATGTCCGGCTTGCGGCTGTTCCCAGCATAACAGTAGCGGCAGGCAAGGTTGCAGCGATGGGTCAGGCTCAAGGTGAATTTCATCACTGAAGCCTCACGAATGGTTCAACGCGAGCGAACGTTCCATAAGCTTGCTCGGCCGCAGCCTTACATCCCCCGCGGCACGATTCCTTGAGAGTATTTTCACAGTGAGTGCACTCCGTGGGCCACGTCGTGCGGAACGCCTTCACATAGGCATGGTGTTCGTAGATATCGCGGACCGAATCCCGCCGGATGTTTCCGAGCACCATTGATGAGTGTTCGCAGACCCGAAAATTGCCCGCAGGGTCGACTATCAGGGTCGACTGCTCGCCTGCGAGAGAACACCAATTGAACTGGATATGCGGGTAGCGTGCGATGTCGACCATGCACGGCTCGATGACAACCCCTGTTGAGACGGGAAATCCGGTGGCAGCCGCGATCTCGTCCAGCACGCGCAGGTTTTCTTCCACCATTGTGGGTGTGAGGAACAGCTCCTTTGAATGGTGCAGATTGGCCGCGCCGGCGTTGATCCTGTTATACATAAGCGAGTTGGCGCCCAGCATCATAGCAATATGGGCCGTGGGACCGATATCGGCATAGTTTTGGCGGGTTGCCACAAAGACTACGATCAAGTGTCCGCCGGCGAGATGCACGTTGGTCATACCGTCTATTACGGCGTCCCACGCACCGGGGTGGCCGGTCAATCGGTCATGCACTTCACGCTTCCAACTGAGAAGCGATATCTGATAGCAGCAGCCGCTCACCGTCGCGTCCACCAGCGATTCTGTCAAATTGGTGCCGTTAGTGATGATTTGCGTCGCGAGGCCCTGCGAACGGATAAATTGGACAATCTCGGGGAGGTCGGGCCGCAGCGTCGGTTCTCCGCCACTGAGGACTACGGTTGTCAGGGGGAGATCTTCCATCAACTTGAGAATAGTCCACTTGATCTCGGCGGTGGTCATCTCTCCTTGCTCATCCATTGCATACTGCAGTTCAGGTGCACGCCAAGCGTTATAGCAGTACCCGCAACGGTTGTTGCAATGTCGCGTCAACTCCAGAACGAATGTGTTTGGAAGTGCCAGGGATGCACCTGTCGTTTCATCGATCTCTTTACTCGTCATGGCAGCCCGTTGTAGGTCATATTTTTTCGATTTCCAGCAATTTTATTAGAATAAAGAGTTGTTGGTTGTGTGTTCTAACGCAGATATTTGAGTTCTCATTAGCATGCTGAATTTCATGCTAATAATCCACGAAAACAACAAGCAAATCGTGTGCCAATTAGCAGAACCAATATATTAGGCTCTATCGGAGAGGTGGGGGAAAATTGAGCTCCGATCAAGGTGCATTTTTTGCACACAAGTGGCAAAAATAGGTGCCTGAAACTGCTACAAGCACTTGATTGAGTGCTTCTTCCCCATTGCGCAACTTCACTTGACTTCCAAGGTGTAACTCTCCGAGTGGCTGTTGAATTCAGGGGCATACATGCACTGGATGTCGGCGATGCCGGTTTGATACCTGCCTTTTAGTTGGATACGTGTGGAATATTCAAACACATAGGTACCTTTCGGCAGATAATCAATAAAGAAGTGGCTTGCCGTGTCGCGTGTGCTTTCGTAATACGCGAGGCCGTCTTGATACCTGTAGCCGCTCAGCACGTTCACGGGCTCTGTTCCGCTTCCACGCTGGTCTTTGAGGTGGATGTATTCCATGTCTCGATCGACGCGCAATTCAACGCGCACCACCAACTCGTCGCCCACCGCGAGCGGCCCGGTCACGGGTTTCAGTACCTGCCCTTTCTTTGTTGTGTCCTTGATGAAGAGCGTCTTTTGCAACTTGAGCGGTGTGCCTGCATACGGCGTCACCTTGGTCATATCCTCCAGATATTGCCAGTGAAAACTTCCCCAGCTGACGCCCTCATCCTCCTTCTTCAAAGTGATGTGCCCCAAATCGGGTTTGATTTCACTGTGCACGAATTTCTTCTCGTAAAAACCCGTACCCGCCTCGACCTTCTCGGGTTTGACGGTCTCACCTCCGAGGGTAACTTCCACCAGTGTATCGCTTGCCAGTTTCTTTGTGCCGCGCAGCAGGAGTGCGTAAATGGCGTCGGCGGTCGCTTTTGTCGTTTTCCAATCCTGGGTCTGTTTCTGTTTCAAGAGCCAGACCTGGCAATCCAGGACGGCCTGCCGGTCGCCTAGCACCTCATCGAAGGCCTCGATCATCATCGCCTGCGTCTCAATCGGCGCATGGAACCACCACCAGCTCAACTCCTGCTCACGCCAGAACATGCCGAGTTCTTCATCCGAGACGCTACGTTCCTTCATGGATTTCATGATATCGGTCGGGGTGGTGTCGTCCTTCCGGGCGAATGTGTCGCTGGCGTTGAAACGCTTCAGGGCAATTGCCAAATGGGCCTGTGACTGCCGGGACATCATTTTCAACCAGAATTTCCGCGACTGTTGCAGGAAGTAGCCCACCGCTTCCTTGTGTTGGTCGTCGACCGCCTGATCTCTTATGAAAAAACTTCGCCCATACAGGTACAGTGCCTCCGTTGCGCCCGGCACATAGTTGTCTTTGTCGATAATTTTCCGGTATTGCTGATCCATCCAGGCGTCGAGCGCGGTCAGCGATTTCTTTGCGGCCGACACATCGATATCCACGTCCAGATGCCGCAACCGCCCGAATCCCGTTACGATATAGAGTGTGATGTACTCGCTCGGCGGCCCGCCGGGAAACCACGGCCATCGACCATCGCTGAGCTGCATCTCGGTGAGCTTTTTTAGCCCGCGGCCCATTTCGTCCTTCAGCCGGTTTTCATCGAACAAAATCCCGATGTTGCGCCGTGCCTGGCTCTCCTGCATCGACTGCCGATACCACGGCGTTTCCTCCAGCATCACCATCTTCAGTTCTTGATTTTTCTCCATCGGTGAATCGAGCGCCGGGGTCCCCTTCCACAGGTCAAAAATGCGGCGGATTTTCGGGTCACTGTTGCCGATGTGGCGGGCAAGGGCGTTGGCGTAAAGGCGGTTGAACGTCTGTTCGCTGCACTCATACGGATATTCCATCAGGTATGGCAATGCCATCACCGCATACCAGGCGGGCTGCGACACCATCTGGACCGTGACATTTTCATGGCGCAGCGTCTTCGATTTGCCCGATTCGAGAAGCTTTGTGAACTCGAATTTCTTAGTCTCTTTGCCGCGAATCGGCAGCGGCAGTGATTCGGTGACGAGGATGCGCCGGCTCAATACAGGGAGGTTCCCTTCTTCCCCGTCGGCCAACTTGTCCGTCGCGCCGACGGCCTTGTAGGTGAGAAAGTCCATTCCATCGGGAATGGCGATGCCCCATGAGTAGGTACGGGATTCCTTGGGCGGGATATCGAAGTCCCGTTCAATCCCTCCGCTTTCAGCGCTGTCACCCAAGAGGGCCTGGTTACCAAGCGCCTCATCCATCGATTGAAGCGTCCGGGCGTCGGCAAACGTCAGCTTCACCTTACCCGTTTGTCGTTCGCTGCTTTGGTTTGAGACCTTCACCGTAAACTCGATCTTGTCTCCCTCGCGCACGAAACGCGGCGTATTGGGTTCGACCATGAGGTCCTTGGTGGTGACGGTTTTATCGGTGATGAAACTGCTGCGCAAATTCTTGTCGTGCGCAAAGCCGAGGAATTTCCATTCGGTCAAGGCCTCGGGCATGGTGAATTCCATCTTCACCCGGCCGTCCTCGCCCGAAAGCAGGTGCGGGAAGAAAAAAGCCGTCTCGTTTAAGTTCTTGCGGGCTGTAACCTTGCTCAGATCGGGACTGGGGGGTGGTGGTGCGGCGGGTTCAGCCGCGCCACTGCTGTCGGCCTCAGCTTTTCTCTCGCTTTGTTTTGCGGCTTTTTGCAGAGACTGTATTGCCCCGCTGCGGGCTGCCCCATCGAGAGAGAGAGACTCCGGGGCAGCAGACGCCGGAGCAGGAAGTGCGCCGCCCAATCCCTTTCCACGGTAAAACCCATATCCCATAAGATTCGCAAGGATTTCCTGTGGGAAGGTGCGATAACGCCAGTCGTATCCCCGCGACTCGCTCGGCCATGATCCGAAGATCTGCTGGAACGGGAGCCCGGAATTCTGGAACTGCGGATACACGCGCTGGACTTCCCGCCGGAAGATGCCGAATTGCTGCGTCCAGTTGTGTGGCAAATATTGGTCGAGCGACGCGTCGTAAAGCCCCGCTACCATTTCAACGACGGTCTTCTTGGCGTCGGGGCCAGTCACAACGGCCGTCCACGTTTCCTTCTGGCCGGGGCCGAGTTTCGAGGTGAAATGCTCCCATTTGACTGTGAGCTGTTTGTTCGACCACGGCACATCCACGACGCGGTTCTCCAGATAGGCCCGGTTCTCGCGAACGTAGGTGATGCGCACGGTGAACCCGCCGCGCATCTCTTCGGTCACCGCCTGCTCGATGGCTTCCTGCGTGCAGCTGGCAGCCGTCCACCAGGCGCGCAGCAGTTTGCCCCGGCACTCCAACTCCACAAAGGCGCGTCCCTTGTCGTAGCCCGTGCCCCAGAGCGCGAAAAACGATTCGCCCGGCGCAAGCGACCATTTCGGCGCGGAAAAATGGCTCGGGAGTTTGATGGTGTATTGCCCTGCCTTCGGGTCGACAACCTGGATGTTCAGTCGGGCGGTGACGGTTTTGCCGAAGCGGTCTTTGGTCGCAAGCATTACACGATAGATGCCGACTTTCAGCGGCACATCGAGTTTGCCGTTGCCTGTCTCGTCGGTCTTGAACGCTTTCTCGCTCACGACTTCACCAAGTTCCCACGAGTTCGGGTTCGCCGGGTCGGATTTCGTTTCCGGGCGCACCCCTCGGCCGGAGTATCCATATGGATGGTCTCCCGCAAGGTCCGGCCGCTCGACCTTCTCGGGCTGCTGCAACAGGTAAACCTTCATCGTGCCTTCTGCCGATTGTCCCTCGCCGTCGTGCGTCGTAGTTCTCACGTTTACCTCAACCGGTTTCTCTGTCGTCTGCCATTCGCTCACGCTAAGAGTCGCCGTAAGCGCGGTATACGCCACCTGCACGCCTTTCTGACCGGTACGTGTCTCGCCGGTCGTATCTGTTACGTCGGCGTAAAGGGTGTAGTGGAAAATCGGTTCGTCCTTCTCGGAGATGGAAAGATCGGGCAAGGCAGTGAATTTGACGGTGAAAGAGCCGTCCGTCTCCGTGACCGCGCTGCCGTGGGCGATGGCTTGGTTCTGTAAACGTTCTCCACCGAAATACCAGGCGCCCCACCAGCACCACGGTGGGAATTGCACTTGCCGCATGACCCGCCATTTGACTTTCGCACCGCTGATGGCAGCACCCGTGTATGCGGTGGCCTTGCCCGTGAGGACTACTTCGCCATAGAGCTTTGCCGCTTCTTTTGGCGCGGCGAGTTCCACCTGGAATTTAGGCCGCTTGTATTCCTCGACGCTGACCTGCGTGTTGCCCTTCGGCCCATTTGCGGTAATGGTCATGCGTCCAGTGACTCGATCGCGCGGCGCGGTGAATACGCCATCGAATGCGCCGTAATCGTTGCATTTATGGGTCCGCTTCTCGATCTCCTTGTTGTTCGGGTCGGTGAAGATGACAGTCACCGTCCGGCCGGAGATTGTCTCATAGTTGGCCTCTCTCTGATCGAAGCGGATGCAGATGCCTTTGTAATGAATGGTCTGACCGGGCCGGTAAAGGGAGCGATCGGTAAAAAAGACCGTCTGCTCTCCCTTGTCTTCGGGCGAGGAGCGTCCGCCCCAGGAAAATTCGTTGGCGGTTGCGATTTGCTGTCCGCCGGATTCCACGAGAAACATGGTTGAGCGATTGTCGGTGGCGCCTTCGAACTTGAAAAGCCCGTTCTCGTCCGTCTTTGCCTGTTCTCCCGGTTTAAACCAGCCTTCGCGGTCACGCGCCCAGGCGCGAACATTCGCACCCGCGACCGGTTCTCCCGTGAGCGCCTTGAGCACCATACCTTCCACGGCGCCTTCGTATGAACGTTGGCGCATCACTAAGGCAAGATCGCTCACCCAGAGCGGCGCTACCGACACCGGGTGGTTGTTTCCATCGAACGACGCCTCGTGGCTCGCTACGATGAAATAGAAGCCGGGCTTGAGGCCTTTCGGAGCTGTCAACTTTTCCACACGCTCCTTAAAGTCGGCGGTAGCGGGCAGCTCGGAGCTCCATTCAAGGGCGGGTTTCCTGCTGAGCAATTCTTTCCGCTGCGCATCGTCGAAACCGAAATACAGATTCCAGCGGCGAGATTTGATGACCGCCTCGAAGTCATAGGGTACGGCGCGAAAGAATACTTTCGTTACGTTGCGGTAGGTAACGGTGATAGCCGGCAGCGGATCATTCCATACGCGCTCGGTCTGGATGGATGCGGACTTGGCCTCAATCGCCTTGATGATGTTGAAACACAACACCCCACCGTCGCTCTTAGGGAAGGCGTTCAGGCCGGCTTGCGCCAGCTTCCGTGCCTCAACGAATTTTTGCTCGGCTTGCAGCACTTGCGCCCGGTAGGCAAGAGCGCGGGCGGAGACCTCATGGCCGCTCCAGTCGTCCGAGAACTTTTTCAGCGCCGTTTTGTAGCGCTCGTTCTTGTCGTCGCCAACCGCCCGGTTGTAGCCGAAGTTCAGCCGCCACAGATCGGCGTCAAGGAATGCAGTTTTGTCCGTGTCGTCTTGGTGAAACAAAATGAGGTTTTGGTAGAGGCGGATCGCCCTCAGCGTTGGCGATTCGGAGTCGGTGGCTTGCGGCTCCCATTTCAGAAATTCGCCAACCGTCCCGAAGATCGGGCTATCGGCTCCAAGGACAAACTCGTCTTCGGCTCCCGCTCCACCCTGCTCCGCCGCGCTGTAGAATGCCAGTGCGTTGTGCGCCAGGAAATCAAACAGTGTCGGGCGGTAGTTGTCAGGCGCGGTGCCCTTTTCCAGCAGGTCACTATAGGCAGAGACGGGGGTGATTTTGAGCGTCTTTTCGGCAGAGAGCGCCTTGGTAAATTGCTTGTCGATTTCCGCGAGAATGCGTGGCAAATCCCAGGTGGTAAAATCCTTACCCGGCTGTTCGGTGCTTTGCGTCCGTTGTACGAACCGCCAGCGGTTATTCTGGAAATAATGCCAATACCAGTTGGCGAGGATGGCCTCCATCATCGGCTGCATTTCCTCAGGAGCCTTGGCGATTTCCGCCTGCATGCGGGTAATTTTTTCTTCAGGCTTGTTCCCTTGGATGTTGCCTTCGAGGGCAATCTTCATGCCGATGGCTTTGATGGCCATCCCGTATGTCTTGTTCTTCATGGCATCCCCAAGGATTGGCTCTAGTTCCTCGATAGCGGTTTTTGGTAATCCCTTGTTGATGGCATCCTGCACTTTTTTCCATTGCTCATCGCGAGGCCCGGAAAAGGCCGTGGTCGAAGCAACTACGGATAAAATCATAAGAGTCGCTATGATTGTTTTCATTGCATGGCTCCTTTAACGACCGATATGCCGGGTTCATTTTGCCGCCAACCGGCAGTGGGTGAGGCGATATGTAATAGCTTTCTGCGGGCTTTATAAAAAAAGGTTCTTTCCGATGAAGTACCAACCGATCCTATGCATTTAACCTACCCGCTCAACACAGCTTTCGCAATGAGTTTACGCTGAATCCAATGGCTGGTATTGAGCCAAGGTCACCAAAATAATTTACAGCCATAACATGGTATTTATAATTGCAAAACCTGTCTTGAAAGGATAGATGATGATGCATCGGATCAGATTGCTCTTCGTTGGAGAGCACCTTTTTTAGGGGACCCGAACAAAGCAATGATTTATCACCCCGCCAAACTAAAATGCCCGCGGGGTTTCTGCAGTTTAGTCTGTTGGAGGCGTGCGCGATGATCGGGCCTATTGAAAACCTGCTGGAGTCTGCACCGTGGTTGGGGAGTTACTACTTCCGGCACGCAGGACGACTGAAACGCAGTTACTGCCTACTTCTCCACCGGCTCGGTATCCTGCGTCCCCACGCATTTGTGCAGTGGCTTGCCACGTATCGCTGCAACTTCGCCTGTCCCTATTGCGAGGCTTCGGCCGCAGATGCCGGACCTGGTGAGTTATCCACACAGGAAGCCAAGGCGCTGATTGATGACATCCGGGGAATGGAGGTGCGACGACTTGTGATCTCCGGCGGCGAACCTCTGACGCGTCCCGACATCATTGAGGTAATGGACCACGCCAACGGACTTGGATTGTCTCTGGGGCTGGTCACCAACGGATATCTGGTGGAAAAAATGTGGGAGCGTCTTCGGAGATTTCGCTACTTCCTCTTCTTCACCAGTATTGATGGCCTGAGAGACTACAACGACACAATACGCAAAAAGTCAGGCGCTTTTGCCAAGACCTTGGGAAGCCTCAAACTATTCGCCGACATCCGGGTACCGATACGGATGGTCAACACCGTGGTGCATCCGGGGAACCTCGATCAATTGGAAGAATTAGGTGAAATCCTGCAAGGTGCCGGCGCTACTCACTGGCATTTGAGTCCAACCGCAAAAGTGGGAAGAGCGGCCGGTACCGACCAGTATAGTCTCAACGGACAACAACTCCAGGGGCTTGCCGACTTCATCGCAGGCAACAAGAGCGGTATCAAAGTCGAGTTTGGCGAGGCCCATTCCTATCTGGGATTTCTGGACGGAAGGAGCATTGGGAAACCCTTTTTCTGCGGAGCCGGTCTTACCCGTTGCTCGGTGATGCCCGATGGCGAAGTGCTTGGATGTCATACGGTATTTGATTCCCGCCTGAGTGAAGGCAACATACGCGACCAACCTTTATCCCGTATCTGGAAAGAAGGTTTTCTCCGCTTCCGCAAACCTCGAGTCCATCCATCCTGTGCCGGTTGTTCCATGTTGAAAGTTTGTCAGGGCGGGTGTTGGGGAGAAATGGAAAGGGACGGCATGTGTTTGAAATCCGTTTGGGAAGGCCGTTGCGGATGACGTCTTCCTGGTTCCACGAACCGCGCGGCGAAGCAACGCATTCGGTGGCGTGCATCCTCAAATGGCTGGCCTTGCTTCCCAGAACACTGAGACTGAGAAACGTTCGACTTGAAATCTTGTCGCCTGACGGATCTTCCACTGCAAGCCTCCACTATGTTTGTGAAACCGAAAGTCTGGACTACTTGAAGGATCTCCTGCAGTGCCGGGAACTCGAAACGGAAACCTTTCCTGTATGGCGTTGCGGCGATAAGATACAGAGTCTGCAGTCGAGGGGTGTTATTGTTGTGATGGAAATAAACAGGTTGCTCCGATGCCTGGTGCCTCCCGGAAGTCTGATCACGTTTCCGTGGATAAGACATAAGGTTCACTTGAAAGAACAGACCTATCGGGAACGACGAGGTAAAATCGAGGCCACGTTTGGCCGAAAAGTTCGACAGAACCAATTTCAGTTCCGCACTACTCAGAACCTTAACGCTCTGCGGCAATTCTACGACGATTTTTATGCGCCATACATTGAGTTCAGATTCGGGAGCCTGACACACCTTCGGTCTCTGGCCGAGTTGCGAACAGCTGTGCAACACGGTTTTCTCTTGCAGGTGTTCGACGGCGATCTCTGGATTTCAGGGGCAGTCTGCGCCATGAAAGGAAGGACTCTCACCATGACGGCAATAGGATTGCTACCCGACTACCAGGAGCAATTGCGGCGGGGCGCGATGTCCGCGGCCTACTATTTCATGTTTCAATGGGCCGAGGCGAATGGAATCGAGACTCTGGATCTTCTGCGAACTCGTCCCCATAGGCAGGAAGGCAGTTTTGAACACAAACGCAAGTGGGGAGGACTCCCCATGGTGGACTTGTGGCCTCATACCAGTCTTCATTTCTTTGTGCCTGCGAACACTCCCATTCCACCTCCACTTCAGCAGTTGTTGATCTGGACTGGAGAGAATTTCGAAGAACTGCAAAACTTGAGATGCCCATGACCAAAATTATCGCCAATCGATCTCGCTTGTCAAGTACCTATCACTATCACTATCACCACCTCCCGGGAGGTTTCTCATGATGGATCTCGTGCAAAATCTCCCTTTTCTTCTTCGCTCTTGGAGCCACCTCCATGGTTTTCCTTCACTGTCGGCTTACCGTGACCGGCGGCTACGGCTGCTGGTCGAGCATGCCTACCGGAATGTCCCTTTTTACCGGGAGCTGTATGATCAGCATGGAGTCCGACCGGAAGAGATCCAAACGGTGCGGGACCTGCGGCGCCTCCCCCTGATTGACAAGAAGCAATTGCAGCGGTACGGCCGGGAAATTCTATGTGACCGGCGGCTCAAGCCGGAAGAACTGATCCGGCGGCAAAGCAGCGGCTCCACCGGAACCCCGTTTGTCTTATGGCGTACGCCTGCCGAAGAACGGCGGCTGAATCTGCTGCGCTGGAGGATCCTCTATTTGCTTGGACTTCGGCCAGGAGACCGCATGACCGGAATCCGGTCCCTTTGGGGCCCTGTTCCCCGGCGTTTTGAATGGCTGATGAACCTGGCCCAGCGGACCGGCCTGGTCCGCAAAACCGACTTGGACTGTTTCCTGCCACCAGAAAAAATGTACGACCAATTGGCGGCGATTTGTCCCGACGTGCTTTGCGGCTATACGGCTTCACTGGCTCAACTCGCTGGCTACATTGAAGCTGCCCGGCTCCAGCCGCTGGGGATGCGTTTTGTTGTCTCTGGGGCCGAGAGCATTCCAGAGGAAACCCGCCGGCGGATGAAGCAGCAGTGGAGAGTTCCTGTCTATGATATCTATGCTTGCACTGAAATGAATTCGGTCGCCTGGCAATGCCCGTCGAGCGAGCTCTATCATGTATCCGATGACAGCGTTTTGCTGGAAATTGAAAAGGATGGCCGTCCCGCCTTGCCGGGAGAGGCCGGAGAGATTGTGCTCACCAGCCTGCATTCCTATGCCATGCCGTTCATCCGCTATCAAACCGAAGACCTTGCCGTTGCCTCAGACGCAGTTTGTCCTTGCGGATTGGGCTTCTCGACCCTGCAATCCATCTCCGGCCGGCAAACCGACCGGCTGCAGTTGCCGGATGGGCGTGACATCCATTCCTATGAATTACTCAATCCCTTGGAGTTGATCGCTGAGGCCTGGATCTCCCAATATCAGGTGGTGCAACGGGCGCCCGATCATATTCAAATCCATATTGTCCCGCTTCAGCCGGTCAGTGTGGAACAGCAGGAGCGGCTTCTCCAGGCCTTGTCGGAAGTCACAGGTCCGGAAGTTCGTCTCGAAATCCAGCTTGTGCCCACTATCCCCCTGGCGCCCAGCGGGAAACGGCGGTTCGTTATCCGGATGGGTGGAGAAACCGGCTCCTAGTGGTTACCGGGCAGCGGATTGCGGATTTATAGAGTTACTCCCTTCTGCCTTTCCCCCGCTTATCCCGCTTGCCGTGGAGATGCCGGCTTTTTGTCTTGCTCTCTGAAAATTAACCGGAGTTATAAGTAGAGGCCTTCAAAGACATTGCCAGTTGATACTCCTCATCTTCTGGTTTGGACAGTTTGATTGCCCTATCAAAACAATCACGCGCCTGCCTGTTCTGCTGAAATCCCTGTAATAATATTTCCCCACGCAGATTGTGGGCCATGGCGAACGAGGCTTCTTTGCGCAGGAGAAGATCAACTTTTTTGAGGGCAGAAGCAAAGTTGGCCATGCCCATGAGCACACCTATTTCCTGGATTTCTTTATTGTATTTGATATGCGGACTCAACTGTTGTTCTTTGCCAAGCCCGACAAGGCCAAGGATGGTGTTGATATCATAGGAAATAACAATGACAATGAGACTGATGCCGACACTGTAAATGAAGGGGTTGACCAACAGCGCCATAAAGGAGAATCCTTTGAGGAGGCCGTGTATTGTGCCTATAATACAAAAAAGCCCAAACAGCAGGCCGGTATATCGTAGAAAATCACCAACAATAGTAAGGTCACGCTCTGGCATAGAGATGATATTCCAAGGCAAATAGTTTGACTTAGCGAAAAAAATTTTGGGAAATGGCCATTGCAGATGGGGACCAATCCTAACCTCTAAGATTATGCATATCATCAACGCCTGGCAAAATCCAGCAAATTGTCATGAAGAGTTTAGGAGCCGTTAGGAATGAGCCCATTTATCACCATTTCCTTACAGCTCCTTATGCCGTTCCAGGCATGCCTTCGGCCCATATTTTTTTAAACGGCTTAGTGAAAAATCATTTCAATCGAACCTCTGTACTGTCCCCTTACGTTCCAGCTTGCCCCAGCCCACCAAAACCCCCTGCAGAGACTTCAAGGTGCTCTTGATTGCCACGTAGTACATTAACTGACGGTAGAAGAAGCGCTGCCAGAAGAGCCAGATTAATAAGCCCCAGTTTTCTCTGGGTTCCAGGGCAAAGGCCAAAATGGCAGCCAGGTAGTCGACAGTCACGAACAGCGCGTAATAGAAAAGCACCTGCCAGAGGCCATCGGAAGAGTACTGGGTGGGATGTTGACTGTAATCGAAGGCCGCCATTCCCAGGGAACCGATGAGCAGCAGGTCCATGATCGGTGAGACCAGGGGGAACAGTACCTGGAAAATGATGACGTTGGGCAGAGCGACAAAACCGAGTGCGCCAAAGCGCGGTCGGAACAAGGCATCCCGGTGCTTCCAGGCCGCCTGCATCGTGCCGTACATCCAACGGTAGCGCTGGCGAATGAAACCACGTACTGTGTCGGGAACCTCGGTCAGTGCCACTGCCCCGTCCTCGTAGACAATGGCGTAACCAAGTTTGCGGATCTCAAGAGTCAAGTCGGCATCCTCCGCCAGGGTGAAGTGCGTAAAACCACCCGTCTGCTCGATCAGTTCGCGCCGCCAGGCCCCCACCGCACCGGGCACGACCGTAATGCAGTTCAGAGCGTCGAAGGCACGCCTGTCAAGGTTTTGGCTGGTGATATACTCCAGAGCCTGCCAGCGTGTGAGCAGGTTGATCCGGTTGCCGACCTTGGCATTGCCCGCCACCGCCCCGACCCGCGGATCGGCGAAATGGCGGACCAGTTTGAGAATGGTATCGCGGGTAAACACCGTGTCGGCGTCCAGGGCCACCACAATCTCCGCTTCTGTTTGCGCCACACCGAAGTTGAGCGCCGACGATTTGCCTTCGTTGGTTTTGGTGAAAACGCGTACCCGCGGATCCCCGGCAAAGGTGTCGCGCGACACCTGATAGGTAGCATCAGTGGAGCCGTCATCGACCACAATGATTTCAAAGGAGGCCGGGTGATCGGAGGCCAGCAGGGAGGCTATAGTCCGGAGAATGACCCTCTCCTCGTTGAAAGCCGGCACCACCACTGCTACCGTTGGGGAAAATGCAGGATCAAAGACGGTGCGACGTCTCCTTAAGCGCTGGAAAAGGGCGAGTATGCCGATTATCAATAAGCGACTGGTACCGAGTACGATGCCAAGCAGGAACAGCCAGTGAATCATCGTGATCGACCAGTTGACCACCGCGAAAGCCGCTCTGTCCAGCCAAGTCTGCCACAGACTTTCGGGCGGTACCGGCGGCATCACTTGATCGCGGCTGCGCCCCAGGAGATCGGAGAGGTTGACAAACTGGAAACCGCGGGTGCGCAATGCCTCGACGATTTTGGGGATGGCCTGAACGGTTTGACTGCGGTCGCCGCCCGAATCGTGCAGCAAGATAACGTTGCCTTCGCCGCCCTCCGCCTGTTCAACCGTGCGTCGCACGATCTCGTCAACTCCCGGGCGTTCCCAATCGTCCGGATCAATCTGCATCCCCACTACCAGATACCCCCGATCTGCTGCAATTTCGAGGGGACGTACCTGGTCGATGGTTTCCGGCTCGGCATCCACCGCATAGGGCGGCCGGAATAACAAGGAATGACGACCCACCGCGCTGGCCAGCAGATGCTGGGTGGCAGACAGTTCAAGCTGGAACTGCTTGGGCGTGATGGTCGCAATATTGGGGTGGGTGAAGGTATGATTGCCGATCTCGTGGCCTTCGGCCACCTCGCGGCGCAATAGTCTCGGGTTCAGTTCCCCGTTGACGCCGATCACGAAGAAAGTTGCCGACACACCTGCCACGCGCAGGGCATCGAGAATCTGGGGGGTATAGCGAGGGTCGGGGCCATCATCAAAGGTTAGGGCCACCTTTCGGTTGGCACCGCCGTGGCGGGTGATCACGTAGGGCGAGGGAAACTCCGTATAATGTTCAGCCGTGATCAAGCCGCGCTTCGGGTCAAAGTTGATTTCCCGCTGCCCAGTATGTGGTCGGGCGGTGATCTCGAGAATTTCTCCCTTGCCTTCATAATCGAGGCCATAGCCGAAATTAATTTCGCAGAGCTGGGTTGCTCGCGCCGCATCAAGAAGGCCCTCTTTGCCGAACACCTGCCAGAGCGCCGGGTCCTCGCTGCCCAGTCGCCACAGAGCGATGCCGTGCGGCTGAATTGGGCGAATCACCGCCAGCTGATTGAACACAGTCACGGCGTCAAGCATCCACACCTGGTGGATCTTGTTGTTGTCGTCGGCGTAGTCGAAGTGGGGGTTAAGGGAGGTTGGGTCCAAAAGGACGTTGCCTTCCGATTCCTTGGCGGTGAGCACCGCCTCCTCAAAGGTCCGCTCCTCGGCGGGGTTGCCCTTTTCCCAGTCATAGGCGTAGCTACCCAGCGCAACAATCATCTTCTCTGCGGGGACATCGCGCTGGCGCAGGTTCAGCATCTGAGCAAACCAGGACAGGCTGGCGATCGGGCCGGCGGTACCGGTCGACCAGTGCTCGTCGTAGGCCATCAAGATCAGTTCATCGGCGTTACGAGCCAGATTGCGATACCCGAAGGCCGGATCATTCACAGGCACATTTACCGACACTCGCAGGTTTTTCGGATGCAGTGCTGTGCACAACTCAGCGATAAAACTCTGGAAATGTGGTTGAGCCTTGACCGGGATGTTTTCAAAATCGATGCTGACGCCGGCGAAGCGGTGACTTTCCGCATAGGCCGCCAGTTGTTCGATCAGATGCGCCCGCGCCGCCGGGTTCGTCAGCATGCGCCCAAGCTTCTCACCTTCCCACTCGTGACCGTTCCAGTTGTTTATCAAAGGCACGATGGGCAACTCCGGACGGCGGCTGCGGATATACTCGGTTACCTGGGTCTGGCGGCTGGGATTATCCTCCCGGAGTGTCCCGTCTACATTATCGAGATGCAACCATTCGGCAATCACCATATCCAAGTTCGCCAGGTTTTGCTTGAGCGAACTCGTGCTCGCATCATCCCAGTTGACGAAGAAGCCGACGGCAAGCGATCGTCGGTCCGGACCACGGCTCAACTTATGTGTTTGTGCATGCAGGAGTTGCTCCTGATTGCGCTCACGCTCCCGCGTTAGCTTGGCCTTGGCTTTACGTAAGACACTTTCGCGGTGCGAAAGCGTAGGTTCAAAGGACAGGGGAGGAACCGGAGGAATGGCATGCGCACCTTTCGCCAAGAAACTGACACCCGGCAGATTGACCGGCGGCAGCACCGGGCTGGCCATAATGCTCAGAATGAGTCCCGCCAATAACAGGGTGAGACTAAGACCGACGAGCATCATCGACAGCCGCAGACGTGGCCATCGCTTGTGGGCCGGGTCGAAAAACACGGGTTTGATCGTACCGTTATTATTGCCGTTTCGTGGTTCCCTGGAAGGGTCACCCGGCTTACTTTTTTTTAGCAACTGAAACATTATGAATTATCGGCAGGTGCGGGAGGATATTCTTTTTCCGGTGATCGAGAATAATTGGTGCAGTTGAGAAGGCCAAGCCAACCACGAGCCATCTGATCTTGGGCGCTGTAAACTACCATTCAATATTACCATGTGAATTGAAAAAAATAACAGATTCTCTACTTTTTTCTTTTGTCATCACTTTCACATGATCGGGGGGTTGCGCCGCGGCGGCTCGGCGAGGATGGCTGCGAGGATCGAGGCGCCGAGGACGATTTCCTCTTCGTTCTTCGGCGGTCCGATGCAGATGCGCACTGCCTGTTCTGCGCCGTGGCCGCCGGTTGCAAAATTGACGGAAGGAATGACGAGAACCCGGCGTTGCAAGGCCTCGCGGGCGAAGGTCTCGCCGGTCCAGGCTGGTGGCAGACGCAGCCAGGCATGCAGGCTGCCCGGGCGGAAGACGAGTTGTGGGTTTTGCAACACCTGGGCAAACAGGGCCATCCGCCGGACAGCCGCCCGTTTTTTTTCGGTGAGAACCTTAAGCGCCGTACCGTCATCGATCCACCGTCCGGCAATTTCCGCAACCAGGGGCGGATTGACCCAGATCGAGGCCGCCATCGCCTCCTCCACCGTTGCCATGCGGCCCTCCGGCACCACGAGAAAGCCGACGCGCAGTCCGGGGGCCAGGGTCTTGGACAGGTTGGCGACGTAGAATCCGCGTTCCGGAATGAGGACGGAAATGGGCAGAAAGCTCTGCTCCTCCATGCCGCCGTAGACATCATCCTCGGCAAGAAAAAGGTTGGTACGGCGGATGACTTCGGCCAGCTCACCCCGGCGGTTCTCCGTCATTGTTCGGGTTGTGGGGTTGTGGAGAGTGGGGATGAGGTAGACACCTTTCAGTCGTTGGGTGACTGCCGCTTTTTCCAGGAGATCGGGGCGCATCCCCTCGTCGTCTCCCTCGATCGCTACCAGACGGAGGTGGAGCATCCTCGCCAGGTTGATGATCCCTGGATAGGTATAAGGATCGACCGCCAGGGCCTCGCCCGGAGACATCCGGCAGGTGAGGATGGTAAAGAGGGCGTGCTGGGCACCGGTGGTGATCGCCACCCGTTCGGCGGAGGTCGCCATGCCCTGATGTTCGAGCCAGCGGCAGGCGGCACGCCGGTGCTCGGGGAGGCCGGCAGTCGGCTGGTAGCGGAGCATCCTGCCCATCGCCGGCTCGCGGCCGAGTTCGGTTAGCATCGCCGCCAGGTCCGGCTCCCCCTCCGGCACAGGGTAATTCAAATCGAAGCGGATGAGTCCGGTCTCGTCGCTGTCCCCCCGGTTATGCAGAACCTGGAGGGAGAATTCAGTCTCCTTCGGCCGGATAAGATAGGTGCCCCGACCGATCTCGCCGCGGGCCAGTCCGAGCCGGTCGAGCTCCTGATAGGCCCTGGTCACCGTTCCCAGGGTCACCCCCAGGGCATCGGCCAATTCTCGCTGGGGCGGAAGACGATTGCCGGGGTGCAGGTCGCCGCCGGCGAGCGCCGCCTGGATGCCGCTAGTTATCTGCCGGTATTTGTGGCCGGTACTACGCTCTATGTGTTTTCGTAATATTGTTATCATAACAATTTACTTATTGACTGGTACAATTTCTTTCGATTATGACATTGTTTGCAGACAATGTCATCAGGAAAGGAGGATTGTTATGAAAAATATCGGGAGAAGCCTTTGGTATCGTGGCGCGCGGGCCAATATTCCTCTCGCCATCAGCGCCATGGCCTACGGCGGGGTGTTCGGCATTCTCAGCGGCAACCAGGGGGTAAGCTGGGCGGAGATGCTGGCCATGGATCTCTTGCTGTTTGCCGGTTCGGCGCAGCTGGTGATGATCGAGATGTGGCACGCCCCCTTGCCGGTGCTTGACATCGGACTCGCCGTCCTGGTCATCAATATGCGTTATCTGCTGATCGGTGCTTCCCTGCAGCCGGTCTTCGATGGCCGGCCACTGTGGAAGAAGATCTTCGGCATGCACCTGGTAGCCGACGAGAATTGGGCAGTGACCATCGCCGCTCATCGCAGCGGCGGGACCAGTCCCGCCTTTCTCGTGGGTGGCGGGATATTGCTTCTCGTTGCCTGGACTTTTTCCACCGTGGCCAGCAACCTGCTCGGCGGCAGGATCCCCGCCCCCGAAAATTGGGGGCTCGATTTCGCCTTCGTCGCGGTTTTTTCGGCTCTGTCCTTCAGTCTCTGGCAGGGCAGGGGCGATCTGATACCCTGGCTGGTGGCGGCCCTTCTCGCCGTGGTCGGGGAGCATCTGTTGCCGGGTAAGCTGTACATAGCCCTGGGTGGCATCGGCGGGGCGCTCACCGCCTGCCTCATCGAGATGCTGCGGAAGACGAAAGCCTCGCCGCAAAACATGATCGACGAGGCAGCCCCAGCTATCTCCATCGCCAACGCAAAACCGGACTTTTTGGCCATGACCGGGGAGGAAGATCAATGAACGAGCTTTTTCACACCGGCGCGGTAACCGCCATCCTCTTGGCCTCGGGCCTGACCTACGCCTTACGCCTGGGTGGGCTGCTCCTCGCCGATCGCCTGCCCAAGTCCGGCCCCGGCCGCCGCTTCCTCGACTGCCTGCCGGGGACCTTGCTGGTTTCCCTCACCTTGCCCGGTGCTCTCCATGCCGGCCTTCCCGGGATGCTCGGCCTGACCGCCTGTCTTCTGGTATATGTGCGTACCAGGAATCTCCTGGCCACCATGGCGGCCGGGATCGTGGTGGTGGTGCTCCTCCGGCGGCTGTTCATGGTGTAGGATCGTGCCGCGGCTTCTCGGATGGGGTTTCGCTACTTTTTCACCCATTCGAGAAGCGGCTCGATCCATTCCCGGTAAGGTCGATAAATGAGGCCGTGGCCGACTCCGAGATCAAGAACGATTTCCGCGAATTTGCCAAGTCCTGCCGATCGCTGAAAGTAGGGTGCCGGAGTAATTGACAGCTTATCGGTACGGTCATGGATCGACAGAACCTTGCCGTACAACTTCAAGTTTTCATCCGTCAGACATTTTTCAAATAGGCCGGCGAGAAACACGAAGTTGATCCCTTTTTGTCTGAGCATGGTGGAGGCATAGGCACTTATAACCCCGCCCTTCGACGCCCCTACCACGGTGATGTTCCCCGGCGGGACCCCATTTTCCAGGAGTGTCGTGATCTGGGAGACAATCTTTTCGGCATAGGGCTGGATCTGGGTGCCTTTCTCTCGGGCCTCACTTATGACAAGGAACCCTTCCTTGGCCAGCTCTTCCAGGATGAGCTGATATTCATAGTATCCATGTTCTTCGCTCTTGGGGCGTATTCCCGCCTCTTCGATAATCAGGCCGTGAAGATAAAAAAGATAGGATTTCGTGCTGTCGGGATTGTCTGGTACACACTGCAGGATAGTGGTCTTCATCGCGTGTATCTCGGCCTCCTGTTTGCTGAATTTGCGTAATTTCTACTTATGGATCATCGCTTTTTGATGTTAAGATATCGACTGTAAGTATTCAATGATTACTCTTTTCGACCATAAAGAAAGCTGTCTTGAGTTTATCACCATCTAAGAAAAAAATATCCAAAAAGGAGAAGAGGGAATGAAGATCATCGGCATTGACGGAAGTCCGAGAAAAAATGGCAATACTGAGAAACTGCTCAAAAAAGTTCTTGCCGGGGCTACCGAAGCGGGAGGCGCAACTGAATTCTTAAAACTCGCCGATCTTACCATCAAGTATTGCCAAGGTTGTGGTACCTGCAGGGCGACCGGCGAATGTGTCATGCGGGATGATATGGATCGGGTCGTCGATGCGATCCAGCAAAGTGATGCCGTGGTTCTCGGCTCGCCCATCTATGCCTGGCAGGTGAGCGGCAACACCAAGGTCTTCATGGACCGACTCTGCCGTCTGCTCACCCCCAAATATGAAAGCCGCCTGAATGGACCGAAAAAAATCGCCTTCGTCTATACACAAGGCAACCCGGATGCCGATTTGTTTAAACCGTACCTTGATTACCAGGAAAAGGTGTATCCCTTCCTTGGATTCACCCTGGCAGGTCGAATCCAGGCAACAGGAACACGGGGCAAAGAGGATATTCTTGCACAGGAAGCGACCTTAACCAAAGCATATGCTTTCGGGCAGAATTTAGGAGCGGTCTCGAAATAATTTCTCCTAAACCATTTCAATGGCGCAGGCCATTGAGACGCCACCGCACAAGGCAAAACACTTCCAACAGGAAATATTTTTTTGAATAATAACGATATATTACGGAGTATCCGTTATATCCTCGATCTGGACGATGCGCAGATGATTAGCCTTTTCAGGCTTGCCGATTATCACCTCACCCGTGAGCAGGTCTGCAATTGGTTGAAAAAAGATGACGATCCGACCTGGCAGAATTGCACCGATAGGCAGCTGGCAATTTTCCTCAACGCTGTGATAAGCGAGAAAAGGGGCAAAAAAGAAGGGCCGGAGGCAGATGCGGAAAAGCGCCTCAACAACAATATGGTTCTGCGGAAGTTGAAAATTGCCTTCAACCTGACAGGCGAGGAAATTGTGAAAATCATGGATCTGGCTGGTTTGCGAATGAGCCGGCATGAAGTAAGTGCATTCTTTCGCAGGTTGGACCATAAGCACTACCGGCCTTGTAAGGATCAGGTTTTACGCAATTTTCTTAAAGGGTTACAGATGCAGTACCGGCCACAAGGCATTGATTTGCCTTAACCGGTCATTGAGACTGGTTTGTCAATGCATGATTAATCGCCGTGCGAAGATCTTCACGCAGGTAAGGTTTGTTTAAAGGGTTGGCACCGATTGCTCCTCGGATCGGGGAGGGGCCGGTTGCTGGGCCAAGGGGAGGAAGACCCGAAAAACACTGCCCCGACCTAAGGAGCTTTCCACCGTAATCACGCCGTTATGTGCCCGCACGATGCCGAGTGCCACAGAGAGACCTAAACCTCGCCCGGTGAATTTGGTCGAGAAAAACGGGTCGAAGATCTGCTCGATTTCCTTGTCGGTAATCCCGGCACCGGTGTCTTTTACTGCTATGCAGGCATAGTAATTGTCCTGCGGGTTCCCGTCGATGGGGAAACGATGTGTCATTGAGATGTCTTGTGCGGAAACAGTCCTGACCGTCAGGTGAATGGTTCCTCCGGTGTTTTCAATAGACTCGGAGGCATTTGCGACCAGGTTTCTGATCAATTGTTGCACCTGGCCGACATTGGCATTGATGACCGGTCCGGAGGATAAAAAGTCCGTCTCCAGAACCACATTTTTCTGCAATACGGTTCTGAACAACGGCAGGCAGCCACGGCATATATCGGTGAGATCCAGGGACTCATGATGGGAAATTGTTTGTCCGAGATAGGTAAGCATCAGACTGCTCATCTCCGCCGCACGATGAGAGGCCTTCATGGCTTCCGTCAGGGATTCTGCGATATCTGATCCTCGGGGTAAGTCGGCAACGGCCAACTCAATATTCCCCATTATCGCCCCAAGCATGTTGTTGAAATGATGGGCAATAGCCCCGGCCATACGATTTAGGCTCTCAGCTTTCTCGATTTGCTGCCCCTGCCGTTCCCATTGTCTGCGCTCCTCTTCAATCCTCCTGCGTTCGCTGATATCAATCAGCAGTCCCTGGATGATAACCGCCCCATCCTTTTGAAAAAAAATCGTTGGCTTGACCTCGGTCTGCACTATTTCGCCGTTTTTTCTTAAGGTCGGTATTTCGAAACCGGCGGGAGCCTGGCCGCTTGCCACCGCTTCGGAGAAAATTTGCCTGGCCGTCTCTCTGGCCTGTGGCGCCACGAGGTCGAAGATTTGCTTGCCGATACACTCAGTTGGGGTGTCAAAGCCATAGATCCTGGCCAAGGCCTCATTGCCGAAGGTCAAAAATCCTTCACCATCGGTCATAAAGAATCCCTCATTGATGTTGGTGACCAGGAGACGATGCAGTTCTTCGCTCTCGCGAAGTTTATTCACGGCACTTTTACGTTCGGTCTGATCGACCATGACGGCAAGAAAAAACTGCTGTCCCTGGCTTTCAATGACCTCTCCGGAAAAGAGCCCGTCGAGAATCGCCCCATCTTTGCATCTAATTTTGCATTCGGACTGGATTATCTTCCCTTCTTTCTGATATTGCTCAATAAATCGATGATGGACTTCCATGTCAACAAAGAGTCGTAATTCGCCACTCGTCTTACCAAGGATTTCTTCACGGGAAAAGCCGAGTGCATGAATAAAGGCGTTATTGACATCGGTGAATTTTTTATCGGGAAGACTGAGTACCGACATCGGCGCCGGGTTGTTATCAAAAAGTCGATTAAACTTCTGCAGAGCTTCTTGTTCCTTGGAAAGGTCCTTGGAAATGCAGAAAATGCAATCGGTTCCGTTCCATTGGCCAAGCCATTCCCTGGATTCCACAGGGATAAGCGTACCTGTTTTGCTTTCAAGCGGGAAAGGGCAGACATTCATCTCCCCCTTGCATATGGCGGAATAAATCGCTTCGGCTTCCTCCCGCATCGCCGATGGATGCATGTGAACGATGTCCATCTTTTCAAGTTCGGCCTGCTTGTAGCCCAGTTTTATTGATACGGCGGAATTTGAATAGCAGATCTTGCCGTCCGGGCCACTCACGAGGAGCATGTCATCCATTGTATCAAAGAAGGTGCGAAAATTTCTCTCGCTTTCCCGCAGGGCTGTTTCTCGGTGCAAAATAACCTCTGTTTTCTTACGGACCAGGATGCGCAGCCTGACGTTCCATACCCACACACCAATGGATACCAGCAACAGGCATCCGGCGGCAGCGGATAACGGCCAGAAATGGCGTTCCAAAAATGATTTTTGATAGCCGAAATTTGTTCCTAACCATTTTTTGCTAATCTTATCCAACACCCCGGTTTTCCTGGCCTCATGGATACCTTTGTTGAGAATATCGATGAGGATGGCCTTGTCTTTATTCGCTGCCATACAGTTTTTGCCGATGTACAGCGGTTCATGCACTTTTTTAACCTGATCCGTTAGCCGGTTACTGAAAATATGATAGAGGACGATTTGTTCATCGCCGATGACCGCATCGGCTTTGCCGGAAATTATCTGATCAATAGCCTCGGCAAAGTCCTCTGTATCCACTGTATTGAAATGTATCTTTTGCGATTCCAGATATTCCTTGGCATAGTCTCCCCTCTGAATAGCGATGGTTTTGCCGTTCAGGTCCTTGAGATCTTTTACATCGGTCCGTTCTGCTTTAACAAAAATCGATGCCGGGACATCAAAAAGTGTATCTGTGAACTCAAATGTTTCTTTTCGCTTTTCACTCGGAAAAAGGCTGGTAATAATATCAGCCTGCCCGGAAATTACGGCTTGTTGCGCATGCAGGAAGGGCATATCCAGAAACACCGGATGGAAAGACATTTCGACGGCCATCCAACGAATAATATCAAGCATCATGCCTTCATGCTGCAGGTGCTCATCGGTGAACTCAAAGGGTGGATAGTGTGTCTGGCTGACAAAAACAATCGTGCCTTTTGTGCTCAGGAATTCTTTCTCGGCGTTTGACAGATCGATCGCATACGCATGAGATATCAGTACTATGCAAAACAGGAATACTGCCGAACAAAACCGAGCCAAAAAGTTTAAGCCAATCGTTATGGTCATTCTCTGCTCTTTATAATTTTTGGCGGTTGCGGAGGGTGCACCGAGATATAATTAACCGGTATTTCGAGTGTGGAAGTATACTCATTTTCGAGGATCAGTTGTCAAGAGTGAAATTGCGAATGTTGACGACTTCGGGCGAGAAAGAAGGTAGATTGCCGACAGTCGAGGCCAAAGTCATCGCCTGCCGCCGCAACCAATCCGATTCCCAGAGAGAAAAATGAAGAATTCCGAAAAACGCTATTCCCCCGTCAAGAAAAAAATCGATGCCTTTATAGTCGAGAAAGAGGATACCCTGCTTGCCTTTCTGCTTGCCAAGCTGCCGCAAAAAAGCCGCAACACCGTCAAGAAAGTGCTGGGGGACCGGCAGATTTTTGTTGAAAAAAAACCGGTGACCCAATTCGACCATCCGCTCCGTCCCGGCCAAAAGGTGGAGGTTCGCTGGGACCCTGCGGCAGCGCATAAGCCGGGTCAAGAATTGAAGATTGTCCACGAAGACGAGGATCTGATCGTCATCGATAAGCCGTCCGGCCTCCTGACGGTGGCAACCGACAAGGAAAAACGGAAAACCGCCTATGCCATGCTCAGCGACTACGTCAAGTCGCAGGATAAAGAGAACAAGATCTTCATCGTTCACCGCCTTGATCGGGAGACCTCAGGACTGCTGCTGTTTGCCAAAAATGAAACGATCAAACGACAGATCCAGGAAACCTGGGAAACAACCATTGCCGAGCGCACCTATGTCGCCGTCGTTGAAGGGCAGGTCGAACCGCCGGAGGGCACCATCACCTCCTGGTTGAAGGAAAGCTCGGCACTCATAGTATATTCGCACCAAAGCTCCCAACTCGGCAAGAAGGCCATCACCCATTATAAAAAACTGCGTGATAACGGCACGTTTTCCTTGTTGCAACTGAATCTGGAGACTGGCCGAAAACATCAGATCCGGGTACATATGCAGGATATCAAACATCCCATCATCGGTGACGATAAATACGGCGCAAGCCAGAATCCCCTCCGTCGCATGGGCCTGCACGCCCAGGTCCTCGCCTTCACCCATCCGAAAACCGGCAAGCTCTGTCGCTTCGAGACCGCCATTCCCGGCAAGTTTTTGCGATTGTTCACTACCGGGAAAACTCCCTGATTATTAAAAAGAAGAACAGATGGCCGATTTACTCATCAACCTTCTGGAACGACTCGGGATATTTGCGATTGTCTTTATCCTGGCCATGCGTTTCGATATCTGCAGGCGGCTGCTTACCGGCAATGTCAACCGCTATGAAAAGCTTTCCCTGTCGGTGCTTTTCGGTCTTTTGGGCATTGCCGGCACCTATATGGGGGTTCCGATCCAGAACGCCATCGCCAACTCCCGGGTCATCGGGGTGGCCCTGGGGGGCATCCTCGGTGGACCGCTGGTCGGTGCTGCCGCAGGTGTTATTGCCGGCGGACATCGCTACCTGATCGATATCGGCGGGTTCACTGCCATAGCCTGCGGGGTGGCAACCATTGTCGAGGGTGTGGCCGGTGGCCTGATTTATCACCGCTTGAAGCGGAGCCCCTTTGATCCGGCCGCGGCCTTCATAACCGGGATTATTGTCGAAGCCCTGCAGATGATACTTCTGCTGATTATTCCCAAACCCTTCGAGGCGGCGGTGGCCCTGGTCAGCGTGATTGGACTGCCGATGATTCTCATCAATTCGCTGGGCCTGGCTATCTTCGTGATGATGATCGCCTCGGTGTATAAGGAAAAGGAGCGCTTTGCCGCCTTCCAGGCGCAGACGGCGCTGAATATCGCCCTGCGCACCCTGCCGTTTCTGCGGGGTGGTTTGACAGCTGTATCCGCAGCCGAGACTGCCGAAATTATTCTCGAATTGACCGATCTGGATGCAGTCGCTCTCTCCGACGAAAGCCGGATTCTCGCCTATGCGGGGGCGGAAAACGCCCATCACCATCCCGGCACTCCGTATATGCACGGCTCTACCAAAATCGCTCTGACTACCGGTAAAATTGCCACGCCGATGACCCGCGAGGCGATCGGCTGCACCCATGCCACCTGCCGCCTCGGTTCGGCCATTATCGTGCCGCTGAACAAACAGGACAAGACCCTCGGCACCCTACAGCTGTTCCGCTTGAAGGAAAATGGAATAACCTCGCTGGATGTGGAACTGGCGGGCGGCCTGGCCCACCTTTTCTCCAATCAGCTGGAGATATCGGCCCTCGAAGAACAGAAAAAACTGGTAAAGGAGGCGGAAATCAAGGCGCTGCAGGCCCAGATCAATCCCCACTTTCTCTTTAATGCCATCAACACCATCATCAGCTATATCCGGACCGACCCCGAGAACGCCTCGGCCCTCCTGGTCAAACTGGCCGATTTCTTCCGGACCAATATCAGCCCCGGGGTGGAGAGCGTCACCCTGACAACCGAGCTGGAGCATTGCCGGGCCTACATCGCCATCGAATCGGCCCGCTTCGAGGAGAGGATTACGGCGACCTTTGCTATCGATGAGGATACCCTGGACTGCCTGCTGCCGCCGCTGATCCTCCAGCCGCTGGTGGAAAACGCCCTGAAACATGGTATCCTGCCCCTTGAGGGAGGGGGCAGGGTGACGATCTCGGCACGGCACGATCAGGGACTGGTACGGATCGAGGTGCGGGATAGCGGCATCGGCATGGCACCGGCGATGCTGACATCGTTAATGCAGGATATGCCGAAAGTCTCGGCAAAAGACGGCGCCGGGATCGCCTTGAAGAACGTCAATGCCCGACTGACCGCCCTCTACGGGACGGCTCATGCCCTACAGATAAAAAGCAGTCCCGGCCAGGGAACTACGGTCGCCTTCACCGTGCCGCACCCATGAAAACACCGTTACGCACCTTCATCATTGACGACGAGGCTCCGGCGAGAAGGGAGCTACGCTATCTTCTCGGGCAAAACCCCGAGGTCGAGGTGGTCGGCGAGGCGGCGAGCGGTACGGCCGCCCTCAAGGGGATCCGGGAGACCAAGCTACAACTGGTCTTTCTTGATATCCAGATGCCGGGATTGACCGGCCTGGAACTCGCCCAGTTCCTCGGGGAATTGCCCGAGCGACCGCTCCTGGTGTTTGCCACCGCCTTCGATGAATATGCCTTACAGGCCTTTGAGGTGGATGCCATCGATTATCTCTGCAAGCCTTTTACCCTGGAGAGGGTGACGAAGGCGGTTGCCAAGGCAGCCAGGATTATTGCTCTCTCCGCCGAGTCGAAAATTTCGTCGACTTCCTTCAAGGTCGATCCCTGTCGAAAAATTCCCCTCTATCGGGGAGAAACCATCATCCCGACTGCCCCGGAGCGAATCGTCCTTGCCCACTCCGAGGACGGAGAGGTGTTTGTCTATACCATCGACGAAAAGAAATACCACACGCGCTGCACCCTCGGCGAATTGGAACAGAAACTTGCCGCGGTGGGATTCATCAGATCGCACCGCAGCTATCTGGTGAATATCAATCATGTCAGGGAAGTAATCCCTTGGTTTAACGGTAGCTACAAGCTCCTCATGGGTGATGCCAATAAGACGAAAGTCCCGGTCAGTAGATATCATGTGCAAGATCTGAAGAAGCATTTCGATTTGTAGTCCCGCCATTCATCCCCGTTTTTCAGCCATTCATCCGGTTATCAGTGCCATTCGAAGAAATTCTCCTTTCTCGTTGATTTCCTGTTGTATTTTTCCCAGTGGATAGAGGCCGCACCGCATGGGCGGCACACAAAAAAATCAACCGGAAGAGGGAAAAATGAATTCACTGACACTCATTTTCGCGGCACTTTGCATCTTTGCAATTGCCTACAGGCTCTATGGAGTCTTTCTCGCCAACAAGGTCCTCTGTTTGCACGATGACCGGGAAACACCGGCAATCACCCGGGCTGATGGGCATGATTATGTGAAGACCAATAAGTACGTGCTGTTCGGCCATCACTTTGCCGCCATTGCCGCGGCGGGGCCGCTCCTTGGCCCGGTCCTGGCGGCCCAGTTCGGTTTCCTGCCCGGGGCGCTGTGGATACTCATCGGCTGTGTCCTGGCCGGGGCGGTACACGACATGATCGTGCTCTTTGCCTCGGTACGGCACCAGGGAAAAAGCCTCTCGGTCATTGCTGAAATCGAGATCGGCGCGGTGGCCGGCAAGGTGGCCTCGATCGCCATCCTCTTTATCCTGGTCTTGACCCTCGCCGGCCTCTCCATCGCCGTTGTCAATGCGATGTTCAACAGCCCTTGGGGCACCTTCACCGTCGTAGCCACCATCCCCATCGCCATGATCATGGGCATCTATATGCAGAAGATCCGTCCCGGCGACATCAAGGGAGGAAGTATTATCGGGGTTGTTCTCCTGTTTTTGTCGATTCTTGTAGGTCCGTATGTTGCCGCTAATCCGACGCTTGCGGCCTTGTTCACCTTCTCGAAAAAACAGCTCTCCGTCATCATTCCTGCTTACGGTTTTGCTGCCTCGGTGTTGCCGGTGTGGTTTCTCCTGGTGCCGCGCGACTATTTATCGACTTATCTGAAAATCGGTACCATCGGCCTTCTCGCCTTGGGAATTTTCTTCGTTCATCCGGTCCTGCAGATGCCGGCCATCACCCCTTACTTCTTCGGCGGTGGGCCGATCATCCCCGGTGCCGCCTTCCCCTTCATCTTCATCACCATTGCCTGCGGCGCTCTGTCCGGCTTTCATGCCATCATCGGCAGCGGCACCACGCCGAAGATGATCGCCAGGGAACGTGATATTCTTTTCGTCGGTTATGGAGCGATGCTCACCGAGGGCTTTGTTGCCATTATGGCCCTCATCGCCGCCTGTGCCCTGGTGCCGGCCGATTTCTTCGCCATCAATTCCGCCCCCAAGGTCTTCGAGACCTTGGGTCTGACCACGGTCAACCTGCCGACCCTTGCCGCGGCGGTGGGCGAGGAGATTCAGGGGCGACCGGGCGGCGCCGTCTCGCTGGCGGTGGGGATGGCCTATATTTTTTCCTCCGTGCCCATTATGAAGGGGATGATGGCCTACTGGTACCACTTCGCCATCATGTTCGAGGCGGTCTTTATCCTCACTGCAGTTGATGCCGGTACCCGGGTGGGTCGCTATCTGCTGCAGGAGATGCTCGGCAAGGTGTATGCACCCTTTGCCGATAACGCCTGGACTCCCGGCATTATCTTGACCAGCGCCGTATTCACCTCGGCCTGGGGATATCTGGTGTATACCGGCGATATTTCAACCATCTGGCCGCTGTTCGGGATGAGTAACCAACTGCTGGCAACCTGCGCGCTGATCGTCGGCACCACCATGCTCATCAGGCTCGGCAAGGCGAAATATGCCTGGGTGACCGCCGGTCCGGGGCTCTTCATGATGCCGATCTGCATGTGGGCCGGCTACCTCAATATCACCAAGAATTTCCTGCCAAAAGGGCTCTATCTGTTGACGTGCATGTCGATAGTCCTGATGGTGCTGATGACTGTGGTTTTTATCGAGGCATTCCGCCGTTGGAACACCCTGTTGAAAGTCAGGGAAACAGTGGCGGACGGCTATGGCGATCAGGTGTTGCTGAGAGTCAGGGAACAAACGGAGGCATGAGCGTTGGGAAACTCCTGCATCGCGAAGGTGTTAAAGGTAACGTTCGTGATGCAGGGTCCAGGTGTACCACAATTCCCGCCTGCGTCTCTCTCCCCATCTCCTTCGAGGTTGTTTCTCCGCTTAGCTTTCCTGGTTCAAAATGATTTTCTTCCCGGCAACACCGAAAATACCAAACCATGCGTCCCATCCTTCGGTGTCAACGTCGCTGTCTGGTTTTCTGTCTGTTTCGTTGGCAGGTAATGCCAAGGCATCATGATAGTATTTGTATTCCGGAGAGTATAAGTGGAGCCTGGTATCATTGGTTTGATAGCTGATAATGTTGAGGATATTAAAATCGGGAGTAGGCACCGGATTAAGCTCGGTACCCAGGCGGAGTCCCAAATTGAAATAGCCCCATTTTTGGTAGGTTTCTCTCCCTACAGTTACCGGCAGTTCGACGATTTCTCCGTTGCGATATACCGAGACGAGAATCTTTTCTCCAGCCTTGCTCTGGTCGACAACTTTATAAAAACCCACCAAGTCCTCTACAGTCTGGTTGTTAACAGCGATGATCAGGTCTCCTTCTCGCATGCCGGCATTTGTTGCCGGCGTATCGGGATAGACTCTGGAAATAAACACGGCACTTTGTTGCCGCTCTTTGATTTTGCCCGGAAGAATGGGGATGACCCCGGTCTCCGTTTTAAAATAGTTTGCAGTAATTTTTTTATACAACGAAGGGTTTGACTCCAAGTATTTCCCGCCTATCCACCCTCTCTCATAGGTCATCTTCTCGGATGCACATCCCGACAACACCATTAAGCAATTCACGGTAATAAGGAAAAATAGGGCATGACTTTTCATGGGTATTACGCTCCTTTGTTATTGAAAACATGATGTTTGTAGTTCGAACGACACATCCCTTTTGGGATCAAGGAATGAATCGATTGTTGACGATACTAAAGGTCGTCGATGCGGTATTCAAGAATGTCCCCGGGTTGACACTGGAGAGCTTTGCAGATGGAGTTCAGGGTGGCCAGACGAATGCCTTTTATCCTGCCAGTCTTTATCAGCGATAAATTTTGCTCTGTTATTCCAACTAGTTCTGATAGTTCCTTGGATTTCATCTTACGTGTGGCGAGCATGACATCCAGATTGATAATTATAGCCATTCAAATCCTCGAGAGTGCCTTATACAAAACCTAACGACTCCTAAATAATCAGCGCCTGATCTTCCTTTATCATGCGAGCCTCATCCATGACCCAGGCGATTATGAGAATGATAATTCCCACAAAGAGAGCGATGAAATCTGCAGAACAAAACCCGACGGTGATCACATGTTGGCCGGGGGGCTTTTCCCTTGTGAGAATGATGCTCAAGAGAGGATTTTGCACCACATCACAGAGCACCCAGATGATGAGTATTCTCCCCAAGCTGCGGAAACATGACACGTTTTTGTCTGTGAAAATCTGCCCTTGTTCATATTGATGGAATAATTCTCCCAACTTTTTCAAGCCGTAGATTAAGGCGGTGAGTGGTAAAAGTTCGGTCAAAAAAGCGAGGAAGCGTGTCAAGTCGCTAAGTTCCTCGGTAATGTGCACCGGCAAAGGAATCATAGAGGTCGGGATAAATGAGGACGGAGCATAGATTTGATTGAAAAAAAACCAGAAAAGGGCGGAAGCAATCGGCAGGACAAAGATTGTGGCGGTACAGATACGCCGTAATCGACGGCTCGCCCGGGCAATACGTTGGATATTTTTCATTTTGCATCTCCTCTCACCAAATGTATCGTGGGAAATGGCGTGGCGTCGCTTGACGCCCGCCGGAGCTCCTTCCAGATTATAGATCTCTTTGATTACGGAGCAAATCGGATCGTATTGTGAACAATGGTAGATGATGAATGGCCAGGTGTCAAGAAATAATTATCGTAAAACGATAATTATTATGTGCATTACATTCATTAATTATTGTTTGTTCGAGTGGAATGAAAAATAGAGACACCGCGATAAGTTGCGGTTCGATCCGGTATTGCCGGAAAGGCAATTATATTCTGTGCTGGGAATTGAAGTAGTCCTGGAGCAGAAGAAGGCCCAGGCGGAAATCCTCTTCCGGAGTTATCAGACTGACGACAATGCGATTGTTTTCGACAAAGTCATAAAAAAAACCGGGATGGACAAGTACAGCAGATTCCCTTAAAAGATCGAGACAACATTGTTCGTCGCCGATGGTTTCGGGCAGGTTGAGGATTGCGTACCAGCCGCCCTCGCGAAGGGCAGGCGTGAGCCCCGTCTGCGACTGCAACAAGGTCTCATTGGTGCGGATGCGGGCGAGAATCTCCCTTTGAACCCCCTCCTGGCAGGAGAAGAGCGCCCCAGCGGCATGCTGGATCATGCTGTTTACCGAGAGATAGGTGTCGGCAATAAATTCCAGACGCTGTTTTGCCATGGTCTTCTGCGGCTCCGGACCGTTTACGTGGATCCAGCTGAGTTTCACCTGCGGCAAGGCCAGGACTTTGGAGAGACCGCTCATGGTGAAGGTCAGGGCGGTGTTGCCGGCAATTGCCGAGATGGGTGTCGCTGAGCTGCCGGGGTTTTTGTAATCGAGGAACACCTCGTCAACGATCAGCGCCAGGTCATGGGTCAGGCAGAGAGCCGAGAGTCTTTGCAGTTCGTCGGCAGTCATGTAGGAGCCCGTCGGGTTATTGGGATTGACCACGACAATGGCCCTGGTCAGCCGGGAAATCTCCCCTTCGAGGGAGGTGAAGTCTATCCGCCAATGACCTGCAGTGTCCTCACGCAGCATATAGCGACTTGGCCTGACGTTTTCGAGGGTCGCAAGAAAATCAAAGAGCGGGTAGCTGGGAGCGGGGATGAGAATCTCGTCGCCGGGATCGGTCAGAAGCTTCAGTAAAAAACTGTAGGCCTCGCTGGTGCTGGCGGTGAGCAGCAGGTCGTCGCTGTCGATGCGGCCATGGTTATTGTTCAGGTAGTATTCGCCGATTGCCTCGCGAGTGGCCAGCAGGCCTTGGGCCGAGGGCTCGTAACCCTTTGCCGGTTCGTCGGCGGGAGAAATGGGGAAAGCGGGACCAAAGGCAAAACCGGCGGTTGTCGGATTTGCTTGGGTGAGATCGAGGATTTTTGCTCCGGTTGCCCTTTTTTCTTCAAGAATCTTGGTGAATTGGTTCGGTTCGAGGCTTTTGGGTAACCTAGTGGAAAAAAACATGAGTGCGGCCTTTCGGTTAAGGGGATAGGGACGGTTTCGGCCACAATAAAGGGAGCGCTCCTCCCAGGCAAGGGAAATCGGGAGGTTGTAGCAAACGGCTGCATAAGAGAAAAAGCCTGTCGTAATGGCAGGTCATGTTTATTATAGTCCCAGCAGGCGTCTGGTAAAGAAATTCCCGGAAACGACCGATAAGCAGAATACCACAACAATCTTTTCCAGGGAGGGAAGAGATGAAACCACAAGAAGCAATAAGCATTTTGATGCTCAGCCCCTGCTATTGGCGACTAAAAGTGTCACAACGACGGCAATTGGTAAAGGAATACCTGGCCAGTTACGCCGCGATCGCCGTGTCATTTGCCGGCCCCTCGAACAAAAAGAGAGAAGACAACTGATTGCCTTCCTCTCCCCACCGGATAAAAGGCTATCGTCGTTTCAGCACCGGTAAATTCTTGTCCGCCATTTCTTGGGAATAGGCCTCTACTCCAATTTCTCTAATCAACGCCAGCGAGGCCTTGCGGTCCGACCTGAAGACCAGGGCAAAGAATTTCGAGAAAATGTTATTGAATTTCCGGCAGGTCTGGACGTCGGCAAAGTCAGTGCACTGGGCACAGGTGTGGTAGCCTTTCTCCTTCGTGCAGCTTCGTATCTTGCACCAGGTGGCCTTGGTGTTCTCGGCACAGCCGGGGCACGATCCTTTTGTGTATCGATGACATGCGCCGCAGTAAATACCGCAGGCGGCGACGAGTTCGCTTTTTCCGACAAGATTCATACCTCCTCCTTTATTCCGATAAAAATAGCCACTGATTCGGGGCCGGTATACTCTTCAAGGTCAAACAGATAGGTACGCTCTGGGGTCTCATTCTGCACGAAAAAATCCCAGACCTCCTGCCAAAGTGCTATGACCGTTTCAGGGCATGGTCCATTCTTTACGAACCTGAGGTAGTTACCGGTCGGAATCTTCACTTCCCTTTGCTCGACATGGGGGAAATCACCGGTAACAGCGGCGGTTACATCAAATTCCCCATGTTGGTCCGAGGCATAGTCCGAATAGATGCCATATACGACCGTTGGTTGTTGCCCTGCCTTGTTGCAGATGGTCCAAAAATCCTGCCAGAGTCCGGCAATTTTGCCTTTTTCCGGGTCCATCTCTTCTTTGTTAGTGGTTCGTATGGATATGCCGCTTACCGAAAAACCTTCTCTTTTTACCCTTTCCATCGCATCTTTTCTCCGGTTGAATTTGGTGTGCCTGGGATTTTGTTCCCAGGCTTTACGGAGCAGAGAATAGCAGATGGCTGTGACACCATTATGTCAAGTTACTATAGAGTTTTTGCATTTCTGTTATTTTCTTTTCTATTGCCTCTCGCCAGCGGGGAGGGGAAAGGATTTCAGCATCACTGCCGAAACTGAGAAGAAATGAGAGAATCCAAGGATTCTCAGGAAAGGTCATGGTGGCGATGATCGCCCCATCTGCTGAATACTGTAGTTGTGCCGGGGAAAAGTGCTCTTCAACCTTTACCCGGATGGCTGGTATAAATTTTACTATGAGTTCCACCAAGGGGCGGCTGTCCGGGTCGGTAAACCGGCTTAAGGGGCCCACTTGCCTCCTTACGAAATGTCCCTGATTGGGCGCAAGTTCTCGCATCCGTGACAGGCGAAAGAAGCGAAAATCAAGGCGGTTTCGGCAGTAGGCCAGGAGGTACCAGGTGAAGTTTTTATAAACGAGGGTATGCGGTTCAACGAGGCGAAGGCTTTTCCGGCCATCTGCTCCGGTATAGGAAAAGCCGAGGAGCAGCGATCTGCCCACTGCCTCGTGAACCTTCTGCAGGGTTTCTCTCTGGAGATCGGCCATTCCCCAGTGGTTGATATCGATGACAAAGGAATCGGCATGGTTTTGATATTGCGATTCTTTCTCTTCGGGAATAAGGGCGGTAATCTTTTCGATGACCCGCTGCAAATCGCTGTTCTGCATGGTCCGGTTGACACCTTGCAGCGTTGTTAGGATCGACAGCATATCGTCAAAGGTGAGGAGTTGGCGACTGAGTTTGTAGTTGTCGGGAATAGTCAGTCCACCCTCATGGCCCTGGTTCGATATAACCGGGATGCCCGCGCCGTTTAGGGTTTCTACGTCTCGGTAGATGGTTCGCACCGAAACCTCAAAACGTTCCGCCAGTTCTTTGGCAGTCACCCGTCGCCGGTTGAGGAGAAGCACGGTAATGGTCAGCAGTCGTTCGATTTTCAAGGGTCGGCAGTTTTTTCAAAGCGATTTGGAATGAAGAGCAGTTGCGAAATAACTTGAACATTTTTTCAAAAATCGCACTATCATTATAATAAGAGCAATGTAAATAATGCATGGGTGACTGGAGGCAATACCTGGATATGTCTGAAAAAACATTTAAAACCAGCATCTTGCCCAAATATGTCGAGCATCTTCTTTTACCGGACAGCTACCCGCATCCGGTCGATCGGGTGCAGTTGCTGCAGACCCATATCTCCTTTGTGACTCTTGCCGGTGACTATGTGTATAAGTGGAAAAAGCCTGTGAAGTTTGGCTTTGTCGATTTTTCCAGCCTGGCGAAAAGGCAGTTTTATTGCGAGCGGGAGCTGTTTTTAAACAGGCGGCTCTGCCCGGAGATATATCTGGAAACCGTGTGGCTGAGTCGGGAAGGGCGATCCTTCAGGCTGAAGGGCGAGGGTGAAAGAGTTGAATACGGAGTGAAGATGGCTCGTTTGCCGGAAGACGGCATGTTGAACCGGGTTATTGCCGCCGGTCGCTTGCGGCCTGAGCATCTTGCCTTGATCGTCGATATTCTCGTGCCCTTCTACCGCCGGGCCGAGCAGGGGCAAGAGGTGCGGAACAACGGCAGGGCGGAGGCCGTAGCCCGGACAATCGCCAGTAATTTTGCCGAGACCGAGCGCTTTCTCGGCAGCACACCCCTCAGTTCCGAGCGGTTTAGCCGGATCAAACGAGGTACCGACGCCTTTCTCCGCCGGAAAGAGCTGTTTGCCGAACGGATGAACGCCGGCTGCATCCGCGATTGCCATGGAGATCTGTATTCCAATAATATCTGCCTGGCAGATACCGGCAAAATCCATATTTTTGATTGTCTTGAGTTCAATGATCGCCTTCGCTGTATCGATACCTGCGCCGACCTGGCGTTTCTCGCCATGGATCTCGATTTCCACGGCCTTCACGCCCTCAGCAACTTTTTTATCGACCATTTTATCGAGAGATCCGAAGACACCGGCTTGCTGCAGATGCTCGATTTTTATAAATGCTATCGGGCCTACGTGCGGGGCAAGGTCGGCTTGCTTGCCGCAGCCGATCCCGCAATCGATGCCAGTGCCGCCGAAGGTTGGTCGCACAGCGCCGGACGCTATTTTCAGCTGGCCGAGGAATATGCCGGAAGACTATGAAACATGAGGGGAGAGTGACGAAGAGGGTGGTGGTGTTTTTCGGTTTGGTCGCCTCGGGCAAGAGTTTTATAGCCAGGGCCTGGGCCGAAAAACACGGTTTCCCCTCTTGCAATACCGATGTGGTGCGAAAGCATCTGGCGGGGATGGAGTCTTGCGAACCCCGTGCGCAAGGGATCGCCGAAGGCATATATTCGCCGGCATTTACCCGTTTAACCTATGACGCCCTGCTGAGTTTTGCCGAAAAGGCCCTGGATGATGTGGCGGTACCCTGCGTGGTTCTTGATGGATCGTATCAGGCTCGGGCGGAACGGGAGAGATTGCTGATGCGCTTGGAACGCCGGGCTCGGGTGGTTTTCGTCATGTGCAGCTGCCGCGAGGAAATTATTAAAACTCGTCTGGCAAAGCGGGCACAGGACCCGGCAGCCGTTTCCGACGGCAACTGGAAGATCTATCTGCACCAGAAAGAGGTGTTCGAGTATCCGGAGGAACTGTTGATTTGCCAGTTCAGGCGGCTCGATACCGAGAAGGCGGTAAGCCTGCTGCTGCAGCGCCTGGATAACATTCTGCAAGATGAGGAAGAAAGTGGGGGCTGCCGATGACGGTCCCCGTGTTGTTTCTACGAAAAGAGGGCACCGTTATGTTTTTTATAAGAATATTAGCCATAGCATTAATATTTACCGCAACTCTTCTTCCACAAATAGCTCGGAGTCAGAACAACGACGACAAGACACCTTTTTTCTTTGCGGTTTCAGCAATGGCTTCTCCAGCAGACACACTGGCTAATTTCTCTCAGTTCGGCAACTACCTTTCATTGAAACTGGAGCAGCCCGTCGTCTTGAAACAACGGCGGACATATCATGAAATCAATGACTTGCTTGCCGAAGAACAGATTCAATTGGCATTTACCTGTACCGGTGGGTACCTTGCCGGCAGGAAGCTTTTTGACCTCGAACTTCTTGTTATTCCAATTATTAAGGGAGCAACCCAATACCGCTCATATATTGTTGTAAAAAAGGACAAGGCGGCAACGTCTCTCTTTGACCTCGAAAACAGTGTCTTCGCCTTTACCGATCAGCTTTCACTCAGCGGAAAAATTTACCCGACGGCGCGGCTGAACGAGGCAGGCTTTCTCAGCAAAAATTTTTTCAAGAAAACTTTCTTTACCGCAAGTCATGATAAATCGATTGAAGCCGTGGCCACAGGTATTGCCGATGCGGCGGCTGTTGATAGCCTTATTTTCGATGCGCTGCGGCAAAAGCCGGATTCCTTTGCTAGGCAATTAAAGGTTATTGAAGAATCAGAGGATTTCGGCATGCCGCCCGTTGTTGTGCCGCCGGGACTGACACCTGCTCTAAAAATGAGACTTATCAAAATATTTCTCGCTATGGATAAAGATCCTGAGGGCATGAAAGTGCTTAAAAGTTTGGAGATGGATGGCTTCGCCTTGCCTCATCCCGAGCTCTATCATTCAGCAGTGCTACGTCAGAAGAATGTTATAGAATAGTCGCAGGCCGGTGTGCCTGTAAATACCAAAAGTCCCGGGTTGTTCACTTGGAGAATTCCAACACCCCACGAGGGAGTATAAGTACCTTCACGAAATTCATTTTTAAAACAAGAAATGAATTTCTAAGGCACTAAAAAGGAGCGTTTTTTGCCGGTTAAATTCCATGAACGAATAGCACTGAGGTTTTCCCTTTCCATTGTGGCCACGGTGCTGATTACTGCCGTGGCGGTGGCCTCATTGGTTTTACGAGATGAACAGCAAATCCTGCAGGACGATTTGCGGGCGCGAGCAATTCAGCTGGGAGAAATCTTATCCAATCAGATAATCGAACCCTTGCTTTACCAAGAAGATTACAAGCTCCATGAGCTGTTTTCTTCCTATCTTTCAGCCAGAGATACCTTGCTCGTTTATGGCGAGGTATACAATGATCGAGGAGAGAAATTGTTTGCAAAGGGGCGCGAAGAGATCGCAATACAAAGCCTCGATCCGTCACTTTTGCCTTCAGACAGGCTCATAGTGCTGCGAGATGTCGGTGAAAGCAGCAACGAACTGCCTCTGGATATCCTCATGCCGATCATATCCTCAAAAATTGGCACAATCGGCTATCTGCGACTTGGTTTCACCGTCAGCTACCTGAATAAAACCATCCTCGCCTCGAAACAAACCGTATGGATAGCAACAATACTCATTGCTGTTGTCGGCACTTTTGCCGGGTTATGGATGGCCCGTTCCTTATTCCGCCCGATTTTACTCCTCAATCAAGCGGCCCATGAGGTCGGTAAGGGAAATCTTGGCGTGCTCGTCCCGGAAAGAGGTATCGGCGAGATTCGAGAATTGGGATTGACCTTCAATATCATGTCGTTGCGGATAAAACAGCTTGTCGATGAGATTACCGCAGCCCAAGAAAATCTAGTTCGAACGGAAAAGCTCTATGCCCTTGGCGAGTTTGCCACAGGGCTGGCCCATGAAATAAAAAATCCGTTAACCTCTATTCAAATGCTCATCCAAAGAGCAAGTGAGCAGGAGGAAGCCGTTCAAGGGGAAGACCTCAAGGTAATCATTGACGAAATCAGTAGAATTGACTCGACGGTCTCGCAGTTTCTGCATTTAGCTCGGCAAACACAAATCCAAACAGGAAAAGCCGATTTTAATAGCCTCGTTGAGGATGTCCTGGCTATTACCCGTCTTAAAATTGAAAAATCGGGTATAACCATACACAAGCAACTCGCTGACAATCTTTCTTCCATTCACGTAGATGCGGCAGGAATCAAGCAGATAGTGTTGAATGGCTTACTCAATGCCTTGCAATCAATGCAGCAAGGGGGGAAACTGACAATTATCACCAGAGGCGACGAAAACACCCTGAAATGCACCATAAACGACACCGGTTGCGGTATTAGCGAAGAGAACCTTAAATATATCTTTGATCCCTTTTTCACTACCAAGGAAAATGGTACCGGTATGGGTTTATCGGTTGCCTGGAACATCGCCCAAAAGCATAAAGGTCATCTCGATATACGGTCTGAAGTAAATAAAGGTACAACCCTTATCCTCACCTTGCCCTATGACAACTCTCCTTGTGGTTGACGACGAAAAAGCGGTTCGTTACGCGTTCGAAAGAACTTTTGGTGAAGAATACACCATTCGTACCGCAGAAAATGGCATGCAGGCACTGGAGGAAATTGCCCGGGATGAACCTTCAGTCGTGCTCATGGATATTCGCATGCCGACGATGGATGGTTTGACCGCCCTACGCCATATAAAAATCAGCAACCCGCAATTACCGGTGATAATGGTTACTGCCTTTGCCGATTCAGCATCCGCCATGCAGGCCATGAAAGACGGCGCTTTCGACTATGTTGCCAAACCATTCAATAATGCCGAACTCCGTGATATCCTCACCAAAGCTCTCTATGCCTCCAAATTGCAGGCCAAACTCAACTGTGATTGCGGCCATCTTTGGCAGGAGGGTGCAAACGATAAAGAGTGTATTATCGGTACCAGTCCGGCGATCCTCTCAATGTGCAAAAAAATCGGCCAGATTGCCCAGTCAGATCTGCCTGTTCTCATCACCGGCGAGACCGGAGTGGGGAAAGAACTGGCAGCCCGTGCTATTATTCAACATAGTAAACGAAATACTCGTCCTTTTCTTGTCGTCAACTGCGCATCCTTGCCGCTCGAATTAGTGGAAAGCGAACTCTTTGGTTACGAAACCGGTGCCTTTACGGGTGCCGGTAAACAACGGATCGGCCGATTTGAACAATGCCACGGGGGAACAATATTTCTCGATGAGATTGGCGAGTTACCTCTTGCGGCCCAGGCAAAAGTCCTCAGGGTTTTGCAGGATGGAACTTTTGAGCGACTGGGAAGCAATCAGCAACTGAAAACCGATGTCCGCTTACTCGCCGCAACCAACAGGAACCTTGAACATCTGGCCTCCGAACGACAATTTCGTCTCGACCTGCTCCACCGGATTAATGTTCTGACCTTATCCATTCCCCCGTTGCGCCAGCGTCTCAACGACCTTCCCGAGCTGGTGCAATATTTTCTTTTTCGCTACGGCAAACAGGTTGCCCCGCCGGTGACGGGAGTCAGCGACAATGCCATCAAGAAACTGATGAAACATGCCTGGCTCGGCAATATTCGCGAACTGGAAAACACCATTCGTCGAGCTATCGTTCTCGCTCGCTCGACGATTCTCGGCAAGGAAGACTTCTCCTTCTCCGAAGTTCCCGTTGCCGGTGAAGAAGGTTTTCAGCAAGCTGTCAACAAACAGATCGATCTCCTCATTCATGCCGATGAGTCAAAACCATACAAACATCTTCTTACTGAAGTTGAGAATATCTTGATAAAAAAAGCCCTGGATCTCTGTGAAGGCAATCAGGTACAGGCCGCCCATCTCCTTGGCATCAACCGCATGACCCTCCGCAAAAAACTGGGATCTGCTTAAATAATAGACAGCATCCTGCTCATTCCTTAGACAGTTATTCCCCAGTCTCCAGTTTTATCATTGTATTTTCAAATAGATATAGATGGCATTTTTTATGCAACAGCCTCAAATGAGTACTTCATTGAGATAGCATATTTTTCAGGTGTCATCATCACAAGGAGATTGACCATGGCAAATGAAGTCCAACCTATGGAAAAGGGTTCACCCTCCCCACCGGTCAGCGGCGGTGCGACAATAAAAACCCCGGAACCGCCCGCTAAAGAAGATGTTCTGCTGCGAATGAACAAAGAGCTTGGCAGAGCGCTCAAAAAAAATGAAGCCCAAAGAAAGTGGGTGATGGTCATCGACCTGCGTCGATGCATCGGTTGCCATGCCTGCACGGTTGCCTGCATTGCCGTCAACAAGCTCCCGCCTGGTATCGTTTACCGACCTGTAACCATACAGGAAAAAGGGAAGTATCCCAATGTGACCATGAACTTTTTACCGCGTCCATGCATGCAGTGTGAAAATCCGCCCTGTACCCAAGCCTGCCCGGTTCATGCCACTTACACCAATGCGGAAGGAATTGTGGTCATGGATTATGACCAGTGTATAGGCTGCCGTGCCTGTATAGCCGCCTGTCCCTACGGGGCCAGGACCTATGATTTTGGTGGGACCTATACAGAAGGAACGACAAATGAGGAGACAGTTGTCCTCGGCGAAAGCAGGGCTGATGATTATGAACGAAATATCAATATCGAGTATGGCCGAAAACGAGTGCGAACCAACAAGCATTCCTCACCGATAGGGAATGTTCGAAAGTGCCACTTTTGCCTTGATCGTATTCATAACGGTGTCCTGCCTGCCTGTACCACAACGTGCATCGGCCGGGCCACGTATTTCGGTGATGCCGACGATTCGACATCGCTGGTCAGTGAACTCCTGGCCAAACCGAATGTGGGGCAACTGAAAGCGGAATTCGGCACCAAACCGCGTGTCTACTACATACTGTAGGAGCTGAAAATGGATAAGAAAATACTCTATCTTGTTGGAATACTGGGATTTGCCATAGGTTGTTGGGGACTGGCCGATTTTCTCTCCGCAGGAGATGCACATACCAACTATGGTTCTTTTGTGGTCTGGGGTTTATGGGTTTCCCTCTATTTTCTTTTCGGGGGCATCGCTACAGGCTGCTTTATCTGGGCAAGCCTTGACCTTATCTTTCACGTACCCTCTTTTTCCGGAACGGGCCGACCGGCTCTTCTTGCGGCACTGGTGACTCTCGTTGCCGGTCTTGCGGCCATTGCCCTCGATCTTGGACATATGGATCGTTTCTGGAAGACCATTTTCCAGGCCAATATGTCCTCTGGGGTTGCCATGGACGTCTGGGGCTACACAGTCTTCGGCTTGGTAACCGTTGCCGCACTCATCGTTTCAGCGACAGAACCCAAGAATCCGACATTGCAGGCAATTATGTGGATAGGATTGATTGTCTCGGTTGTCGTCAGCGGTTTACCCGGCAAACTGATGGGCAATAATGCTGCTCGGCTCTTCTGGCACAGTTCTCTCATGCCGCTGCAATATCTTCTGCAGTCGTTGATGGCAGGCGGAGCCATGCTCCTGGTTCTTAGGGGAATATTTCTTCGGGATCTGCCGGGAGAATACCAGCCCGGTCTTCTTGGGAAAATCACTTCTCTTCTGGTCTTGATCAATCTCTTCGCCTCCTACGTCTTTTTGACGCAATCTCTCAGTGGCAACATGCCCGAAATAGCGCAACCGGCACAGCAGATTGTCTTCGGACATTTCAGTACTTCGTTCTGGGGTCTGCAGATCGTTCTCGGCTCCATTGTGCCGCTGTTCATCTTGTTCATCGTTAGAGGGAGTGCCGGTTCGTTTCTTCTCGGCCTTGCCGGGCTCTTGATTCTTCTCGGCAATGCGGTGGCACGATATCTGGTTCTGGTTGCAGGCCAACAGGTCGACCCTCTGGAAGGCTTATCGTCTTCTTTTTCCGGCAAAGGACTCACGTTAACCTATTCTCCCAGTATGACGGAGTGGGCGGTGGCTTGCGGTTTGCTCGGGCTGGTCATCCTCGGTTTACGAGCCGGATTTGATCGTTTTCTCCCACTTGCACATTCCCCAAAGGAGTAATCGAGATGAATGACATTACATCGAAAAAAACAGCTATGATAACCAGACGGGCATTTCTTCAGTCATCCTCCTGCGCGGTAGCCGCCTCGGCTGCTTTCCTTCGTGATCTGCCGGAGGCCTGTGCTGCCATCCAAAAAGCTTTCGCAGCTGGAGAAGATGTCGATTTCTTCGAAGATAATCCTGAAAACCAGATCTACACCGTCTGCCTGCAATGCAATACCGGTTGCGGCATTAAGGTGAAAATCCTCGACGGCATTGTCGCGAAAATTGATGGCAACCCCTATAGCCCGTGGACTCTGTGGCCCCATCCGGCCTATAAAACTCCGGCAAAAGAGATGGGGAAAATAGAAGGCGCCATCTGCCCGAAAGGACAGGCGGGGATGCAAGCCGCCTACGATCCCTATCGCATCATGAGTGTCTTGAAAAGAAAACCCGGAAGCAAACGAGGGGATGGGCAATGGATCACCCTCCCTTTCGACAAGGCCATTGATGAAATTATCGGCGGCGGCGATCTCTTTGGCGAAGGCCATGTCGATGGGTTGAAATCGGTCCGGGCTTTAACCAGCGCTGATATGGCAAAAGAGATGGGGGAAGCTGTAAAAAAAATCTGGGATGAAAAGGATAAGGAGAAGAAAAAAGCCCTGGTCGAGGGATTTAAAGAAAAGTTTAAAGATCATCTTCACACCTTGATTGATCCCGATCATCCGGATTTCGGACCGAAAAACAATCAATTCATGTTTGTCTGGGGGAGGATGAAAGGCGGACGTGAAGATGTTGTCGATCGCTTTGTCCAGGAAGCATTCGGCTCCATCAATATGAACGGCCATACCACCGTTTGCCAGGGGTCACTCTATTTCACCGGCAAATCGATGAGTTCCAAATGGAATTCGAAGAATGGGGAATTCGATAGCGGCGACAAATTTTACTGGCAGGGGGACACCGGCAATAGTGAATTTGTCATCTATGCCGGGACCAACTTATTTGATGCCAATTATGGTCCGCCGCATCGCGCCCCCAAAGCCACCGAGGCCATTATCACCGGTCGCAAATTTGCGGTTATCGATCCCAGGTGCAGTAAGCTTGCCGCCAAAGCATGGAAATGGATCCCGATAAAACCAGGAACCGACGCAGCCCTGGCTATGGGAATGATCCGATGGATTATCGAAAAAGAACGCTATAATGCCGGCTATCTGGCCCTCACCAATCAAGCGGCGGCCACCGCCGCAGGAGAGCCGAATTATGCCAACACCGCCTGGCTCGTGAAAATTAATGACAAAAATGAACCCACCAAATTTCTGCGGGCAAGCGAAATAGGCCTCACTTCACCGGTCGAAGCCCTAGATGAAGAGGGCAAACCAACTACCCACTATAAAACAGCGGATGGTCGCACTTTCACCTGTGATGTCCCGGTGGCAATGGTGAATGGTGTGCCGGTTGCTTTTGATCCGGTCGATAAAAAGGCTCCGGCGGTCATTGGCGACCTGTTGGTAAGTACCGAAATAGGAGGAAAGAAAGTAAAATCAAGCCTGCAGCTCTTAAAAGAAGAAGCGGAAAAGCATACTATCGCCGAATGGGCGGATATCGCCGGGGTGAGTGAAAAGGATATCCTCATCCTTGCCGATGAGTTTACCTCCCATGGACGCAAAGCGGTTGTCGACATCCATCGTGGGCCGTCGCAGCATACCAACGGCTTTTATAATAATAACGCCTATTACACGCTTAATCTGCTGATTGGTAATTATGATTATGCCGGAGGAAGCATCAAGGCAAAAACCTATGATCGCAAGGGGAGTAAAAAGGGGCAACCTTTTCCGGTAACTAAAATGTTCGGCAGTCACCATTTCACCGCTTTTGGTGTTGACATGCTGCGGACGAAGACCACCTATGAAAAAAGCACCCTCTTTGACGGCAGCTATCCGACCAAACGGCCATGGTTCCCTATTGCCTCGGATATTTACCAGGAGGACCTTCCGTCGATAGGCGATGCCTATCCATATCCTATCAAAATATTGATGACCTACATGAACGGCAGCGTCTACAGCCTCCCCGCCGGACATACGGGAATTGAAATTCTTACCGACATCAAGAAGCTCCCTCTGTATATTGCCTGTGATATCATGGTCGGAGAAACATCCAACTATGCCGATTATATTTTCCCGGATGTATCGTACCTTGAACGTTGGGAATTCCACGGTTCACACCCGTCGGTCCCATGGAAGGTTGAGAATATCAGAAATCCTGCCATCAGTCTTCCCGGTTGGCCTACGGTCTCCGTTTATGGGGAAGAGATCCCGATATGCTTCGAAGCACTCTTTTTGGCTATTGCCGAAAAGCTTGATTTACCGGGCTTTGGCCCTGATGGCTTCGGCAAGGGTATCCCTTATCGCAGGCCGGAAGATTTCTACCTTAAACAAGTTGCCGATATAGCCTTTGGCGAAAAAGAGGATGGCTCCGATTCGGTGCCTGAAGCAAATGAAGAGGAAATGATCATTTTTCTCAAGGCGCGAAGGCATCTTCCTCCCTCGGTCTTTGACGAGAAAAAATGGAAGGCTGCCGTCGGCGGCAATGAATCGCTCTGGAAAAAAGTTGTCTATGCCATGAATCGCGGCGGTCGCTATCAAGACTTTGCCAAGGCTTACAAAGACGGACAGGTTACCAATACCTATGGAGAATTGATCAACTTGTTCCAGGAAAAAACCGCAAAATGCATAAACACCATGACCGGAAAAAACATGATAGGACTTCCGACCTATCTCCCGGCCGGTACCGATTACCTTGGTAAGGTTATTCAGGATAATGGCTATGACCTGCATCTCATAACCTTTAAGACCATAACCATGACCAAGGCTCGAACTATCAGTAACTACTGGCTCCTCTCCATAGTGCATGAAGGGTACGTTCTCATGAATACAGTAGATGCCGCCAAACTGGGAATTCGTCATGATGATACGGTTCACGTCACTTCGGCGAGTAACCCCGAGGGGGTCTGGGATGTCAAGGGTGGACGGAAAATTCCCATGAAGGGCAAGGCCTATGTAACTGAAGGTATCCGTCCCGGTGTTGTTGCTTTTCCCCTCGGTTTTGGGCATTGGGCAAGCGGCTCCGCCGATATGACGATTAATGGAAAACTCATTAAGGGAGACAAGAGGAGGACGGTACCTCTCCACCTCAATGCCGCCATGCGGATAGACCCGGTTACTAAAAACGTAACCCTCTCCGATCTGGTTGGCGGTTCAGCGGTTTTTTATGACAGCAAGGTAAAGGTTACGAAGGTCTGAGAATTGTGCCCGCCCTCGCAGCCATGCGAAGGGCGGGCATTTTGCAGAAGAATGCCGGTTGATTTATTCCGGAAAACTTGCCGGAAGTTTGTAACAAGTATCGCAAAACCTTTACAAATCACGTTGCAACTCGGCAATGAGACATTTCCATAACTGGTCTTGATCTTCTTTATCAAGATCGAGGAACAGGGTTGCAAAAGTATCACCCTCGACCCTCACAACCTTTGCCTTTATTTTAAATATATTCGGCTGGATATCTTGAAGCTGGAAGGTAAAAATGAGGAGAATTTCTTCATCCACGGAGGGCAGTTGGGTTGCTGATTTTACCGCACAGCCACTTGTTGATATGTCGATGAGATCACTTTGTCCACTTATTCCGTTTACTCTGTAAATAACCGGAAAGTCATGAAGATGAAGGCGGAGACCGTTGCGCTTGACCGTGTTTGCGAGTTTCTCCTCCGCCTCTTCTCGAGTGGCTGCATAAATTGGTTTATAGCCGTTTATGATCTGGGCAACATTCATTACCTGCCGGTAGAACAAGCTTTCAGGGGTTGCGACCCAAGCTATGTTTTGAGCTCCATTGGCAATAAGATAATTAACAACCTTCCTAAAAGTGGCGATGCCATTGAGATGTACCACTGAACATCCGGAAAGGTCGGCGATTACATCAAAACCGGATTGCAGATCGGCAGCGCTGAATTTTGTGTCGGTATAAAGTGCATCCAAATCTTTTTTGCTAATAGTTCCGGTAATTGTGAAGTACAATTTGTTATTGCGAATATCTGGGACGACCTTAAGGGTTTTCTTTATTTCGGTCATATTCGCTCCATCCTTTCCAGAGACTCATCGCGGGTGAGATAGGGGCCGGCTCCTAGAAAAATCCTATCTGGCCATATGCCATTTGTCAATGCAGGGTACAACAGACCCCGTCAGTGAAAATGGAAAAACTGCTTGACATGGACAAGGACGCTCGCTACGATTATTCGTCATTTAGATAAATATGCAAATATGAGGCGTACCATGCAAACTGCACTCGACACAGTAAAGGCCTTGGCCGACGGCAACCGGATGCGCGTTGTCGCCGCCTTGTTTGAACATGAGGAACTCTGTGTCTGCCAGCTTACCGAAATGCTGCGAATCAGCATGGCGACCGTCTCCCGGCATATGAGCATCCTGCACAAGGCTCGTCTTGTGCAAAGCCGAAAGGAAGGACGCTGGGTTTTCTACCGCTTGGGCCAATCCTTCCCCGCACCGGTTAAAGAGTGGCTGAGTGAGGTGCTGCGCGACACGGCGGAGATCACGGCCGACCGACGAAAACTCGCAGATATGCTCACCTGCGACACGGCGGAATTTTGCCGACGATATAAACAGGTAAAGGCAATGAAAGAAGAAAAAGACAGTATCCCGCAAGAGTTCATGGGGAGATGACACATACCCTGAACGGATTGGCCTTTTTTTCCAGATTCATTTTTTCTCAAGGAAACCCCCATGGCTACTTCAGCAAAAAAGCTCTCATTTATTGATAGATTTCTCACCCTGTGGATCTTCTCCGCGATGCTGGCAGGGGTCTTTGGCGGTTATTTTTTTCCGGTTATCACCAAGATAATCAATGCCTTTCAGATTGGGACCACCAATATCCCCATCGCCATCGGCCTGATCATGATGATGTACCCGCCGCTGGCCAAGGTCAAGTATGAAGAACTCGGCCAGGTGTTTAAGAACGGCAGGGTTCTCGCCCTGTCCCTTGTGCAGAATTGGCTTATCGGTCCGGTTCTGATGTTCCTTCTCGCCATCACCTTTCTTTCCGGGCAACATGAGTATATGGTCGGTCTGATCCTCATCGGCCTTGCTCGCTGTATTGCCATGGTCATTGTTTGGAATGACTTGGCCGACGGCGATACCGAGTATTGTGCCGGCCTTGTGGCCTTCAACTCGATTTTCCAGGTCCTGTTTTTCTCTTTCTATGCCTGGATCTTCATCACCGTCGTTCCGCGGTGGTTTGGTCTTGTGGGGGCGGTGGTCGATGTGTCGATCGGTGAGATTGGCAAATCGGTTTTTATCTACCTCGGTATCCCTTTCTTGGCCGGCATGTTGACCCGTTTTGTCGGGATCAAAAGCCGTGGCAAACAGTGGTATGAAGAGACCTTTGTCCCGAAAATCAGCCCGTTGACCCTGATTTTTCTCCTTTTTACCATTCTGGTAATGTTCTCGTTGAAAGGCGAGTATATCATCCAGTTACCTTTTGATGTGCTGCGTATCGCCCTCCCCCTGACCATCTATTTCCTGGTGATGTTCGTTGTCTCCTTCTTCCTTTCCATGAAGGTCGGAGCGACCTACGAGCAGACGACGACTCTCAGTTTCACCGCCGCCTCCAATAACTTTGAACTGGCCATCGCCGTGGCCATCGCCGTGTTCGGCATCAATTCCGGAGAGGCCTTTGCGGCGGTCATCGGCCCGCTGGTCGAGGTGCCGGTACTGATCGCCTTGGTTAATGTAGCTCTTCGCTTGAAAACAAAATATTTTCCTTATGCGCGGCGGACCCTCACCGGGGTCTGTCATGTACGGACAAAAGAGTAAGAAAAGAAGGAGTTGCGATGTTACTTACCGGCTATTCATTAGAAATATTTCGGTCGAAGTGCAACCCGGATGCCCAGAGCTTGCACTGTTTTGCCCACCTGAACGATGATGTCGGGGCGGTTCTGCCGTATCTGAACACGGTACTCGGTGGCTTCGGCTACATAAAAGAACCGCCGGCTTTGACTTTGAGAAGTTCCGGCAAACTGATTACCATTCATCCCCGCAAAATCGCGGTCAATGCCCTTCAGGACGAAGAACAGGCGGAGAAGATTGTCGCCTGGCTGCAGCGCGAGATCAACAACGCCTGGGAAAACCGCGAAAGTATCGAACCGAGCGTGCAAGGAGCGAAGCGGCCAGCCCTGATGGAAGTCCTGAAGCTCCTTCCCAAAACCAACTGCAAAGAATGCGGCGAACCGACCTGTATGGTCTTTGCCGTCCGGGTTATCGAAGGGGTCAAAGATCAGACCTATTGCCCGTCGCTGCCGCAAGAGAAAAAAGAAGCCATGGCGACTTATCTCGCGCAGTTCCATTTCGAATAAGCCGTCGTTCAAAATTAAAGCATACATTTCTTGCAAATAGGGTTCAGCCGATCTTTTCCGCCTGGCGGTAGAGCTCCTCGACCTCGGCCTTCGGCAAAAGCGCCATCATAGCCATGGCGATCACAACAATCCCGACGATGTCGATGGCTAGGCGGGCAAGGGTAAAGCGAACCCCGAGGGCCGAGCTTTCAAAAAGCAGCATCGGGATCTTGGTTGTTGACCAGGCACCGATGAAGATGAGAATGTTGGGAAAACTCGCACCCTTTTTCATGAGTACGGCGGCCACGGGAAAGGCCCCATACAGTGGCCCCGCGGCAAAGGAGCCGAGGAGAAAAGCAAGGGTTATGCCTTTGGTTCCCGACCCCGGACCCATGAAGCGTATCATTTTTTCACGCGGCACCCAGACGTCGAGAAGGCCGAGAAGGACAAAGATCGGTGGGATGACCAACAGCAAGGTCCGAGTCTGAAAGGAAAGGATCTCCAAGGCCTTGCCCTGATACCCCGGCAAAAGCACGAGAAAGGCGAGGAACACTACGGTTGCCACCAGGACAGCGGCATAACGGCGCAACAGCGGTTTCATAAGCCCACCACCCAGCCGACCCAGACGGCGGCGACCAGAGAAAAAATATAGGCGAGAAGATTACGCAAGAGGGCGGCGCGCCTGCCGAAATACTGGATTTCCAGGGGCAGGGTGACCACCCCGACCATCATCAGGCTGGAGACAAAGGCGGCGATCTGCACCACTCCCGCCCCGCCCTGCATCAAGGCAGCCGCCGCCGGGAAGGCAACGAAACCGGGAATGAGGGTTATCGCCCCGACCAGCGAGGCGGCCAGCACACCCCATACCCCGGAATTCTTGCCGAGAAACAGGGAAATCGTCTCGGTGTCAAGCACCGATAAACAGAGAGCCACGAGGATCAAAACCACCAGAAATTGCGGCAGAATGTTTTCAAAGGATTTCCAGGCCTTCTTCAAGGCTATGCGGGTTTTCTCCCTGCTTTTCACAAACGACCAGACCAGGCAGACGGCGGCGACAAGATAGAGAATAAAGGTGTCCATTTTTTCTTTCCTATGCTTTGTCCGGATGCGAGTGACTTGCCGAGTGACGATCATGGTGAGGAGCGTCCATCTTACCCGGCCAACAGTTTTTATGCGGATCAAGGCTCTCATGAAGGCAAAGGCCATCGCTCTTGAAGCGTTCGATCTGGATGGTGCTGTGATGAATGTTGCAGTTGTGGCGAAGATATTCGGCAGTGTCCTGAAGAAATTCGTCCGTCCCGCCGTTTTCCATGACCAGATGGGCGGTCAGGACGTTTTCGGTGGTGCTGGCGGCCCAGATATGCAGGTCGTAGACACACTGCACGCCCGACAAATTGCGCAGATAAGCAAGGACCGCCTCCGGATCTATCTCCGCCGGAACCCCAGCCATGGCGAGATGCAGGGAATCCTTCAACAGCCCCCAGCCCGACAGGATGATAACACAAGCGATGGCTATGGAAATCACCGGGTCAAGAATATTCCAGCCGGTCGCGGCGATAATGAGCCCCGACACAACCACGCCGGCGGAAACGACTGCATCAGCGGCCATATGCAAAAATGCCCCCTTGATGTTGAGATCATCCTTTCTGCCGGCCATGAAGAGGAAGGCGGTAGCGGTATTGACGACTACCCCGATGGCGGCGATGATGGTAATGGTCATCCCGTCAACCGGTACCGGAGAGCGCAGGCGGGCAACAGCTTCCCAGATGATGACCCCGATGGCAGCGTAGAGAAAGAGCGCACTGCAGAGTGAGGCAAGGATAGTCCCTTTCTTAAATCCGAAGGTATGCCGGGCGGTGGCTGCTCGCTTGGCCAGGGCCATGGCAGCCCAGGCAAGAAGCAGGGTCATGACGTCGCTGAGATTGTGTCCGGCGTCGGCGACCAGGGCCAGAGAATGGGACAGCAGGCCATAGCTTGCTTCAATGACCACAAAGAGCAGGTTTAAGACAGTGCCGATGGCAAAAGCACGATTCAGGTTGCCCGGGGTATGACTGTGGTGGCTGTGGTCATGGGCCATTGAAAATCTCCAATCAAAAAAGTAAAGAGGGCTGTCTTCTATCCCAGAGATTCGGGCAGGGTCAGGACAAAGGCTCGAATCTCATCGCGGACCTGGCGGTAGCAGTTGCGCTGCTCCTCCTCTTCGGCACCTGAGGCGGCCAGTTTCTCCGCCAGGGCCGGCGGGTCGCTGAAACCGACATGCACCATCTTTTTTGCCCCGGGAAAAAACGGGCAGGTCTCGCGGGCGTTATCGCAGACGGTAATGACCGCATCGAAGGCGATATGCCGCAGACTGTCTAGATTTTTTGAGGTGTGGGCGGAAATATCAACTCCAACCTCGGCCATAACCTCGACGGCCAGTGGATTGAGGCCGTGGATCTCGATGCCGGCGGAATACACCTCGAAAACATCACCTTTCAACGCCCGTGTCCATCCCTCCGCCATTTGGCTACGGCAGGAATTGCCGGTACAGAGAAAAAGAATTTTTAGTTTCGCTTGCATGGCTGTGGTTGTTCTCCGAATAAATTTACAGGTAGCGTGCCGTGTTCGTAATATCCAGATCGCTCAGCTCACGCTGAAAAAAACGGCTGAACAATAAAATACACGCCGAGCAGGGCGATCAACGTGCCCGCCAGTCGCTTAAAGACCCTGCCGCTCTGCTGCCAGGAGTTATTGGCGAGGAGACTTTTAACCATGGCGGTCGAACTTCCGGCAATTACTATAGGGATGCAGTGGCCGATAGCAAAGAGCAAAATGAAGACCACCCAGGTGAGTTAAAGATATTCCTCATTTTAGATTATAAAATTAAAGAGGTATCCGGTAAAAATGGTACCGTTGCCGACCACGGCAATAAAAGTAGCAATGAGTGGTGGTTTGAGAATGTTGCGGAGAATAATCATCTCCGGCAAGGAGAGGGCGATGGTGTGTCGTAGGAGAAAAACTGCACAGCCCCGCCGAGAGGACTTCCTCTCTCCAGGCCGAACACGGAGTAACTAAGAAGATGTTATAAAAACGAATGGAGGGAAAACAGATTTATCTGAAGAATCCTTGCTGATAAACCCTGGCCCCAGGCCGGTGGACTGCTAATAACTGAAATCGAAAACCATCGCGACATCGCTTGAGAGAGGTTGGTTAAGCGAAGAATCGTCCATCATTTTGAAGGCCATGGATCGTTTGTCGTATTTGCTAATGATGGAAAACTGGAGATTTTCCGTGAGCGCAATTCCAAGTTTGAAAGACATATCCAGGGAGTTGATTTTGTTGTCCAAGTCTGCAAGATTCGTGAGATTCTCGCCGTCGGTATACTGCACGAGCATCGACAGGGACCAGCTATTATGCAGGGGAGACAGCTGGGTGTTGAGGCCGAGTGTCCGTTTAGGAACATTTACCAGATGTTCGAGATCGCCGGTATGTTCAAAATAGGTAAGCGATGGGGTGAAACTGAGCCAGTTGCTGGGGCGGTAGTCACCAGAGAGGGTGAGGCCTTGGCGAACCGAGGTGTAAGCAGTTTCATCCAAATTATATCCCTTGGATTGGTCCCTAGGTTCGATTCCCGGCCAGGCGGTACTTACGTCAAATTTCTCGGTGAAGGCAGAGAGACTGATATCGAAGCCATCGAAGAGAGTCTGATTATAACCGATTTCCCGATAATTCCGGGCAGGGGATGAGGTGTCGCGGATTCCGAGGGGGTCGGAGTTGATGGTTGCGAAGTCGTTTTCGACGGCTGTGTTTCGACTGACTTCATCCCGGCTGTAAAAGGTGAAAGCGCCGTTTCGATGCGCGGGTATCTCCAGGTAGCTCTCATAGCGGAACTCATCGTTATCGCCGGCAGAACTGAAGGGCCAGGTGGCGTTTCGAACCGACGAAGCGCATTTTCCAGTATTTTTCATCAAGGCTGGAGACGATGATACCTTCGCTGCTGCTGGCATGAATGAATTGCCCGTCCGACAGGTAGACCCCGACATGATTGATGCGCTGATTGCTGCGTTTTTTCTTTTTATTGGCAAAAAAGACCAGATCGCCGGCTTGCAATTCACTGGCATCTATTTTTTGGAGTTCCGAGGAACGGAATTGGTCCCCGGAGCTATGGGGCAGTTCGAGGCCTAAGAGTTCGTCATAGACGGTTCTGGCGAAACCGGAACAATCCATACCTTTCCTGGTTGTTCCTCCTTTTCGATAGGGGGTGCCAAGGTACTCTTTCACCTCATCTTCAAACTTCTGTTCGGAAAGACCGATCGATGATAATGAAAATTCGGATGGACCTTCCATGGCCCAGGTCCGGGAAACCGATATGGCGATAATTACACAGCAAACGATACAAATGAGACTTCTAGAAAACGGACAGGGTCGGATTTGTTTTTGCATGGTCCTCTCGTCAGCGTTTTGCAACTTGTTTTTTTGTAGCTTGCATGGGACAGAAGGTTCAACCTTCCGCGATGCGTCTTCTCCTGGGATGCAATTGCTATTCCCCGAAAATCATTTTAGTTGTGCAAGATGTGCGACCTTTTACAAAACCCGGAGATTTATTTCCGGCAAACGATTTATTTCCGGTAATCTTTAGACTATTGTAGGGGTACTTGTCAACCCTCAATCACTCCCCGAGTGAATTGAAAATGCAACAAATCCGAGTTGCTCAGCCGACAGATACGGGTATTTTAGGTAAGGAACAAGCCGATTTTCACGAGTTTTCCGGGAAGTCCCCGGCAAGTATTTGCTTGAGCAATCGTCTGTTGTTTCTGCGCATTGCCGCCTCGGGTCTTGACAGCATGGTCCGGGCAAGTCTAAGCTTCAAAACGACGAGGGGAATGTGGTAGAGCAAAATGAAGGAGTTGATGCCTGTTCATCATACAACCAGCAAACGGAGGAGGAGTGCCATGGTAGACCGGAGAGCAACCGAGGTGTACGCCCAATATACACATAAAGAAATCAACCGGAGACAGTTCCTGGAAAAACTGGCTGGCATTGTCGGGGGGGTGGCCGCCGCCTATGCGCTTCTACCACTGCTGGAAAGCAGTGTGGCGCAGGCGGAAATCGTTGCCGAAGGTGATGCCCGGCTGGCCTCCCAAGTGGTGAAATTTCCGGTTGCAACCGGGCAAATGTCCGGCTATCAGGCACAGCCGAAAAATATCGCCAAGATGCCGGCTATCCTCATCGTTCATGAGAACAGGGGCCTCAATCCCCACATTGAAGATGTCACCAGGCGCTTTGCCCTGGAGGGCTTCCTGGCCCTTGCCCCGGATGCACTGTCATCCATGGGTGGCACACCTGCCGATCAGGAGCAGGCGATAGGCATGATAAAAACTCTCAATATGGAAGAGACGATTAAAAATTTTGCCGCCGCAGCAGCCTATCTTAAAACCCATCCACAATCGACCGGAAAGGTCGGAGTCGTCGGTTTCTGCTGGGGCGGTGCCGTGGCCAATATGTTGGCGGTGCAGTCGGCGGACATCGTTGCCGCCGTCCCCTATTACGGCATGCAGCCGCCGACCGACGAGGTGGTGAAGATTAAAGCCGCGCTCCTCCTCCATTACGCCGGGCTCGACGAACGCATCAACAAGGGAATCCCTGAACTGAAGGAAGCGCTGGTGAAAAACGGTGTCGAGCATGAACTGTATATGTACGAAGGCGCCGACCACGCCTTTAACAATGACACCAACGCGGCCCGTTACAACAAGGGGGCGGCGGAGTTGGCCTGGAAGCGGACTATCGAGTTCTTGACGAGAAAATTGAAGAGTTGATGACTCTTTGCCGCTGCAGCATTTTTTACACTTACGACCATTGCCGGGAAATCGCCTGCACAAAGGGAGTGCAATGGGTGAAGAAGAGTTTGTAGCCGGCGCACAGGTAGTTGCATTTTTCCGTCTCCCCGGCCTTTTCGACAAAGCGGTTTTTCGGACACTCGCCGTTGCACATCGCCAGTACCTCGCAGGACCTGCAACATTGCGGAAGGGTCAAGCGTTTGGCCGCGCCAAAAGCGGTCAGACGCTTAGAGGTGAGGATCTCGACAAGTGTGGCCTCCTGAAGGTTCCCCACTCGCCAGGCGGGCAGGACGAAATGATCGCAGGCATAGACATCGCCATTGTATTCAAGCACCGGGATGTCGCCGCAGGTTGGCCGAAAAAGGCACAGGGAATGGTCCTGGGCAAAGGCGGTGCGCGCCGCTTCCTCGAAGATCTGTATCTTGATGCTGCCGATATCCTCTGCCAGCCACAGGTCGAAAACCGTGCATAAAAAGGCGCCAAAGGCCTCCGGGTGGACCGTGCGCTCGCTGACTCCGCTCGGGATGCGTTCGACCAGCGGCAAAAAACTCAGGTATTTCGCGCCGATGGAGGTAAAAAAACGGTACACCTGCAGGGGGAACATGACGTTGTAGTCATTGATTACGCAGAGAATATCGACAGGTACGCCATGTTTGACAAGGCAGTTATAGCCGCGCATCACCGCGTCGTGGGTGCCCAGGCCCCGTCTGGTGCGGCGGTACAGATCATGGATTTCCTCCGGGCCGTCAAGGCTCAAGCCTACGGAAAAGCGATGTTTTGCCAGAAAGCGGCCCCAGGCATCGTTCAGCAGGGTGCCGTTGGTCTGGATGCCGTTGGCAATGCGTTTGTCGGGCGGGCAATATTTTTGCTGCAGTTCGACAATGCGCCGGAAGTAGTCAAGACCAAGGAGCGTCGGCTCGCCGCCGTGCCAGGAAAATCGGACAATTTCTCCTGGATGGGTCTCAATATGCCCGTGAATATAGGTTTCAAGAAGAGCGTCCGCCATCAGCGGCAGTGGGTCTGCCGGCAAGAGGTCGGCCTTGCCGAGATAATAGCAATAGCTGCACTCGAGGTTGCAACGATAGCTGGCAGGTTTGGCAAAGATCTGAAAATCGCTGGCTGTTGTTGTCATATCGGCTAAAAAATTACGGTCGGGGGTGCTTGACGGATGCCTGTTATTGTCAATAATAGTCGATCATTGAATGAAAAAAAGTTCAAGAATAATAATGCAACCGAGGTTGACATCAGGAGTCGAATCCTTGATACTGGATGAGAAGTCAGTACCCGGCAATATCGACGCACCAAGACAAACTGTCTCTACCGGCAAAGGGAAGGAGTAACGAGTGAAAACAGTATATTGGCTACAGGGTGGCGGCTGCGGTGGGGATACCTTCTCCTTTTTAAGCAGTGAGTGTCCGGACGTCATAGGGCTCTTTCGGACTCTCGGCATTCAGCTTCTCTGGCATCCTTCGCTTTCTCATTTTTCTCCCGATGCCCATGAGTGTCTTTTGGAAGACATCTTTGCCGGGCGGCAGGCACTCGACATCCTTCTGGTCGAGGGTTCGGTGATCTGCGGGCCGGCGGGCACCGGCATGTTTCACACCGTTGATGGCCATCCGAAAAAAGAACGGGTGTATAATCTCGCCTCCCAGGCCCAGGTAGTTATAGCGATCGGCACCTGTGCATCCTTCGGCGGATTTGGTGCCGATGATGCGATTGAAGCCACCGGTCTGCAGTTTGTAAAAAAACAACGCGGCGGTTTCCTCGGTAAGGATTTTGTCAGCAAATCCGGGCAGCCGGTCATTAATCTGGCGGGATGCCCGTGTCATCATGATGTGATCTCCGGGGCGCTTATGTCCGCGGCCAAGGGCGTGGTCCTTGAACTGGATAAATATCAGCGACCGCGCGAATGGTATGCCACCACCGTGCACCAGGGGTGCACGCGCAATGAATACCATGAATATCGGGTGGAGGAATCCGACTTTGGGGAAATGGGCTGCCTCTTCTTTCATATGGGCTGCGCCGGACCCCTGGTGCCGGGGCCCTGCAATAAATCGCTGTGGAATCAACATTCTTCCAAAACCCGTGCCGGGGTACCGTGTTTTGGTTGTACCGATCCGGACTTCCCCAGGACCACCCCATTTTTCCAAACTCCGAATATCGAGGGCATTCCGCTGTCCTTGCCCATGGGTGTCAATCGCGCCCATTATATGGTGTACAAAGGTATGGCGGCCGCCGCTGCACCCGAGCATCTGAAGCACAGGAAATCGAAGGTGTAACTCACAAAAGGATGAAGGCTGCATGGTTAAGATAACGAAGGGAATCAACATTCCCCTGAACAGGGCCGAGGGCGATCTGGAGATCAACGTCGAGGTCGAAGACGGGATTATCACCGAGGCCTGGAGTGCCGGCACCCTGTTTCGCGGCTTTGAAGGGATGATGCAGGGCCGCGGCGCCCTCGATGGTTTGGTCATGACCCCTAGAGTCTGCGGGATTTGCAGTATTACCCATCTCACCGCAGCCGTTGAGGCGCTGGATGCAATCGCCGCGGTCACCCCTCCCGACAATGCTCGGAGGCTGCGCAATTTGGCCTTGATGGTCGAAACCGTTCAGAGCGATGTCCGCCAGGCGATTTTGATGTTTATGGTCGATTTTGCCAACCGCGACGCCTATGGCGATCATCCTCTGGGGGCCGATGCCTATGGCAGGTATCAGCCACTCGCCGGCCGGGCGGCACTGGAGGTGATCCGCGAAAGCAAGCGGCTGGTGCAGGTGATAGCCATCATCGGCGGCCAGTGGCCCCATACCTCCTTCATGGTTCCCGGCGGAGTGACCTCGATTCCCGAGATCGCAAAACTTCTGCAATGTCGAATTATCGTCGAGCGGTTTCAGTCCTGGTACGAGCGCAGCATCCTCGGGTGTTCCATCGAAAGATGGCTGGCGATAGGCAGTGTCGCCGATCTTGAGACCTGGCTCGAAGAAAGTCCGGCCCATCGGGACAGCGAAGTGGGCTTTTTTCTTCGCTTTTCTCGTAAGATCGGTTTGCAGGCGCTCGGCAAAGGTCCGAACCGCTTTCTCTCCTACGGCAATTTGCCCCTGCCGTTAGAAACCGAGGTCAAGGGGACAGGCGGCAGGATGACGGCAGCCGGCTATGCCGCCTGTGCCGCTGTTTTCTCGTTTGAAGCAAACAAAATTAGCGAAGATGTGTCTCACTCCTGGTATGAGCAGGATACCGTTGCGCTGCACCCCTTTGCCGGCAAGACAAAACCCTACGCTTCCGGGCAAAGCGGTCGGTTGTATTCCTGGGTCAAGGCGCCCCGCTATGGTGGTGAGGTGATTGAAACAGGACCTCTTGCGGAAATGGTGATCTCCGGTAATCCGCTTTTTTGCGACATGATCGAAAAAGACGGCCCAAGCGTCATGGCCCGGCAACTGGCTCGCCTGGTCCGGCCCGCAGGGCTCCTCCGCCCGATGGCCCTATGGCTGGACGAGTTGGTGGAGAAGCGGGGCGAGCCCTTTTATCATTCCGTGCGAACCATCCCCGATGGTCAAGGGGCGGGAATGATTCAGGCGGCCCGCGGCGCATTGGGGCATTGGGTGAAAATCCAGGATGAAAAGATCAGCCACTATCAGATAATCACCCCAACCGCCTGGAACGGTTCCCCGCGGGATGAACAGGGGGCGCGGGGGGCCTGGGAAGAGGCCCTGATCGGCACCCCGGTCAAGGATATCAAGAACCCGGTGGAGGCCGGGCATGTTGTCCGGTCTTTTGACCCGTGCCTGGTGTGCGCGGTGCACTGTCTCTCTAAAGGGCAGGAGCGGGGTAGGGTGACAGTGGGTTCTTTTCGGTGAGAGGAAGCATTATCTGTATCGGCAACCGCTTTATCGAGGAGGATGCAGCCGGGCTCCGGGTCTTCGACCGCATTCAAGCGCTGCACCCCTTGCCGGTCGGGATAGAGCTTGTGGAAGGCGGGCTGGCGGGTCTGAATCTTCTTCCCCTCTTGGAGCACGGGGGGCGAGTGGTTTTTGTCGATGCGATCAGGGGTTTCACCCAGGCGGGGAAAATAGTTCTTCTGACCCACCGGGAAATCCTGCAAGCTCCCGGCCATTTTTGTTTTGGCCATGACGCCGGTTTGCCCTATCTGCTTGCCGTCCTGCCCAAGGTGTGTGAAGGGGAACTGCCGGAGGAAATGGTTCTCGTGGGGCTTGAGGGAAGCTGTGTTGACGAGACTATCGAGAAAGCTGCCGAAATGAGTGTTTCCATTGCAGTGCATGGGTTGCGGGGCCTTGGTTGATGGAAAAAACAAGAGAGGAGATGCAGCGGGAAATCGACATGCTGCGCCGGGAGATCAAGGTGGCCCGTGAGGCGGCGGAAATCACCTCCGAATTCGTGGTGAAGCAGTTTGAAGAAACCGAACAGATGCTGCATCGCTTTCAATCCGCCGATGCCGAACGGCAGGCGGTTCTCGATGGCGCTACCCAGCTGTCGATCATTGCCACCTATCTTGACGGCACCATTCAGCTCTTCAGCCAAGGCGCTTCGACGCTGCTTGGTTACAGCCCGTCGGAGATGATCAACAATCGCAATATTCTCTCCCTTCACCTGCCGGAAGAGCTGGAACATTATGGCAGGAAGGTCAGTGGCGTCGCCGGTTCCAGCCTTCGCGACATGAAGGTCTTCGAACAATTCGTCAAACAGAAACATAGCCGTGCCCAGGAATGGTTTTATGTGTGCAAAGACGGCTCCCACCTGCCTGTCAGTTTGTCGGTCACCAGCCTGTTCAGTCCTATCGGTAGGGTTGTCGGCTATCTTTTCACGGCGATGGATATGACCCTGCAGAAGCAGATGGAGCGGGAATTGAGGGCATCCAAGGAGCAGGCGGAGGCCGCCAATGCCTCTCGCGGCGATTTTCTGGCGAGGATGAGCCACGAGATTCGCACCCCGATGAATGGCATCATCGGCATGGCCTCATTGTTAAAAAAGACAGCACTTGATTCCCGGCAGCACAACTATGTCGAGAAAGCTCTGAGTTCCGCCAACACCCTGCTGCGCCTGATCAATGATATCCTTGATTTTTCCAAGATTGATGCCGGAAAACTGCTCCTTGAGGCGGTACCCTTCAATCTGGAGGAGATTCTTGGTAATATTGCTAGTGTCGTCGGCATGCAGGCCGAGAAGAAAGGTTTGGAGTTTATCTTCCGGATAGAATCCGGGGTGTCGATGAATCTCATCGGCGACCCCCTGCGTCTTGGCCAGGTACTGATGAATTTGGCGGGTAATGCGGTGAAATTTACCGAAAAGGGCGAGATTGTTATTGCCGTGGGCATGGAAGATCAGCGGGAAAACGAAGTCACCCTGCGATTTTCCGTTCGCGATACCGGTATAGGTTTGCAGCCGGAGCAGGTCGCCCGCCTTTTTTCGGCATTCAGCCAGGCGGATGATTCCATTACCCGCAAATATGGTGGTACTGGACTAGGCCTGGCCATCTGCAAACAACTGACGGAACTGATGGGTGGCGAGATATGGATTGAGAGCGAGCCGGGGGTAGGAACGGAATTCATTTTTACCACCAAAATGCAACTTGCGGGCATAAGCGATGCCCGGAAATCACGTCGAGCGCTCGCCTTGCGGGGAATTCGCGCTCTCGTCGTCGATGATAATGGGGCAGCCCGCGAAGTGCTTTCGGCTATGTTGTCTTCCCTCAAGATCAAGGTCGATACCGCCGTTGACGGCATGTCGGCCATCACCTGTCTCGAACAGGCGATGGAGCAGGGCAATCCCTATGATCTGGTACTCCTTGACTGGATAATGCCGGGAATAGACGGCATAGAGACGGCCAGGAGAATTAAAGCCAATGCACTCCTGGCAAAAGTTCCGGCGATGTTGATGGTCACCGCCAATGGGCGTGAGGAGGCATATGTCGAGGCGGAAAAAGTGGGTCTCGATGGTTTTTTACTGAAACCGGTTTATGCCTCGGTTATGTACGACGCCTTGGTGGATATTCTCGGTGTCGAAACTTTTTCCGGGCCTTTAGCCATCAGGGAAGAAATTAAGGCAGACGACTTTGCGGAGATACCCGGGGCGAATATTCTGTTGGTCGATGATAATCTTATCAATCAGGAGGTGGCCACCGAATTTCTCCGGGATATCGGCATGGAGGTAACCATTGCCGCCAATGGTTGGGAATGTCTTGAGGCCTTGGACCGCAGTGCCTATGATCTGGTGCTGATGGATATCCAGATGCCGGTGATGGATGGCTTGGAGGCAACCAGAAGAATCCGGCAAAACAGTAAGCAGAAAGACCTGCCGATTATTGCCATGACCGCCCATGCCATGACCGGCGATAGAGAAAAGAGCCTGGCGGCAGGGATGAACGACCATATAACCAAGCCCATCGATTCGGCGGCACTCCACCATACCTTAAGAAAATGGCTGCGGGGGAAAACCCCGGTGGTCAAAATTCCAAAGCCCCAACCGGCAACCGCTGCCGGGGTGACCGATTTTTCTTTTCTGCCGCATCTGCCGGGGATCGACCAGGCTGAGGCACTGAAGATCTTGAATAACAAAACTGATCTTTTTGTGAAAATGCTCTATGATTTCAAAAAGAATTTCAGTTCCCTGCCAACCCTCCTGCGGGAATTGTCGGTTGCCGGCAAGTGGCCGGACATTGAGACAAAGGCCCACACGATTAAGGGGGTATCCGGCTATATCGGCTCCTTTGTCTTGATGCGGGCAGCGGAACAGTTGGAAAATGCGCTGAGAAATGATCAACGGGAGGAGGCGGTGCAGCATCTTACAGCTTTTATCGATGCCCTCGACGACATTCTCTCTTCCCTGTCGATGCTCCCGGCCCGGAAAGAGGAGCAGGTGTCGGAAAAACCTGACACTCCCGTAAAGAATGTCAGGATAGAGGAGGTGGAAGAACCCCTTTCTACCCTCATCGCTCACTTACAGAGGGGCGAGCTGGCTGCCGAGGAACAGTTTGCGGCAGTTGAAAAGTTGCTCGTCGGCAGTGGTTTCGACAAGCAGTTACGGGCGCTTGCCGAGCTGATTGAAGATATTGAGTATGAAAGCGCGGCGGAAATGACTAAAGTCTTGCTGGATACGCTTCGGCAGAAAAGTGGGGACTGAAGGTGGAACAGAAAGATAAGCCGCGTATACTCATTGTTGACGATGAAAAGATGAATCTCAAGGTTCTGGCGGATCTTTTGAAGGAAGACTATTCGCCGATCCTGGCCAGAGATGGCGAACAGGCCCTGCAGCACGCCTTTGGGGATTCACCGCCGGATCTTATCCTCCTGGATGTTGTCATGCCGCAAATGGGCGGATATGAGGTCATCAAGCGCCTTAAAAATAACGACAAAACCAATCACATCCCGGTTATTTTTGTTACCTCCCTGGACTCGGTTCTCGATGAAGAACACGGGCTGAAGCTCGGGGCGGTGGATTATATTACCAAACCGTTTTCCCCGCCCATTGTCAAAATTCGTGTCCACAACCACCTGCGCATTGTCCATCAATACAGGCTTCTCGATCAATTGGCCTATCTCGACGGCCTGACCGAAATATCCAATCGCCGCCGCTTCGATGAGTATCTTCAGAGGGAATGGGTTCGGTCGGCCAGAAGCGGGACACCTTTTTCCTTGGCCATGGTCGATGTCGATTATTTTAAGCTCTACAACGATCATTACGGCCATGCCATGGGAGATCGCACTTTGCAGAAAATCGCCAAGGCCCTGGACAGTGTTCTTAAGCGCCCCGCCGATCTCATCGCCCGTTACGGTGGCGAGGAATTTGTCATGATGTTGCCGGAAACCGATGCGTTGGCGGCAAAGGGGGTTGCCGAGCGGGCTCTTGGGAAAATTGTCGAGCTGAACATCCCCCACCATTACTCGCAGGCCGCAGCCTATGTCACAGTCAGTATGGGGCTTGTGACCATGTATGTAGACAACAGTCATACGCCGCAAAGCTTTGTCGCCGCTGCCGACAAGAACCTCTATCTTGCCAAGGAAAATGGCCGCAATCGTATTGTTGCGAGTGTTATCGGCACTTAAAAAGGTATTGTTTGGAAAAAAGAAATACATTAAAATGTTGCCCGTTTGGGAAAAGTTCCGATTGGACCGGTCCTAAGGGAGGGGGCCGACTACCACATACTTAATTTCATCACAACCGTTAAACCTGCACTCCAAGTTTTTATCGGTTGTCAGTACCATCATGCATAAGCCATTACAAAGTTTTCACGACGAATTGAATCAACTCTTTGCCAAAGCCTGTGAGGATCATCAAAACGGTCTGCTTGATGCAGCAGGACAGTCCTATCTGCGGCTGCTTGACTATTTTGCCGAAGCCCCGATTCTCCACTATAATCTCGGCCTTGTTTATTATGGCCAGGACCGGTATGAAAAGGCCCGGGACTCGTTTGCCAAGGCGGTCGAACTGCATCCGGGGGATGCCGACATTCTTTTTAACCTCGCCCTCAGCCAAAAAAAGGCAGGGGATCCGCTCGGGGCCATAGATATCTATAAACAGGTGTTGGCGATAGAACCGGCAAGTATCGATACCCTTTACAATCTGGCGGTTTGTTATCAGGACAGTTCACAGTACGCCGAGGCCATGGCGACCTATCGAGAGGTGTTGCGGCAGGCCCCGCAGCACCAGTCGGCAAATAACAATCTGGCCTTTCTCTACCATCTTGACGGCGATATCGAGCAGGCGGTGTGGTATTACCGGATGGTTCTCGAATATAACCCGGACCATCAGGCGGCAAAACATATGGTCGCCGCCCTGACCGGGGCCTTGGCCACCAGTGCACCCGATCTCTATGTCAAAGAGGTCTTCGACAACTATTCCGAATACTTCGAGCGCAGCCTCGTTACCGAACTTCTGTACTGTGTGCCGACTACCCTCAGGACTCTCCTCGACCAGACCTTCGCCGGGCGGCCGAGGTTTGTCCACGGCCTCGACCTCGGCTGCGGGACCGGCCTGGGCGGCCAGGCTTTCGCCGATATTGTCGAAGTATTCGACGGCCTGGATCTGTCGGCGAAGATGCTTGTCCAAGCTGCGAAAAAGGGAATATACCGCAATCTCCATCCCGGCAGTATTGCCGGCGTTCTCCAAGAGGTGCAGGACACCTTCGATTTTTATCTGGCCGCCGATGTCTTTGCCTATGTCGGCGATCTGCAGGAAACCTTCTGCCTGTTGAGGCGGCAAGCCCGCCAAGACGTTCTCTTCTGCTTTTCCACGGAAACTACCAAAGATACCACCTACCGGTTGCAGAAAACCGGACGGTTTGCCCATTCCCCTCGGTATATCGAGGGATTGGCCAAGGCGACCGGCTGGCAGGTTGCAGCCAGGCAGGAAACCGTGCTGAGAAAAGAGCAGGGAATGTGGGTGCAGGGTGACCTTTGGATTCTCCGACTTGCCTGACGGAAGTTTGAATGGGTATGAGCTAACCCGGTAATCAACACGCATGCATAAAATGCCGTGCAAGCTGGGTACTTCTATGTTTGCATTGGCAGAGCGCGACTTTTTTTGCAATGGCACTAACTCTACCATTCAGGGGGTATTATGAATTTGTCCGAAAAGCTTGGTAAAAAATTTGTCGTTACCACCGAACTCGGTCCGGTAAAAGGGGTGTTGGCTGAGGAGTCTCTGACAAAAGCCAGGTCCTATCTTCCCCTTGACGGCATCAATATCCACGATTGTCCGATGGGTAATCTGCGCATCAATTCGATTGCCATGGGGACCATGCTGCAGAATGAGCTGCATATCGAAGCTATTCCCCATTTCACCTGCCGGGATCGGAGCCTTCTGGGCACACAGGCCGATCTGCTTGGTGCCCATGCTCAGGGTATCCGCAACATTCTGGTGACAACCGGTGATCCTCCGAAACATGGACCTTATCCGTCAAAAGCCGTTTATGATTACAACACCTCGGAACTCATTCGGCTTATTAAGAAAATGAACAATGGTCTCGATTATAACGAAAAGGAATTCGGCGGAAAAACTGCTTTCAGAATCGCCTGCACGACCCTACCGACAGCCAACAATCTCGAACGCGAACTGCAGCGAATGACGAAGAAAATAGCCGCCGGAGCGGATTTTTTTCAGACCCAGGTGGTTTATGATTCCGAAAAGGCAATAAGTTTTCTTAAGGAGGCGCGAAAACTGGAGAAGCCGATACTGATAGGGGTAATGCCTCTAAAAAGCGTGAAGATGGCAAGGTTTCTGAACACCAGTGTCGAAGGTATCGATGTCCCGGAAGAGATTATTGTCCGCATGGAAAATGAGGGGGTAACCGGGATTGAGATCGCCTGCGATTTTATAAGGGAAATCGCCGACTATACCGATGGCATTCATATCATGGCAATGGGAGATGTGAAAGGCACAAACAGTATTATCGAATTTGTAAATACCCTGGTGGCGCGATGAAGCGCTAGAGATTTGCTGAGAAAGCGGAAACATAGTGAAAATTCTTAAGATTACCGGCATTCCGACTGTTTAATTGACTCCATCCGGGAGAGTGCAAAAATGGCTACGGCTAAGGAACATTACGACCACCTCTTGTCAGATGTCTACTCTTGGATGTTTGGCGGATTTGCTAACGGAATCGAAAGAAACATCGGCTTTTTCAAAAAGCATAAGATACGCCCGGTTCTTTCCGGAGTGGCCGTTGATCTCGGTGCCGGCTGCGGCTTTCAGTCGATTCCCCTGGCGCAAGCCGGTTTTTCGGTAATTGCCGTTGATAGCGATGGCAAGTTGCTCAATGAACTTAAAAACAATTGCGGTACATTGGCAGTCGCCATAGTGCAAGACGACCTCCTAGATTTTGACAAATACACCAAAGACAAGACTGAACTTATCGTTTGCATGACTGACACGCTCATTCATCTGGAGTCAAAAAACAGGGTTCTTTCTCTTTTCAAAAAGGTTCTTTCCTCTTTAGAGACGGGAGGTAAATTTATTCTTACATTCCGCGATCTTTCTTCTGAACTCTCAGAACTTGACAGATTCATTCCGGTAAGGAGCGATGAAAATATACTCCTTACCTGTTTTTTGGAATATGAGCCGGAGGCGGTAAAGGTCCATGATATCGTATACCAAAAAAATAATGGGATGTGGAATATGAACAAAAGTTTCTACAGAAAACTCCGGTTATCGAAGGAGTGGGTAGACAGTCACCTTACCGGTGTCGGCTTCAATCGCATCGAGTCGACGGTCGATCATGGTTTTGTTACAGTCATTGCCACTAAATGAAAGAGGACACCTGACAAGGCAAACTGAAAAACAAGGGGAAGAGTCCCGACCAGGGGTGAAGATTAAACCGAATGGAGGAAGAACATGAACGTTTATTTAGTTCGATTTTCTGCAATGACCCTGTTCACGATGGCGTTGGCTGTAGCTTACGTCAGCTCACTGGCCCATGCGCAGGAAACGGTAGTTGATTTTTCCGCCAGTCAACCCTCAGGTCAATATTCGTTTAAGAGCTGGACTCCGAAATCCGTACCCGATCTGATCAAAGGCAACGCTTCAGGCGAAGGGGTGAATATCATCGGTCACCTGTTTCTGCCGGCCGGTGCGGAAAAGGTTCCGGCCATAGTATTGATGCATGGCTCGGGCGGAATTTACCCGGCAATGCTTGATTTCTGGCCAAAGCAATTCAATGCTGAAAATATCGCGGTACTGGCTGTCGATTCCTTTGGGCCGCGCGGCGTGCAAAGCACTGCCGATGACCAATCCAAGGTACCCTTCGCCGCCGATGTGGCCGATGCCTTTGCGGCACTGAAGCTGTTGGCGTCACATCCGCGCATTGACTCAAGTCGTATCGCAGTCATGGGCTTCTCGCGCGGCGGCATCACCGCCTGGCGTACTGGTGTAGAGCGACTCATTGCTGCGCAGAACCTTGCGAACGGACTACGCTTTGCGGCGCATGTGCAGATGTACTCGGGTGGCTGTGTGGGCATCTTCCGACTTATTGTCAAACCTGGGGTATTTTCCAAGGCCCCTATGCTGTGGGTCCATGGCGATGTAGACGACTATTGCAGCATGGCCCCCTGCCAGGATTATGCTGAACGAATCGGCAAGGCCGGAACGCCGGTTGAATTTGTGGTAATCAAGGGTGCACGCCATAAGTTCGATTTTGATGATACCAAACGCTATGACCTGCGCAATGCCCAGAAAACGTCCGATGATTGTCCAATAGAAACCGACATCGATACCTTGATGACCTACGACCGTTTTACCGGACAACGCTTGTCAGGCGATGACTACGAAGCCGCCATAAAAAAATCCTGCCGTGCACTTGGTGCCAGTGTTGAAGGCAACCATGATGCGCGCGAAAAGGCGGCGCAAGCCGTAACCGCATTTTTCGGAAAGGTCTTCAGGAAATAGTTTTTTGCAGCCGTTTCCCGAAATGGCGGTTTGCGATCCGGAGTAATCAATTGAGGCTTGCCGGCTTCAAAAACCCATAATTCCAATAAAAGAGAGAGATAAATGACCAATAACGTTGTTATTACCGTTGCATGCGGAACCGATAATCCTAACCGGGCAACAAGGGCTATTCATCTGGCAACCATTGCCCACAAAGAGGGGAAAAACGTCACCCTGTTTCTTCTTGATGAAGCGGTTTACCTCGCCAAGAAGGGACTTCTTGACAATCTGCGGGCGGCAACAGGGGATGTGGCGGATGATCTCATGACCTATTTGCAGGCTAACGGGGTACCTGTGCTGGTATGCACTCCGTGTGCCAAGGCGCGGGGGATTTCCGTCGACGATATGATTGAAGGCGCCAGGATGGGTACTGCCGTTGAGTTGATACATCTTGCCTGCGATGCGACGGTTATCAGTCTGTAGATCTCAGTCACTTACAGAAATGGAGTGATTATGATTACTTGTTACTTGCGATACGTAATTGATCCCTATAAGTCGGCAGAGTTTGAGCAGTACGCCAAGATGTGGATTCCCCTGGTCAACAGACTCGGAGGAATCCATCATGGGTATTTCTTGCCCCATGAGGGGGCAAACAATATCGGAATAGCCCTCTTCAGCTTTCCGAGTCTCGCTGCCTACGAAGAATACCGGACAAAGATACGGCAGGATACGGAGTGCCAAGCAGCTTTCCAATATGCAGAGGAAACACGCTGTATTATGAGCTATGAGAGGAGTTTTATGCAGCCTGTTTTTGCCTAGGTTTTAATAACAAATTTGGGCACTTAAACGCAATCGAAAGAGGTGATCAATGCAGGGGATGCTTATCCGCCATGCGGAGCCATCTGACTATCAGCCGATCATCGCAGTCGTGAATGAGTGGTGGGGTGGCAGGCAAATGGCCGATATGCTGCCGATGTTGTTTTTCATGCATTTTCGGCCCACAAGCTTTGTCGTCGAGAACAAGGGCAAGATTGTGGGGTTTGTAATTGGGTTTGTCTCTCACACTTTCCCCGAGGAAGCCTACATTCACTTCGTCGGTGTGCACCCGGAGTTTCGAAAAGATGGAGTGGCAGGAGCCCTCTACGAAAAATTCTTTGCTGCTGTTGCAAAGCTTGGTTGCAGCATAGTGCGATGTGTTACGGCACCAATCAACAAGGGCTCCATCGCCTTTCATCATCGCATGGGCTTTACCGCTAAGGACAGCGAAAAGATTGTCGATGGTGTCCCTGTCGTCGAAGGGTATGATGGAAAAGGCGAGGACCGTGTGCTGTTTTCCAAAATCCTGGACGTTGAGCGTAATTGAATGTGATGGATAATATTTCCATAATGCAGGCAATTCCAGAGGAAGCGTCCGAGATTCTTGCACTGCAGAAGGTTGCCTACCAAAGTGAAGCGAACCTCTATGATGACTCGTTTATTCCGCCTCTTACCCAAACTCTTTCTGAAATCAAGGCGGAGTTTGCAACCAAGATCTTTCTGAAGGCGGTGTGCGTCGACAGAATCGTCGGTTCAGTGAGAGCGTTACTCGATTCTGATACCTGCCTCGTCGGTAGGCTTATCGTTCACCCCGATTACCAGAGACAAGGGATCGGCACCCACTTGATGGAAAAAATCGAAACCCTCTTTCCGCGTGCAGAACGTTTTGAACTGTTTACGGGAACCAGGAGCATTGACAATATCCGTCTCTACCAAAAGCTTGGATATTGCCGATACCGTGAGGAAGATCTGTCGTCAAGGGTTCGGATCGTGTTCATGGAGAAAAGGCAGGCGAACATGGGTTGAGCTCCAATGACAGTCCCTTGCTCTTCGACGATAACATCAAGTGTGCCGTTCGACACCGACTCGCTGACCTTTCATCGACCGCACTATATACCGTCCATGGCTGAGCAGCTGGGGATTCCAGGTGCATTTCAGTTGGACATCCCGACCGACGGTAAGTTTGTTGATATCGCGGATGGAAAGATCGAACCCCACCCCCTTCGGTGAGATATCGGTGAGATCTACTATCAATTCTCTGCCGTCACTGGTCTGTAATAAGACAGTGCCGCATTGCGATTCTCTTGGTGTCTGGCGGCGGTTGAAAATACAGCGGGTGGATTCTCCGCATTTACTGCAGCGCAGGGATCGCGTTCGAACTCCCGGGGCAATGGTAACCATCCGTTTGCCCTGACACATATGGCACTTGAAGAGCATTCTCCCGTTTTCGACGCGAAAGATTTTGGTTTTGCCCATGGCTCATGCCCTCTCAGGTTGTCGGGATTCTTTCCACAACCGCCTGTTATGCCGATAAATATCACGAATAAAAACATGGGGTATTCGTTTCATTCGGCTTTCCTCTCTGCTATAATGCAGGGGGTGAAGAGTATTTCTTATTGGTAACACATAGCTGTCTTTTTTTCAAGAATCGATAAACGGAGGCTCATGCAACGATCGTTTTCCACCTTCTCCACCGTCGGCGCGGTTTTACTGCTGCTCATCTGTACCCAGGTGATGAATGGTGGTCTTAGTCTGCTGTCTTTTGAGCAACAACAGCTCGCGACGGTTTTATCCGGTTACGATGCCGTTGGGGCGAATATTGCTGCGAAAGTTGAGCGCGCCTTGCGCCTCGGCAAAACTCTGGAGAATTTTCTCGGGGTCGATGAGCTGCTGAGGGAGGGAGCCAAGGCAGGCCAGGATCTGGAAAATGTCAGTATCCATAGAACAAGCGGTGAGGTTGTTGCCTCTATTAAATCCGAGCCGATACCTCCATCGGAGATGGTTGTTTCAAGCAATGCGGGAAGAGCGAAGAGCCATCATTTGCGTGTCCTGGATAACCATTTTTTGCTTTTTCCGCTTATTACGGGTGCTGCCGAGGGCGGCACCCTATGCCTTGCATTCAGCGAGGCACGCTTGCAGGATAAGCGGTTGTCGATCCTGGCTAAGAGCTTGGAAGCCCTCGCTCTCTGTACGGTAGCGGCGGCACTGGTCTTGGTTTTCGGCCTGAAGATTTTTCTAGATCGAACCAGGATTTGGAAAAGAAATTTTTTGGCCTGGCTCCTTTTTATCGTTCTCGGCTGTGCGCAACTTGTTTGCTCGGGGTATAACTTCTACCTTTTTCAGAACGATTACCTGGAACTCATCCGCGGTAAATCCCAGACCGTCGCCCGACTGCTGCAGCAGGATGTCGAGGCATTGCTGCAAAAGGGCTTGCAGATCAACACCCTGCTGAAGATTGATCGGCAGCTTGAAAATACCGTCGATCGTGTCCCGGAACTGCAGTCACTGACCATTCTCGATGACCAGGGCAAGGTACTGTACCGTGGAGGGCACCTTGCAAGGCCGGGAGACGAAGGGCCGATCGAATATCTTGATCTTTCCGGTCGTCAGGGCCCTGTTGGGCGGCTGGCGATCGGTCTGAATGTCGGGGTAGTGAAGAAAGCGGTGCGGGAAATTGCCTATGACTCCCTGACCATAGTCGCCTTATCTATGCTTTTCATCATGGAATTGGTGCTTTTTCTTTCCGCCACCATTCTTAAAGGATATGTGCCCCGGATCGAAGGCGAAGAGACCAGGGCTGATCTCGGCTCTCTGGCGCGAACGGCAATCTTTCTCTTTATTTTTGCCGCGTCGCTCTGCTATTCCTTTATCCCCCTGCATATGGCCAATCTGTATCGACCCATTCCGGGATTGTCGAAGGAGATGGTTCTTGGTCTGCCCCTGGCCCTGGAAATGCTCGGAGGCGGGCTGATATTGATTCCGGTTGGTTTATGGATAGATAAAAAGGGTTGGCACCAGCCATTTATCATCGGTGTGCTCCTCGCCATGCTGGGAACAGCGGCATCCGGCTTGACCCTGCAACCTCTGGTTTTTATTGCCTCGCGGCTCCTCGCCGGGATAGGCTACGGCATGGCCTGGATGTCGGCGCAGGGCTATGTGCTGCAGAGAACCGAACTGAAGAATCGGACCAGGGGAATTTCCAACGTCGTGGCCGGTATTTTTTCCGGTATTATCTGCGGCAACGGCATGGGCGCCCTCATCGCCGAACGGCTCGGCTACCGCTATGTTTTCCTCATCGGAGCGGTCATTATGGCTGCCGGATTGGTATTTGTCCTGCTGTTCATGCGTCCGGCCTTCCATCTTCCTTCAGCTTCCCCGGCAACCAAGGCCGGGAGGCTGCAAATCTTGCGTCTGCTCACCGACCCGCAGGCCCTTCTGCTCTTTGCCTGCAGTCTCCTGCCTTATTCCATCGGCATGGTGGGCTTACTTTACTACGTCACCCCTCTGTATTTAAAAGGGTTGGGAACCAGCCAATCGAATATCGGCCGGGTAATTATGGTATTCGGCCTGTGCATGATCTTTCTCGCACCACGGGTCAGTCTTCTGGCCGATCGCCTTCGCGACAAGCGCTTCCTGGTCATCGGCGGCGGTATTCTTGCCGGCTGCAGTCTCCTGCTCTTTCATTTTTACGGGTCGTTCTGGATTGTTCCCGGGGCAGTATTTCTCTTCGGGCTTTCGGTGGGAATCAGCGGCGCTTCACGCAATGTCATTATGCTGAACATTCCGGTTTCCAAAGAACTGGGCGCCTCGCAGGTGATGGGGGTGTACAGGAGTATCGACAAACTGGGGCAGGCCCTGGGGGCCATGGTTCCGGCGACGCTCATGACCTTTCTCGACATGCGCGGGGCGATGTTGGTCATGGGAGGTATTTACCTACTGCTCACCCTTTTCCTCACCATCGGTCTCAAGCATCATCCCGATGCCTGATCGACGAGGAAAAACTTGTCTTTTTTCAAAGCGTCACCGATGACCGAACAAAAGGAGGACAGCTCGGCCCAGGCCAGATAGCCGGTCCTTGTTCTGCTTTCGCTGATAACTCCCTGCGTTCGCAGATATTGGTCGCGTCGATCATAGTTATAATGCGGATAGGAGCCGGAGCCGTAGAGATTCAGCTTACGGACATAGGTTTGATAGTCGACTTTCAGCCATGGCTCGTCTTTTGCCTGAATATGTCCGTCAAAGACCTTGGTGAATCGGTAGGGCACCTCGTGCTGCAACTCGACATTATGCACCGGCGTGGCATAGAAACCCGGCATGTCGACGTTGATAACGATGCTGTCCTGCCTAAGGAGGTGGTCGAACAAGGTGTTCGGGCCAAAGGTCTGCAGATAACTTAAACCCTCGGGGAGGGTGCCGAGGACATCGAGCATGCTGAACATCGGGTCGGGGGTGCGGCGATAACCGCAGCGGCGCATCTCCTCGGAAAAACGACCGACTTCCGAGTGGGCATATTCAAGGTGAAAGATGCGCATCGCCATAAAGCTGTAAATGGTATAGGCCGGGATTAGTAGGAGACTCGGTTTGCAGGCGAGAAGACAGTGGAGGAGATTGTCGGCCAGCAAACGGTATTCGTCGCCGGTTTGTTTCTGTACTCCTCGTAGACGGGCGTGGACAAGAATAGCCTTGCCGCCGGGAATATTTGCCTTTTCAAAAAGTGCCTCGAACATCTCGTCCCCCTATTGCTTTGCCGGCGGTACCTCGATCTCGGTGAAGATTTCGTCGGCGGCCCCGACGATATCGACGGAAGGATCATAGCCGATTATCTGCGCCGTTTTCAGATTAATGGCAATCTTCGGCGGGTTGAGGAAGATCTGAGTGAGGTTGCGCGGTTTTGCACCATTGAAGATCTTGGCGATGGTGAGTGCGTAAAAATCACCGATATAGCTGAAATCGGCGAGAGAAATACTGAGCAGTACGCCATGGCGAACCTCATCGGAGAAGGCCTGGGAAAAGGTAGGAATCTTTTTTTCGAGAAGCGGTGCCAGGATATTCGGCATATTGGCAAGGGTGACACCGGGATGGCGGACGATATACACGGCCTGAACCTTGTCGGCCAGTTCCTTGTAGCAGTTCGCAACATTGTTTTCCGCTTCGGCCGTACTCACCCCATTGAAAGGAGCCTGACACTTTACTACCCGAAATTTTTTCTCTTTGGCTACATCGTAGACGTGGTCGACGGCACTGAAACCACGACCTTCAGGGCTGTCTTCATAAACCACGCCAAGGACGGAGAAGTTGAAAATTTCGTGAAACAAGCGGACCTGCCTGCGGTGCCGGTCGGGATCGATTTTCGCGTGGATATGGTCAAGGCCGGAATCTTCGGCACTTTTAATAATTCCCGAGACTATCGGGTCGTTGGTCGAACCGACGATTGTCGGCACTTTATGGGCGGTGTTTGCAAGATCCTGTCCGGCCCAGGTACCCATGGCCAACATCAGGTCGATGTCTTTGGCGGTGTTGAGGCGGCTGATTACCTCCTTTTGCACCAGCGGCCGCTTTTCTTTCTGCCATTCCGCGTCATACCAGGCGTCGGCGACGAATTCCAGGTAGTCGCTCGCAGCTTGCGTTGCGAGCCATTGCCAAAGATCTTTGGTGTCTTTGTCGTTTTTCATCGGCGGAAGTCCGCTTTCCTTTATCCAACCGAGGTGCATCAAACCCTTGGTTATGGCGGCAAGGGATTGTTGATAGGAATTGTAATCCCCACCCTGCAGATAACCGATACGCCATTTTTTTCCGTGTTTCAGGCGAGGGCTTGTCGGCAACGAGTCATCCTGTCCGGCCTCTATCCGTGATGCTCCAAGGCTGACAACAATGATCAAAAAAAATAGAAGAAATCTGCACATTGTCTTGCTACGGTTCATAAAACCACCATTTCATGTATCTCTATTGTATATGTTTTTTCCTGGAGACAAAAACCGCGCTGTCTGAGAAAGTCAAGAGAGCGACAAAGACCCATGCGGCAGGCGGTTCGGGATTTGTCGCACATCCTGTCAATATCGTTCAGTTCCACTAGCGAACCGGCATCGTTGCTTTTGTTAAAGGCCGTAGGTGCAAGGAGCATGGCCCGGCGGAAATCTTCGAAGGCGTCTTCGAAGTTGAAGAGTCTGCGGGAAGCCATGCCGCGATTGAGAATAGCCTCGACATAATCGGGTTGGGTTTTCAGGGCCAGGGTGTACGAGGCAATGGCCTTTTTATAGTCGCCCCGGCGATAATGCAGGCTGCCCATATTATTGTGGGCGTCGGCAAAAGAGGGATTTTGTTTAAGGGCAGCGTTAAGATCTTTTTCCGCTTCGTTCAATTTTCCGATGTTGAGATAGGCCACGGCACGGCTGTTGAAGGTCCTGGGGTTCTTACCGTCCAGGGCTATGGCCTGGTTAAGATAGCCGATCGCCTTGGAGGGATTGCCGAACCGGCCGTTGCTCCACAGGGCAATGGCTTTTTCGATCCACTGGCTGGCGGTGAGGGCGGCACTTATTGCCGAAAATTCGTTGCTGAAATTCTCCGGGCGGGAGGCGGCATCGGGATTGTGGGAGGCCTCTTCCAACTGCTTGATTCGTGCCAGGAGTTCTTGCTCGCGCTGCTGTATCTCATTGTATTTGTGGAGCAGGGTGCGATCCTGGAGTAATTTGTTCATGCGCTGGTGGAGGCTGTCGGTATTCACCTCTATCCGGGTGGAGAGGTGTATCCCGAAGGTCTTGTCGGTTGCATAGTTTTCTTTTTTTACCACCTCCGTGGTCAACACCCCTCCGGCGAGGGCCGTCACCTCGTCCTTGGTAAGGATGGCGTTTTCGACCACGCTGAGACTTTCGAGATAGGTCCCTGCCAATTCGAGAACCTCGAATTTTGCCCGGGTGATAGCGGCCATATAGGCATCATCCGGCGACTGGCTGCCTGAAAAGGGTTGATCGACGGTATGGTCGAAGATCTTGGTTGCGGCGGTTGCATAGCTTGGGGGAAGAAAGAGCATGGCAAGGAGGATGAAAATACTTACAGCCCTCGCCGGCAGGTTTGTTCTTACGGTATTCGGCAACCTATACCGATGAGAAAATATCGAGACGGAAAAAATAAAAACGAGGCTTAACACAGTTCACTCCTGCTGGTTTGCTTGGATCTGTGAGGTTGTTGAGAGATATTTAATCCTATATCTTCTTGACAGCTAATTGCAAATTGGAATTGTTCAAGCGCGGGTTTTTCAGATTCTTCGAAAAGTCAAGTTCTCTCACTATGCTCAGGAAATCGACAAAAGACCGCAGCGCCACCGCCTGGGTCGGCCCTGATGAGGAACGGGAATGGGGCGATTGATCTTTCAACCGAGAGGTTGACGATATAACCTATATGTTCCCTTTCCTGAACGTTTCACTTCGTACATAGCCCTATCAGCGTTTTTTATCAACTCATCGAGATTCTCCCCATCCTCCGGAAAAGCAGCGATACCGATACTGGCTCCGACAGCCACCTGTTTATCTCCCAGTTCGATAGGTTGCTGAACCGTATCTACGACCCGTTGGGCAATGGATTTGACGTCGGCAAGTTCTTTCACATGAATGAGCATACTGAGAAATTCATCCCCACCATGACGGGCAATGAGATCCTCTGCTCTGAATAATCCCTCAGACCTTTTTGGCTTTGTGGAGGAGGGGGGACTTTCAATGGTTTCCTGACAAGGAAAAACAACCCGCAGTCGTCGACTTACCTGCTGCAGCACTTCATCTCCCGATTCGTGGCCATAGGTATCGTTGATGATTTTAAAACCATCTAAATCAATGAGTAACAAATAGGCTTTCCATCCTTCTCTGCGAGCCTGGGCGAAAGCATTCTCGGCGAGAATTTTAAATAATCGCCGATTCGGCAGATGGGTCAGAGGATCATACATGGCAATACGGGTTATGGCCTGGTTTGCCTTCATTAACCTCAATCGCAGATGAACCAGGAAAAACAGCAAAACACACAGGATCCCCAAAAAAAGAGCAACGGAGACAATGGTCGGCCAATAGCGCTGCCAAACGTCACTAATTCGCAAATTATCAATTTGACGATATGGGCCGATACGAAGTTCCCGATACAACTCATGGACAGATTGGTAATTGCGAGCGATGTCCCATCCTACAATTCCAATTAATTTTGCGGCCTCAGTATCCTCAGACATTTTCAGCAGGGCTATTGCTACCTTTCTGGCAAGCATATCCGAGGTGTTGGCAAGTTTTGCCATGGGCCATTCAGGATAAATATCGGTACTATGGGGAAAGGGAAAATCCTCCTCACCAATGTCAAAGTGAAAATGGATCCTCTCTCCATGGATGATACGCAGCTTGCTTATATCGAGCAGATGATCTTTAGCCATCTGCTCAAGGGTATCCGAACGAATTGTCCCGGCATCGACATCGCCGTTGAGAACGGCATTGACGACACCATCGTGGGTTCCGGCAAAACTGAAGGATTTGAAATCACTCTCTGTATTAATGCCACTGAGTTCAAGCTCACGCTTGGCCATAAGCCATCCGCCGAGAGAATCCCTGTCTACCGCCATAAAGGTTTTGCCTCGCAGGTCCTGAAAAGTGCGCATATCACTGCGATCGGCACGGGTAATGATCAATCCGGCAAACAGCGAAGTCCCTTTATTGCCAAGTTTTGCACACACAGTTGCAATGGGTCGAAGTCCAAAGTGGTATTCCAGCTCAATATACATCCCGGAATTAACGAAAAGAAAATCCACTGCTTTGGTGGCGACCGCATTTGAAACTTCATCGAAACGGAGCGGCTCTATTGAAAAACGGTATTCGGGGATTTCATTATTCAAATAATCAGCCAGGTGTTTCCATTTCTTTTGCGTTATCTCTATCCCTCGTTGTGCCAATATACCAATTTTCACATTTTCTGAAGCAGACGACACAGGGCTCTGCAACAGGAGAGAAATGAGGAACAGAGAGGAAAATAGCCTTCGCAAATGGTTGGATTTCATTTTGTTTCTTCTGATTCACAGGGATGGGAGTCGGAGAGTAATACAGGGTGAGAGGGGAGTTTTTCGGCTGCTTGTGGCTTGTCAAATTTGCTTAACCTGCAAGTTCTTTGCCCCGCCGGTAATAGCCGATCATTTCCACTTCCGGCACCATCCGACCTCCTGTACCCCAGATAATATGGGTGGTATTGCCCATGGTTTGTAATCCTTTCTCCTGTTGATACGCAGTTGCCTGTTGTATTCGCACAGGGCCTGCCATCCCGGCCAAAGCCGACGGTTCCATGCGGATTTCTTCACTGTCGGCAAGCAGCGACAACAGGCGAAACATCTCCTCATCGCTGACGGTGAATACCCCGTCGATCAGCGGGGCCATGATCTTGCCGATAAAGCCGGACGGACGGCTGACCGCCAGGCCGTCGGCGGCGGTCTCGTTGTTCAGACCGAAATCTCTGATTGAGACCGCGTCGTGCAGGCCGGTGCAGAGGCCGAGGAGCATACAGGGCGCGTGGGTCGGTTCGGCAAAAAAACAGTGGACGTTATTGCCGAAGATATGTTTTAGGCCGAAGGTGATGCCGCCGGGGCCGCCGCCTACGCCGCAGGGCAGATAGACTAAGAGCGGATGATCGCCATCGACCGGGATGGCCAGGTCGGCGAGTTGGCGCTGCAGTCGCCCTGCCGCCACCGCATAGCCGAGGAAGAGATCGGTGGAGTTTTCATCATCGACGAAGTGGCATTGCGGGTCGTTTGCCGCCTGCTTTCGCCCCTCCGCCACTGCCTGGCTGTAGTCGCCCTGGTGTTCGACCACCTCGACGCCGTGGCTGCGCAGCAGCTCCTTTTTCCATTTCCGGGCCTCGGCGGACATATGGACGGTGACCTTAAAACCAAAGCGGGCGCCGATGATACCGATGGAAAGACCCAGGTTGCCGGTTGAGCCGACGGCAATCCGGTAGCTGGCAAAGACCGCCCTTGCCTTGTCGTCGGCCAGAACCGAATAGTCTTCTTCTCCGTGCACAAGACCACTTGCAAGAGCGATCTCCTCGGCGTATTTGAGCACCTCGTAGATGCCGCCCCGGGCCTTGATCGAGCCGGAAATAGGCAGGAGATTGTCACATTTTAACAGCAAGCGACCGGGCAATTGCAGTCTGAACTTCTTTTCAAGTGCCGCCTGCATGTGGGGGATCGGCAGCAGGGGCGATTCGATCAACCCGCCCTCGGCCAAGGTTTCCGGGAAGGCGGTGGCAATAAAAGGCCGGAAGCGTTCGAGCCGGTCGGCGGCGGCATCGATATCGCCTTGGCCGAGGCCGGTCTTGGCCAGGGCGGCCCGGGCCTCTTCGGTTGCCGGATTGAACCAGATGGTTTCGCGGTAGGCCATGAGTTCGGTGAGGACTGGGTAACGCAGGCACCACTTGTTTATGGTCAGACCGTTCATAACATAGAAACGGATAATTTATTGTTGTACGATGGCTTGCCCACTAATTCTTGTATTTGCTTTTGGGGGCTAACGCATCTTTGTGTGTGAAAATTGTTGATTTCCAGTCTTCAGAAGCAATGTTTGACAGGCTTTTTGTATATTTTCTCCCGATGGATGTGGCCACAGCTTCAGGTCTGTACTGGCACCATTCATCTTGGCACATCACTTTAGTAATAAAGTGCAACATAATCGGCAATAAATCAAACGCCGAAATGTGTTCTTGATTCAGTAGGTTTTTCTTCGCTAGGAGTTCCTCTTCCTTTTGTTTTTGCGTAATGCAGTCTTTGTAAATATCAATCTCCTGTTCCAATTTTACATTTATCTTATTCTTGGTTGTTCGATGATTCTTTTTCACAACAAATAATAGTTCTTTTAACGCCAAATTGTTTTGCAGAACAGTAATTGTGGTAGTTGGATTATTTAAGTAATCGATGGATGCAGTAGTCAGTTTATAGCTACGATATTTGTCTTGGATTTGTTGAAGTTCTTCTTCTATGTCATTTGTAAATTTTCTTTTTAGCTCAGGGGGTAACTCATATTCAATTTCTGTTAATTTTGTCTTATGTTGCAAACACTTTCGTTGTAAATTCTGCTGGGCCAAAGTCCAGAACTGCCATGTACGGCCTTTGATTTCTTCGTCGGAAAGAGAAAAAAAGCTTTCTATCATGTCCGGAGTGATTCTCACGCCGGGGTTTTTGCGAACGAAATCACTATGATTTATCGCTAATCTTGCATCAATTTCCCGATTAACGAGTATAATATAGTTGCGGGCATCATCAAACAAAATCGAGCCGATAGTCGTTTCATACATCATGGAAATCGTGGCATACCAATCTTGCATATGTAAAATGGTGCTGAGATTTTCCTCTCCGTAGATTCGTTGTAATTGATTGACAAATAACAGATTGGATATGGTCATATTGCTTGGCATTCCCGCAGGAACAATGCCTTCAATTTTTCCTGAACCGATATATCCACCTGTTTCTAAATCAATTACCCCTAATTCCATATCTTCATCATCGGCAATAAAAAGATTATCGACTTTTAAATCCCTGAGAATTAAGCCCATTGATTCAAGTAAAACCAATAACATCAGCAAGTTGTTGCCGATCATTTTCATCTTGCCGGAACCATATTTAAAGGCAGTCCAATGTGCTTCCTGATCAAGGATATCTAAATAGCGTTTTATTTTGGAACTCTCAGCTGTTTGCTTAAGTAAGGTGTTCAGTCTCTTAACAATCAAGGCTTTGTCATCATTATCAAAGTCCCCATGTTCAAAAAATGAGGATTCATCGATCGACTTTCCAAGACTGCTGTTAACAAACCAATCCTTTTTTTTCCACATACCAAGCGATGTTGAATATGAATTCGATATAGAATCAACTTTTCTAGAAAAACTTTTAAAGGTTTGTTGTAACTCATTAAATGTTTCGTCAAGATATTTTACGGTTCCAATATGCTTGTATTTATATAATAAACCAATTTTATCATGTTTATGTAAGAGGATAAGGTCCTTTTCGAAATATTCTCTTTTTAGGTTGATCAGCATTTCTTTGTTGTAAAATTCTCGAACCACCTTTCCTAAGAATGGATCGTCAAGATATTCCATAAAAAACACATAGTTGCCTTTAATTCTGAATTGATCGGCATACTGATTTCCGGAAAGCTGTAACACAGCCAAATAGGCATCTTCCATTTCACAAAGTGACATTTTTTTTGTAGCATCCAATTTGTGAAGATGCTTCATCACCGAGCTGACACAGGGAACTACAACTTTAATTCCTAACTCAATTATTTTTTGGGCGAGCTGCCGTTCATGGGCAACAGCCAGCAAATAGGCAATAATATCGGTTATCGGCTGAGGCGGAATTTTAACGACCATGTATTTTCCTTTCGGATCAGTCACTTGATAGCATACACTTTTCGAGTGAAGGCCACCCAACCGATACACGGTAAATCGTCTCTTAAGCGTTCTCCCTCCACGTAAAAAATGTACTTCATACGTGTGCCCCTTGCCGCTTTTAAACAGCACATGAGAGCTATTAAGGGAGATTTGGACGATTGCTCCTTTTTGAAAAAGGCGAGCAACGCACAGGACAACATCTGCGACCTGGCCTGCATCGACAGATGCTAGAGATAAGTCATGCCAAGGTGAGCTGTGATAATGAGTTATAGCTTGAGGTTTTGGCAAGGTGTGGTGATAAGTACTTGTTTGCTTCAAGGTTGCTAAAAGAAAGGCGCTTTTCAACGAAGAGCCATATGATCCATATGCCTCAAAACTACCCTTTCAAGGTAACTTTCGCAACTCTTTTAGCGCCGACGCCATAACTGACAGAGGAACAACAGAGGGAGAATGGTAAAGGATTGCCACGAACACAAGGAGATTCAATGCCTGGGAATCGCCGACCTTTTCCCTACCAGAGCCGGAACAGTTCGGCGATACCCCGGCGCGCAAGTGTGGTGATGACCATATAGGCCTCATCGCTAAAGGGCCTGTCTTCGGCGGTGGCCTGGATCTCTATCCACCGACCGTCACCGGCCATGACGAAGTTGGCATCGGTCTCGGCGGCGGAATCCTCCGCATAATCGAGATCAAGGAGCGGTGTCCCGTCGACAATTCCCGCCGAGATGGCCGCGACCGGCAGGATTTCCGGCAGTTTTTCCAGCTTTTTGTCGGCAACCAGTTTCTGAAGGGCGTCGCGAACCGCCAGGGCACCGCCGGTAATCGAGGCGGTCCGGGTGCCACCGTCGGCATTGATAACATCGCAATCGACGCGCAGGGTTCGCTCGCCGATGGTCGCCAAATCGACCATCATCCGCAGGCTTCGGCCGATCAGCCGCTGAATCTCCATGGTACGCCCCGACTGCCCCTGGGTCTCCCGGCGATACCGACTGTTGGTGGCGCAGGGCAGGACGCCGTATTCGGCGGTGATCCACCCGCGCCCGGTATTCTGCAGGAAAGGGGGAACCTTCTCTTCAATCGACACCCCGCAGAGCACATGGGTGTTGCCCATACGGATCAGGACCGATGCATCGGCCTGGTATTGCACGCCACGTTCTATTGATATTGGCCTGAGACAGTCAGGCTGCCTGTTGTTGTTTCTCATGGTTCTTCCTTTATTGGTATGAGGAAGCATAGCGAAATGGATGAAAAAGCCCCTTTCGTAATGCCTCCGAAACGTTTCTCGACAGGTCTTCGCCTGCTGGTTTCTACTATGATGCTCGGCTCTTCGACTGGCAAAGGCATGCAGACTGGGGACGCTGCCATGGCATATCAGGCCGATTGTGCTCTGCCTGTTTTCGTATACTTTTGTCGGCACTGCAACCATTTTTTCTTTCTCTTGCGGTATGCACCTCGGAAAGAAGTTGTTTTTTCCTCGGCTGTATCGAAGCGCAACATTGTGTTCGTGACTGGGGTGGATATGCATCGCCAAATCACATTGATCCCCGTTGTTTCATGGTAAAGAGGAAGAGACAGCCTGGTTTCGTAGACACATCCATCCCGAATTTTCCGATTCTGTTGAAACCCTGAGCACGCAAGGGTTTCAGTAGGATTCGAAAGTTCTGATGGCCGCAACCGCAAGTTTATCTTAAATTTATCCTAGCAAAATATTCTGTGGAGCGGTAAGAAATTAGGTGCTAGGTTTTTCGAGATGCTGGTCATCGGGCTTTGCATTTCTGAAAAGCCCCAGAAAACCGGCTGCGAAGAGTTTTGATTTCACGACAGCGGGCATATCACCTTGACAGATAAATAAAGATCGAGCGGTGCAACAAGCAGGAAGATTGGTAGGCAAAGCGATCGCTGGATGATAGCAGGCTTCTAGATAGCACTCAAATATGCGGGTTAACCAGTTAAACACAGCCTATAATCAGCAGCTTTAGATTGTTAGTACATGTGGGCGATGGGGATAACTCGAAAACTAGACAATAACTTCTTGTTGAACTTGGAAACAGGCTCGTTTAAAAAATATAATCCTACAAAATAAAGCAATTTGCTGCAGATTGATCGCAAATTAGGGGTAATTTCTGAATGATTAACAAAGGGTTTGAGAAAATTATAGAGAGAGCTTTCCTATCTGTTTATGATACCTTTAATAAAGGGTTAGAAACTAAAAAAAATTTCAACAATCTGATAGATAATAGTTCTAAGAAATATGCTAAATGGGTTGTCGAAACATTTGGAACAGTACCTCTTTTTGGAATAAACAAGACCTCTCATATAAGTTCTCTTCATGTACGATTACGATTTACTGGTGAAATTGCAAGGGAAAAATTTAGAGATATCAATTTAGTTAAAAAAGAACTACTTAAACCCCTTGAGCATCGAGAGGGTGTGTCCATAGAAGAAGTGATTGAGAGTTCTTTTATAAGAGTAAAACTAGATAACGGCAAAATTGAAGAAATACAAAGTGATGTCGCTATCTTGGGAATAGCCGGTTCAGGTAAAACAACAACAATGAAGTATATAATGCTGTTAGCGGCTCAAGGTCACTTATTTCGTGGGGAAAAAAGGTTTCCGTTTTTTATATCACTAAGAGATGTTAAAATTACTAAAGGATTTATCAAAAAAGAAATCTCATCTTTTTTTGCAGTAATATCCGGTTAGAAAATTGCATGTGAAATATTAATAAATATTAGCCAGTTGGATCATTATTTTCTTGACAAAGAAATAAAAAAATTCTGTCGGCCCCCTTAAAAGAAAAATCTTTTAAGGG
>CAIQWD010000113.1 GCA_903875445.1 uncultured delta proteobacterium | reverse complement strand
TTGCATGGTTGTTGATTATGGCCAGTATCTTTGCGACTCCGGTTCTGGCCGACTTTCAGCGTACCAAAATTGCCGTGCTCGACTTTGCGATGGTCGGGGAGAAATTGGAGCCGGAAGGCATCGGGACCATTCTCTCCGAATATTTCATCACCAGCATCGTCAAAAGCGGCCGTTTCGAAGTGGTGGAACGGGCCATGCTGCAAAAAATTGTTGCCGAACAGAACCTTTCCACGACCGGACTGGTCGATGCGAACACCGCCAGCCAACTGGGCAAACTCCTCGGGGTTGATGTCATCATCACAGGATCGATCCTCAAGTTGAGGAACTCCATCGATATCAACGCCAGGATTATCAGTGTCCAGAGCGGGTCGATCATCGCTGCGGAAGATATCGGTGCCGATACCGACAAAGATTATCAGGACCTGGTGAAACAACTCACCGCCAAGATCATGCAAAATTTCCCCCTGACCGGGTATATCGTTAAAAAAGACAATAAAACCGCAACAATAGATCTCGGCACAATATCCGGACTGGCTGTCGGCACCGAATTTGTCGTGTACAAGGAAGGGGAAATTATCAAGCACCCGAAGACCGGTGAGGTCCTCGACGTGGAGAAGATTCAGACCGGCCAAATTCGAATAACCACGGTGAGCAGGAATGTCGCCGTCGGTAACATTCTCTCTGAAGAGGGTCAGGGTATCCAATACGGCCAAATGGTAAAAAGCGTACAAACCTCCGAAGTCAAAGCGGGGCATAAGCCGCCGAGGGGTGCAGCCGCTGAACGACCGGCCCCCGATCAAGCGGAAGCCGGAGTTTCGGCCAGTCGGAGCACTTCCCCGCAGCCGCCTGTGGCTGGGCCAAGCGCCGCACCGCCACATCCCCGCAAGGAATGGAGCCAAAAAGTTGTTGCCCTCGAACCACCTCCGCCGGCGGATATCCAAAAGGCGCCACCGGCTTCCCCTCCTGCGCCGGTTTTGGCTGCGCCAAGCTCTCCCCCGGTACGGCCTCCCAATGGAAAAACCGATTATAATCTCCTGCGAAACGGCGACTTCGAAGCCGGACTCGGATTCTGGGGGAAAGGACAGTATGGCGACAAGGGGGTCTGGTGGAACAGCGGCAACTGCCAGTCGAACGCCTTCGCCCAGAAAGGCTCGGGACGGGGCGGCCATGCAGCCCTCTACATCAGTAATCCGACACCCCGTGGGCCGAATGTCTTCGGAACCACCGTGCAGCAGATCGTCATCCAGCCTGGCAAGGAATACCGCATTACTCTGTATGCCAAAGGCAAAGGGCTGGCTTCGGGTGGCGCCATTAACATCAGCGTTGATCCCGCATGGGGGATCCGCCCCATCCATTTACCCGCCGGCAGTTTTGACTGGCGGAAATTCGAAGGGACGTTCAAGCTCTCCTCCTCCACCGCTGAATTCAGGATCATCAGTGAAGACGTCGGCGAGGCTTGGATCGATGATATCCGCATCACGGAAGCCTGAAGACCCGGTACCTTTACGATCGAATCGATTGTAAGCACGCCCTCCGCTTAAGCCCGGGGAGGGCGAAAATTGTCGTGACCTACGGGCAACCCCCGGCGGGTGCTCCGGGAGAGATCATTTAAAAATGGACTCTGAAAAACAATGCGCCCGTCATGGCGGCTATTACGAGAAAATCCAGCATCGGTGGCGGCAGCATCCGTTATAATTTGAATCCGTCACCTTTTTCTATTTTCCATGTAACTTGAAGATCACCGATTTATCCAGTGCATTGATTCGTTTGGACTGGGTGTCATGGCTCCAGATATCTGTTATGCAAGCAATTGGTTTTGTTTAAATTTTGTACACATGTCAACATCAAAGATTTGACCCCTGCCCCCTGACCCCCGCCCCCCCCGTTCATGCACAAAGTTCCGCTCCCTTGAACTAATTGCGACCAAATCCCAATTGCTCATCAATCTATTGATTTAGCTGCTGGTGAGGGAGACACCAAGTTTGAATCGGAAGGGCATTTGGGTAGTTTGTCTTCTCCGGTAAGCGCTTTCAGTTGCTTCCAACTCGTCGCCGGGCAACCCTCCAGCTTCTTGGCTGGCATGCACCACGCTTCATAGGTGTCGAATTTCTGAGTTGCTAGGCACTGCTTGAAATCCTTAATCCCAAGATACTTTGGTGGGAACGCAGCAGAACTATTAATAGCTACGGCAGCGAACATTAAACCTATGAAGGTGGGGAGTGAATGTTTTAACATGCTTTGCCTCTTGTTTGTGAATGGGTTAAAAAGAGTGAGTGAATACGTTCGGTTTAACGTAGAATTCAGCGGACCTGCGCAGTTGCGGGGTCCGCTGAAATGATTCGTTAAATATATTTATATAGTAATAATAGAATGTTAAACATCTTCACAAGGGTATCTTTGAAGGTACATCTTTGATGTGAGATAAAACCTCGAATTGTTGATATCCTTAGCCATAGAATTTCTTTCTTGCTCATTTATTGAGGCTGCCAACATTTGAAATTCCATAAATGTGAACTCTTCACTTTTTCCATTAATTTCAAGATCAGCTATCACATCATTTGGATTTTTATCAGGAAGGTGGCCAGTAGAAAGGTAATGATTTATTAAATCTTCATCGATGGAAAAAGTACTTCCTTTTGGAATGGTGATGGTTTTCTTTCTTTTCAATTTTTTTGAAGGAAAACAACGTTCGTCGTCTTTTGAACAGCTTTCGAACATTTTTTGAAATGCTTGAACTTCTTTCATTCCATTCCTATCTATGTTGTCCCTGAAAATAATATATGATGAAAATCTGGTAGTAGGTGTAGGAGGGTAGACAATTATAGAAGGAATATGGATTTGAAACCACAATTGATTGAGTCTGTTACTTCTTCCAAACAAATCGTAATCTTTGGTAGAATTGGCAATTCTAAATAGTTTTTCTTGGATTACATCTCTAGAGTGTTTATTTGTCATTCCGAGGGTGAGCCCATTGTGAGCGAATGCGACTTTGGTGACATCTGCAGCTATACTTCCTATTACAATTTTCCCGAATACCCTTCGACGCATTTTCTGATTTAATTGCTTACAAGCTGATGAAAGCCTGCCTTCTAACTGTTTAGGGCTGCCGATTCTTTTACATTCTGTGTAGAAAGCATACTTTTTATTAATTGCAATTATGTCAGTCGTTGTTGAAAGGTCTACAATATAACCTGATTGACAGAAGTAACTTGCAATACGTAACTCAAATTGAGTATCGCGTGAGATAGAATTTGAATCTAAAGACGCAAAGTCTCGACCACTCACGATCAACTTTAGTTTTTCATCTAATCCTTTTGGTATATGTTTTTTAAGACCTTTGAGAATCCACATTAGTTCGTGGATTTCACGCAATGTGTATAGATGCCAATCAATGCTACTTTCAAACGGGCCATCTGTTGAATTTTTAAAAATCTTTGATTCATTCACTGATCCCGAATTAGATTTTTCTAAAAGATATTCTAAGTACATAAAATAACGAGTATTATTTGTTGATACACCTCGCTCATTTAGAAAGGCTATAATTTCTTTAAGATCATTAATATGAACGGAAATATCTAATCCAGGTAATGATTGGGTTGGAATTTCATATGATTTTGTGTCGTTTCCATTCATAGTTTTAATAAGTTATTCAGCTGATCTGTATATCTCCCCGGCTTGTGCAGGGACGGTTGCGTGGTTCCAATACTGACAAACAAGGCTCTTTACTTCATTGCCCCGTATAATTTTTGTAATGTACCAATATTTCAAAAAATGTTCTCGAAAAATTTGTTATGATCGGTATTCCCTTTTCTGCATATCATCCTAAATGGAAGGATCAGAGCAGCTTACGGAGAACTTCATATGATACAAATCTCAGGTGCAGTGTTGGCACGTTTCGAGGCGTGCCTTACGGTAAAGATGTCAGAAAATCTTCGCATTCATTATAAAAGGGTCTGCACTTTTATCTTGATTTTTGTTCGAAGTATCGTCGTGATGCAACGAAAGCCGAGGGCCTAACCGCCTTTTAGCAGAAGCTGCTGGAAAAAGGGCAAACGGACATGCAACGGAAGCAGGAAGCACATGCGGTCTGCCTTTATCTCGACATTGATCAAGCGAGCGCGTGTTTAATAGGCCTTCGGTTTCTTCCCCTGCTTCTGTCCTTAATCTCGCATCTTGCACCGCCATTTGCTCTGGTGGTAAAACTGCTCTATGGTTGCGGCTTGCGCTTGTTCGAGTGCCTCAATCTTCGCATCCAATGCCTGAATTTTGATGCTGGTAAAATCACCATTCATGAGGGGAAAGGTAAGAAAGATCGGACCGTGCCTCTTCCCATGGTTCAAGGAAGCTAAAAGTCCGCTTGATCTTTGGTAAGCTAATGGTAATTTTTTGCTTAAATCGGGATTACTAAGAGAGTCCACTTTTACGACAGGAAACAAAATGACACAAACATACGAATTAGAAATCTTTTCCGATTATATCTGACCCTGGTGTTACTTCATTACCGGGCGTATTGAGAGACTGCAAAAAGAATATGAAGTGATCGTTCGATGGCGGGCTTTTCCCTTGCATCCTGAAACACCGCAAGAGGGCCGGTTGCTTGCGGATCTGTTCAAGACAAGTCCGGACAAAATGGCTGGGATGCTGGAGCACCTGCGCAGAACTGCCGATGACCTGAGCCTACCGTTTACCGCCAGGACGAGAACTTACAATAGCAGACTGGCACAGGAATTGGGACTCTGGGCTATGGATAAGGGGAAGGGTGATGCCTTCCATGCGGCAGCATTCAAGGCATATTTCGCCGGGGGTCTGAACATTGGGAATCATTCGGTTTTGATTGATCTGGCCCGAAATGTCGGACTGCCGGTTGAAGAGGCAGAGGAGATTCTCTCTGGTCGAGCATATGCGGAAAAAGTGGATCAGGACTGGGCGGATTCGCAAGTGAGAGGTATTACCGCGGTTCCCACTTTTATCATGGGTCGACATAAACTGGTCGGAGCGCAGAACTTTGAAAGCTTGGCCGATTTGGTGACCTTGTACGGAACTGCTCGAAAAAGATAGGCAATCGCTTTCTTCGGAAATCTTAAAAAAAGTCCCTCTCAAAACTGATAGAACAAACTGGCGGAGAGCGAGGTCGTTATCATCAGTTCCACGCCGAAGTGTTTTTGGAAATAATACTGGTTATAGATCTCAACTACCGGGATAATCGAAGAACTACTTGAGAAAGGCGCCTCGCCGCCCTTATAGCCATAGGCCCCGCCGAGACGATAACCAAAGGTCATGTCCCAGTTGTCACTGAGCTGAGTTTTGGAGAAGTTTCTTGCGATACCGGCTACCCATGTCTGATTGTAAAAGGAATTTTCAAAGGTGCAGGCAAAAAAATCCTTATACTGAAAACCGATGAGCTTATTGTTCCATTGGTCCTTTTCCCGGCTTGAGGTAGTAAAGTGAAAGGTGGCCATCCCTAGAAAGAACTGATTGTCGGTCGGCTCCCCCTTGAGATATTCAAAGAAAGTTTTGTCGTGGTCGGTTTTGTTGTTGTCGAGTTCTTCACCCCAAGCCTGATGCTGAGCACCGAGAAGTAACACCAATACAAACAGCGGCCCGAGACATACTGATATGCAATTACGGCAGGATTTCATACGAAGCATCCTTAGATCTTTGTGTTTTTTTGTTTTCGGATGGTAATTACCGTCCGAGGTTACCGGCATGTTTCCCAGCCGAACGTAAGGGACCTCAGTCAACAATTTATAAATCTGAAAGACAACCTAGCCTTCTCTCTTTATCGAAATTCGAGATTTTTGCAAGTAAAGAATGGCGGCTGTGACAAGCATTCTCTTCAGGAAACATCAGTTGCTTGTTTTGCCCTCGTTATCACCACTGGCCTGGTTCCCCTGGAGATCTCCGGGATTGTACCCGGTGAGTAAACGATAATATAAAAGACCGCTTTCTTTTCCTCGCTTTTCCACCTTGATTTCCTGGATTTCCCCGAGATGTTGAAAAAAGTTGCCGAAATAGACGGGATCCATCCGCCTTAGGTCTTCAGAGAATACAAGGATATCCCTACCGGCAGCCCACTTGGGCGGGTACCAGTAGCTATACATAAGACTGTTATGGCCGAAAAGGTGATACCCGGTTGTTTCATTTATATCAATGCCGACCCGTTGCTTGGAGCGGTAGAAGGCGAGTCCGCTGGCCATCCTGTAGGAGTCCATGCCGACAACCAAGGGGCGCTTCCCCTCTTGTTCGCCTATCGTTTTGACCCGCTCTTCTACCTTTTGGGCGAGGTCGTCCCAGCCGAAAAGAAAAGCACTCTTCATGAAAGGTACCCCGGGAAGCCCGAGGGCGAAGTAATGGAGGAGTATGCCGTAAGTGAGTACCAGAACAACAAGCGTACCCGGCCAAAGACGGGCTATTCGCTGTTGCAGTCTGCCGCTGCCGACGACCATGGCGGTGGCCATGCAAGGCAGAAGAGCAAGCCATAAGGGTCCGGTCCAGTTCAGTTTAATCTCTTTGGTAAAACTGAAGAGAGTGAAAATGGAGAGGGGGGTGATGGCCATTATCAGGCAAAAAATGTATCCGCGTTGTCGCATCTTTTCCGCAACCCCCTGGATGATACCGCTTTGCCACGGCCACAGGCCGTAAATCGCCGTCAAAAGTCCGACGGGGGTCAGGAGGATCAGGGTACTGAGCAGCAAGAGGTGGGTGGAAAATACCGAACCGGCTTGCAGCCGCCCCTGGCTCTGGAACAAGAACGAGGCCCAGTGGTGCTGGTAATTCCACCAGATAACCGGCGAAAAGATAAGCCCCGCCAGGATGGCGCAGAGATACGGTTGTGGCCGGAGAAACCATTTTCGTGCCGAAGGATCGATCAGCATAAAGAGAACAACAGCGGGGCCAAGAAAAGCGAGGGTGTACTTGGCGGCAAGGCCGATTCCAAGGCATATTCCGGCGCCGATCCAAGCCTTCGGAGCCCCGACAACCAGAGCGCGATAGAGGAAGTAGAGTGCCCCCGCCCAGCAGGCGATAAGAGGTGCATCCGGCGTCATGACGAGCGCAACCCCGAAAAAAATAGGCAGTGTGGCGACCAGGACCAAGGCTCTCTTTGCAGTGTCTTTATCGAAGATGCTCCTGGTCAGTCGGTAGGTGAAAAAGGCGGTGACGAACCAGCAGAGAAAAGCCCCGAACCGCACACCGAATTCACCCTGGCCGAAAAGCAGGGTGCCGAGCTTGATGAGCAGGGCAACAACCGGCGGGTGGTCGAGATAACCGGCGGCCGGATGCTGGGCGTAGTTCCAATAGTAGGCCTCTTCCTGGATCAGATCGAAGTTGCCGAGGTAGAGCAGACGGAGGAGAATGGTGTAACCAATGAGCAGGGCGCCGAAGATCGTCCAGTTGCCGCCCTGCGGTCGCAATCCCCCGAATCGGCTGGCAAGGATTGCCGACCACCAGATGAGGCAGGAGGTGCCAAAGATTATCAAGGGAAGAAAAAGAGCGGACGATTGGCCCATGGCGGCAGGAGATGCCAGCAGGCCGCCGCGGAGAAAGAGACCCAGAACTACAACTAGGAGAAACTGGCGGTAACCGCCCGGCAGTTGAATTGCCGCCGCTTTTTTGGCGAAGGTTTCGGCGATCGGATAACAGACGTGCATTGCCACCAGAAGGCTTGCCATATGGCTCGCTTCAAGGGGTACTCCCCACCTGGTGAGCCATGAAAAAAAGCTGTAATCCAAGAGTCCGGCCACACATCCGAGACAGAAAAGCAGAGGAATGTTGCGGGGATGAGAGTTGCTTGAAACAATCCGCCACAATTGGTTAACATACTCTTTTAAAACGATAAAACCCATCTTTGAGGTGCCCTTGTGACGGTCTCTGAAGGTTATGGGTATCTCCAAAACCCGCAGAGGTTCGGCTGTTGCGGTAAGTATTTCCAAGCCGATCTTGAAGCCGGGCATATTGTCGGCAAGTGCCCTCAGTCGATCCCGGTCGACGGCAAAAAAACCGGCGAGGGGGTCGCGAACGGAGGTAAGGAGCCGTGCCGGCAAGGAGGCGAATTGTGACCCGAGACGGCGGACAAGCGGCCAGTCGGGTGTCCCGCCACCATCCTGGTAGCGACTGCCGATGACCATATCGTATCCACCCTCAGCCAACGGCTCGACAAGTGCTGGAATCATCTGCGGCGGGTGACTGAGATCGGCATCCATGACGACCACATGAGGATGGGAAGCGGCCCGAGCACCCGCGACAACGGCACCAGCCAACCCCTTCTGTGAATCGCGGCAAACAAGCCGAACCTCCAAATCCCCCGAGTAGGCGGTAATGTTTTGCCGAGTGTTATCGGTAGAGCCGTCATCAACGAAAATAACCTCTGGAGTCAATCCCAGCGGCAGAGTGACTTCAGCAATCTGCTGGAGGAGAGGGGTGATGTTATCTGCTTCATTCAGTGTCGGAATAATTATGGAAAATTTTTTCATCCTGCACTCTGCTTTTTGATTCATCGTATACGTCCGGGAACTTTTCCGGAAAAATTTAAACCCGCACGATAACAGCTGAAGCTCAAGAACGCATGAAGAAAGTAAGAAGAAAGTTGATTTTTGCAAAAGGCGGCGTTGCACCTCTCGAAGGTTTTCCTTGCCAAAGAATGCGTTGAAATGTATGTTGATGCAGTTTTGCGGGCTGCTTTGTCAGCAGTCTGAAGAATAACTTTTTCTGGAGGAAATCATGGGCAGTCCCGATGGCAGTAGTAGCCCGAACGTGACTCAAACCGTTGTCGAACACGAACAAGAAGAGCCTGGCCCTCATTTGCGCAGGCGGACGACTGCGCTGTCGATACCTTTCCTCCTCTCTTTTCCTGAGTAAAGATTCGCCTTCGGTCGTCCGCTAGTCACTGCGGCCGGACAGGAGGTGAACCATGAAAAAAAGCCTGTTTGCACTATTCTCCAAGGGCACTGCCGTGCATCCGCACGCATCCCGCAATATAAACGATCACGAGCAGCAACTGGTGGGACTTTGCAATATTCCCATCCAGGATGCGTTTGTTTCTCTCAAGACCACACCTCAGGGGCTGAAGGCCGAAGACGCCTTGCAACGGCTTGACGACTACGGCCCCAACGAGTTGTCGCACCTCGGGCGCATGGGGTTCTGGGCCGACATGGCACACCGCATGAAGAGCCCGCTCGTCCTGCAACTTCTGGTGATCGCTCTGGTCTCCGGGGTGATCGGCGAGTTGAAGTCGGCCATGATCGTCTCGGCGATGATCATCCTGAGCGTCGGCTTGTCCTACATCCTTGACCGCCGTTCCAGTCGTACCGTCGATTCGCTTGGCAAGCGCGTCCAATCCCGCACCTTCGTCCTGCGGGAGGGCGAGGAGACCGAGGTCAGGATCTCGGAAATCGTTCCGGGCGACATTGTCCTCCTGCAGGCCGGGTCCATTGTTCCAGCCGACCTCAGGTTGATCGCCGCCAAGGATTTCTTCGTCAGCCAATCGGCCCTGACCGGCGAATCGATGCCCGTCGAAAAAACGGCCAATGCAAGCGTCACCTCCATCCAGTCGGCCATGGAACTCACCAATGCCTGTTTTTTAGGAACCTCGGTCACCAGCGGCACGGCACGGGGCGTGATTGTGAGCACCGGCACCCGCACCGTGTTCGGCGCCATTTCCGAGCGGCTGAACGAAAAACGGGATGAAACCAGCTTTGACACAGGCGTTCGTTCCTTCACCTGGCTGATGATCCGCTTCATGCTGGTGATGGTCTGCGCGGTGTTCTTTATTGTCGGGATGACCAAGGGCAATTGGCTTGAGGCACTGCTCTTCGGTCTGTCCATTGCCGTCGGCCTGACCCCGGAAATGCTGCCGATGATCGTCACCGTCAATCTGGCCAAAGGCGCGCTGACCATGGCCGGCAAGAAGGTTATCGTTAAGAGGCTGCCGTCGATCCAGAATTTTGGGGCAATCGATATCCTCTGCACCGACAAGACGGGAACGCTCACTCAAGACCGGGTCGTCATGGAGCGGCATGTCGATATCGTCGGGCATATCAGTGAAGATGTCCTGAGCTACGCTTATCTCAACAGTTACTTCCAGACCGGCCTGCGCAACTTGATCGACCGGGCGGTACTTGAGCATGCCAACCTGAATGTTGAGCGGGACTGCCGTCTGGTGGACGAACTCCCTTTTGATTTTCAACGGCGCAGGATGTCGGTGGTGGTCGATTTTGAAGGGGACCATGTCCTCATCTGCAAAGGCGCAGCGGAAGAGATTTACCAGTGTTGCACCCATTATCAGATCGATGACGATGTGTATCCCCTTATTAATCTGATCCGCTTCGACCTGTTTGAGGAGGTCGAAAAACTCAATCGTGACGGTTTCCGCGTCTTGGGAATAGCCTATCGGGAATTCCCCAGGTCGAAGACGGTATTTACCGTCGATGACGAGGCAAAACTTGTCCTCCTCGGCTATATCGCCTTCTACGATCCTCCTAAGGTTTCGGCGATGGAGGCGATAGAACTCATGGCCAAAGCCGGGGTGCAGGTCAAGGTCCTGACCGGCGACAATGGCCTGGTAACCGAAAAGGTCTGCCGGGATGTTGGGCTTCTGGTGGAGAGGATGGTTACCGGATCGGAACTCGCACAGCTTGCCCCGGGTGACTTCGCGACGACGGTTGAGAAGAGCAATGTCTTCGTCAAGCTGTCTCCCGCGCAAAAAGAACAGATCGTCAAGGAACTGCGACGAAACGGCCATGTCGTCGGATTTATCGGTGACGGTATCAACGATGCGCCGGCGCTGAAAGCGGCCGATGTCGGCATCTCGGTGGATTCGGCGGTGGACGTCGCCAAGGAGGCGGCAGACATCGTCCTCCTGGAAAAAAACCTCCTGGTCCTGGAGGAGGGCATCATGGAAGGCCGGAAGGTCTTTGCCAATATCGTCAAATACATCCGCATGGGTGCAAGCTCCAATTTCGGCAACATGTTCAGCGTGGTCGGGGCCAGCTATCTCCTGCCCTTTCTGCCCATGCTGCCGGTGCAGATCCTTACCAACAACCTGCTCTACGACTTCTCGCAAACCGGTATTCCCACCGACAACGTCGATGAAGAACTCATCGTCAAACCCCTCAAATGGAATATCGACAACATCAAGGGGTTCATGGTCTGGATCGGTCCGATCAGTTCCATCTTTGACTACGCCACCTTCGCCCTGATGTGGTTCTTTTTCCATTGCAGCGATTATCTCGACCCTGCAGCCGGCGCCGTTCACAAGGAAGGCTTGGAAAAACTCTTTCAGACAGGATGGTTCGTCGAGTCGCTCTTGACCCAGACCTTGATAGTCCACATCATCAGGACAAGACGAATACCTTTCTTCGGCAGCCGGGCTTCGGTGCACATGACGATGACCACCCTGGCCATCATGGCCGTAGGCGCATGGCTGCCCTACTCGCCATTCGCGGCCGATCTGGGAATGGTGCCGTTGCCTGCCGTCTACTGGGCATGGATAGGCGCCTTCCTGATGATATATGCAGTCCTGACACACAGGGTAAAGACGTGGTTCTTCAACCGGTTTGGAGGTGAATGATTATGGATACGATTTTAGATGCCCTGCAGGAAGGCAGATTGTTTGAGCTGCCGGAAAACGACAAGGCGCATACCTTGCAATTTCTGGCGCACATCATTGAAGCCTTTCCCGAGACCACCGCCGGCACGGATGTCGTCGGCCTGGTGACAAAAAGGGAAGAAGCAACGAACACGGCCATCGGCAAAGGGTGGGCCTGTCCGCATGCCCGGGTATCCTATGAGGAAGATCTCATGTGCGTCATCGGCTGGAGCCCGGCGGGAATCGATTACGGCGCCACGGACGGCATGTCCGTTGCGCTGGTCGTCATGTACATGGTTCCCGACAACCAGCGGAACCACTATTTGCGAGAGGTGTCTATGCTGGCCAAGGCCCTTGAGACCCATCCCGACCTTGACAAGTTGCACGAGGCCGACGACCTGGACGATGTCCGTCACTACCTGCTCGACCTCATCGAAACGACCAAGGCCACGGTTGGTCCGGATGCCCGGGCGAAAATGATCCGGCTACAAACCAAGGAGGCTCTTGATACATTCTCCTTTCGCGACCTTTCCAATCTGCTTGTGGAACCGGTGACTCTTGTGGCAGGTGACGGTATAGGGCACATCGCCCTTGCTCAGAATGCCGAACTGGCCAAATGGCTCGATTCGACAAGTGATGTGGTCGAACGCATAGAAGCCGACGGCGTCTACCAGAATGGCGGCTGGCGCCTTTTGCGGCGAGGTACGGTCAACTATCAAGGCGGGAGAGTCACCTATGACTGTCTGGCAATTAAGATGATGCAGGGCAATGCACCGCGCCCCAAATAAGATCCTTCTATGAAAAACCTTGGACAATCTGATCCGCCGCAGGGCCTGTCGCCAGCGCAAGTAGATGAAAAGATTAAGAAAGAAGGCTATAATGAGTTGCCTTCCTCGAAACCGAAGAATTTCCTCCTGATCGCTTTGGGGGTAGCCAGGGAACCGATGTTCCTGCTGCTGGTGGCCTGCGGCACCCTATACCTCTTCCTCGGCGATGTGCATGAAGGCTTGATGCTGCTCGGATTTGTCTTCGTCATTATGGGGATTGAGCTGTATCAGGAAAAAAAGACCGAGAAGGCCCTCGATGCCCTGAAGGATCTTGCCAGCCCCCGCGCCCTGGTAATTCGCGATGGCAAAGAAACGAGAATTGCCGGTCGGGAGGTGGTAAGGGACGATATCCTTATCCTCCAGGAGGGCGACCGGGTGCCCGCCGACGCAACGGTACTGCGCTCCGTCAATCTCCTGGCCGACGAGTCTCTCCTCACCGGCGAATCGGTGCCGGTTCGCAAAACCGAGTGGGACAATGCCATGGAGAAGATCCATCCGGGTGGCGACGACCTGCCGTTTGTCTACTCCGGGTCGTTGATCGTCCAGGGCAACGGCATGGCCAAAGTAACTGCCACCGGTCTCAATACGGAGATCGGCAAAATCGGCAAGGCCCTTGAGTCGGTTACCGAGGAAGAAACCAAGCTGAAGCGGGAAATGGCTGCGCTGATAAAAAAGCTGGCCATTATCGGCGCGCTCCTTTGTGTGCTGGTGGTGGTGGTCTATACCATTTCAAGAGGCGGATTACTCCAGGGCTTCCTTGCCGGAATTACCCTGGCGATGGCCATGCTGCCCGAGGAATTCCCGGTGGTCCTTACCGTCTTTCTCGCCCTCGGGGCCTGGCGTATGTCGAAACGGAGCGTTTTGACGAGAAAACCCGCCGCTATTGAAACCCTCGGTTCGGCTACCGTCCTCTGCTCTGACAAAACCGGCACCCTTACCCAAAATAAAATGACTGTTGCCTGGTTGTATAACGGCTCGGACTTTTTCTCCCTGGCGGGCGCTCAGCATTTCCCCGAGAAGTTTCACGAGATTATCGAATACGGCATGCTCTCCAGCCAAACCAATCCCTTTGATCCCATGGAAAAGGCCATTCTGCAGATGAGCGAACTGTACCTGCAGGGGACCGAGCATATTCATAGCGATTGGCAGATGTTAAAGGAATACCCCTTGTCGGGGGACCTGCTGGCCATGTCGAGGGTATTTCGGCAGACGGGAACGGATACCCGGACAATTGCCGTGAAAGGTGCCCCGGAGGCAATTTTCGATCTGTGTCATCTGGATGCCGAGAAACAGAAAACCTTGGGCATTGCCGTCGAGGCTCTGGCGGCCAAAGGCTTACGGGTCCTGGGAGTCGGCCGGGCAAAGATTGCGGCCAGCTCCCTGCCCGCTCTACAGCACGATTTCGACTTCGAGTTCATCGGCTTGATCGGCTTGTCCGACCCCATCCGCAAAAATGTGCCGGAGGCGGTGGCCGAATGTTACCGGGCCGGCATCAGAGTCATCATGATAACCGGCGATTATCCGGTGACGGCGATGAATATTGCCGGGGAGATCGGCCTGAAAAACCCGCACGCCTGCATCACCGGCCAGGAACTGCAAACCATGGCCGAGGAGGAACTGTGCGGGAGAATCCGCGACATCAACGTCTTTGCCCGAGTGGTGCCCGAGCAGAAACTGAAAATCGTCAACGCCTTGAAGAAAAACGGGGAAATCGTTGCCATGACCGGTGACGGAGTCAACGATGCCCCGGCCCTCAAGGCGGCGCATATCGGCATTGCCATGGGCGAGAAAGGTACCGACGTAGCCCGCGAGGCCTCGGCGCTGGTGCTTATGGATGATAATTTTGCCTCCATCGTCGGCGCTATTCGTATGGGGCGGCGGATTTTCGATAATCTGCAAAAGGCCTTGGGATACATCTTTGCCATCCATGTACCCATTGCAGGTCTTTCCCTCATCCCGATATTTTTCTCCAACCTGCCTCTCATTCTCTTACCTGTCCATATCGTCTTTCTGGAATTAATTATAGATCCGGCATGTTCCATAATTTTTGAGGCGGAAAAGGCCGAGGCCGAGGTGATGCACAGGCCACCGGCCAAAATTGATGAACCTTTTTTTGGCGGGCGGAAGATTCTTTTCAGCTGTCTGCAAGGAGTGAGTGTCCTGATAATAGTTTTGGCTGTATACGGTGTCGGCCTGTACCTTGGGTATGCAACAAATGAGGTCAGAACCTTTGCTTTTATTACCCTGATCTCCGCAAACATTGCCGTCATCCTCTCCAACCGGTCGTGGACACGCAATATTTTTCAGATCCTGGCTTCCCCCAACCCAACCGTAAAATGGGTGGTGGGCGGCGCGCTAGTGTTTTTGGCATTAGTCCTGAATGTCCCCTTTCTCCGGGAGGTGTTTCTTTTCAGCCCGGCAGACCCCTTAGAAATCGGCATCTGTGTTGCCTGCGGCTTCCTGAGTATTACCGGCTTCGAGCTGTATAAACGACGCAGTAACTTTCTTAAGGCTATGGTATAAAGAGACGAAAGTTGAGTTGAATTGAACAAAAAAGGAGCACATATGCGGAAGGAATTTCTTCCCTTTTCCAGGCCATCTATCAGCGAAAGCGAAATCCTTGCGGTGGGTGAGGTTCTTCGCAGCGGTTGGATTACGACCGGGCCAAAGACTGCCCAATTTGAAGAGGATTTCTGTAGTTACTGTGGTTGTGGCGGGGCGGTTGCACTGTCTTCGGCGACTGCCGGCATGCACCTCGCCCTCATGGCCCTGAATATCGGCCCAGGAGACGAAGTCATTACCCCTTCGATGACCTGGGTTTCCACGGTCAATATGATTGTTCGCATGGGGGCAACACCGGTCTTTGTCGATATCGATAAAGATACCCTTATGACCGGCGCCGACCTTATTGAACCCCTCATTACCGAACGTACAAAGCTCATCATTCCGGTACATTTTGCCGGTGCTGCCGTCGATATGGCGCCGATTCGTACCCTCGCCGCCGCGCGGGCGATTGCCTTGGTTGAAGATGCAGCGCATGCCGTCGGCACAGAGTACAATGGCGAGGAAACAGGGCGCCGGGGGACGGCGATCTTTTCCTTCCATCCGATTAAAAATATTACCACCGGTGAAGGTGGCATAGTAAGTTCCGATAACGAGGCGCTGTTGCGGACAATAAGAAGCCTCAAGTTCCATGGCTTGGGTGTAGATGCCCACGATCGTCGCCAACAGGGTAGAAGTCCCCAGGCCGAAGTCTTGGAACCGGGCTTCAAATACAATATGATGGATATTTCCGCCGTTCTCGGCCTGGGGCAACTTCAGCGCCTGCCGGAATTCATCGCCAAAAGAACCGTGCTTGCCGAGCAGTACTTGGAACTTTTGGCAGATGTGGAGGAGATATTGCCATTGCGGGTACCTGCCGTGACAAGCCGCCATGCCTGGAATCTGTTTGTGGTGCGTCTCGATACCGAGCGGACTGCGCTTACCCGCGATCAGTTCATGGAAGAACTGAAAAAACGTAATATCGGCACCGGACTCCATTTTCGTGCTGTGCATACGCAACAATACTATCGGAAAACTATGCCGCTTAAGCCGGGGATGCTCCCGGCCACCGAGTGGAATTCCGACCGCATCTTTTCCCTCCCTCTGTTCCCCGATATGACCATAGACGACGTCCTGAGTGTGGTAGCCGCCATCAAGGAGGTTCTCTGTTCATGAAAGAAAAAGTCGATTTTTCTCTGGTCATCCCGGTATTCAATGAAGCGGATAACCTCGGCGAACTCATCCGACGCTGTCTTCTGGTTTGCAGGAACCATGGCGGATCGTTTGAAATTATCCTGGTGGACGACGGCAGCAGCGATGGCTCGGATGCGATGATTAGCCAGGCCGCAAAAACCTATGGCCGGGAGGTGATCGGGGTTATCCTGAATCGCAATTATGGTCAACACGCGGCGGTAATGGCCGGTCTGGCACAAAGTTGCGGGGACATTGTCGTCACCCTCGATGCCGACCTGCAGAATCCGCCCGAAGAAATACCAAAACTCCTGGAAGAGATGCGTAAAGGCTTTGATGTTGTCGGCACTATTCGCACCAGTCGGCGTGACAGTTGGTTTAGAAAATTCGCTTCCAGCCTGATAAACTATGTGGTTCGGCGAACCACCGGCGTGATGATGCACGACTATGGATGTATGCTGCGAGCCTATCGTCGGCCGATAATAGAGGCGATTCTCCAGTGCCGGGAACACTCCACTTTTATTCCGATTCTCGCCAACAGCTTTGCCGGAAAAACCATCGAGATCTCGGTGGCGCATGACCCCCGCCTGCAGGGGGACTCCAAGTATTCCCTGTTAAAACTGATTTCCTTGCAGTTTGATCTGTTGACGTCCATGTCAACCTTTCCTCTCCGACTGCTTTCGTTTTTAGGTACGATTGTGGCGCTCTGCGGCATGGCCTTTGGCGTCTTTTTGCTGGTCATGCGTTTTTATATGGGCTCAGTTTGGGCGGCGCAGGGTGTTTTTACTTTATTTGCAGTACTTTTTGTGTTTATTGGTGCTCAGTTCATCGGGCTTGGCCTGCTCGGTGAGTATATCGGCCGTATTTACCAGGATGTCCGCGACAGACCTAGTTATTTTGTAAGTCAAGTCGTGACCGGGGAAGAGAAGGATGGGTCCGTTACATCTCTTGAAACTGCGCGGCCTTCAACAGAAACTCATTCACTTATTCGGGAATAACATAATGAAAGCAGTCGTCCTTGCCTATCACAATATAGGCTGTGCAGGTGTAAAGGCGTTACTCGACCATGGATTTACCATCCAAGCGATTTTTACCCATAAAGATGACCCCGGCGAAAACGTGTGGTTCGATTCCGTTGAGCAACTGGCGGCAGAACATGATATCCCTGTTTTTGCACCGGGGAATATCAATCATCCTCTTTGGGTTGAACGAATCCGTGAATTTTCGCCGGATATTCTATTTTCTTTTTATTATCGCGCCATGGTCGGGAAAGATATTCTCGGTATCCCGAAAAATGGCTGTTTCAACCTGCATGGTTCCCTTCTGCCGAAATATCGTGGTCGCTGTCCGGTCAACTGGGTGTTGGTCAATGGCGAAAAGGAAACGGGAGTTACCTTGCACCGTATGACTCCCCAACCAGACAACGGCGATATTATCAGCCGGCAACGAATTGCCATCTCTTCTCAAGACACCGCTCTGACCCTGCACAAGAAACTGACAACGGCGGCGGAGCGTCTCCTCAGTGAAGCTCTTCCTGCTCTCTTGGCCGGTAATTTTTCCGGCACTGTTCAGGACCAAGCTCTCGCCTCTTATTTTGGCGGACGAAAGCCTGCCGATGGAGAAATAGACTGGCAAGAGAGCAGCGAGCGCATCTACAACCTGGTTCGTGCCGTAACCAGACCGTATCCCGGGGCCTTTAGCTATCTTGGTGATCAGAAAGTTTTATTCTGGTCTGTGAGCCTTGGCGAGGACTATCCGGACCAACAACCCGGGACCATTATTTCCACTAACCCCTTGATCATTAGTTGCAACCAAGGAAGCGTCAGGGTACATGCCGGACAAACCGAGAATGGCCTGTTCATGAGCGGCAACCAGTTGGTCGACGAACTCGGTCTGGCCGCAGGTATGCGTTTGGGCAAGAAAAGATCACAGTCCTTTGAACAAAAAAGAAAAAAGCATGTCCTCATCCTGGGGGCCGATGGCTTCATCGGCAACCATTTGAGCGAGCGTTTGCTTGACAGCGGTCACTATGAAGTGCATGCCATGGATCTCAGCAGTAATTCCATCGGCCGTTTACTCGGGACGCCGGGCTTTCATTTCAGTGAGGGCGATATCTCCATTCACCGGGAGTGGATCGAATACCATGTACGTAAATGTGATATCATCCTGCCCCTTGTCGCCATTGCCACCCCCGCCGAATACGTGCGCAATCCGCTCCGGGTTTTTGAACTTGATTTCGAGGAAAATCTCCGCATCGTCCGCTACTGCGCCAAATACGGCAAGCGCATCATCTTTCCCTCGACATCGGAAGTGTACGGGATGTGCCAAGAGGATGAATTCGACGAAGAGCACTCCAAGCTGGTGCTGGGTCCCATTCATAAACAGCGGTGGATTTACTCCTGCAGTAAACAGCTTCTTGACCGAGTCATCTGGGCCTACGGGGCAACCCAGGGCTTGCAGTTTACCTTGATTCGGCCTTTCAACTGGGTGGGGCCGCGGCTCGACAATCTGGAATCGGCGAGAATCGGCAGCTCCCGGGTTATTACCAAACTCATCTTGAATTTGGTTGAAGGAACCCCTATCAAACTAGTGGATGGCGGCAAGCAAAAAAGATGCTTCACCGACGTGAAAGACGGCATCGAGTGTTTGTTTAAAATCATTGAGAACAAGGATCGCTGCTGTGACAGCAAGATTTTTAACATCGGGAACCCCGACAATGAAGCAAGTATCAGTGAGCTTGCCCATCTCTTAACCGCAAAATTTGAAGAACACCCCTTGCGCCGCGAATTTCCACCCCTTGCGGGAATTCAATCGGTCGAAAGCCGTGAATTCTACGGTCCGGGCTATGAAGATGTGCAACACCGCCGACCGTCGATTCGCCTGGCAAAACGCTTGTTGGATTGGCAACCGCAGATATCTCTTGGTCAGTCCGTTGAGGAAACCCTTGATTATTTCTTGAAACAGGCGCTTGGGGCCACGGAAAAATGTGCGAAGTAGGATGCACAACAGGGCTGCGCGTCGATATCGATACCTTGCGCGGCACGCAACGGGGTGTTCCCAACTTAGTGGACACCCTGGCAAGACATAAGATCAAAGCAACTTTCTTTTTTTCGGTTGGTCCCGATAATATGGGGCGTCACCTCTGGCGCCTCCTGCGACCAACCTTTTTGCTGAAAATGCTGCGCAGCGGAGCGGCAAGCCTCTATGGCTGGGATATAATCTTGCGCGGTACGCTGTGGCCGGGACCGGTTATCGGTCGGTCCTGCGCCGATATCATCAGGCGCACCGCTGAAGCCGGCCATGAGATAGGTTTGCATGCCTGGGACCATCACCTCTGGCAGAAAAAAATAGAGACAATGGCTGCACAGCGCATAGGCTCGGAATTGCAAAAAGGCAAGGCAATGCTGGAAGGGATTATCGGCATGCCGGTTTCCTCTTCGGCGGCACCAGGCTGGCGCTGCAGCGAGAACGCTCTGCTTGCCAAAGAGTCTCTTGGTTTTCTCTATAATTCCGATTGTCGGGGGAATTCCATTTTTTTCCCTGAAATCCATGGCAGAAAGCTCACCCACCCGCAGATCCCAACGACATTACCCACCTATGACGAGCTGATCGGCCGAAATGGAATTACCAAAGCCAACTACAATAGCCATTTATTGTCTCTTTTCAGAGCCGATCGCCTGAACGTTTTAACCATCCATGCGGAAGCCGAAGGCTTGAGCTGTGCGGCCCTCTTTGAAGATTTTCTGTCAATGGCCGAGAAACGCGGCATCCGGTTTCTGCCCCTCAAGGAGTTGCTTGAGTTGGCACAATCATTCGGATCATCGCCGATGTTACAGAGAACTGCCGAGGGTCGGGATGGCTGGATTTCTACTCAGGAAGGCGCATAAGGCAACGTCGATGACCCACAAGATATTTTCAGCTTTCCTCCTTGCTCTTTTTGCTGTTCTTTACTTATTGCCCTTGGCCGAAAGACCGCTCATTATTCCCGATGAGACACGCTATGCCGAAGTACCGAGGGAAATGGTTGTAACGGGGGATTGGATTGTCCCTCGGATCAACGGGTTGCGCTATTTTGAAAAACCGGTCATGGGCTATTGGCTGACGGCTCTTTCCTTATCACTTTTTGGTGAGAATAATTTTGCGGTGCGCTTTGCCCAAGCCCTGTCAACCGGACTTACCGCACTGCTCATTTTTTTTCTTTGTCGCCGTTTTTATCACCGCAATGATTGCCGGCTTCCCTATCTTGCAGTACTGGTGTATCTCAGCTCACTCGCAGTGGCGGGTATCGGCACCTTTGCGGTTCTTGACCCGCCTCTGTCCCTCTTTCTTGCCGCCACCCTGATCTTTTTTATGCTGGCAACAGAGTCGCTGCCCGGCTCTCGTGGGGAACGCACTCAGTTACTCTTGGCAGGAGCCATGGCAGGCTGTGCTTTTCTCACCAAAGGGTTTCTCGCTTTTGCAGTACCTGTTGTAGTGGCAGGCCCTTACCTGATCTTGCAACGGCGTTGGTGGGATATTGGGCGGATGCTTTGGCTGCCCGTTGTCGGAGCCCTTGCGGTAAGCCTGCCGTGGGCGATACTTATCTATCTTCGGGAGCCCGATTTCTGGCATTATTTTTTCTGGATTGAACATGTTCAACGCTTCTTTTCAGAATCGGCCCAACACCGGCATCCTTTTTGGATTTTTGCCGCCGTACTGCCGGCAATGTTCCTGCCCTGGACCTTCATGCTCCCTGCAGCCATTATCGGCTTATGCAAAAAATCCTGGGTGGGTGTCGCAGAATTTCGATTGCTGGTTTTTTGCCTGTGTTGGTTTCTCTTTCCCTTTGTTTTCTTTTCGATAGCCAAGGGAAAACTGATCACCTATATCCTTCCCTGTTTTCCGCCTTTGGCCATTCTTTTTGCCATGGGTATCGACTACCTGCTAGGCAATGAAAAAATTAAGAATTATCTGCAACAGAGTATTGTTGCAGCCGGCCTGGTTGCTGGGACTGCACTGCTTGCGCTGGTAGGATGTTATTTTTTTTGGCCTGTCGACCAAGTGCCGGTTTTCAGCCATCTTCATGAGTGGTTGCTGTTAGGTGGCGGCTTTTTAACTACTGGTTTCTTTCTGCTTGTTGCTTTTCGAGCCGGTAAGCTCCTCCATAAAATACTGTTCATTGCTGTTTCCTTCGCATTTTTGTTTTGCATTGCGCAGTTCACCTTGCCAACTCTTACCGTGCAGCAAAAAGCCCCCGGGACGCTTCTTGCACGTCACGCGCAGGGCATCACTCCACAAACATATGTCCTCGCAAGTGAACAGGTTGCAGTTGCCGTATGCTGGTACTTAAAGCGACAGGATGTTTATTTGATAGAACGGGCAGGTGAGTTGCAGTACGGCCTGGATTACCATGACAATGCCCGAAAGTTACTGAGCCCTGCGGATGCCGCTGAACTTATCCGGAATTATCCCGGTCAGGTGGTTCTGGTCGCCGATTCTAAGGAATATGAACGATGGCAGAGTATACTGCCACCTCCGGTTTCCACTGATTCGAGCGGCAGCCAGGGTTTTTTCCTGCTGCACTACTAAAGGAAACAGCAGGTACAGCTGCTGCTTCCTTGTTCATTATTCCATTGCTTACCCTCAGCAGCCGCAACCACCGGATCCACAGGAGCCTGAACTGCAACCGCTGCCGGCACCGGGAAGAGGATTCGAACAACTGATGTTGAAGCCGGAACGACTGCCGGCATCGAGATAATCGATGGTGATATCGCCGCATTGTTGCAACAGATTTTTTTCGATGAGAATCGTCAACTCCTGCCGCTGAAACAGCTCATCAAGCGGTTTTTCTTCGTCCAGAGCAAGGCCCAAAGCAGGGCCGGAACAGCCGCCCTGCATCAACATCACTCTGAGGGCGGAGGTAATATTATTGTCCTTCATATATCCAACCAGTTTTTCATTTGCCTGCGCAGTTACGTCCAGCATGGTACTTTCCTTTTTGCTAAAATTTCTCTTTACCTACGTTGAGTTATCTGCTTTCATGTCTTTTTTCCAATCAATGGCTGGCCGGTTCAGCCGATGGTGAGCACTTTATCGGCCAATTGCATGGCAGTGACGATATCGAGCATATTGGTGGTGGCGCCGACTTTTTTACAATCAGTCAGGTGGAAATGCTCAAGACAGGTTCCACAAGCGAGGATGATCACCCCGTTTTTTTCATACTCTTGCAACTCCGCCAAGACCGGGGACGAATCGATGGTCAGTTGTACCCCGCTGTTGACGAAGATGAGCTGCCAAAGATCATTACCCATCTCTTTAAGAGTTTTCAGATAATTGGCCATGAGTTTGTCGCCCAGGCGATCGTCGCCACGTCCGAGTTGCGCACTCGTCACCAGAACGACAATTTTCGACCGGACACCGATGCAGGAAACAAGTTCCGGCATGGGAGCCTCGGTCGGTTGTTCACCACCGTCCTTGTGCCGGGCAAGGAGGAGGAATCCTCCGTTTTGCCGGTCCGCCTTAACCAGGTAATTTCTGGTCGTGAGAAAACGAGTCACATTCTCCCGCGATGCATCGTTGTCGACCATAACGGTCAATTCGCCGGGATTGTCCTTTTCCACAAGATCCTTGACCATCAGGACCGGCGCCGGGCAGGCAAGCCCCCGGGCATCGATAGTCTTTGTCATCTTCACAAGCCTCCGTCTTTCTCAAGATAAATTTTCTCTTCCCTACTGCTCGTTGCATAGCCGATAATGCGAGCATCAGCCACACCTTCCCCAAGCAACCGCTGCTGCAAGACGTAAGCATCTTTTGCCGCACATCCGATCAAAAGTCCTCCGGAGGTTTGCGGGTCAAAGAGAACATCGCGAAGGACCGGATCAAAAGCGTCATCCATCACCACTCTCTGTTGGCGGAAAAGGCGATTTTTGTGGGTAGCGGCCGGAACCATACCCATGGCCGCGAAGTCGAGCGCTTCCGGGAGAACCGGTACAGCCCGGCTGTCGATAACGACACCCATACCGGTGCCGGAAATCATTTCGGCTAGGTGTCCAAGGAGTCCGAAACCGGTAATATCGGTGCAGGCGGATACCGGGAAGTCGGCCATAATCGCCGCAGCGTACTTGTTCAAAGTCGCCATCAAGGTGGTAACCCGGCGCAGTGTCTGCTCGGAAACAAGTCCACCCTTGACCGCGGTACAGATAATGCCTGTACCCAGGGCCTTGGTGAGTATGAGACAGTCCCCGTTTTGAAGACCTTGATTGGCAAGAATTTTCCGAGGATGGATAAAGCCGGTAACCGCCATGCCAAACTTCATTTCATCATCGACGATGCTGTGGCCCCCGAGGAGAACGGCCTGCGCCTCCCGTAATTTATCGAGACCTCCTGCGAGAATGGCCCGCAGGATTTCGCCATCAAAGGTGTTTATCGGAAAAGCGACAATATTTAAGGCCGTTTTTGGTGTTCCTCCCATCGCGTAAACATCGGAAAGAGCATTGGCGGCGGCGATGCGCCCGAAGTCATAGGGATCATCGACTATCGGGGTAAAAAAATCGACAGTCTGAATGAGTGCCAGATCATCCGATATTTTATAAACTCCGGCGTCATCGGCGGTTGCCATCCCGATCAGGACATTTTCGTTGCTGGGAATGGTCAACCCGCTCAAGATGTACTCCAAGTCCCCTGGAGAAATTTTTGCGGCTCAACCCGACCCTTTTACGCAACTGGTCAGGTGGACTGTCTTTTTATTCTGATCATCCATTTTTATACGAACCATCTTCATTCAACGGATTGTCAATGTGCTGTTAACTCTGACGGTCGAGTGTTTTGCTGCCCTTACGCCGTCTCGGTCTTGTCCGCTGCCAAGGAAGGATTTATGAAGAGCCCCTGGAAGATTGATTTCAGTTGCCTTTCATCGAGCCTGGCACTGAGCTGATCTTCGTAATCGTCGTCGATATCGTCTGCCTTAAAATTTTCAGCAGCTGGTGTTTCTGTGATATCCGACGGGATAATTCTTTCTTCGCAGCGATAGAGGAGCTTACCAGGGGAAAAGGTATCATAGCGGTGATGTTCGATCCATTGATCCGTGTCATCATGACTGCCGACGAAAGTAATAAAAAGGTGGCTGTCCGCCCTGATGGTGACCAGTCTATACCCTCCGCCGAGATCGTACTTGATACAGTTTTTGATTCGCAGTTCGCCCTTTCGAGTACGTTGGCTCAGAACACCTTCGCACTGACATCCGTTTCGCTTGATATCATTAATGATAGTCTCACATTTGCTTGCAGCCGACTCGGCTTTTTTGCCGGCTTTTTGCAGTCCATGGAGTTGTTTGGCAAGCGAACGGGAGGAGTAGATATAGCGTAGCAGCATAATGAATCTCTTTCAAACCCTCTGTCAGGCAAGTGATGACCGGCAGTGCGTTACCCATACGATCCTGCAAGTCGACAATAGACATACTCCTTAGCGTTGTAATTGTTATTGAAATGATCTGGTATGTCAAATACATATATCCTATGACCCCAGCACGAGCTATTGCTTCTTCCTATAGTGATGTCACAACCTGTCCCGGTTTTGTTTCGCAATCATATCATAATAGAGCCTACGGGAGATTTGTCCGGTTTCATTGTCAGGTCGATAGTCCGCCATGGCATCGGAAGAACCTACTGGTTACCGATTATCAATAAGATATACCTGTTTGACATATCGCTTGGTTCTATTATAAGCATACAGGTTAATTACCCAACTAAAACTGTTAAGGAATGTTCGATGAACAACCGATTTGCCGGAATTGACATCGGTTCCCGTACCATTGAACTGGTGGTGGTGGACGAGGCAGGAAAAATCGTTCGCAGTCTTCAAGCCGATACCGGCTATGCGCCGATGCGGACTGCGGAAAAGCTCCTGAACGGCGAGTCGTTCGACCGTATCATGGCGACCGGCTATGGCAGAAATCTCTTTGAGGTTGCTTTCGATGCCTCGACGGTCACCGAAATCAAGGCCTATGCACGGGGAGTTCGGGCATTTTTCCCCACCGCCCTAGCCATCTTGGATATCGGGGGACAAGACAGCAAGGCTATTGCCCTGTCCGACGCGGGTAAAGTGAGAAAATTCGAAATGAACGACCGCTGTGCCGCCGGAACCGGAAAATTTCTGGAAATAATGGCCCAGGCCCTCAATTACCACCTTGATTCTTTCGGGGAAGCAGCCCTGCTTTCGACCAAACAACTGACAATAAACAGCATGTGCACGGTATTTGCCGAGTCGGAGGTGACAACGCTCATCACCGGCGGAGAAAACAGAAACGATATTGCCCATGGCCTGCATGTGGCGGTTGTCCAACGGGCCGCGAATATGCTCAGGCGAGTATGGACCGGAGGCCCCGTCGTTTTTGCCGGCGGGGTTGCCAGAAACACATGTATCCTCCATTTGCTTGAAGAGAATATCGGCCAGAAGGTCTTCGTCCCCGAGGATCCGCAAATGGTAGGAGCACTCGGTGCAGCCTTACTGGTGAGCGACGATGTTTGAAGAAACCTATCTTACCCGGATCGAAGAGAGAGTCTTTAAAGACACTATTCTGCAAAAAGAAACCGGGGCGAAAATAGTCGGGGTCTATTGTGCTTTCACCCCAAAGGAATTGATCGCTGCGGCAGGGGCCATACCGGTAGCCCTTTGTTCCGGGACGAGTCAGGCGATCCCTGCCGCCGAGGCTCATCTTCCCCGCAATCTCTGCCCTCTCATTAAAGCCAGTTACGGACACGCCTTAAACGATACCTGTCCCTATCTCCACATGGCCGATTATCTCCTGGCCGACGCAACCTGTGACGGCAAGAAGAAAATGTTTGAGCTTCTCGCCGACCTAAAACCCCTCTCTCTGCTGCAACTGCCCCAGACGGCGGAAACGCCCGAGAGCCACGCCTCCTGGCTGCAGGAACTCTACCGGATCAGGGCACTTCTTGAACGGCGGACAGGGATAAGTATCACCGATGCGGGCCTCCTTGCGCAAATCCGCATCTACAACACCTTGCGGGCGACAATATGCGAGGTATTTGCGCTGAATTGCGGCGAAATGCCGTTGCTGTACGGCTATGAAATCGATCACATCACCTCGATGGCCGGCTTTGAATGTAATCTTCCCGCCCGCATCGGCGAAATGCGCGAGGCCATTGCCGCTGTTCACCAGCGATCGAAGGATACGCTCTTTCAAAAAAAAATGCAGCATCGTCCGCGCATTCTTTTAACCGGATGCCCCTCAACCAACAAAAAAGTCCTGAAGCTCATCGAAGAAAACGGCGGTGTCATCGTCGCCATGGAAAACTGCGGAGGCTTGAAAACCGCGGGATTTGGCGTCGACGAAACGGGCGATCCCATGGAGTCGCTGGCCAAACGGTATCTCGACACCGCCTGTGCCTGCATGTCTCCCAATCCTCGGCGTATCGACATACTGAAGAAGCTGATCAACGAATACCGGGTTGACGGCGTCATCGAACTGACCTGGGAAGGTTGCCACACCTATAATATCGAGGCCTTTACCATCGAACGGGCGATAAGCGAACAGTTTGCCCGCCCCTACCTGCATATCACCACCGACTACTCGCAAAATGATACCGGGCAACTCAAGACCCGAATCGAGGCATTTCTTGAATTGCTCGCCTGACAAACATAATTACCACGGAGGAAATATGTCGAACAGCAAGAGGCCGATAATATTGGCCGTACTACTCACCCTTTTCTCGATATCCGGGGTTTTTGCCGCAACCCCAAGTTACAAAATCGGCATTGTTACCCCCACCCTTTCCGCCAGTGAGGACGAATTTCGCGGTGCCGTTCTCGTGGCCAATAAATATCCGGGCATGATCAAGCACCTCGTCCTGCCGGATCATTTTAGCGAAGAACAGGAAACCGCCATCACCCAGATCCTCAGCCTGGGCGACGATCCGGAGATCAAGGCGGTGGTCATCTGCGCCGGCTACTCGGGAATTCTGCCGGCGATAGAGAAGATTAAGGCCAAACGGCCGGAAATGGTAGTGATCACCGCCCCCATCTGGGATGATCCCGATATGATGGCAAAATACATCGATCTCTCTCTTGACACCGACTGGGTGCAGCGCGGCATTACCATTCCCACGAAAGCGCAAGCAATGGGGGCAAAAACCTTTATCCATTACTCGTTCCCGACACACATGGCGAAAGAGGTACTCGCCAAACGACGCGATAAAATGAAGGAAACCTGCGGCAAAATCGGCATGACCTTTGTCGAAATCAGCACCCCCGATCCGACGACCGGTGGCGGCAGGTCGCCGATGCTGCAATTTCTGCAGGAGGATATCCCCCGGCAAATCGCCAAATACGGTAAAGATACCGCCATCTTCGGGACCAACTGCCCGATGCAGGATGTCATCATCGCCAAAGCCCTTGAGTTGAAATTTATCATGCCCGAGCAATGCTGCCCGACACCTACCCAAGGTTTCCCGGCGGCCATGGGTCTTGAAATCACCGAAAAAGATGCGGGCAATTTTGCGAAAATCAACGAGCAGATCAAAGAAAAAGCCGCTGCTACGGGAACGACCGGCAGGCTTTCCACCTGGCCGGTGGCGGTCGGCTATTTTTTCCCGGAATTTGCCGCAAGACTGGCTATGCTGAAAGTGGAAGGAAAACTGCCCTCGTTTGATCTTGCCGTTATCGAACCCGTTGCCCGCGAGGTTGCCGGCGTCGATGTCCGGTTCACTCCGATGAAACCAGGTCTGAACAATTATTTTCTGATCATCATGGATTCAATCATCTACTAACATTTTGGTGCATTACAATATGATGGCCCGGAGCTTCCCCGGTGAAGACCGGGCCATCTTTTTTTGCTTTATACCCTAGGCCATGCTGCAGCTGAAAAATATCTCCAAACGCTTTGGCCGACACTTTGCCCTGCATTCGGTCAATCTCAAGGTAGAGAGAGGCGAAATCCATGGGATTGCCGGGATCAACGGTTCGGGCAAAAGCACCCTGCTCAACATCCTCTTCGGCAATCCGCTGATTGCCGAGACCGGTGGTTACGGCGGAGAAATCATCTTGCAGGGGAAATCCCGCCGTATAAAATCCCCGCAGTCAGCCATTGCCATGGGCTTCGGCATGGTACATCAGGAGCCTGCCGTCGTCCACGAGATGACAGTGGCTGAAAATATCACCATAACAAGAGAACCGGTGTTCCCGCACAGCGAGAAATATTTTGGCCGTGATTTTGCCCCGATCGACAACCGCAAGAGTCACAAAAAAGCACAGGAGGCCCTCGGGATGTTCGGGGTCGCCCTGGCACCCCGGTGCCTTGCCGGACAATTGCCGCTGAACATGCGGCAGTTTATCGAGATCGCCCGGGAAATTTCCCGGGATGACCTCAAAGTGCTTCTTCTCGATGAACCGACGGCAGTATTAAACGGTAGCGATTCGGCACTGCTCCTCCGGACCCTGAAAAATCTCGCCCGCAAGGGTGTGACAATCCTTTATGTTTCCCACCGACTCGACGAGTTTTTTGCCCTTTGTGACAACCTTACCGTGCTCCGCAACGGTGCCGTTTCAGGTCACTTCCAGCGGGACGGTTTTTCTCGCAAGGCGATAACGAAATGTATGATCGGCGGATCGGTTATTCTCTCGCGCAAGAAGGCCAATCTTACCTGCCGGGAAACCATTCTCAGTTTGCAAAAGTTTTCGGTATCGATGCCGGGTGAAAGCATAGAAGATCTTGACCTTGACATCCAAAAAGGTGAAATCCTCGGCATAACCAGCCTTTCCGGACATGGCAAAATGGCTGTCGGACCCGGAATAATGGGGCTGTATCCCGTCCTGGGGAAGATGCTCATTAAGGGGCGACAGGCCGAACGCCATGACACGGCGGCCATGATCGGCAAGGGCTTGTTCATGCTGCCCGAGGATCGCAGGCAGCTAGGCCTGCTACAGGACCACGGCGTTGCCGAGAATATCGTCTTTTCGGCAATGCACTGTGCGCATCGTTTTCTCCGCCGCTTCCCCTGCCTGCCCCTGCACTTCCCCGACAAAAAACAGATCAACCGGTACGCCCTGGAATGTGTCGCTGCTTTCGCAATCTCCTGCACCGGGATTGCGCAGAAGGTTCGGGAACTGAGCGGCGGCAATCAACAGAAGGTGTGTCTGGCAAAGGCAATGACCATGGAACCCGAGATTCTCATCGTCAATGAACCGACCAGGGGCATTGATCTGGGCGCCAAAGAACGGATTCTCGACATGTTCATCGCCATGAATACCACCAAAGGAACAACCCTGGTCATCGCCTCCGGCGAGCTTGATGAGTTGCGACGCATCTGCGACCGAATTGCCGTCCTTTACAAGGGACGTCTCTTCGCCATACTTGCACCGGACACCGCGGAGAGTGTCTTTATCCAGGCGATGTCCGGAGAAATGGCGAAAGTATGAAACGAAGGCTCGGCATTCAACTGCCGCAACTGGTTATCCTGGTGTTTCTTGTATCGATGCTGGGTCTTGCCTTCCGTTTGGATATCTCCCTGACCTCGCTCCTTGGCGACGCCCTGGTTCGTCTGGTGATGAACGGGGTGCTGGTGCTTTCCCTGGTGCCGATGCTCAATGCCGGTATCGGTATCAATTATGGCCTACCGGTGGCGATTACCGCCGGCCTTCTCGGTCTCTGCCTGGCGGTGAATTTTAAGATCACCGGCCTTCCCGGTTTTGCCGCCGCCGTCCTCTTTGCCGTTCCCCTTGCGACAATCCTTGGCTATGGCTATGCGAGAATTCTCAATTGTGTGCAAGGTCGGGAAGAGATTACCGCCACCTTTATCGGCTTTTCCTTCGTACCGTTGATGAATTACTTCTGGGCGGTGGCCCCGTTTAGCAATCCGGCCATGCTCTGGCCGATTGGCGGCAAGGGAATGCGGCCGACGATCGGCCTGCGCGACTATTTCTCCAAGGAACTGAATACCCTCTGGAGTTTTCATCTCTTCGGCATAACCGTCCCGGCCGGTCTGCTGCTCTTTTTTGCCCTCTGCTGCCTGGCTGTCGGCATTTTTTTCAAAACCCGAACAGGAGTTGCGATGATTGCCCTTGGTGAAAATGAGGCCTTTGCCAAACTGTCCGGGATGAATATCTCCCGCCTGCGCATCCTTGCCGTCATCCTTTCGACCATTCTCGGAGCCGTTGGAATCTGTGTCTATGCCCAGAGTTACGGTTTTATTGAACTCTACGATGCGCCACAGATGATGGCCTTTCCGGCCGCCTCGGCGATTCTGGTCGGCGGCAGTGCCGGTAAAAAAACCACTCTCTTGCACGTCATCTTGGGGACCTTTCTCTTTCAAACGACCTATGTCATTTCCGGACCGATCGCCAATGCACTGATGGTCCCCGAGGTCGCGGAAATTTTCCGGATGATGATAACCAATGGCATCATCCTCTACGCTCTGGTGCATGAAGGGAAAAGGACAAGAGAGAAGTATGCGGCATCTTAATCCGGTTTCTGCGGTTTTTCTCCTGCTCTCCCTTGTCGGTCTCTTGCTTTCGGGGATGCGGCCGACCTTTGTGGTGAATGAGGTGCTCATCCGTTTCATCCGCGACGGGGTAATGGTTCTCGCTCTGATCATTCCGATCAATGCCGGCATGGGACTCAATTTCGCCATCGTAGTCGGGGCGATGTGCGCCCAGGTCGGTCTCGTTCTCGCGGTTGACCTGCAACTGACCGGTTTTACCGGGCTGCTGTTCATCTCCGTCATCGGTATCGGGCTTTCTCTCCTTCTCGGGGCTCTCATCGGTCTTTGTCTCAACCGGGTGAAAGGAAAGGAGATGATTAGCACCATCATTATCGGCTTTCTGGCGACAAGCATCTATCAGTTGATCTTCATGGTCGGCTATGGCACGATCATCCATCCCCACAACCCAGAAATGATGCTTTCCCGGGGGATCGGCATCCGCAATATGATTGATCTCCAGGGCTTTCGCAATATCCTCGACAAGCTCTGGCTTTTCAGGTTGGGAGAGATTGAAATTCCCCTTTTCATGATCCTGCTGGTGCTGATTTTTGCAGGGATCGTGCACTCCATCATGAACACCAGACTCGGCAGGCAATTGGTGGCCGTTGGCCTTGATGGCCGGAAGGCGGCAATGGTGGGGATCGACACGGAGGGTGTCAGGGTCAAGGCCATAATCCTGTCAACGGTTCTTGCCTGTTGCGGTCATATCATCTACATAGAGAATATCGGTATGCTCAACGTCTATACCGCCCATCTCAATAGCGATATCTTCTCCTGCGCCGCCATCCTCGCCGGCGGTGCCACCATTTTTCGGGCGGGTATTGCCAACGCCTTGTTAGGGGTTCTGCTTTTTCACAGTCTCTTTATCGTCTCCCCCCAGGCCGGCCAGAATGTCTTCGGCAATCCGGCCCTCGGCGAATATTTTCGCAGCTTTGTCGCCTACGGCACCATCGCCTTTGCCCTGATGATGCAGCGGCAGGCGGCAGACAGAAATTAGGGGTCGTTACCAAAGGGCCTTCTTATCCCATTTCGTTACGAGGTCTTATGCCTGCACAAGAACGAGGACAACCGTGACATTGTCCTTGCCACCCGCGTCATTGGCCATGTTGACGAGCATTTCCGCCTTCAGGTCGAGGGGCGCATCAAAGGCGAGAACCGGCAGTATCTCGTGGTCCTCCACCATGCCGTGCAGGCCGTCGGAGCAGAGGAGAAAAATATCGCCCGGACGCAGCTCACCGCAACTGAGATCGACGGCCATCTTTTCAGAAATACCGACCGCACGCAGAATAATGTTATGATACCGGCTGCTTCGCGCTTCCTGGCGGCTGAGCAGCCCCTGCTCGACCTGGCTCTCCACCAGCGAATGGTCCTTGGTCAGTTGCCTGAGGTTGCCTTCCCGAAAGAGATAGGTGCGGCTGTCGCCGACGTGTCCCAGGGCGAACCTGTCCCGGCAGAAGGCGAGAATTTCCGCCGTACAACCCATACCGTTAAAGGATGGATTGGCATTAGCGTAGGCAAGAATCCTGGTGTTCGCCAGGTCAAAGGCGGCCTTAACCCGAGATGAGCCTTGTTCCTCGGTAAGTTCGGACTGCTCCGGAAAAATCAGGGCGACCGCTTCGAGAAACAGGGCGCTTGCCAGTTCTCCTCCGGCTTGCCCCCCCATACCATCGGCCACCATACAGAAATGACGGGCCGTATTCACGGCGCAGGTGTCTTCGTTGCAGCGGCGCTGCAAGCCCCTATCCGTTTTGCTACAGACAATCAATCGGGTGCTCTTATCCATGTTGTTATTCTTGGGCGATGAAGATGCTCCTCGAAAATCGAAGTGATTGTGTTATTATAGTCGGTGGAATGCTTCGATGCGAGGAAAGAAAGGCAAATTTTATTCAAGACCTGTGGAATTGTGTCAATGACCAGTGACTCATTACAGAAACTCGGCAATAAATATACGCTGCTCGATCTCCTTGGCGTGGGAGGCATGGCCGAGGTGTTCAAAGGCAAATTGTCGGGCGCGGAAGGCTTTGAGAAGCTGGTCGTTATCAAAAAGCTTTTTCCCCAGTTTGCCCGGGATCCCGAGATCGTCTCCCATTTTATCGCCGAGGCCAAGCTCGCCGCCCTCCTGCAGCACGAGAATATCGCCCAGACCTACGACTTCGGCGAACTTGACGGCAGCTATTTCATCGCCATGGAATACCTCATCGGCAAGGATCTGCATACCGTCATCCAGCGGGCAAAAGAGCTGAATCTCCCCTTGGGGATCGCTCAGGCCCTGTTTATCACCGCCAAAATTCTTGAGGGCATGGAATATGCCCATGCCCTGAAAGATCAACACCTGCAACCGCTGCATCTCATCCACCGGGATCTCAGCCCGCAGAACGTGTTCATCACCTCCGAGGGCCGGGTGAAAATCATCGATTTCGGGATTGCCCGGGCGGACCTCTTCGATAACAAGACCAAGGTGGGGGTGGCAAAAGGCAAGATTTCTTACATGTCGCCGGAGCAACTCACCGCTGAAAAGGTGGACCACCGGTCGGATATCTTTGCCATCGGCATCCTGCTCTATGAGATGCTCAGCGGCAAACGGATGTACAGCGGCGATACGGCGACGCTGATCCGCAAGTGCATGGGGGTGGAATATGAAAGGCTGGATGCGGTGCGACCCGGCCTGCCGCCGCCGCTCTACGCGATCCTCGACAAGGCCCTGGCAAAAGACGTGAGCGAGCGGTACCAAGGGTGCGCCCTGATGCTCTTTGATATCGAGGAGGTTCTCTTCAGTATTGAGAGCCGACCAAGTGCCCATCTGCTTGAAGGCTATATGCGCCGGTTGTTTGAGGGCCAACCGGTGACCGGGATGAAGAGTCCCGCTGCCGGGGAGACAACAGGGGCAAGAGACCTCCATGGCAATTCGGAAGAACCGGTGGAAGCGACGGTGCTCCTGCAGACCCGGGCGCAACCTCCGCCACCCAGCCGTCCAGGCAGCGTTAAACTGCTGGCCACCGCGGGCGTCTGCACCCTTTTCGCAGTTATTTTCTTCATGTGGTTGCACTTCAGGACAGACCGGGGGCAAGGCGTTCCCGCACCCCCACAGGTTTCGGTGGAAAGCGCCATCCAGGCCAAGGAAACACCTCCGGCAGAGGTACCGCCGCCGACATCAACACCGGTGTTGTCGCAGTTGCCGCCTGAGCAGCAGGAACCGCCGCAGGATGAGATCAACAGACTTCTCGAACAGGCGGAGGAGGTCCTCGGCAAGAAGCAGCCCACCACCTCCGACCTGGAAACCGCCCTCAGCCTCTATCACAGGGTTCAGGAGACGCAGCCGGACCACTGGGAAGCCCGGGCCGGTATCGCCCGTATCGGCGAATATCAGCGGAATGAAACGGAGGAGGCAATGAAAGGCGGTAATTTCCCCCAGACGCAGAAAAATGCCGCCAAGGGATTGTTCAATGCGCCGAAAGATAACCGTTTTCTCTCGCTGCAGGGAGTGGTCGGGGAGCAGCAACAGAAGATGATTCAGTCGCTGGCCGTCAAGGCGGAGCAGGCGATGGAGAGAAACGACCTGACGACTCCGGAGGAGGATAACGCCTATAAATTCTACCACGAGATCCTTGAGCTTGAGCCGCAGAATACGGTGGCGATGCTGGGTTTTGCAAAAATTTCCGAAAAATACGCCGACATGGCGGAGAATGCCTTCCGGGAAATGCGGCTGCCGAGCACGAGAACCTACGTCCGCCAGGGACTGACCGTCAATCCGCAGAACAAGCGCCTGTTGGAATTGCAGCAAGACCTGTTGAGAAGCAAACCGGAGATCTTTATCAAAAGCATTGAAAAATCCTTTAACGACAACACTCCGGCAAGAGCCGACGACGAAACTCTCCCCAAAAAAGAATCAGCCAAATAGTTTTTTCAGCAATCGGGAAAAAAACGATTGCCCTTGCAGCGGATCGGTCATCTTCTCGCCTTTTTGCGACCCATCGGGAGGCTGGGTCATGTCCCGGTAGGCGTTGGTATTAAGAATCCGGGTCTTGGCGACATCGTAATCTTCCTGGGCACCGAAGCCGGCTTTGATACTCTCCGGGTGTTCGAAGGTCAGTTTGTGTTTGCCTATCAGAATGACATCGTTATGTCGAAGATTATGCAGGGTAACCTGTTGGTCATTGACAAAGGTGCCGTTGGTGCTGCCCAGATCCCTCAGTACAAAGGTCGTCGCGACCGATTCAATACGGGCGTGATTACCGGAGACCTCAAGGTTGTCGATGACAATGTCATTGCTGTGTTTTCGTCCGATGGTCAAGGTTTGCCCGGCTGCAATAGGGTAATCACGGAATTTGACGTCTCTGAATCGTAGGGTAAGTATCGGCATTGGCGGTCCTCCTGGCACATGGTCGTCTTGGGAAAATCGTGGGGGTGAGCGCCGGCTTGCGGCCTGCCCCATTCAAAGGCCGGGAAGATGAAAATCACCAATTGTTCCGGCATGCAAGTATGTTACAGAAAGGACGGGAAAAGTCAACTGGGCAATGGCCGAAAGAAGTTGTACCTCCTTCGGCCGGACTCCAACCTGACAATAAATGGGATTGGATGACAGAGAGGTACCACCATGCCGTACAAGCATCAGCTGCAGCTTCTCACTGCCCCGACAAATTCCTTCATTAAGCGGAAATCCTTAACCCCATCTTTTTCCACCCCGCTCGACACATCAACCCCAAACGGCCTTAGCTCCCTGATCACCGTGCAGACATTGTCTTTAGTGAGCCCCCCTGCGACGATCAGCTTCGCCGCTATGCCTTTCAACCAATCCGGAAACGGACCGAATACGCCACTGCCGACGCTGGCATCATAGACGAAATACCGATAGAGGAGTCCTTCCGGAGGCATTTCCTTTCCGGCAAGAGCAAGGTTCGGCAGCGGCTCAGCCTCATATATTTGGATATAATCAAATGCATATGCAGCTTCTTTGACATCGCTGTATTGCAGTCCGACAACAAAGGTGTCTACCTTTCCTTTCGCATAGGCAGCAAGTTTGGCAGCCTCATCAGGAGGAACAAACCTCTTACTTTTCGGGTAAGTGACGACACCGATTGCGTCATAGCCGTACTCGATTGCCTTGTCTATCTGCTCAATGGTTTTGAGGCCGCAAACTTTCACAAACATATTTTGTATCCTTCAAATATCGATTTCGTATCACATCTTATACCCTTCAGCCTGCCGGAATGCATTTAATTCTTCCCATCCATCTCCAAAAACTACGTTGTCCCTGAATCCTCCGAATTCGCAAAGATCTCCAGCAAATGTTGTCCTGGCAGGGGACGAAGAACAACGGTCGCAATTTCGGCGGAATCACTTTGACAGGACAGCACCTGTCCGCCGCGGCATTGCCAAAGAAGGTCGGGGGGACAGTGGATTTTAACAATAAGGGAACCCTTGCATCCGGGAACGTGTAGAAGCCTGCCAAGATCAAGGGTGATTTTCCGATCACCTGCGGTTAGTCTTACCAGATGGTAGGCCGCAGCCTGCTCCCAGCAGGAAGAAAAGTCGGCGGCCACCACATATTCCTGGGTGCTCGCTCGTTTTTCCAGCATCTCCGCCCAGGCATCGACGATTAGAAAATTTTGTTCCGGATCGGGATGGAGGAGATTGCCCCAATGCAACGGCAGGATGGGGTTGCCGAAATCCCAGACAGGAGTGGCGGCGACCGCATGCCAGGGCACCGGGGAAAGGCCGCGCTCCAAAAGACCGACGCCGCATTCCCAGGTAATTTTTTCATGCCGGTGTTGGCAATACCCACGCGCCCTGGAAAAGACGGTGACCACGTAGCGGATGCCGTACTCATGGAGAAGGGCCTGCATGGAATCTTCGCCGTTGCCGAAACTGTGCAATAAGGCCGGCGGCAGAAACAGCCGAGGAAAGCCCGGCAGGTTATAGGCGGCAAGGAGCTTTGCAAAGGCATCGAGGTGACTTCCGACGATGTCGCCGGGGCGCATCCGGCAGTTTTGGTCATGGAACTCGGAACGCTCCATCCGGCCATCCCGCCAGAATTCATGGCAGAGGCCGTGGCAGGCAATTTCCAGCCAGTCGTTATTATCGCGCAGAAATTGCCCGGACTCGTCAAGCCATGGCCCCCGATTGCGCCGGTTGTCCCAGGACTTCCCCATCCAGGTAGCGCCGACAACGTCTTGTAAAAGGTTGTCAGGGTCCCATTCGCCAAGGACCATGCCCAAGGCGAGGCGCATCTTCAGGCGCTTGGCCAGCCGGACCAGGGCCCGGTAATCCTCCAGACAATGGCGGCGGGGAAAGCGGTTGCGAAAGGGCTCATTGTACGCCGAGCCATCCGCCCCCTGCCACCAGCCGACATCCTCGACGATGACAAAGATCGGCATCGGCAGGGAAACAACAAGATTATTCACGGCAACTTGCATGGCAGGGCCTCTCAAAGGCTGATCCAGCGCCGGCGGGCCGGGCCGTCGCGGCGGGAAATGGCAAGATCGAGGGACTTCCAGCTTTCATCAACCAGGGTTTCCGAACGGGGATCCCAGCTGTGCGGCTTACGGGAAAAAACATGCCAGACAAGCGGCTGTAGGTCTGCCCCCCATTGCCGTTTGAAGCGGCAGGTAGTGGCATCCGGGGAGGAGCGGCCGAAATCGAACCAGCGGCAACCGCCGCTCACGGCAAGCTCCAGCATGGCCCAGTATAAAAGCATATTTGCCGAGAATGGCCGAAAGCAGCGCAGTGACGAGGCCCAGGGATTGTAGAGAACGGCAGCATCGGCAAAAACGATGGCGGCAGCAACAGGCCTTGCCGCAAGCGACACCACGACCACCCGCGAGCCAAGTGACTGTTCACGCAGCAACAGGCGGAAAAGGTCCGGCGCATGCACCGGTGAACCGAGGTCCCGCATGTTCTCCGAGAACACCGCATAAAAATCCTCCACGCATTCCGACCCGCCGATGCGAACCGTGCAGCCGCACCTGCGGGCCTTGCGCACCTGGTTGCGGACCTTGGCAGGCAGAAGGGACCAGAGTTCGTCGGGTGATTCGGGCAAGTAGCGCCGCAGACCGGTCTTAAAGGTATGGGCGGCATGGCTCCAATGCTTGCCGAAATTCTCCGTTAGGCCATGAAAAATTGGACTTCCGGCCTGACGCAGTTCAACATGCACCGCGCCGAGTTCATCCGCCAGATCGAGGGCGGCGGCCAGCAGCTTTGTGCCGGTTGTCGCATCGTCGGCGACGATGCCGGTGGCATCGGTATAGGGCAGAGAGATCAGGCGCACGGCCCGGTCCGGGGCGGCAAAGAGCATGAGGGGAAGAATGCCGACCAGGGATTGATCGCCGGAACAACGCTTGGCCGCCAAGCGGAAGACAGGTATCCGATAAGCGGAGCCAAGGCTTTCCCCCCAGGTGAAGCGATGGGAAAAGGTGGCAGCACTGTTTATACAAGCATAGGTGTCCCATGTATTTTCGCTGGGATTACGCAGAATTTCAGTCACTTCGTCCCCGTGTTCCGGCGACCGTCCCGCCAGTATAGAATGAACCTATCGCTTGCCGCCATATCAATAGGAACAAGCAATTTGTAATATCCTCGGCGCTTATTATACTGCTGCACATCAGTTTAGCGAACCTAGAAGAGGCCTATGTATCTTTCAACCGAACAATTTACTCTTTCCCGGCCCTACCCGGCCATTCCTCACTATGCCGTGGAAACGCTGCTGGAAAAAGGCAGCGGCGAGCTGAATGAGGATGTACTCCTGCAGGCCGACGACCTGTTCGGCGTCTTTGACGGCGCGACAAGTCTCGACAAACGCAGATTCGCCGGTGGCCTGACCGGCGGACTGCTCGCCGCCCGCATCGCCGCTCGCACCTTTCAGGAAGAACATGGCGGCCTGGCGCACCTGGCCGGCATGGCCAACCATCGCATCCGCCATAGGCTGCTCGGCGAAAATGTTACAATAACCGAGCGGCACCGGCTGTGGTCGACCAGCCTTGCGGTAATCCGCCTGGCAGAGGATCGCTTCGAATTCTGTCAGACCGGCGACGCCCTGATCCTGCTCCTGCAGGACGACGGCGGTTACCGTCTGGTCACACCGGCAAGCGATATCGACCGGGACACCTTGCACCTGTGGAAGAATACACCCGTGACGCCGGCGACCACCATCCACGACCTCCTCGCCGACCAGATACACCGGGTACGACTGCAGATGAATGTTCGCTACGGGGTGTTGAACGGGGAGCCGGAGGCGGTGAACTTTCTTCGCCACGGCTACCATGAGCTGGCGGGAGTGAGCGATATCCTGTTGTTCACCGACGGACTCTTTCCGCCAAAGGAACATCCCCTGGAAGGCGACGACTGGCATTGCCTGATTGACTTCTATCGTGCGGGGGGTCTTCAGGCCGTTCGTAATCACATCCGTCAGTTGCAGCAAGAAGATCCTACCTGTCGGAAATTTCCCCGCTTCAAGCAACACGACGACATAGCCGCCGTGGCCATCCGCCTACACAGCAGCCCTCAATCCGCCATCGCCTTCTCGTAGGACCTGACAATCCTAGCAAAAACCGCCTGCCAGCTAAAGGCAGAGGTGATTCCGGTAATTTCCGCCGGTGCCGGAGACGGGGCGATCCGCACCCGATCCGCCATGTCGGTAATGGCTGCCGCAAGCCTTATCTGCAGTATATCCCAATCCTTCGGGTCGGGTCGGTCAATGGTCGACAGAGCCGGCAGATCGACAAAGTGCACCAGATCGGGACCCGCCTTCCCCAACAATTCCCGGCAACCCGGCAAATCGCCGGCAATAATTCGACAACCTGTGGCGAGGGCTTCGAGTAGAACCAGCGGCAGCCCTTCATAAAATGATGGCAGGATAAAGATATGGCAGAGCCCCATGAGCCGGGCGAGTTCTTGTTGGTTTATCCGGCCATGGACTGTTACCTGGCCACCTGCCTGCTCGGCCAGATGCAAACAGAGCCGCGCTTCCTCGCCGGACCCGGAACCGGCCAGGTGCAGGTGCAGTCGCGGGTCTTCCAGATCGGTGAAGGTGCGAAGCAGCCAGTCAACCCCCTTGGCCAGGCTCAGCTTTCCGGCATAGAGGAGGTGGATTGGCGGTGCATGCGGTTTTCGGCCGGTGAGGAAGAGATCATCGTCATATCCGCCACCGACAATATCTATGCGCTGGTCGTTTATGCCGTAGATCTCCTTAATCTTGTCCCGCTGATCCCGGCTGAGGGCCAACACCCGGTTTATTTTCAGACAGTCGGGCAAGACTCTTTCGCGTAGATGCGGACACTGCACAAATTGCCGCAGGTCGGTGGAGTGGCAGGAGGTCACCATGGGGATATCCGGCAACACCCTCCGGGCAACCGAACTTACCAGCCAGAGATGGTGGCTGTGCAGGATATCGGGCGAAAACTCCAAGGCGGTGCGGCGGATTGTCTCGGCAAAGGCCCTTTCATAGGCGCTCAGCTGATCTACGGTCAGGGTATCAAAGCGGGAGCTGAGATAGGGCATGACATTGCTCATGCCGGGAATGGCAAAGTTCAGATCGCCGTCGGCAAAGCGGATGAAGCGACAGCAGTCTCGATCAATTCCCGGAATATCCGGCACCCTGTCTCCGCTGCTGCCGGCGATGAGAAAATTGCGATGACCGGCAGCCGCCGCCTGACGGATGATGTTCTGCAGATAAAATCCACTGCCGGTGCTTTCCGGATGCTGACTGATCAGATGAAGTATCTTCATTGTCAACGTTTCAGGTGCCGAAAAGCAGCTGCCCGTCAAGGAAGCTAAGGAGAATTGTCAGCAATACCTTTTTCTTAAACATTTCGCCGCTTCGACAATCGCGCAGAGTTTCTTATATGCCACTTCCTCGACATTGACCGAGCGGCTGGAGAAACAACCGAAGCCGCAATCGGTATTGAGAAAGAGCTGTTCCGGACGATAATATTCAAGGGCTTTTTCCGCCTTGGCGACGATCGTCTCAACCGACTCGACTTCATCGGTACGCGGGTTGACGACGCCTAACCCCAACTCACGATCGGAGAGTCTTTTGCCGACCACATCGATATCTCCAGCCCGGGGTGTGGCATATTCCAGGACAAATTGGTCGATCTTCATAGGCTCCAGGGCGGGGAGAAGGCGGGCGTAGTCACCTTTCAACAGCACCTCTTCCTGTTTCGACCAGTTGCCGCGACAGATATGGACGCCGATGCGGATTCCGTCCACACCTTTGACGATTCGGTTGATCAGGTCGGCGGCGAATTGCAGTTCTTTACCCGCATCCCGGCGGGTGGCAAGGGTTGCTCACATGAAGGTGCGCCGCTCACAGTCCTCCGACATGACCACCTCGGTCAGCACCGGTTCGTCGAATTGGACAAAGTCGCAGCCGGCATCCCGCAGATCGAGCAGCTCGTCGCGGAGAATCCTGACAATGTCGTCGGCCATCTTCTGATGATTCCGGTAAGCCTTGCGGGTCAAGGCGCCTACCCACATCGACCGGGTCAGGAGATAGGGGCCGGGCAGGGTGATTTTTACAGGCTTTGCGGTAATGGTCCTGAGAAAGTGCAAATCGCCCAGTGCCAGCGGCTCGCGCCGGGAAAGTTTGCCGATGCAGGTCGGGTTTTTGACCGCTGAGGCCGGCATATCCATGGTCCGCAGCATCTCTTCGAATTCCGCCTTATTCTCGACGAAATCGAGCATATCGGCAAGCGACATCAACTTTGTGCCGGCCACTTTCTCGGTGATAAAGGCATAGAAGCTCTCCCGGCGGTGTTCGCCATCGACGACGATATCAAGGCCGGCCTGTTCCTGCAGGGCCACGGTCCGGCGGATCTCATTTTCGGCAACCGCAGTGAAGTCGGCACGGGAGACCGTTCCCTTCTGGTAGCCGCGCAGCATTTTCAGCAGCTCCTTGGAGCGCGGCCAGGAACCAACCTGGGTGGTTTGAAACGTTTTGTTTTCACGCATAACTTACACAATCACCAGCTTCATTTGCAGGTCTACAGCCTTTTTCAGGGTGGCCACCAGGGGCGAGCGAGCAAGGGTCCGCTGCCAGGCCAATTTGACTTTATCCTCGTCGTCGAAGGTCGAGGCAAAGCATTTCATTTCGATGGTCGCGACCGAGGGATCGCCCTCTTCGAGGCCCAGGTGGGCGAGAATATTATTGAGCGAGCCTCCCAGGGACAGCTCAATATCATCTACTTCGAGGTTGTCTCGGGCACATTCCGTGGCAAAGCCACTGGTAAGCGAGCCGGCCAGGGCACCGAACAAATATTCAAGGGCGGAAGGGTGGGTATCCTTTTCCTCAAAACTCGCCGCCTGACCAACATCAAAGGCAAAATTTCGGGCGTATACCGTTGATTGCAAATGACCGGTGGCCCTTGCCCGCAGGCGCCACTGGTATTTTCTCGCCTCTTCCTTGTCTTTTTTCAGGGCCGCTTCCTCTTCCGGCAGCCCCTTGCCCTTTTGTACGAAATACCTGGTATACCCTTCGGCAACCTCTTTCCCCAGATATTCATGGCCGGACATCCGGCACCATGGCGGCAGATCATCGCTGACCGTCGGTTCACGGCTGCGCATCTCCAGGATGCCGTGGGCCGGCACCTGGCACATGGCGTCACGGATGAGGAGGATCAGGCCGGAGCCACAGTCCAGATCGCCGCCGTCAAACATGTTGTCGGGAACGATTGCCGTCATATCCCGGGGCATGGCCATTACTCTTCTCCCGGCGATCTTAATAGGCAACGCAGGGCGAGCCGTTGGTCAGCCATTCGACCAGGGCTGCGCCACCGGCCGGGGTTGCCCCTTCAATGAGGCTTGCCTCGGTGATACCACGTTTTTTCATGCAGGGGGTGCAGACATAGATTTTGCCACCCGCCTTGAGGAATTTTTCCACCAGATCTTTGAGAGGCGCAAACGGGCTGCCTTCATTGATTTTCGCCATTTCTTCGGGAACGGCGCAGTAGACCCCGTCGGAGCTGAGAAAGACCATGGTCTCTTTCTCGCTGCCCTGGGCGGCATTGGCGACGACAAATCCGAGAGTGGCTTTATCGCCATCGGTTTTACAGTGGGTAATGGTTACACAAAAGGTGTTGGACATGGGATTACTCCTTGATAAGTTCGGGTTTCAGAGTGATGAGGTAATAGGGATGCTGCATTGCGATCAGCCGGTTTTTGGTCATTCTGCACCAGGCCGGCAATTCGATCGGTGCACCCGGATCGCGGGAGATCACCAGCAGGCGACGGCCGGGTGGCTGGTCCCGGATATACAGATACAGGTTGACGATGACCCGTCCACAGGTCTCTTCACCACCATCGAATTCATCATCGAATTGCCAGGCGGGTATACCACTGGTCGTTGTCATAGGGTTGATAAGGAAGCCTAAAAAACGGAGCATGAACGAAAATGTACCATCTCAACATCTTGCTCTTTACTTGTAACATAAGGTTTTTACAAACAGGAATATCCTATCGATAAACGCCAATCAATATTAAAACATGATACTGCGGGTCTCGTCACCAGAGAGTAATTCCTTAGCTTTTTTAACAGCGCTGACAGCATTGGCGGCATAACCATCCGCCTCAATGGCATCGGCAAAGGCTTGCGAGATTGGTCCGCCCCCCACCATAACCTTGTATTTATGGCGCAGCCCCCTGGTCTTGAGCATGCGGACGACTTCTTTCATACCGCTCATTGCCGTTGTCATGAGAGAAGACAGACAGATCATCTGTGCCTGAACGGCTTCCGCTTCCTCTATGAATTTTTGCAACGGCACATCGCGGCCGAGATCATGAACCGTAAAACCCGACGATTCCAGCATGATCTTGACGAGGTTCTTGCCGATATCGTGGGTGTCCCCTTCCACCACACCGATGACAATCCTGCCGGCGGATTTACCGGCGGTCCCTGTGAGATGCGGTTTCAGTACCTCGATTGCGGCATACATGGCATCGGATGCGACCAGCATCTGCGGGATGAAGTATTCCCCGCTTTCATATCTTTTGCCTACCACCTCCATGCCTTTGGAGAGGCCTTCCATGATAATTTCATTGGCCTTGACACCCTGGTGCAACGCTTCCCGGGCCAAATGGACAACGCCGTTTTCATCCATTGCTACGACAGCCGCCGCGATTTCCTTGAGAATCTGCACTCTTCTTTTCAACATATTTTCTGCTCCTCGATCTTGATACCTTCAGGAAACGCCAGGGACTGAATACTTAGGCAGCTTGCCGGCCGCATCTCGTGCGGCCCTGACCATACTGCGAATGTTTTCCGGCAGCGTGGTCGTGGAAAGTCCGCATGCCGGGGCAAGAATTGCCGACACCTCGACCGCCTTGCCGGCAGCCTGGTAAATTTTATCCCCAGAGGATACGGCCAGCAGATGTGTGGAAACATTGCCCATGAGCGTTCTCTCAGGAAAATGGACCTGCAGTTTAGAGAGACTCACCACCGAATCGACCGAAAGCGCGTCCCAAGGAATTTCCGCCAACTCCGGCGCGAGAGGCATGATATTCCCGCAGATGTGCAAGACTACCGGTTTGCCGCAGACCTTGACCGCCTCGACAATCGCCAGCAAAGACGGAGCCACAAGTCTCCTAAAGTGCCCACCGCCGATGATATCGCCGGAAGAACCGGGATCGGCCAGGACTAGCATATCCGCGCCCGCCGCCACCTGCTCTTCGGCAAAGCGGATCAGGTGGGCTGTGAGGTGGGTAAGAGCTAAGGCAACTTTCTTCTCATCTTTTGCCATAGCTCGATAAACTTCAGTGGGTTCCATGAGCGAGGTGAGCAGGGAGGTCGGACCGGTCAAATTACCGATCACCGGCACATCGCCGCCGGTCAACCTGGCAATCGCATCGAGCGTTACCCGGTGCCGCGGGCAGGCCGCGGGATGTATGGCAAGCACCTGGTCTAGGGTTGCGGCCGGATATCGCGTTACCCGCGGATCTTTCAGTGGGCTGCCGAGATCAACCTCGGCTCCGAAATCCTCGGCCTCCACGGTCATGCAAAAAGGCACCCCGTAGTTGTCGATCTCACACGTTTGCTGCAGGAGAACGGCGTACTCGGCCATCGCCGCAGCATTGTTGTGCAGCGTCGGATAGGCGAGATGATTCTCCTCCAGCAGGGCGTACAGACTTCCGGCCATCATCCCGCCTGGGATAATAACCGGTGGCCTGTCAACGGCCGCACCCCGGAGGGCATTGAGCAGTCTGTGGCGGGGTGTCATTGCCATCATCGTTTAATAGTCTTTGTCAATGATGATGCTGAACCGGACATCCACCAGGTCGTCAACCTTGACCTCACCTTCAACCAACTGGTATTTTTGAAAAATTCCGACCATTTTATCGAGGCCGTATTTGTAGATGGTGGTGGGCATATCAAAGGTCGGCAGGTCATAGGCATCCTTGAATTTGAATGCGGCCAGATCCATATGAGTCTCCCTGGCCAGGATCTGCATGGCTTCATCCTTATGTTCATGGATAAAAAGACGGGCAAGCAGAATACCATCAACAAATTTTTTGATCGCCTCCGGATGCTTTTTGGCAAAGTCTTCCTTGAACCACCACCCGCAGGAATTGAAGAGGTATTTGCTGATGCTGGAACTGTTAATTTTTTTAATTTGGTCGCCATACATTGCGAGAAAGGTCGCCTCGCCGATGGCAGCATCCACCTGGCCGCTGAGCAGGGCGGAAAGGGCCAAATCTTCGGTTTTTACATCAATGACCTCGGCGTTTATTTTCTGTTCATCGAGATCATACCGAAGCGCCAGCCATGGACCTGAGGGGCGAGGTTTATTGGCGATTTTCTTGCCTTCCAAATCCTTGAGGGAATTTATCGGTGAATCCTTGCGGGCGTAGAGATCGAAGGTCCGGTTGCCGTTCCCGGCCACCTGCACCATTTTCACCCCTTTGGAATAGGCGGTGAAGGCACCGGAGGAGGCAAGGAAACAGCCGTCCACCTCCCCAGAACCGATGGACGAAATAATGGTTGCCGTTCCCCCCTTGACCGTGACCGGCTCAAAATCGAGACCGAGGAGATCGAAATAGCCTTTTTCCTTGGCGATCGTCACATCCATCGTAATGTCATAGGTGCTGGTAACAACACGCATTTTGTCTTTTTCAAGGGCCATGGCCGGCATTGCCACGCTCATCAGCCCGAGGATAACGATAATTTTCTGAATACAGTTTTTCATCTGCGAAATGCTCCTTTTGGTTTGAGATATCTGATTATCTGGACAGGGTCTTGCCCCTTTGCCAGGGCATTACCTTTTTCTCGGTGTAGCGAACGAGCCAATCAAGACTGAAGCCGAGGATGCCGACGACAATGAGGGTCATGAACATGGTGGAGGTGTTCAAGCTTTCCCGCGCATCTTCAAGGAGAAATCCCAGGCCGCTATTGCCCGAGATGATTTCCACAAACAGCAGGATGACAAAGGATGAGGTGGCAGCGATGCGGATACCGGCATAGATGGAGGGCATTGCCGCCGGCAGAATGACTCCAAAGACGATTTGGCGGTCACCTGCGCCCATCGACCGAGCGGATTTGACCAGGAGGCTGTCGACATTTTGCACCCCTTCAAGCGTCGGAATGACGGTGTAGAAAAACGCCGCAAGGCCAATAAGCATCACCTTCGGGAAATCCCCGAACCCGAACCAGACGATGAGCAGAGGAGCGAGGGCGGTTTTCGGAATGGCACGGCTGAAGTTGAGAGTGAAGTCAAAAAAATCCTCCAAGCGTTTGAACCATCCCAAGAGGATGCCAAAGACGATTCCTAGGGTCGAGCCAATGAAGAAGCCGATGGCGCATCTACGTAAGCTTATGAAAATATGGTGAAAAAGCTCGCCGTTCGTGGAATATTTTACAAAATCTGCGCCTACTTTTGCAAGCTTCGGAAGGAGAAGAGGAGGGATGTCACCGTAAGTTACCGCAATTTCCCAACCCAGGAAAATGGCCAGGGGAAGGAGACATTTCAGCAAAAACCGAGCCGCCGTTTTTTTAAGCTTATGATCAGCCATGCTGTCCCTCCTTTCCAGGAATTGCGACCATCGCGCCGTTCTCCGAGATCAACAACCGCACATGCAGTTCGGTCTTGCGAAATCCTTCCGCCAGACGGACATGGAAATCCCTTGGTCTGGCAATATCAATGGGGATCGATTCCTTGATGGTCCCTGGGTTTTTTGACATGACAATAACCCGGTCGGACAGGAAGATAGCTTCACCAACGTCATGGGTAACAAAGATGATGGTCACCCCCGTCTGTTTCCACAAATTAAGGAGTTCTCGCTGACACATTTCCCTGGTCTGTGCGTCCAGGGCGGCAAAAGGCTCATCCAGCAGAAGAATATCCGGATTGTTCGCCAGCGCCCTTGCCAGGGCGACCCGTTGCTGCATGCCGCCCGACAACTCGTGGGGATAAAACTTGGCGAAACCGCCCAGATTCACCATCTCGATATGCGCATGCGAAATTTTGTTTCGCGTTTTGCGGTCTATGCCACGGATCTTAAGTCCGTATTCGATGTTTTTTTGCACCGTCAGCCAGGGAAAAAGGCCATAGTGCTGGAACACAATGGCTGGTTTTGTGCCGCTCTTCTCAATGGGCAGGCCGTCGATGCTAATCTCGCCGCTGCTCCGCTTCTGCAAGCCGGCAATGATCTCTAGAAGAGTTGATTTGCCGCAGCCGCTCGGCCCGAGCACAGAAACGAATTCTCCCTCGGCAACCTGAAGGCTCAGTTTATCCAGGGCGACAAAAGTATCCCGTGTTCCCCCTACATATTCCTTACGGAGGTTATTGATACAGAGCTTCACCTTGAGTTGGTCCTCCGTCACTGCCTTGTGGAACATGCCTTTGGTCATTGATAATACCCCCGTTCGGAGAGAGTACCGGCGAGAGCTTCGAGGTTCTCCGTCGGCGTATCGGGCGGCAGTTCACAGGCGGGCATAAGGATAAACCCTCCGGGGTGTTTCATCCCGGCTGTAAGACAGCGCGTGACCTCAGTAGCTACATCTTCTTCCGTTCCCCGGTGTAGGATTTGGTTGTTCACATTGCCGCCGAGAATGTGGGTCTTACCGATGGCGGCACTGGTCTTCTCAAGATCCATTTCATGACCGATGGAGAACACCGTCCGCGGCGGCAGCGGGATATCCTGCCAATGGGCGAGGTTGGCGGTGTGGTCGCCACAGAGGTGCACCACCACCGAGACAACCCCCGCAGACCGATAGAATTCGAAGATCTCGCGAATATACGGCTTGGCAAAGGTGGCGAACATCTCGACCGGAATCAGTTGATTGGACTCCATGGGAACGCCGCAAAAAACGCTGCAATTGCCGGCGCCATACTTGCCGATGGTCCTTTCCGCGGTCCGCAGAAGAAAGCGGGTCACTTTTTTTTGCAGCCCGTGCACCGCTTCCGGATAGCGTAAAAGCCATTTCAGAAAGGTCGACCGTCCGACAATCCCGGCGGCAAGGGTGGTGGGGGTACCGCCCGGCAGCGAAGCGGGAAAACCGTGCCGACGATTCAGGGCGTTGAAACGATCGATCAGGGGGTTCATGCCCGCCAGCTCGGGGTCGGGATCGGCTAGGCCGTCCACCTCCTGCGGCGTATGCAACAGCGGCTCGGAACCGGGGGCGATAAACCGGTTATTGTCCGGCCAGATCACCTTGCCGCCAAATTCCCAGGACCCCCGGTCCGCCCAACCGTACGAGGGCCGGCAATTCATCCACGGATAGGTCTCCATGAGATGCAGGCCTGCGGCAAAGGCCTTCTCCGGATTACGATAGAACTCCCCGCGGTCGATCCCGAAGAGCCGCGCGGAAAAACCCATGGAAAATGGATTGAAAGGCACCCGGTCGATGGGTTTGCAGGCGATGAGCGCCGTGAGCCGCTCCCTTGGGGTCAAGGTGTCTTTTCTGGTGAAATCAATCATCAGCCGCTAGTCCGCTCGATTCTCGCCGGCAGGGCGCGCATCCAGGGAAAGCCCGAGAGGGAGTCGAGAATGTCCAGGCCTGTCAGTTCGTTGGCGTTGGCGGCAACCCAGCCATGGGTGAGACGCAGGCAGTCCGGACGGACCTCGGCGCTGAAGCTCACACCAAGATCGATACTACCGTCCCTGGTAGCCACCCTCACCCGGTCGCCTTCGCCGATACCCAATCGCGACGCAGCATCAAGGTGCATTTCGACAAACGGCTCCGGCAGGGTCGCCTTACAGGTGGGGCTCTCGCGCAGCTGGCTGTGTTGGTAACACGGCACCCGGTCACCGGTGCTCAGCCAAAAAGGAAACTCTTGGTCGGTGCCGTACGGCAGCCGGAAAGAATCCGGGGTGGGGAGAGGCGGATTGCCCGTCTTCTCCACCGCCTGCGAAAAATAGTGGACTCTTTTGTCCGGGGTATTCCAGCCGTCACCCGGTTTTTCCCTCTGATAGCCAACGGTCGAGGACGGAGTGGCGAAAAGATCGGCAAGAGTTATGCCGCTGCCAGCCAGCCGGTGGGTCAGGGCGTCGCTATTGTCCTGCCATGGCAGCAGCGCGCCGAGCCCGAGGGCGTCGGCGAGGCGAAAAAGAAATTTCCAGGTAGGCCAGCCGAAGCCTGAGTCCAGCACCGGCCTGATCAACCCCAGGTGCGGCTGCCCCATCCGGCCATAGTCGATCAGCTCCAGATTTTCGAGGAAGGTCGCGGCCGGAAAAACCAGATCAGCCTGCTGCGCGGTCGGGGTCATAAACAGATCAAAGACCGCCATGAAATCCAGCTTTTTAAAGGCTTTTTGGTACATCGCCGTATTGGGGAAGGTCAGCAGCGGGTTACCGCCGACTACCAGCAGGGCGCGGATCGGATAGGGTTGATCGCTCAGAATGGCCTGTGGCAGGTACATGCCCTGGCCCTGACCGAGGTTCGCGGCAAAGAGCGGTCGCTCCGCCTTGCCGATCGGTTCGGCCATGGCAGGATAGCGGTCTATGCCCGGCAGTGCGGTAAGCGGCAAGGCAAGGGGCGCGGTAACTGCTTCGGGATCGAGAAGAGTGAGAAGAGAGGCAATGGCGCGTACCGTCTGCACCCCGTTTGGCTGCAGTTCGAGGCCCGAACCGGTCTGGACCCAGCCGGGTAGATTGGCAAAAATGAGCGATGCTGCCTGGTGAAACCTGCTTACCTCTATCCCGGTGGGGTGCAGAAGATCCGGAATGGAGACCGCCAAAACCATGCCCTTCATCGCATCCCAGCCCTGGCCAGGAACCGGGCCAGGGGTGATATGGCGATTTTCGATGGCAAATTTTATCAATGCCAGGGCAAGATAGCCGTCCGAGCCGGGGGTAATTGCCAGGTGACAATCGGCCAATTCGGCAGTCTTGGTGGTCGAGGGGTCGATAACGACAAGCTTCATCCCCTCCTGTACCGCCTTCTTCAGGGCGACGGCGGATCTGGCAAGGGCCACGGCGGGGTTTGCGCCCCAGATAATCGCCGTCTTGATTCTCGCATAATCGGCTGCCGGCATCCCGCCGCAGGTCAATTTAAAGCCGAGGGTCATGGCGAAGTGACAGAGACTGCCGACGGTAATGTAGTTGGGGGTGCCGAAGCCATGGGCGAGATGTCTCATATAGTGGGAAATCTCCTGATGTTTCAGGGATTCCCCCTTATAGAAGACCACACTCTCCGGGCCGTGTTGTTGCCGGCAGCGCTGCAAACGGTCGGCGAGCGTGGTCAAGGCGTCTGCATAGGAAATTTCCTGCCAACGCGACCCTTTTCGCAAAAGTGGCCAACGCAGGCGGTGTGGCGAAGAGAATATTTCGCCGAAGTTCTTGCCGCGCAGGCATATAAATCCCCGGCTGATGGGGTGTTGGGGATTTCCGCTTATGCGAATGCCGGCACCATTCCCTTGCACCAAAATGCCGCAATTCTCTTTACATATATGACATATTGATGGAGTTTTTATCGCTTTCAAGAGACTTCACCTGTAGGCAAAAGGATCCGGTGTTCCCGGTTGACCCGGCAGCCAGACATCTTTCAGAAGATCGCAGAGATCGGCCCTTTCATTTTCTCCAAGCACACCGAGAGAAAGGGCAAGAAAGGTCCAAAGATTGCTCACAAAAAAACCGCCGTCGAAATGGTGCGACAGATCATGAATCTGAGCATGGCAGTTGTGGCAGGGGGTGATGCAGTACCTGGCACCGGTGGCCATGATCTGCTCGAATTTCACCTTGCCGTAGAGGTGGCGTTCTTCGTTGAAGCCGGACTGGAGGTAGCCGCCACCGCCGCCGCAACAGTAGTTGTTCGACTTATTCGGGGTCATGTCGATGAAGTTCTCCTCGCCGACACACGCTTTCACGACGAAACGCAGATCGTCGGCATAGGCGTCGCCGTATTCCTTCCGCACCTGGTTGCAGGGATCCTGGACGGTAAAGCGGATTTTCAGGTCGCGGTTCCAGTCGCTGCTCGGCTGCAGCCGGCCTTCCCGTATCCATTTGGCGTAAAAGTGGACGACGATCTTGACGTTCAGAGCGGTATCGATGTGAAACCGGCGGATTCCCTGATTGACGGAAAAGGTCGAATGGCCGCATTCGGTATTCAGATACACCTGGCAGCCAAGTTCGTCGGCTTTACCCACCGTCGCCTCGGTAATCCGGCGCCAGCCCTCGTCGTCGGCGAGAAACATGCAATAATTCTCGCCGGCCCAGGCGGTGCTGCCATAGGTCCAATCGGCACCGGCCAGATGAAGGATCTTCCATAAAGGGACCATCTCATCGGGCAGAGATACCGGCTCCCGGGAATTCTGACTGAGGTAGAAGACGGCGCCCTGTTTGTCGATGGGGGCCTGGAGGTTCTCCCAGCCGGGTTGGCTCTGCCGAACCTCCGCCAGGACGTCCTCGACGACGAAGCGGAAATCGTCGGGAGGCGTGCCGGTGGCACTGGTGCTCGGATTCTTCAAGGCCATGTCGCAGGAGAGAAGGATACCGCGCGGCCGCTCTTCCCTGGGCCACAGCAACCTGCGACCTTCCATGATCAGCCCGGCAATGTTGATGTTCATCGGGCAAACATGGCTGCAACGCGTGCACATGGAACACATCCATACCCACTTATGGGCACTCAGCTCGTCGTCCATGCCCATGACCGCCATGCGCAGGAATTTCCGAGGATCCATATCCAAAAGTCCGGCAGCGGGACAGCCGGCGGTGCAGGCACCGCAGGTCAAACAAAGGTTGAGATTGCCACCTTGCGGCAAGGCCTCGCGGACCTTGTCGAGAAACGCTTTTTTTCTTGCCGATTTGATGTGCAATGCCTTGCCCATTTTGTTCTCCCTTGTAAAAATTGCCGGAACTACCGATCACCAAGTCATTTATTTTGGGCAAATTCTTCGAGACATTGAAGCAGCAAGGTAGCGCTCGCTGCGAGGACCGGACCGCCACCGAAAACCATGGCCATGCCGGCTGCTTCCAGGATTTCCGCACGGCTGCATCCGGCCTCCAGAGCCTTCTGGCAATGGACGGTTATGCATTCCGGGCAGCGGGTGTAGAGCGCCACCCCGATGGCCACCAGTTCCTTTTCCCGATAGGTGAGCGCTCCATCCTTGGCGGCGGCGCCCATGAAATTCGCCATCGCCGGAATGGTTTGCGGCAGGGCTTCGGCAAGAACGCCCATTCCTTTTTTAAATTCCTGGGCGATTTCTCTTACGTGACTCATGATGCTTCTCCTAGTTTGTGTTTGCCGGTACGCCTGTGTTTGTCCATCGATTACCATTTGACACTGCCGGTTTTTCGTTCAACAGCGCCGAGAGTTCTTCGAAAAAAGGGTAATTTTATGCTAACCACCCCTATTTATCAAACAGGAAAAAACTATAATTATAGCCGGACTTATTGCTGATTGCCTTAGAGGGCGAGTTTATAAGAGAAAGCACACAGGAAACCATGGTCTATGGCGATTATTATCGGAAAACATTATCCCTTATATTGAAATCGTTGCGGCGCTGTGCTATGTTGCTTACCAATCAATTTCGGACCGCTAGCTCAGCTGGTAGAGCAGGCGACTCTTAATCGTCAGGTCGAGTGTTCGAGCCACTCGCGGTCCACCAATAAACAAAAAGGCCCTTCCGGAAATTTCCGGAAGGGCCTTTTTGCTTCTAAGGGCCTTTTGGGTTGCTTATGGCACAGTGCTCTTACTCCGCCTTCCTCACTGCATTTTTTCCCGCCATATTCATTGGATGCGGACCGAGCCAGGCTCCCTTGAGGAGCATGTTGAAGTAGATCCATTTAAACATGAGCTTACCGATATGATTCATGGTGGTATCTCCCAATAAAGTTAAGGGACCTACCGAAGGCAAAGGGAAATGACCGGTGAGCGGTTCGGTTTCATAGTTGAAATCAATAAGATAGGCCTTGCCGAAACCTGACTCGATGAAGCAATTGGTATGCCCGTCGAACCGTTCGTGCTGCACCATGCCGTCAATATAGGCCATGATGTTTTCCTCCAGCACATCGCCTTCAAAGTGCGCCACGGACCCGGCCTTGGAGGTGGGCACGTTGGTCCCGTCGCCGATAACCCAGACATTATCATGGTCCTTCGGCTGGAGGGTATGTTTGTCTACCGGGATGTAGCCCATCGGATCGGCAAGCCCGGAGTTGATCATCACCTCGGAACCGAAGTTGGGGGGAATCGATACCAGGAGATCATAGCCCACCTGCGTGCCGTCATAGGCCTCGATGACCTTCTTGTCGTGATCCACCGAACCGAGAGCAAAATTGGGGGTGATTTTGATATTTTTCGCCTTTGCCGCCTCGGTCAGGATCGCGGTCGCCACCGGTTTGGTGAACGCCCCGGAAAGAGGAGTGACAAGTTCAATCTCAACCTTGTCGCGAATGCCCCGCTGGTGAAACCACCAATCGGCAAGAAACATGAACTCAAGGGGCGCTACCGGACATTTTATCGGCATCTCGGCAATGCTTATGACCAGCTTGCCGCCGGTAAATTGGTTGAGCGCCGTGCGCAGGGCCAGACAATCGTCAAAGCGGTAAAAACCGTGGATGTCCTTGCCCCAGCCTTCCTGCAGGCCTTCAATCTCGCCCGGCCGAATATCGCAACCGGTTGCCATGATCAGGATATCATAGGTGAATTTCCCGGCAGAGGTGGTTGTTACCTCCTGCTTATCCCAATCAATGCCTGCGATTTCGGAGATTACAAAATCAATGCCGGAGGCGATATATTCCCGTTTCGTCCGCCTGATCTCTTCCGGGGTGTTGATGTCGAAGGGAACGAAGAGATAGCCCGGCTGATAATCGTGGATGTTGTCTTTATCGATTATGGTGATAGACCACCCCTTTTTCAGTTTTCTCTTCATTTTGTTGGCCATCATGGTGCCGGCGGTGCCGGCGCCCAGTATCAATAACTTCTTCATTTTTCTCCGTTCCTCCAAATAGATAAAACAGTTTAAGAGATCGACGCCCTGCTACATGGTCGTAGTTTGTCGCAAATTTTCCATTTAACACACTTCCGGGAGAGTGAGAAGCGATAATTATCGATTAATATTATTCAATCGATAGGTATTTTGTATTTCAAAGAAGTGTCTTCAACCAACCTTTGAGACAAGATACGTATCGTGTTCACCGGTTGTGTGGTGAAAGATCCGTGCAGAAAGTCAGCGAACCAGGAAATGATGGAAAAAATTGTCAATTCGAGGTAGAATAGTGAACATCTTCAAATGATCGAAAATCAGTTAGGGTAGCTGCTCGCACCTCCGTTTGGTACGGCTGCATGAAGCGTCAAAACCTTACACCCTGGCTGCCTTTATCGGCCTTTTTCTCTCAGGTTATGTCTTCTCGCACAGTTGCCGGTCAACACAAGGAGAATCGAGCATGAAGGAAGAAAGTGCAACCCCCGAACGAAAGTCCGCCTCCGCAAAACAACCTCCTGAAGATCACCGGTTACGAATGGTAAACCGGACCATGCAACTCTACAGGAACCAGTCGCACGCCCTCATCGAAACCCTGCACGCCGTCCAGGAATCCTTCGGCTACCTTGAAGAAGGAGTCTTGAAGCATGTTGCCGGCACCCTGCGTGTGCCGCTCAGTCGGGTGTATGCGGTGGCCACCTTCTACCACTCCTTCACCTTGAAACCGCCGGGCGAGCATACCTGTGTCATCTGCATGGGCACCGCCTGCTATATCGGCGGCTCCGGGGCCATCCTCGGCGATATCAAAGAGAAGGTGGGCATCGGTTCCGGCGAGACCACCCCGGACGGCAAGGTTTCCCTGCTCGTTGCCCGTTGTCTTGGCTCCTGCGGGCTTGCTCCGGCCGGCGTCTTTGACGGCGAGGTGGCCGGCAAGCTGAGCCCGGACAATGTCATTGACAAGATAGGGAGGTGGCGATGACCCTGAATATTGAAGATCTGCATCAGATCGCCAAAATTGAACAGGATACGCAACAGGGCTTCCAGCATCGCATCAATGTCTGTGTCGCCGCCGGTTGCCTGTCCTGCGGCAGCGGCGTGGTGAAAGACGCCCTGGCGCGTGAGGTCGGGAAACGGGGCCTTGACAACTGGTGTCAGGTCAAGGGCGTCGGCTGTCTCGGCCTGTGCACGGCGGGACCGCTCATCGCCCTGGAGGTTGGCGGACGGTTCTATCAAGGCGTAAAGGTTGCCGATGTTGCCGACATTGTCGAGGCCCTCGGCGCTAGCCCCGTCGATCGCCTGCTCTACCCCGACGATTCGGCGTTTTTTCAGCGGCAACTGCGGATCGTCACCGAGAATTGCGGCCGGATAGACCCCGAGCGCATTGAAGAATACATCGCCGAGAGCGGTTATGAGGGACTGTACCTCGCCCTCACCCAGATGACCCGCCAGGAGGTGCTGGGCCAGGTGACCGAAAGCGGTCTGCGCGGCCGGGGCGGAGCGGGGTTTCCCACCGGTCTCAAATGGACGACGGTGGCCAAAACGGTCGATTCGACCAAATTTGTCATCTGCAATGCCGACGAGGGCGACCCGGGGGCCTTCATGGACCGCAGCGTCCTGGAAAGCGATCCGCACCGGGTTATCGAAGGCATGGCGGTTGCAGGCTACGCCACCGGGGCGAGCCAGGGCTTCATCTATGTCCGGGCCGAATACCCGTTGGCCGTAAAAAGAGTGCGGATGGCACTGTCCCAGGCGGAGCGCATGGGCATCCTCGGCAATAACATCTTCAACACCAACTTCAGCTTCAATATCAAGGTGCGACTGGGCGCCGGGGCCTTCGTCTGCGGTGAAGAAACCGCCCTTATCGCCTCCATCGAAGGGCGTATGGGCAGGCCGCGACCACGGCCGCCGTTTCCAGCGGAATACGGCCTGTGGGAACACCCGACGCTCATCAACAACGTCGAGACCTTTGCCAATATCCCGCCGATTATCCGACACGGCGGCAAGTGGTTTGCAGGCATCGGCACGGAAAAAAGCAAGGGCACCAAGGTCTTTGCCCTTGCCGGAAAAATCGTCAATACCGGCCTGATCGAGGTCCCCATGGGCATGCCTCTCCGCGAAATCGTCTATGAAATCGGCGGAGGTATCCCCGAAGGCAAGCGTTTCAAGGCGGTGCAGACCGGCGGGCCGTCGGGCGGCTGTATCCCTCAGCAGTTCCTCGATATGCCGGTTGATTACGACTCGCTGATGCAGGTCGGTTCGATCATGGGCTCCGGCGGTATGATCGTCATGGATGAATCCTCTTGTATGGTCGATGTGGCCAAGTTTTTCATGGAATTCTGCATGTCCGAATCCTGCGGCAAATGCGCGCCCTGCCGGGTGGGGACGCGGCAGATCTACGACATTCTCTGCAAGATAACCGCGGGGGGGGCCACCACCGAGGACTTGGCAACCCTTGAAGATCTCTGCGACCTGGTGAAACACACCAGTTTGTGCGGCCTGGGACAGAGCGCCCCCAATCCGGTGCTGACCACCCTCAACTATTTCCGCGATGAATATCTGGCGCATATTCACGATAAAAAATGTTTGGCCGGGGCCTGCAAAACCGCCAAGGAGGTGTCATGAGCCATCATCCTAAGGGGAAACTCCGAACCGACCTCAATCCCTCGCGCCTCTTGACCTTTAAAATCGATGATCGCGACGTCAGCGCCCGCGAGGATGAATCCATTCTCGAAGTAGCCCGGCAAAACGGTATCGCCATCCCCACCCTCTGCCACCTCGACGGCCTGTCGGAGCGTGGCGCCTGCCGGCTGTGTATCGTCGAGGTACGGGGCGTCGCCAAGCTGCTGCCCTCCTGCGTGACCTTCCCCCGCCAGGATATGGAGGTCATTACCAATTCGGAGCGGGTCGTCAACTATCGCAAGAAAATCCTCGAACTGCTGTTTACCGAGCGTAATCACGTCTGTTCGGTATGCGTTTCCAATGGCCACTGCGAGCTGCAGAATCTGTCGGTGGAGCTGGGGGTGACCCATGTCCGCTACAATTATCTGTACCCGGAACATGCAGTCGATGCCTCGCACAGCCGCTTCTCCGTCGATCATAACCGCTGCGTCCTCTGCCTGCGCTGCGTTCGCGTCTGCGACGAGATCGAAGGTGCGCATACCTGGGATATCATGGGCCGCGGTATCACCTCGAAGGTCATCACCGATCTCAACCAGCCCTGGGGCACTGCGGAAACCTGCACCGGTTGCGGCAAATGTGTGCAAGTTTGCCCGACCGGGGCGCTGTCAGAAAAAGGCAAGTCGGTGGCGGAAATGATCAAGCGTCGCCAGTTCCTGCCGTATCTGCAGATGATGCGCGGCAGACAGGAGGAATCATGGCAAAAATAGGACTTGCAACAACATGGCTGGATGGCTGCTCCGGCTGCCATATGTCCTTTCTCGATCTCGACGAGGGCTTGATTGCCCTTGCCGACAAGGTGGAGATCGTCTACGGCCCCCTGGTCGATTATAAAACCTTTCCCGAGCATGCCGATGTCACCCTGGTCGAAGGGGCGGTCAGCAGCGAGGCCGACAAAAAAAACATCCTGAATATCCGGGCACGGAGCGGGGTTCTGGTGTCGTTCGGCGATTGCGCGGTCACCGCCAACGTGCCGGGCATGCGTAACCGCTATCCGGTTGAGGCGGTGTTGCAGCGCGGCTATGTGGAGAATGCCGAACCGCCGCTGGCCGGAAGCGGCGAAGCCGCTTTTCAGGTCGTACCGCAGCTCTGCCCGCATGCTCGGCCGGTGCATGAATTCGTCCACGTCGATGTCTTCCTGCCCGGATGCCCGCCGCCGCCCGAGGCGATTTTTTATCTTCTCCAGGAGTTGCTGGCCGGTCGGATTCCCGATATGCGTGGGCGGACACGGTTTGGGGCCTAAGAGTTGTAGACTGAAACTTTTTCTGGAGGTGTTGCCATGGGCAAAACCCTTACCATAGAACCGATCTCGCGGATTGAAGGACATGGAATGATCACCGTCACCCTCGAAGATGACGGCAGCGTCAGTGATGCAAAGTTTCATGTGACCCAGTTCCGCGGCTTTGAAAAGCTCTGCGAAGGCCGGCCCTACTACGAAATGCCGTCGATCACCGAACGGATCTGCGGTATCTGTCCGATCAGCCATTCGCTCGCCTCGGGTAAGGCCTGCGACGCCATCCTCGGCGTCCATCCGCCGGAAACCGCCATCCTTCTCAGGCGGCTGCTCAATTGCGGCGAATATATCCAGTCGCATGCCCTCAGCTTCTTCTACCTGTCGTCGCCGGATCTGCTCCTCGGCATGGACGCGGAGCCGGCCAAGCGCAACATCGTCGGCATCATCGAGGCCCACCCGGAGATCGCAAGAGACGGGATTCGCCTCAGGAAAATCGGCCAGCAGATCATCGAATTCATCAGCGGCAAACGCATTCATCCGGCATGGGTGGTGCCCGGCGGCGTCAATGCCCCTCTTAGTGCCGAACACCGGGATGCCATGCTGCAGATGATCCCCGAGGCCCTGGCGATTATCACCCGAACGCTAACGATGTTCAAGAAATCCTTGGAAAACTATCGCGAGGAAATCGCCACCTTTGCCAATTTCCCGACGCTCTTCATGGGCATGGTCGATGCCGACGGCAACCTTGAACATGTTTACGGCAAGCTGCGGATCATCGACGCCAAGGGTCATATTGTCGTGGATAACATCGATCCGGCCGACTACCAAAACTATCTCGGCGAAGCCGCCGAAAACTGGACCTATCTAAAAGCTCCCTACTACAAACCACTCGGTTACCCGGAGGGCATCTACCGGGTGGGGCCCGCCGCCCGCCTGAATGTCTGCAACGGCTGCGGCACGCCTCTCGCCGACCAGGAGTGGGCCGAGTTCCGGAGTCTTGAGCGGGGGCCGGTGATGAGTTCCTTTTTCAACCATTATGCGCGGCTGATCGAGATCCTCTTTTCCATCGAAACCATGGAGAAGATCCTTGCCGATCCGGCCCTCCTCAGCCTGCGGGTGCGGGCCATCGCCCAGCCCAATTTCCTTGAAGGCACCGGTTGTGTCGAGGCACCGCGCGGCACGCTTATTCACCATTACCGGGTCGATGAAAACGGCCTGATGACCTGGGCCAACCTCATTGTCGCAACAGGCAACAACAACCTGGCGATGAACCGCGGCGTGCTGCAGGTGGCCAAGCGCTTTATCAGCGGCAGCGAGGAAATTTCGGAAGGGGCCTTGAACCGGCTGGAGGCGGTTATCCGCGCCTTTGACCCCTGCCTCAGTTGTTCCACCCATGCCCTGGGGCAGATGCCGCTCCTGATCGAATTTCGCCAGGTCGATGGCAAGCTCATCCGCACCCTGCAACGAGGCTGAGGAAATTAAGTCACCACTGAGAGGCCGCTGAAACAGAAGTTGCCGGCTGATTTGTTAATTTGAAACGTTATTAATTTCAGACAGATACACACTGAATTTCTTATCTTCAACCTGGATATGGCGCAGCAGCCAATTTTTAATAAGTGACAACAACTCCGAAGTCAAAATGAGTTTCCCACTTTCAAAATCGCGGTATTTTTCATAAACGGTTCTATCGAATTCTTTATGCAGCCGCCAATGGCCGGCAATTTCCGGAAAGGCTGAATCCTGCATGTGCTTTTCTTCGCAAGCAAAGTGATAACGGGTGTAATCGAGGATATTTTTAAAGGTATTCCGTTGGACGACGGACATATCGATAGCGTTTTCCGATAAAAAAGCATCCTCCAACTCATTAAACAACTCAACCCATCTTTGGTGTTGTCCATCGATTTCGCCATGTCCGATATTCCAAGCTGAATCCCATTGAATGCTTCCCATGTTGGACCTCAATTAAATTTTCAAAGCCTCCCGTATCTTGGTCGACAGTTCCGCCATGGAAAAGGGCTTCTCGAGAAACTGAACACCCTCGTCGAGCACGCCGTGGTGGGCGATGACGTCGGCGGTATAGCCGGACATAAATATTCGTGCTATCCGGGGATAGCGGAGAAGCAGGCGATTGGCCAGCTCACGGCCATTCATTTCCGGCATGACCACATCGGTCAGGAGGAGGTGTATGTCGCCGCCATGCTCCTCCGCCATTTGCAGGGCTTTGCCCGGTGTTGCCGCTGCCAGAACAAGATAACCCATTTTCTCCAGCATGCGTTTGCCGAGGAGAAGGATGGAAGGTTCATCCTCCACCAAAAGAATCGTCTCCTGGCCCTGTTGCACCTCTTCCGCCCCATGGTCCTGATCGAAGAGGGGCGTTTTATCGGCGAATTTTGGGAAAAGAATCCTGAAAGTCGTACCCTTGCCGGGTTCGCTGTAAACACTGATAAACCCGGAGTTCTGTTTGACAATTCCGTAAATTGTCGCAAGTCCGAGACCGGTTCCCTGGCCGACGCCCTTGGTGGTAAAAAACGGCTCAAAGATATGCTCACGGGTTTCCTTATCCATCCCGCAACCATCGTCGCTGACTATCAAAAGGACATAGCTGCCCGGCAGAAAACCCATGTGCTCGGCGCAATAGTCCTCATCAACGACGATGTTGGCGGTCTCGATGCTGACCCTGCCTACCCCGACGATGGCATCTCGGGCGTTGATGGTCAAGTTGGCAAGAATCTGGTCCACCTGGGTCGGATCGATTTTTACCGACCACAAACCACTTCCCGGTAGCCATGCCAGATCGATATCCTCACCGATCAGCCGACGCAGCATGTTCAAGAGACTTTCCACCGTCTCATTCAGATCAAGGACCTTCGGTGAGACCGTCTGTTTACGGGCAAAGGCCAGCAGTTGCCGAGTAAGGGCAACGGAACGGGTAGCGGCTTTTTTTATTTCCTGAAGATCGTGCAAAAGTGGCTCCATCGGATGTATCCGTTCCTCAGCCATTTCCACATGACCGAGGATAACCCCCAGCATGTTATTGAAGTCGTGGGCCACTCCCCCGGCCAGACGGCCGACCGATTCCATCTTCTGGGCCTGCATGAGCTGAGCCTGGAGGATGGCCCTTTCATGCTCCGCTTCCCGCCGCTCAAGCTCCGAGGCAGCACGAATAGCCACCAGTTTCAGCACTGATTCAATCAGATCGGTATTCTCCAAAGCCTTGCGGCTGATAACGGCGATCACACCGATTTCTTGGCCTTGAGAATCCCAAAGGGTGGTGCCGACGTAGCTTTCGGCAACCATCTCCTGCAGCACCGCATCTTTGGGAAAGAGCCGGCGAACCTCTTTCGGGTAACTGCAAATCGTCTCGCCAACTACCTTGCCGAAGGGTGTATCCTCCAAGGAGTATGTCTGATTGTCCCGGAATTCGCCATCATGGAAAATGGCAACCGTTCGCACCGACAGCTTGTCGCCTAAGAGTTTGCCGATACAGATAAAGTCCATGCGCAACTGGTGCGCGAGAAACCTGGCCAGGGTTATAAAGAAATCCTCGTCCGAGGCGGAACGGTCGCATTCAAGGAGAAACAGCTGGGTCTCTTCGATCTTCTTGCGATTATCAATATCGGTGAGGGTACCGGTCAGGCGCAGGGCCCGACCGTTTTTCTCCCATTCGACTACCTTGCCACGGGTCAGGACCCACTTCCACCCGCCTTTCTGCGTGCGCATCCGAAGTTCAATCCGTAGTATCGGGGTCTGTTTCTTAAAATGAGCAACAATGAGTTCCCAGGTCGGGGGAAAATCGTCAGGATGGACCAAGTTTTTCCAATTCCCAATGGCTCCGGCCATTTTCCGGGAGGAGTATCCGAGAATTTCATAGCTCCGCTGGCTAAAATAGACTTCCCCCGTAAGCAGATTGGCATCCCAGAGCCCGTCATTGGCACCTTGCAGGGCGAAACGCAACCTGTTTTCGCTTTCCTGCAGTTTTTCCTGGGCATTTTCCAAGTCGGTGATAAAGCGGGCCTGTTGGAGGTTTTGATAGGCGGTTGTCGACAGGCGATTGGCCAGGGAGAAGAGTGCCCTGGCAATTTCCTCGAAATGCTGCCGGGACATCGCCGGGACTTCCCGGAAAGCCTGAATGACATCCTCTTCAGAAACATTTATCTCGCGGGCATACTGTCGCATCTTTTCCTCGGTCTGGGTATGGTCGCGAACCTGACCGACCAGCCAGTTGGCAATATGATGCCCATCAATGGAAATGCCCGCGCCTGCATCCCACAGGCCGCCGCTCAGGCAGGGTTGAACCAAAGGCCCTTCGGTGGAAATGCGGCCAAGCGCAGCATCGGATTTGCAGCAATTGGCAAAGCCTTTTTCCGAGGGGCGAATAATTTCGCGGCAGAGGCGGGTGAAGTTACTTGGCCTGGTGATCGGGGTGCCGTCGGTACGGGTGATGATGGAGGCGACACCGGTGGCCTTGGCGAACTGGTCCTGCAGGAGTTGAATATCGTCGAGGTTGAAGAGTTCCTCAAAAGCTATGGCCGAGGGGTCTACCAAGGGCTGGGTAAGCGACAGGAGACGCCGGGCGATGACCTCTTCAGCCTGTTCGAAAATGGTCCGATATCTCTTGTTTTCTTGATCGACAGGAGCGATTTCCCATTGCCGAACTGCCGCCAATTTTTGCTCCAGGGCGGCGATCTTCCGAAGAAGTTCTTGGTAGGATGGGGTATGAGCCATTGTCTTTGTGTTTGTCTTTTAGAATCACTGTATTCGGACCGGAGCGCCAAGTGTCATCCACACCCTGTCGATGTCTGTATTGTAGGTCTTGGAACTGGGGAAAGTACAGAAAAAAATCGTGGTTGACCAAGTTTCAGGGTGCATTACCTTGTCACCAAGGTGTCAGGATGGGCTCTCTCACTACCACAATACATCCCATCCCGGCACATCCTTACAACAGAACAATAGCTAAGGTCCGGCTCATAAAGAGCGGCTCTGATCAAATTCGGCACTACAACTTGAAGGATGACCATGAAAAAGAAGCTGGTTGGTTTTTCATTTTTTTTAGCAGCGATGGCAGCCGTTTCAGTTGGGGCGGCGGAGATGGTAGTTGACATGCAGCATGTCACCCATGAAGGCACAGAGACAAAAATCGGCGCCATCAAGGTCGAACAAACAGCCTATGGAACCCTTTTCACCCCTAACCTGTCGGGGCTGACTCCCGGTTTGCATGGCTTTCACGTCCATGCGGCAGGCAATTGCGGGCCAATGGAAAAGGACGGCCAGATGGTGGCCGGATTAGCCGCCGGGGGACACTTTGATCCGGAAAAGACCAATGCCCACAAAGGACCGTATGGCGATGGCCATTTAGGGGATCTGCCGGCCCTTTTTGTCGACGCCTCCGGTATGGCGGTGCTTCCGGTGCTGGCGCCCAGGTTGAAACCGGAGGATCTGTCGGGCCACTCCCTGATGATTCACGAAGGTGGCGACAACTATGCCGATGCACCGAAAGCCTTGGGTGGCGGTGGGGCGCGGGTTGCCTGCGGGGTTGTCGGCAAGTAGCTGCCTCCTGCAAAAACCGAAGTTAATACCGAATAATCGGCATCGACTGCGCTTCATTTAAGAGCATGTGAAGATGCGATATTTCCTCGTCGCGATGGCGGATCTTTGCATGAAGATCGTGTCTCGTTTCCCCATCGAGTTTTGGGTCGCGAAGCCTGTCTTCGTAACTGTCAATCTCGCTTTCCAGGCTGCTGATCTGGTTCCGCAGATTATAGACACGCAGGCCAAGTTCGACGTTATCGTCGAAAAATCCGCGGATGGCCGGCGGGCACACCCCGGAGTTGCCGCTGGAGCCGCTAAGACCCACCGAATAGGCGCGATCCGGCGTACAGTACTCGACAACACCTATGTGCCAGCCGCGCATATAGCTCGTACGGTCGGGCAGGATCCGCACCTCCTGACAGGCCTCACGGTGCATTTCCAGCCGTCGCTCGGGGTCCCAGCCGTCGCTGCCGTCGATCCGGCCAATGCCTTCCCAGGAGGTTGCGTTGGCCTCAAGACATTCTTCTTTGGTCATTGAGGCACAGCCACAGAGCCCAAATATTGCAACAAACAGCAACCATAATAGTTTCATAGAGCACTCCGTTTGTGTTCAACTTAGGAGCCGTTAGGAAATAACTAGACCATTTAAAACTATTTCCTTACGGCTCCTTATGCCGTTCCATGCATACCTTCGGCCATGTTATTTTTTACAACGGCTTAATCACTGATTTTTACAAGGGTCGTCGGTTCTTCCCATTCAAAATAGGTGCTGCCGCTGCTCTCCACAAGATCGACAAGGACTTCGGGAGGATCAATTATCTGCACGGAGTCATCGCTAATCGCATCCTCTTTTGTTCGGTCGGGGGCGGCAGACGCTGCCTGTAAACGTTTTGCCGCAACCGCATCGCGGAAGGCCGCCACCGACGGGCGCCAGATCACTATTTTGTTGTCGTCCTTTTTCACTTTCGCCCAGAAATAGAAGTCGCCGACATTTTCACCCGACGCCTCCAGGACATTGGCATACAACCACTTTCGGCCTTTCATGATCCGGCAGGTGACCGATTGGAATTTCAGTTTGTCGAGGTTTCTCTCGATCCACGCCAGCTGCACTATCCCCTTCGCCTCGTCTTTTACAAGTATGGTAATCGCCATCTCGTCAGAGCCCCATGTGCCATTCCAATCATTGCCGATCACGGCAAAATTTTCAAGTCCGACCGGATACTTAGAGGTGACGCTGGAACAGCCGGAAAGGATCAGGAACAGGAAAACCGCCCAAATTTTGTTGTTCATAGGGTATTCACCACCCGGCAGAGGTTTTTGGGGTAATTGGTCTCAGAAAAAGCGAAGAACTACCGGTCCCCGCGCTGATTTACCAGGACAATCATGCCCTCCCGACCCTTGGTGGCAATATCGGGGGCGGCATCGCCTAGTTGCTGCGATCTCGCCGGAGGTGTCTCGCGTTCTCGGTCGCAGCCGAGGAGCAGCCGGCCCAGCAGAAATACAAAGATGCAGACCAGTGCCACCGTTTGTGCCGATATTGCAATTTTCCTTTTCATCATCCATTTACCCCTCACGAAAAAAGCCTTCGGCAGTATGAACAAAAAATCACCTCTCAACAAGAGGGAATGTATGATTTCTTTTGAAGTCCTCGCCTTACCAAGAGTATCATAAGGGGGTATCCTGCCGGTAATTATTTTTTGGTCCGGGCTGCTGTTTGCCAACAGGCAATAACTCTCTGTCTGCCCGACAGGGCAAGAGGAGTATCACCATGCACCGCTCGATTATGCAGGGATTTTTTCTTCTCGCCTGCTTTTGTGCCGGCAGCGCTTACGGCGAATGTACGGCTCGCGACAAACAGACCATGCGCGACACGGGGATGAGCGAATATCATATTGACCAGCTGTGCGGTGAGACAAAGGACCGACCGGTTGTCAAAGAGGATGACCGGGTACAACCTAACCGGCCGGATACCCATGGGCGTCTGCAAGAAGCATCAAATATCTGTCAAACGGAGGTGCTGTGGTGTATCCTCAGTCAAGACGGGCCGCCCGGTACGCCATGTGTATGCCAATCCTCCTACGGCCCGATCAAAGGTGTGATAGTTCGCCGCTGACCGGCTAAACCATTGGCCAAGCCGAGAAACCCGATTCTATACATTAGCCCCGGAGACAGAGATGAAACTCAGATATTTTTCCCATTCGTCCTTTCAGATTACCACCGATGCCGGTCAGATCATCCTCATCGATCCGTTTCTCGACGACAACCCGACATCACCGGTCAGCTCGGCCGATGTCAGCGCCGATTTCATTATTCTCACCCATGCCCATGGCGATCATGTCGGCGATGCCTTCAAGATCGCGGCGCGTACCGACCCGCTGTTCATCTGTGTTAACGAGCTTGCCAATTACTGCGCCCACAAGGGTTTTCGCGCCCATAATATGCATATCGGCGGGGGCCATGACTTTCCCTTCGGCAGGGTGAAATTCACCATTGCCCACCATGGCTCGATGACCCCGGATAACACCTACGGCGGCGAACCGGCCGGAGTAGTGTTGACCATCGACGGCAAATCCCTCTATCATACCGGTGATACCGGCCTCTTTTACGACATGAAACTGATCGGCGAAATGACTCCGCTCGACTATATGCTGCTGCCGATCGGCGACAATTTTACCATGGGCATACGCGATGCAGTGAAGGCGGTCGAGCTTGCCGCTCCCGGCCTGGCCATCCCCATACATTACAATACCTTCCCGGTGATCCGCGCCGACCCGGAAGAATTCAAAAGGCAGGTGGAAGCCATCGGCAAAAAGGCGGTGGTTATGGGCTATGGTGAAGAAAGAGCGCTTTAGCCCGACGGCCACCAGCCGCGGCTTACCCCTCGGCATAAGTCTCTATACGATGTTCTTGTGCAGCCTGTTCGGCGCCAACACGGTGGCGGTGAAGATAAGCCTGACCGGGCTTGGGGTTTTTACCACCGCCGGGTTACGCTTTGCTATTTCCACCGTGGTCGTTTTTCTCTGGGCGATCTGCAGCGGTAACCGCCTGGCCATTACTCGCCGGCAGGCGCGGCAACTTTTGCCGCTGGGGGTCATCCTCTTTGTCCAGCTCGCCCTGTTTTACTTCGGTCAGAGCATGACCACCGCCTCGCACGGCGCGTTAATCTCCAATGTCCTGCCCTTTGTGGTGATGATCCTGGCGCACTTTTTTCTCCCCGGTGATAACATCAGTTTCCGGCGAGTGGCGGGACTCATCCTCGGTTTTGTCGGCGTGGCGGTGCTGTTTTTTGATACTTCCGCCCAGGCCGGAGAAACCCTGCCGGGCGATTTGCTGATTCTGCTGGCGGTATTCGTCTGGGCAGGTAACGTCGTCTATGTAAAAAAGATCATTGCCGGCTTTCATCCCCTGCAGATCACCCTCTATCCGATGGCCATGACGGTGCCGATCTATCTGCTCTGCGGCTATTTCCTCGACGGCGAGATGATCAAATCCCTTGATGCCCCGGTCGTCAAGGCTTTGTTGTACCAGGCCCTGGTCACTGCCTCCTTCGGCTTTGTCGCCTGGAATACCCTGATGGCCAAATACGGGGCCACCGCCCTCCACTCCTTTGTCTTTATCATGCCGATTTCCGGGGTCTTCCTCGGCGTGGTCATGCTCGGCGAAGCGGTAACCGCAAATCTTCTTGCCTCCATCCTTCTGGTGACGGCCGGGTTGATCGTCTTCAACTCCCCCGTCACAGCCGATCCCGCCCAAGGAGGGTTATGATTTCTTCCGCAGGCAGCGGCGGGCTATAGAGGTTGCCCTGGATGAGTTCGCAGCGCAACAGCCGCAGCAGCTTGACCTGTTCCTCCAGCTCCACCTCCTCCGCGACCACCTCCAGATCGAGGGAATTTCTTGCCGGCGTTGTCGGTTAGAGAGGGGTAAATCTTAGGGAGTTCGGAGTGATTCTGCAGGCTCCAGGAGAATTGGTGCAGTTTTGTGCTGTATAATCGTGCTAGAAAATTCGATTTTTCACGCTATTTCAACTTGTTCAGTTTTACAGATAATGCTATCTTCCAAACATTTAATTTCATCGGATTTTCGAATGCAGTTTGGAGTCAAGATGTTTTGGAAATATGTTGACTTTGGCATTTGGAAGATTTTGAGTTAGAGATTCCCGCCCTCGGTTGGATTTGCTTCGTATTGTAAAGGTATGTAGCTTAATTTGAGAAGGAATGTGGCGACGCAACACCTGAATTCAAGACTAATGCACGAGCATTTTAAAAATAGCTGATAACATCCCCACTACACATATACGTACAAGGAAAGCTTGACCTAAACAATTATGATTCTCAACAACACAGAAATAAATGATTTGGTATCCAATAAATTTGAAATTGATTGTTCGAGCATAATTTTGATTCAACAAATTGATACTAACCCAATCATCTATACAGGAGCAGGAACAATATTTCAAGACGATAAGGGTCTATTGAATCTAAAAATGGTCAGTGAGGTTGATAATATTCAGAGAGAGGTATCACACTCTCCAACACAACTTCAATTAGGGAAGATAATTAATAGGGATTATTTTTTCAAATTAGAAGCCATTGGTGTTGATGGTAAAAAGTGGAATGCTGAAAACATATCTGGTTCTGGTCATCTATTTATAAGTACTGGAAAAAAAGTAATAAAGTCGAGAATAAGAAAAATATTTTCCGAAATTACTTTTGATTCTGATGCCTCTAAAAATGGCTCATCATGTAGTATGATATCAACCATTATAATAGAGAAACTGAAGTTTCCGCTGAAAGCGAAACAAGAGGGTGTTAATGGTCGGATTGCTTTTAACAAAACAGAATGGAAACTAGATTCTACAACAGTAAAAATCACCCAAAAGGACAATTATTACAAATTGTTTATTGATGAAATTAAGGGGGATCCAGAAGTATTCAAAATATTGTTCTTTGAGGCATTGAGTATTGTCTTTGGGAAAATAATTGAACCCTTGTCAACAACCATTTTAAAAAATGGAAAACATAGAGTTACTATACAATCAATTGACAAAGGTGTATCAAATGAAGCTATAAACACCCCTTTTGGTGTTAGTGAGGCATATGGTGAAGATAGCTTGATAGAATTTCTAAATAAATACATACTAAATATTAAATCAGAGTCTTCTGTTATTTTTGGATATTGGCATAAAATTCACCGTGTTTGGCAAGTAGGTGTTGAAAATTCTGCTCTTACTATATCTGTTGCAATCGAAGGAGTATTGAAAGAATATTTCTCTAACCTTGGATTGCCAGATACAGAGATTCTTGAACAGGCTGAACTTGCAAAACAGGAAATTAAATTATTAAAATTACCAGATAGAATTAGGCAGAGGTTATTATCCAACCTTGGTAACCTCAAAAGCACTAATCCTAAAAATATTCTTCATCAACTTGCTTGTAATAGTACAATATCGAAAGAATTAATTGGCGAGTGGACTAGCTTGAGGAGCAAATCAACACATGCGGATAAAGTCGATTTAAATAATGAATCAATGCAGATTCTTATTGATCAAGTGTATACGAATATTTTCCTCTTCTATAGTTTGTTGTTTGAAATTATTGACTATGAAGGATACTGCATTGATTATACCGTCAACAACTGGCCTGAACGTTTATTTCGACCTCACAACCTAAGAAACCAAAAGCGAGTTGACCGTAATGAAAATAGGTCGTAACACTAATATCTTTACGACGCCTTGAGGGTAAGGCTTAAATTGTAAAAGACCAATATCTTTCCCTGAGTCAAGCTATCTCCTATTTATCGGCCTAGAACTTTTGGAAATATCTTGACATTGGAAGGATCTTGGCCAAGGTCACTAAAATGATGTCATCTTCCTGTATATCATCCAGTCCAGGGAGATATGCAGGTCAGCTGAATTACTTGTTGCAGTCGTCCGCTCTTCAGCCGACCGCCGCGATTATTCCACAAAATATGACGGTACTAGAGAATGCCCATAATTAAATATCCTAAAGACTTGGCAGTGGTGGTGCATTCTGAAATAGAGAAAAAACATCCTTCGTCGCTGCCAATAGAAGTTTTGATGTCATTATTTGAAACCATGTACTTCGCAAGCATCAAAACTGAAGAGTCTGAGCCAATAATTTTTAACATCGTCTATCTTGATTCACCAGAAAAAGGATCAAGTCAACTCTACGAATCCCCACATGATCATTGGAGTATTGTTCAGTTTTCAGATCCAATTATTTTTAATCTTCAAAATATAATTAAATTAGCAAAAGCTTCAGACCCCAGATCATCATCACTTGCAGTATATAATGATAAGGAAAATAAACTTTATATTTTTGGTTTAATTGATCAAGGGAATAGATATTATGATTATGTGAATTATGAAACTGAGTTACGACCTGAAAGACCAGGCATTTTCCAAGCAAGCTTGGAAATGCCTGGTAACATTATTGCATATATTAACCATAAAAAAATCGCAGAACTACGCGTCAACTTAATTGTCCAAAGAGCTATCAATGTATTTTCTGAAGGACCAATAAGAGACACTCTTAATGCTGGCCTTAATAGTTACTTATCAAGCATTAAAAGAAAATTATCGCCAACAGTTGCTGAGACAATAATTGATTCTGAAGATGAGCTAACAAAATATTGGTTTAGTGCAATTTGTAGATTAATTTTAAGAATAAAAAGTTACCGCCATGGTGGAGCTCTTCTTTTTTCAAATGCGAGAAAAGATAGTGGCCTAACTATAAAATATCCAATCTCTTACTCTAGGCTAAGATTATCTCTCATCAAAAGAGCAGTTAACAGGGCTAATTTACTACACAAATCAAAATTAATAGACAATCTGATAAATGATGAAGAAGACATCCCTCTGGAGCTATATTTGGAGGAAAGGGGATTCGATGACAATTTAGTCCAACTAAAGAGCGAGATTGACGGATCTTTATGGTTTATATCTCTTTTAAGTAGAGTTGATGGACTTATCCTTTTGAACCGACGTCTTGATGTGCGTGGATTTGGAGTAGAAATTAAGTCGTCAGAAGTACCAGATAATATTTTTCGATGCTCCAATCGAATACCAACGAAGACTTCATTGCAACCTGCTGACTACAACCACTTCGGAACAAGACATCGGTCTATGATGCGGTATTGTTGGAATTATGAGGATACTGTAGGATTTGTAGTCTCACAAGATGGGGAAGTGCGAGCGATTACAAAACAAAATGATCAATTGTTAATTTGGGACAACATTCAGTTGCAGGCGCAAACTTTTATACCTAAAAGGATATTTAGAACCAAGAAGATATAACCAGATAATTCAGCGGATGGCGGCATCGTCGGCGGTACTATCGCGGTAATCCCCTTGGCGCCACCGCTGATTATGGCCGTTGTGCTTCAAAACGGAGACGTAGAATCTTTAATAATATATTGGTTTCTTTTTGAGTTTCTGAAAAGGGTTTTGAATCAGGGCCGCAAGCAACCATTTCGAGGCAGAATTTGAAAGACAGTTCATATGAAGATAAAATAGTTGCATTTATTGATATTTTAGGATTTACGTCATTAGTCATGTCGATAAACACTCACCCGGAAGTGCATGACAGACTGTTATATGCTTTAAAGCTAATCAAATCCCGGAAAGCGCCAGAATTAAGCGATTTTACTGATTATAAAATTGAGGTTAGCGTTTTTTCCGATTCAATTGCATTATCAACAAATTGTGACAATTTATGGGGTATAATTTGGAGTTGCGGTTCGCTCCAGGCAGAAATTTTAAAAGTAGGGGTTCTCACGCGGGGGGGGATCTCTAAAGGTAAAACATTTCATGAGGATGATATTCTATATGGCGAAGGAATGATCAACGCGTATAGAATAGAATCTAAAGCAGCCATATATCCTCGTATAGTTTTAGATCCTAAATTAATTCCAGGACTAAACGAAGGTTTGCGTTATTATTCCTTGAGACAAGATTCAGATAGCCTTTGGTTTATTAATCCCTTTAGTTTTAATGCCATTATCGACGATACCGACGAATTGACTGCTGATGGCTATGATCCCCATGAATTGTATCTTAAGGAATTGGGAGACCACATCGACAAAGGGAAAGCTGAAGCAAAAACTGTAGACCAGGTTTCAAAATGGACATGGCTTAAAAGGATCTATATGGATGAACGTAGGGATTATCTAAAAACTCATGAAACAAAAATGGATAAGCTTTTTAAAGCACTTTCACCTGAAAAAGGAAATAGAACAATAAGTTGATTTTAATTTTGAGAGAGGGGCACTATGCTTGAAAAAATATAGCGAAACAAAACGCTGCAGCCGACCCGGGGGGCTAGCGGCTTTTCAAAAGCTCCCGGTTTTTGAAAGAACTTTGCTTCGACAACCTGCTCGGTTATATGCCCCGGCTGAGCTGCCCGTTCGATAGTCAAGATATCTCCGTTTCTATCTTAACTCGCAGCCAGTGACCAAATCTCGGACAAAAAATCACCACAAAATTATAACGACAAACGTATAGTATTATGTGCGGACGTTTAGCTTATTTTGGTAATGGTACCTTTGGATACGAGACGCTTCTCCTGCCGGATCCTCCACCAATCGAGGACTACAACATTCCTCCGTCCCAAAACATCCTGACGATCCGCAAATGTCCTGAGACTGACAACCCTTCCTATGCCATGCTTCATTGGGGCTTGGTGCCATCCTGGTCCAAAACCCCAAAAACCAAATATATCCTTAATAACGCCAGGGCCGAAGGAATCGAGAAGAAAGTTTCTTTCCGTGAACCGTTGAAACGCCAACGCTGTATTATACCAGCAAGCGGTTTCTATGAGTGGCTGCGAAAAGGAACACAGAAGCAGCCCTATTTCATCCGGCGGACCGATCAGGGGTACATGGCGATGGCCGGCATATGGGATCATTGGCAAGGCGAGGATGGCCAAGAGATCGACTCATGTTCGATCATCACCACTGAGGCCAATACGCGGATGCTGGCAATCCATGACCGGATGCCTGTGATTCTGGATAAGAATGACCTGGCGATCTGGCTGGATCCAGGTACAGATCAAGAGAGGGTGATGTCGATGCTCAAGCCGTGTCCGAACTCATGGATAGAAACTTATCCGGTGAGCAGCAGGGTGAATAGTGTGAAAAACAACGGACCGGCATGTTTGGAAAAATTGACCGGGCCATCATGATGGGCCAAACCAGCGTCCCCGACAACAGAAGGCGAGGAGATACTCATGGTGACGGCCGGGTTGATCGTCTTCAACTCCCCCGTCACAGCCGGTCCCGCCCAAGGAGGGTTATGATCTCCTCCGCAGGCAGCGGCGGGCTGTAGAGGTTACCCTGGATGAGTTCGCAGCGCAACAGCCGCAGCAGCTTCGCCTGCTCCTCCAGTTCCACCCCTTCCGCGATCACCTCAAGATCAAGCGAATGGGCCAGTGAGATGATGGAAGTGACGATGGCCAGGCTGTTGGGGCGTTCGGTCATGTCGACGATGAAGGAACGGTCGATTTTGAGGGCTTGCACCGGTAGCTGGCTCAGGTAGCTGAGCGAGGAATAGCCGGTGCCGAAATCGTCGACGGCGATGCGAAATCCCATCTCGCGGGCGGCCTCCAGCTTGGGGATGTTTTGCTTGACCTCCTCCATCACCGCGCTTTCGGTAATCTCCATATCCAGGCCGTCACTGCGTCCGTCGGTTTCCTGCAGGATCTGCTGCAGTGACTGGACGAAGTTCTTCTGCCGCAGCTGGATCGGTGAGACATTGACGGCGACCCTCGGTGGATTGAGATTCAACCGGCGCCAGTGGTGCAGATCCTCCGCGGCGCGCCGCATCACCCAAGCCCCGATCTCGATAATCAGGCCGGTTTCTTCCAGCAGGGGGATGAAGCGACCCGGCAGGACCATGCCGGTCTCCGGATCGATATAGCGCAACAGGGCCTCCAAACCGAGGATGCGGCCATTGGCGGCGGAGACCTTCGGCTGGTAGTGAACGGTCAGCTCGTCCATTTCGATCGCCTTGCGCATCTTTGCCTGCATGGTGACCGAGTGGATAATCCGTTCATTCATGGCCGCATCGTACAGCAGATATGGTTCACCCTGACTCTGTACCCTCTTCAGGGCAATCTCGGCGTTTTTATAAAGGGTGTCGGCATCGGTGGCATCGGAGGGAAAGAGTGCAATGCCTATCTGGACGGCAATGTGGATATCGGTGTCACCGACCCGGAACCCGTTGGCAAAGAGGCTGAGCACTTCCTGCTCCAGCATGTGGGCAACCTGGTCGGTGTCGCCGATATTGACGAGAGACAGGGCAAAACGATCGGCACCCAGTCGCGCCACGGTCTCACAGTTGCCGGCGGATGCACAGAAACGCTCGCCGACCTGCTTCAACAGGCTGTCGCCGACATGGCGGCCATAGGTGTCGTTGATATCGGAGAAATGCATCAAATCGACCAGCAGTAATGCAACATTCGTCTTTGTCCGTTCGGCGACCTGGAGTTGCAGCGGCAGCCGCTCCAGTAACAGGCTCCGGTTGGGCAAGCCGGTCAAGACATCATAATAGGCCAGATAGTTGAGCTGATCCCTCTTCTCTATATGTTCGAGGGCAAAAGAGATATCGCCGGCCATTTCCGCCAGCAGCCGCATCTCCTCCGGCTTGAAGGAATCCGGTTCGGCGGAGAAGAGGGCGAATACTCCGATCACCCGGCCGCCAAGCATCAGGGGCAGGAGGCCATAGGCGGCATAGCCTATGGTCGACCCATTCCAGGTTGCCGGATTATCGCTCGCCAGGTGGCGGACCACCGGCATGCTCTCGTCATACACCCTGTCAATGGCACTGCGGATCTCGACGCCGATCGAATCGACCGGGGTTGTCCGGCAGGATGAGCCGTCGCCGACACAATGACACCAGGTATCGGCAGTATTCGGCCCGCTCGCATCGCGTATGTTGATCCAGGCTACCGGATAACCGCCCTGGTCAACGGCGATCCGGCAGGCCTCCTTGAACAGTTCCACGCGGCCGTGCAGGCGGACGATGGCGGAGTTGATACTGCTGAGGATCTGATACAGACGGGCAAGTTCGGCGGTATTGTGCTGGCTTTCCTGCAGATCCCTGGTTCGTTCGTCCACCCGCTGTTCCAGAGTCGCATTGATCTCCTGCAGCTGATGGATGGTGTCGGTGAAGCCGCGATGCATCATCTCAAACGGCGCCAGAACCTCGGCCAGAAATTCCTCGCACCGGCGGAGATAATCGTCCATCTGCTTTTCACCGGCGCCGCCGAGTACCGCGCTCCACACGACATTCTGATGCATTGCCACCAGATCAAGGATGTTGCGCTGTTCGGCAACCGCCCGGCGACCGAGTTCATAGGCGCACATCAACGCCTCTTCGCACATCAACGCCTCTTTACCCTCTTTAGCGAGCGCGTACTCGACCAGGGCCCGTTGGTAGGCAGTGGCGAACGAGAGTGCGGGGTCTTCTGGGGGCAGGCCGGTCACGACAACCTCCCTTCCTGCGCTGTTACGGGCATTCGCCAGCGGGCTACCAGAACCAGGGCGTCGTCGGTAGGCTTGGCATAGCGATCGAGAATGTGCCTGGCGAGTTTGTCGGGAGGGTGAGGGGAATCGATGGCCCGGACGAAGTCGCCGTTGCTGCATACCTTCTCCACAATTAGTGCTCCCATTTGACCATCAAAATGGTAGTGCCCTTGCCGACCTCGGAGACAATCTTGAAGTCGTCCATCAGCCGTCTCGCCCCCGGCAGACCCAGCCCCATTCCCCTTGAGGTTGAAAAGCCGTCCTGCATGGCTTGGGCGATATCCGCTATGCCGGGGCCGCGATCGCGGGCGATGATCATCAACCCCCGTTTGCCCCCCCGCACGACACTGTGGAACTCGATCTCGCCCTGCCCTGCGTATTGCACGATATTGCGGGCGATTTCCGAAATGGCGGTCGCCATCAGAGTCAGATCGCTGCCGGATATCCCAACTGTCGTCGCCAGCTCCCGCCCCTTTTGCCGGGCGTTCATTACCCCTGCGTCGGATGCGACTATGATCAGTTCAACGTCCATAATTGCCGAGCCCGTTTGTTTTGTCTGCGGCCTTGAGCATGGCGATACCGTCTTCCAGATCAAGGCTCGTCATCGTTCCCTCCAGCCTCAGTCCCAACTGGACCATGGAAAAGGCGATTTCCGGCTGGATGCCGGCTATCGCCACCTTCGCCCCCATAAGGCGAGTCATCACGGTGATGGCGCGTAAAATCCGGGCGGCAAACGAATCCATGACATCCTCGGCATAGGTAAAGTTCTCGGAGACCGAAGCGAGCTTCTGCAGGTGCGCCCCGTCCTCCGGACCGAACTGCTGGTATTGCTTCCTTCGTTCGAATTCCTGCTCGGAGATATTCATCATCTCGGCCAGGGTCAAAAATTTATCGGGAAAATGGGTTGCGGATGGCGGCATCTGGAAACCTCCCTTGCTATGATGAAACGATAAATCATCATACATTCGGTGAAAAGTATCCGAGCTCCAAGGCTGGTCCTTAAAACAATGCCCGACATCCCGTCAGGCTCTGTTGGTAGGTTAGATTCAATTGATTGTATCTGTTCCCGTCCGCTCGGACGATAAAAGTCAAAAACAGTACAACCTCCAGTTCAATAAAGGATAAGTAGGATTTTGGCGATAGCAACCAGGCCGGCTAAACGGCTCCCTCCACTCTCGGGATACCTGACCGGAAGGAGGGCACAGCCTTCGAAAAATGGGATGGCGGAGAAAAAGCAGAGCCATCCGACGAACCGTTCAGGACGGTGCGCCGGATGGAGAGGTGGAGGGAAAATCAGTGTTTATTTGGCGTACGAGGTACGATCGCTCATCCCTTTACGCGATTCCATATTGAGTCGGCCCTTGGCCACCGCCTCCTTGTTCCATTCCTGGAGCAACGCTGCTTTGAAGGCCTGTTTTTCGGCGACCTCTTTCTCCATGTTGATACCGGCCAGGACTTGCGACTTCTCCTTGGTGGAGAAGTCGGGAACCTGGTAGCCGATCACCCCGTGTTTCGCCAGCACCTCCGCCAGTTTCACCCGCGCCTGCTGAGCCTTGTCGTTTGCCTGGGCGAGAAGCCGTAAGACCTCCTCGGGATTGTGGAAGTAACTGCCGTGGCTGGCAATCGCATAATCCCAGCGCCATTGGCCATGACGGATGTCCTGGAGGATGTCCTTCATCTCCTCGGCGGTGGCACCCACCTCCCAGGCCTTGCCGGCCTCAAGATGGGCCTTGGCCAGACCGTTCATGGCGAGGTCCATCAGCTCATCTTTCCGCTGCAGTTTGATGGCCAGGTAATCCTTAAATTCCTTTTCAGTCTGGTCGTGACACGTCACGCAGGTATTGGCGATGTTCCCCAGGGGGCTGGCAATACGGTGGTCGGTGAAGGTGCCGTCGGCATCCTTTTTGCTCGGCATATGGCAGTCGGTGCAGGCCAGGCCGCGACGGCCATGGATACCGCCGACGAACAGTTCATAATCGGGATGCTGGGCCTTGAGCATCGGCGCCTTGCTGATGGCGTGGGTCCAATCGGAGAAGTTTAACGAGTCATAATAAGCCTCCACATCCTCGCCCTTGAAACCATTATTCCAGGGGAAGGCGACGGTCATGGTGACTTTTTTCTCACCCTGGGCATCGGTCTCCTCGGTCTTCTTGAAATAGTATTCGGAGTGGCACTGGGCGCAGACCAGAGAGCGCATATCGTTTTTGGTGATTTTAGCGACATCGAAGCCCGAGGCGGTAAGACCGCGTTTGAGAAAATCGCGGGTAAGGGCTAATTCGCCGGTCTTGCTGTCGTGGCAATCGCCGCAGCCGATGGGATTGACCACCTCGCTGCCGTATTTTGCCCATTTACCGGTAAAAAATTCCTTCTCGCCGATCTCCTGCGTCAACCGCGGCACATCGGGAGACTTGCAGCTCCAGCAGGCGGTCGGCAGCGGGCCGGTGATCGGGCTGACTGGGGCGCCGGTCCGCAGGGTGTTGACATTGTCCTGGATCGCATAGAAGTGGCCACGCGGCGCATTATAGTCCTTGGCAAAGGGATAACCGGCCCAGAGCACCGGCAGCTGCGGCTTTTTCTTCAGCATGTCCACCAGGTTGTCGCTCTTGCTGGTCTCTTTCCAGGTGGCATATTCACGCGGGTAATATTTGGCCCATTCCTCGTTTTTCGCTTCAACGCCATTTTCCTTGACCACCGGATTCTTGCCTTCGCCTTTCTGCTCGGCAGCACCGGCAGGAAACGGGGAACTCAGCAGGGTTAGCAAGGCTATGGTCGCCAGGGTGCAGCGCAGCAGCTTCTTCGATGTCTTCATTCATTTCTCCTTTAATTGACAGGCAAGACCCACACTCCAAACAAATCGGTTCTGCCGATTAAAACAAATTTTATTCCGGAAAACAAGCAACGATGTTGCAAAGGAAAGCGGATGGCGGCCACACCAAGCCAAGTGATCCTGCTTGCGATAACCCTGACAAACTTGACGGAACGACAGGCATGTTGCACAGTATCAAAGCATGAGTTGTTTCTTTACACTCGTCAAAATTCTACCTAAGGGAGATTTTATGTCTTATGCAATAAAGATGTATTCAACCGGCGGCCCCGAGGTTCTTATTCGGGAGGCCTATGATCCGGGAATGCCGGGCCCGGGAGAGGTACGACTGATCCACGAGGCGGTCGGTCTTAATTTTATCGATGTGTATCAACGTACCGGTCTCTACCCTCTGCCATCCTTGCCGGCTATTCCTGGGCTGGAAGGCGCCGGCAGAGTCGAGATGGTTGGCGCAGGGGTCGAAGAATTCAAAAAGGGCGACCGGGTTGCCTATGCCGGACAACCGCCCGGGGCCTACGCCGCAGTGCGCTGTATCCCCGCGCACCGGCTGGTCAAACTTCCCGAGGCAATTTCCACCCGGGATGCCGCCGCTATGATGCTCCAGGGTATGACGGCGCGCTATCTGCTGAAGGGTTGTTTTCCGGTCGGCTCCGGCAGCATCATTCTCATCCATGCCGCCGCCGGCGGCGTCGGCTCGCTCGTCTGTCAGTGGGCGAAGCACATCGGCGCCACCATCATCGGCACCGTCGGCAGCGCCGAAAAGGCCCGTCTTGCCGAGGAAAACGGCTGCACCCATACCGTCCTCTATGGCCAGGAGGACTTTGTCGCAAGAGTTAAAGAAATCACCAAAGGACGGGGAGTCGATGTGGTATACGACTCCATCGGCAAGTCGACTTTCATGCAATCCCTCGATTGCCTGCGACCGATGGGGACGATGGTTTCCTTTGGTCAGTCTTCTGGGCCGCTTGCGCCGTTCGACATCGGCCTTCTCGCCCAAAAGGGCTCGCTTTTCCTGACCAGACCCAGCCTGATGCATTATACGGCCAGGCGCGAAGACCTCATGGCCCATGCCGAAGATCTCTTTGCCGTCGTTACCGCCGGGGTAGTGAAGATACGGATAATGCAGGAGTATGCCCTGCAGGATGCGGCAAAGGCGCACCGGGACCTGGAAGAACGAAAGACTACCGGCAGTTCGGTTCTTATCCCGTAGGGGCACCCATGGCCAGCTAATTTATCCAATCCGGCCATCGCCTTAAGACCTGCGACCGTCGGCCGCAGGTTCATGGAGAACCCTGCGAATCTTGACGGCCAGATCCTTGAGGGAAAAAGGCTTTTGAATAAAATTCAGCCCCTTATCCAGTATGCCGTTATCGGCAATAACGTTTGAGGTATAGCCGGACATGAAAAGATGGCGCAAGCCCGGTCGGATCGCTCGGAGCCGCTCAGCTAGATCTCGACCATTCATTTCCGGCATGACCACATCGGTAATGAACATGTTTATTTCCTCATCTGCTTCGGCCAGGCGAATGGCCTCACCCGGGGTGGCCGCCGGGCGTACGGAGTAGCCGAGCTGCTCCAGCATCATTGCGGTCATGCCCAGGAGAGTTGCATCATCCTCGACCAGAAGAAGAGTTTCTCCCTCGCCAAAGGGAATTTCCTCGGCGTTGCCCGGAAGCGGTAAGACCGATTCACTGTCGTATCGCGGGAGGTAGATTTTGAAAGTTGTCCCCTTTCCCGGTTCGCTGTAAACGCTGATGAACCCCTCATTCTGCTTGACGATGCCATACACGGTTGCCAGTCCCAGCCCCGTTCCCTGCCCCAGACCTTTGGTGGTAAAAAACGGTTCAAAAATATGCTCGACGGTGGCCTTGTCCATGCCGCAGCCGTCATCGCTGACCGCAAGCATAACATAGTCGCCGGGCAGAAAGCCGGTGTGCGATTGGCAATATGCCGCATCGAGGGTGATCCTGGCTGTCTCAATGAAAATTCTGCCGATGTCGCCGATGGCGTCTTTGGCATTGACGCATAAATTGGCCAGGAGTTGATCGATCTGGGTGGGATCAATCCTGACAATACAGGAATCAGGACAGGGAAACCACCTGAACTCTATGTTTTCACCGATGAGCCGGCGCAGCATCTTGAGCGTGCCCTCGACCGACTCGTTCAGATCAAGGACGATGGGCACTACGGTCTGTTTACGGGCAAAAGCCAGGAGCTGGCGGGTTAGACCTGCCGAACGCTGGGCTGCATCGAGAATTCTGCCGAGATTACGGCGTAAGGGATCTTCCGGACTCATCGCTCCCAGGGTGAGTTCGCTATAACCGATGATGGCACTGAGCATATTATTGAAATCATGGGCGACGCCACCGGCGAGGATGCCGATCGCCTCCATTTTCTGCGACTGGATCAACTGGCCATGCAGTTTCTCCCGCTCCGCTTCCACCTGTTTTCGTTCGGTGATGTCTCGGGCAATCCAAATAACCCGGTCTTCCGAGAGCGGAGCGACGATGGCCGAAAACCAAACCTCCCGTAAATCAAGCGTTAAAACATAATCGAGGGTAACCGATTGCCGACTGGAGAGCACCGTATCGATCGCCGCAAGAAACTGGTCGGCCCGTTCGGGCTGAAAAATGTCGTGAATGGTTTTTCCCAGAAGCTCATCGGGGGGTCGGTAGAGAAGAGTCGTATCAATGGGGGCAATTTCGACATACCGCCCCTCGTGGTCGAGAATGAGGATGATATCCTTCATCGCCGCAAAGAGGGATCGCATTTTCTCCTGGGCCTTTTTCAGACTGGTGACCTTGTCATCCAGACGACGCTTGAGGAAATAGCTGATGCCGGCAAGACCTCCAACCAGCAAAATGGCAAAAACGCCAATCAATTGCAGCAGCAGACGGGTCTCGGGCGACAACCCGCCGGTATCGAGAGAGATCCACCGCCTGCACAGCGATTCCAGTTCGCTTCGGGGAATTGCCTCGAAGGCCTTTTGCACCGAGCTGAATAACAGGGGGTATTTGCGGCTCACGCCGATGCTCCAGGTGAAACCAAAATCAGTGCGACCGGCCACCCGCAAGTTGGGAATACCCTCTTTTTCGATGTGATAGGCGGCAACGGCAAGATTTCCGACAAAGGCATCAAGCTGTCCGAAAGACACGCCGCGTAGGCCTTCCGATACGTTGTTGACCGGGATGATTTCGTATCGGCCGTTGGCAAGGTCGCGCAGATATCTTTCGGTGGCGTATCCGGCAATAACACCGACCCGACGGCCGGGGAGATTGTCGAAGGTTATGGTTCCACTCGTTGTCCGGGTGGTAATGAGAACGACCGGTACGGTGGCATAGGGAGCGGTGAAAGAGGTGTAGCGTTCTTTCTCGGCGGTGCGAACAATGGCCGGGGTAATGGCGCACTCGCCGCTCTCCAGGGCGGCAAGATGCATCTTCCAGTCGTTGGACGGGATTTTTGAGAAGCTGATGCCGAGACGTTTTTCAATCTGAAGGATGAGGTCGGCCCCCATTCCAGAAAAAAGTCCGGTATCGTCGGCGAATTCGACGGGCGGAAAATCGGTATTGAAAAGAAGGGTCAACTTGTCGCCATTGGTGTCGAGCCATGCCCTTTCCTCGGCGGTGAGTAGCGTTGGCGGAAACTCTTCGGCATACGCCGGCAAAACGAAGGAGCAAAGAAGGAGAAAAAGCAGCGAAATCAAGAGTGCTCGCCCGACGCCCATCCACTCGGGCGGCCCTGATACCGGAGCATACAGCCTCTCGCAGGTGGCGGGTTGCCCGGCTTTCGATACGAGCCACTTGAAGAAATCACGTTCCATAGGTATGTTCGAGGCCGGCAGGACATTGTTTGAAAAAATCATGTACACTGACCCGCCCATACCCAGGTCAGTTTTTTCTCCTGTGTTAAGGCTATTCTTTCACGGCTAAATTTTCAAATTTTTTTACAACCCAGCCTCCTTCTTTCTTGTAGTAAAAATTATGATAGAAAGAACAAAAATATATTTGAAGTGCAACTATTAGGAATGGTTATCATGATGGGTCCTGAAAGTTATGAACTTTAAACCAAATGTCAGCGTAATTGTCCCTGTTTATCAAAATATTGAATATCTTAGCTGTTGCCTGGACTCCTTAACTAATCAGATATACCCAAAAGAGTGTTATGAAATAATTGTTATAGACAATAACCCACAGCCTTTAGAAGAAATTAAAAATATTGCCGTCGCCTACCCAACTATCAAACTTCTTCATCAACCCAAGCCTGGTTCTTATGCCGCTAGAAATACAGGTGTCAGGGCTTCACATGGTTCGATTCTTGCCTTTACAGATGCCGACTGTTTGATATCTCCAAATTGGATAACTTCAGCAGTAGAAATTCTACAAAATAATATTGAATGCAAATATCTCGCAGGACCTATCCATTTTTTTCCCCATTCAAACAGGAGGGTTGCGTCTTTTCAGTGGCATGAACAAATCAATTCTTTCCCTAAAGATAAATTCCTTGTTGAACAAAAGGGTGCCCCAACAGCAAATCTTTTTACCTACAGGAATGTCTTTAACACCGTTGGATTATTTAATGAAAATTTAAAATCTGGTGGAGATATTGAATGGGGTCAACGAGTTAACAAGGCCAATCTTACTCAGATATTTGATCAGAATGTTTACGTAAATCATCCTCTCAGAAAATCCATGAAGGAATATTTACTGCAGATGCGTCGTATTTCCGGGGGAGTTTATGAACATTATTTTAATCCAAATTACTCATTTTTAAGACGTCAGATACAAACAGTATTCTTGATCGGTAATGATTTAGTTGAAGTTTTTGCAACAATTAAAAAGATCTATAATTTTAAAAATAAAGATCTAAAGAGTAAATTTGGTATATATGTTGTTGCAATATATATAGGTTTTATTAAAGCTCTAGAGAAAATCAGAGTCCATTTTGGTGGGGAGACAAAACGTCTTTAAATTGTTGTGCAAGGATTATTGCGCCAAGGTCTCCTGGTAAACCGCTAGCGTCTGACGGGCGGTTTCCCGCCAGCTGAAGCGGGCCGCCTGGGCCAAGCCTTGGAGGCGCATGTGCTCCCGCAAGGCTTCATCTTCCAGCAACCGCAGGATGGCTGCCGCCAAATCCAGGGGATCGTGAGGATCCACCAGGAGAGCCGCACTCCCCAGCACTTCGCCGAGCGCAGGGATGCGGGAGGCCACCACGGGAGTACCGGAAGCCATCGCCTCCAGCGGCGGCAACCCAAACCCTTCCGCCAGCGAGGGAAAAGCAAACACCTCCGCCCGCCGGTAGATCCGGGGAAGCCGAGCGTGCGGCAAGTAACCCGTGAAGATCACGTCCTCACCCAGAAGCGGCGCCAGACGCCCGAGCTCCCGGCGGCCCCAAGGCTCAATGCGTCCCACCACCAGCAGTTTTTGAGGAATCTTCCGGTGCTTCCGCAGCCAACGGTAGGCTTGGAGCAGAGCGCCGAAATTCTTGCGCGGCTCAATCCTGCCGAGATAGAGGATATACCGCTCTGGAAGGGGAAACTGACCGGAAGTCGATGAATCCTCATCTTCAGACCCCGGCTGATAGTGCCGGTCAATTCCAAGATGAATGACACGCACCAGGTCCGGATCCAAGTGGAAGAGATTGACGATATCCTGTTTCGTCTTTTCCGAGACGGCGATGACCCTGGAAGCCCGACGGAGCCCTACCCGCAAGAGAAACTTCAGCCGCAGCTCCACCGAATAGGGAAGCTGGCTTTGCTGCATGAACGGAAAGAGATCATGCACCGTCACGATCAACGGTCGCGGGCTGGTCCAGGGTGGGACAAAGCAGGCATGCACTACATCGTTGTGCTGCCAATGCAGGCGCAGCGGCAGACCGAGGGAATAGCGCAACCAGGTGGATTGCGGACAGACCGGATGAATGGAGCACCGCTTGCCCAGCTGGGGAATGCCGGCGGCAGCCTGCGAAGAAGAGCAATAGACCTCGAATTGATATTGGGGTTGGAGCTCCGCCAGTCCTGAAAGCAAGCCCCGCTCGTAGGTTTCCAGTCCGCCGGTGTCCAAACCTAGCCGGTCCGTAATAATGCCGATTTTCATCAAAGGATCATCCTTGGAATCCTTAATACCGGGGAAAACGCTCCCATCCACGTTCAAGCATCGGGCAGTGATAGCAGCTTGCCACTTTAGTCGTGCACGTCTGAATACGGCAGCGGACGGTTCGTCCCGCAAGCATCAGGGAGATGCGATCAAGGTGAAGGTTCTGGCCACCTTTCATCAATACGACGTCACCGGGGCCGAGATCGCCCTGGAGCACTTCCAGTACCTTGAAAATATCGCGGCTGCTCACCTTGACGATAGCGGAACTGGGCATCCCCGCCGCAGTAGCCCCGGCGCTGCAGGAGTGGTTTCTTTTGCCGCAGATGAAGATTGCCCGTGAGGCGATGCCGCCTATCCGCCTCCCCAACTCCCTATACATGGGCCCCTGCTCCCTGGGAGGCTCGGTCACCTGGCCGAGGACTACAATGCGGCGCTTGGCAGGGATTTCGGCGAACACGTCGAGTGCCGCCTCAATCGTTTCCAGCGCCGATTTGAAGTCGTCCCGCAGGATAATCGCACCGCTGGGAAGCCTGACCGGTTCAAGCCGTCCAGGGATGGTGGGAAGCATTTCAAGACCCGGTTGTATCTGGTCGAGGGTGAAACCTTCGGCAAGCGCCACGGCGACCGCAGCCAGGATCGGGTATATCATGGGTCGCCCGATCAACTTGATGCGCAGGTCACGGCTTTCTCCATCGGCGTGCAAGGTGAAACGCGTACCGTTCGGCCAGTCAGCGAGTGATACGTCACTGGCCCGCACGTCATTTGTTTCCCCGAACCCGAAGGTCACTACCCGTGCCTTCGTTTCCCCCCGCATCCAAAGGACATTCGGGTCGTCACCGTTAATAACCGCAATGCCGGAACGGGGGAGGATACGCACCATCGCGGCCTTCTCCTCGCGGGTCGTTTCCAGTGTGCCAAGCGAGGTGTGGTGTTCACTCCCAATCGATGTGACGACAGTGATATCGGGTCTGATCATCTCTGCATAGGGGGCCATCTCCCCGATTCCTCCGATCCCGACCTCGAGCACTGCGTGCCGGTCGCCGGGGCGAATGCGGAAAAGGCCACGCGCCAGAAAACTTGAAACGTTGCGTTGCGAACCCGGATAAGGGACTCCACCCAAGGCGGTCACAACTGCGTTAGTCGTTGTCGATTTTCCGAACGAGCCGACTACGGCGACGATCCTGGTACGGCGTACGGCAGTCCGACGATAAAGGCACGCCAGACGCGACAACACAGGCCACATCCGGAGAAAGCACTTGATCAGGAGATATTGCCGTTCGAGTGGGGTTCGCAGCATCATCGCAGATATCCTATCGGTAATAGCCATAGGTTCGCATTTGAGAAAATTAAACCCTTAACTGTCTGTCACAAATTAGCGGCCCGCCCGGTCGCAGGCCGGAGTTTATCATTAAGTAACTTTCACCAATTTTGACTAAATTTTGCAACATAAATAGGAAACCATGAACCACGATATTTCAGCTACTCAAGTTAATTTTATTTAAACATTCATCCAGAACTGCAATTTCACCCTTGACAATTCTTGCATAACTCTTCATATTGACTACCATGGTAGACAATATGATTACATACCTTCGGGAACTGGGTCTGAGCGATTACGAGGCACGCACCTACAAGGCTTTATGCCAGGTCAGTCCGCTGACGGCCTATGAGGTTGCCCAGCAGGCCGGGCTGCCCACTTCAAAGATCTATCAGGTTCTTGGCCGGCTTTTAGAAAAGGGGCTGGTGCTCTGCCTGCAGGAACAAACCCGCAAACGCTATATCCCCCAGGAATTGGAAGAGTTTGCCGCTGGGTGTCGATATCAGATGGAGAAGACTCTGGCAGGTCTTGAGGAAGAGGGACGGAAACTGATGCAGGAAAATCAGGTTTCCTATATCTGGAATCTCAAGGGATATCAGGAGATTGTCGATAAAGCCAGACAGATAATCGCAAGTGCTCAAAGCAAAATTCTCATCTCGCTCTGGCAAGATGAGCTGCTTAATCTGGCTCCGGCGCTGCGGGCCAAATGCGCTGAAGGGGTTCGCCTCGGCCTGGTTCATTTCGGCGACTTGGATCCGACCCTTGCGGTCGGGACCTGTTTTTCCCATCCGATTGCCGACACCCTGTTTCAGGAAAAAGGTGGGCGTGGCTTAACCCTGGTGGTCGACTCACGGGAGGCAATGATGGTAACGGTTTTTGAAACCGGGGAAGCGGAAGGGGCCTGGAGCAGAAACCGCGGCTACGTCAACCTGGCGGAAGACTATGTGAAGCATGACATCTATATCATGAAGATCGTCGATCGTTTCGACACCCTTTTAATCGATCGATTCGGGCCGGGCTACCGGAAATTACGGGATGTTTTTTCAGATGAGGAAGAACAATGGGAGCAAAAGACATGACGGTCTATTTGAATGGCGGGTTTGTTTCGCAGGAAGCGGCGGTGGTTTCGGTCTATGATCACGGCCTGCTGTACGGAGATGGTATTTTTGAAGGAATCCGGATCTATTCCGGGAAGATTTTCCGGCTGGAGGAACATCTTCGCCGGTTTTTCGACAGTGCCAAAGCCATCCTTCTGCAAGTGCCTCTTCCCCCGGATAAGCTGGCAGCGGCCCTGCAGGAAGGGGTGAAACGGTACGGCAAGGATGAAGGCTACATCCGGTTGGTGGCCACCAGAGGTCCCGGCGATCTTGGCCTCGATCCGGACAAATGTAGTGCGCCGACCCTGTTTTTCATCATCGATACCATCAGTCTGTATCCGGAAAAATTTTACCGGGAAGGGATACCGGTAGTCACTGCCTCCTCCAGGCGCTTGCCGGCGGATGGACTCGATCCCAGGGTGAAGACCCTGAACTATCTGAACAACATCATGGCCAAGGTGGAGGCCAAGCAGGCGGGTTGCATCGAAGCGGTGATGCTGAACCAACGGGGCGAGGTGGCCGAATGTACGGCCGATAATATTTTTATTGTCCGCGATGGAGTCCTGGCGACGCCTGCCCCCCACTGCGGTATCCTGCAGGGGATCACTCGGCAGACCGTACTCGAACTGGCTATTGAAGAAGGAATTTCCGCCCGGGAGACCGTTCTCACCCGCTTCGATCTGTATACTGCCGACGAGTGCTTCATGACCGGCTCGGGTGCGGAAATCGTTCCGGTCGCGAGAATAGACGGTCGGATCATCGGCTCCGGCAATCCCGGGCCAGTAACCGAGCGGCTGCACCATGCCTTTAAAAGGCTGGTCGGGGGACAATCTCTTGCGAAGGTGCGGTGAAGTTTTTTTTAATACCTAGGACATATCTCGCATGCCTCTACTGGTAATCCTGAAATCATCCTCCATCGCTGTTTTTGCATAGCTCCCGTCTTCCATAATTCACTCAAAGGTTGCCTCAGTAAATTCCCGACGATCCGTTCCGGCTGACAATCGCACACCGTGAGGGTTCCATCTACTGAAACGGGAAGTGTTTGCCATGGGGAACAGCAATGCGTATGTGTGCGGGAGCGAGTGTAGAGCTGGCTGGGGGGCACCAGGAGATGTTTTTGGTAATGGCGAGCCAAAGCAAAAGTCTCAAGACCTCGCACCGATAGGATGGGTAGGCGCAGGGCAAAAGCGGTACGAATGGCTTGACGCACCGTGGCGGCAACTGAATCGCTTTGGTTCTTCCAGAGTGTCTGGGGAAGATTCCGTTGAAAGTTGAGATCCGAGAGCATGAGCACATCCACCCCAAGTTCGGCCACCAAACGTACCAGTGCTTCCAGAAAGGGCAGAGTGGTCATGGAGACCGCGGCAAAAACGGCTCGGGCGATGGGGCGGGTGGCTTTTGCGAGGGCATTGAAACCTTTGATATGTGTGATCGCCTTGTGCAGGTCGGTGCCTGCCCGAACTTGGTTGGCCAGCTCTGAGGTGGGTGCATCCAGGCTGAAGGCAATGCTGTCTAAGCCGGCGCCAAGAAGCCGCTCTGCACATTCCGGAGTGAGCATCAGGGCATTGGTAACCAGGGCCACCCGGCGCCCGAGGCTCTTGGCTTCCGCTACAAAATCGACGACCTCGGGGTGCAATAAGGGTTCGCCGAGGCCCACCAGGGTGATTCGATAGGCGTGCGGCAGGAGATCCAGAATCCGTCGAAAGGCCTGCAAAGGCATATGGCGGGAAGGCTTATTGAGCGCAGTCCGTGCGCAAAAGGCACATTGCAGATTGCAGTGGGTAGTGATTTCGATATTGGCAAAAACAGGCTCGCAGTCGACCTGCGCGGAGAGTTTGGCCGGCTCGCCTCGACCGCTGGGGCAAAGAGCCAGATGTCGTGCAGAGAAGGGGGACCTTTGGAGAAAGGTCCTGACTTCGGGTTCATCCCCCATGAGTCGTTCGATGGATTGGCTTTCTGCTGGGCTCAAGTTTTGGGTTGCATCAAGGATCGTTCTCTGGATGATATCAACCGCGAAATCCTTGCCCGGCCCCGTGAAGAGGTGATGCTCGCCCTGGGGCACAATCACTGCCCGGGCCATTCCAGGTTTAAAATGCGTGCGCCACTCTGTAGCTTCGCTGCAGGAAACGAGAGCATCTTCCTCCCCTTGGAGCACCAGTACAGGGCAACGGTCAAAAGGCTTTGCTCCCATCGAATTGATCAGGGCCACCATGCGGGCGAGGGAAGAAAAAGAAATGTGGGCAGCAGCCTCCGAATGGGCGTTCCATCGTGTCAGGACGCTTCCGTCGATACGCTTGGGGGTGGCCGCAAGCACGAGCAGCTTGGCCGAAATGTTATGCGCCTCCATGGCGGCGAGAGCCAGCACTCCACCCGTAGAATGACCCACCAGAATCAATTCGCGGCCTTCCTTTGTAAGAGTTTCGGCTGCGTGGTGGATCACCTTGAGAAAGGCCGGGGTGTCGAAATCCGGTGCCAAGGATGGATGGCCCGGTAGGGTGATGCTCTCTATTTTGGCCTCAGGGCAGGCCGCAGCTAGGACATCGAGGAGTTGGCCGAAATTACCTGGAGCGCCGGTGTAGCCATGAATCAGGAGGATACCAGTGCCCATGATCAGCCCTCCGCCAGCTTGGACGCGATGGTTTCGGGTCCGTGGTAGTGTCTCATGGTTTTTTGGATTGCGGCCAGGTTTTCGGTGACTCGTTCATTTTGGACCAGATCTTGGACAATATTCTCGAGCGCCCTGTCATTCATCGCTTGGAAGGCGTTCACGTAGACGCTGGAATCGCCTAGGAATGTTTGAGAGGAAATAAGCCGTCGGCCACATCCAATGCGCTCCAGGCAAACCCCGTTATGGGCTTGTTCGGGTTGAAAGGGCATCACCAAAACCGGAATCCGATGGGCCATGGCCTCGAAAATGGTGAGTTGTCCGCCGTGACAGGCCAAGAGCGCGGTGTGTGGGAGAATGCTGTGGAGGGGCGCAAATCGGCAGGCTATGACATCGGGCTCCTGGGCCACAGCAGCCAGCAAATCCTCTTGACCTCCTGCCGCAAGTAAAACTTGGTACCCCATGGCTCGAAGTACACGAATCATGCGGAGGGCCACTTCTGCACTGCCCACGCAGGTACCAAAGGTCAAGACGGCCATGGGGCGGGGATTGGCCAAAATCCCTTCGAGATTTATCCTGTCATAGGACCAACCCTCCCAGGAAATGGGCCCCACATGCGTGGTGTCGGCCAGGGGAGGCAAAGGAGTAAAGGCTGGAAAGTCCCACAAATAAGTTCGATCTCCTTGTAACATCGTGCGGACATCGCTGATTGGCTCTAGACCAAGGGATACTAGAGCCTGGCTGGCACGAGCTGCGGCCAGTGCAAAGTACATTCTGAATAATTCTCTTTGCCGGGCAATCTCCGGATCATCTTGGGTGAAACCAATTACATCCGGTGTTTCGGGAAGCATGCACCCACAGGTAAGAGAATCGAAGGGCACTCCCGTTAAATGGGCAGATGCCTTGAGGGTGAACCGGAAAATGCCCAGCACTCGATCAGGCTGGAAGGATTGGATGAGGTCCATCTCTGCGCGCATGCAAGCCAGCATGTGATGGGTGTTTCGGAACCACGCCATTGTTGGGTATCCGGACTGATCCGTTTCTTGGATATCGGGCAGAACGCGATAGCGTGGCCCCAGATGTTGGACAAAGGGCTCGTTGCGTTGACTTACCGCCACAAGGACCTCGTGGCCCATTGCACTGAGGACGGATTCTACGGCCAGGCATTTGCCGATATGCGAGAGCGCGTTATTTCCAGGGATGATGAGATACTTCATGAGTCTTTTTTTTGCCTTTTCGATAACTTTGTGTCGTGAGGATTGAGCTTTTCCCGCATAACTATAGCATTCTCACCTTGCTATTGACACTGAATAGGGAGAGGAACCCTCCCTATGGGGCGGACACTGTAACCCACCCGCCACCGTCGCTTGAACGGATAATTGCATCGATAAAGAGCGCTCCGGCCAGACCGTCGGCGGAGGTGGGGAAGTGCAGTGCCAGAGGATCGGGTTCGACCCCGGCGATGTTTGCGGCGATGGCCTCGGCGGCATCCTTGTAAAGGTTGGCAAACCCCTCCGGAAAACCTTCCGGATGACCGGCAACCAGGCGGCTCGAACGGGCGGCCAGCGGCAGGGTGCCCGGTCCGTTAGCAACCCTGGTCTCCATCGGCATGCCCGTCTGGAGCAGGTGCCGGAAGGTTAGGAATTGCGGCATTTCCTGCCGCCACTCGATGGTCCCCTCCGTACCGCTCACCCGGATCTGCAGACCGTTGCCCATGCCCGCTGCCGCCTGGGTAACCCAGAAGCTGCCCCGTGCGCCATTTTCAAGACGCAGCAACGCCCCGGCAAAGTCATCGACCCGGCGGCCGGGGACGATAGCCCCCCGTTCGGCGCAAAGCTCTACGACCTCAAGGCCGGTGATAAAACGCAGGAGGTTGTGGGCATGGCTACCGATATCGCCGAGCACAAGAGACGGCCCGCTCTTTTCCGGAATGTTCTTCCACGACCTCGGGCCGGTAAGCGGATCGGGCCGACTCCCGTCCGCTCGATTTCCCTGGACATATTCCACCTGGACCAGGCGAATCGGGCCCAGCTCCCCCGCCGCCACCATCGCCCGGGCCTGGCGAGCCATCGGGTAGCCTGTGTAGTTGTGGGTGAGGCAGAAGATCCGGCCGGTTTCAACCACTCTTGCGTGCAGCTTTCTTGCCTCAAAAACCCCATTGGTCATCGGCTTGTCGCAGATCAGGTGAAAGCCATGGTCAAGAGCCGCCATGGCGTAGGAAAAGTGGCTGTCGTTGGGGGTCATGATCGCCACCACATCCGCTCCATCCGGACGATTTTTTTCCGCTTCGAGCATTGCCACAACCGAATCATAGCCGCGCCTTTCCGGCAGACCTATCTCCCGGCCGCGGGCAACAGCCCGCTCGGGGTCGGAGGACAGAACTCCCGCCACCAACTCGTAACAGTCATCCAAGCGGGCGGCCAGGCGGTGCATCGGCCCGATGAACGAGCCCGGGCCACCGCCGATAACCGCCAGACGCAGCCTTCTGCCGAGAAGCGAAAAAAGCGGATTGCCGTTCATGATATCCTCCTGAAATTTTTATCTGGCCAGCCAGCCGCCGTCGACGGCAAGCGTATAGCCGTGGATGTAGTTGGCCGCATCGGATGCAAGAAAAACCACCGCCCCGGCCAAATCGCTTGGCTTACCCCAACGCCCGGCGGGAATACGCTTCATGATATCGACGCTGCGGATCGGGTCCTCTTGCAGAGCGCGGGTATTCTCCGTCGCCATATAGCCGGGGGCGATGGCATTGACGTTGATGTTCTGCCCCGCCCATTCGCAAGCCAGTTCGCGGGTAAGGCCCATCACCCCGCTTTTACTGGCGGTGTAGGACGGCACGAGGATCCCGCCCTGGAAGGACAGCATCGAGGCGATATTGACGATCTTGCCGCCGCTCTTCTGGGCGACAAAGCGCTTGGCCACCGCCTGGGCGAGAAAGAACAGGGAGCGCAGGTTGAGATTCACCACCTCGTCCCAATTCTCCCGGGTAAATTCCAGGGCCGGCTGGCGCCTGATAATCCCGGCGTTATTGATGAGGATATCGACCCGACCAAAGGATTCGACGGTCTGCTCGACCAAAGGTTCGATCTGGTCAAGATCGGCGAGATCGGCCTTGATCCCGAGAAATCTCCGGCCCATCTTGCCTATCAGGGCGGAGCAGTCAGGCTCGCTCTTGTTATAGATCCCGGCGATATTCGCCCCGGCTTCGGCCAAGCCCAGGGCCATGCCCCTGCCAAGTCCCGTGCCGCAGCCGGTGACGATGGCCACCTTGCCGCGAAGATTGAATGCATCGAGTATCATGAGGCCACCTTTATCCCAGCATGGAGCCGGAATCCCGTACTTCTTGATAGTGTAAAGAAATTACCGCAAACAGGCCATGGGTACATGGTCCATGTCGGCAAAATTTTGGTTCTCGCCGGCCATACCCCAGATAAAGGTATAACTCCCGATACCGGCTCCGGAATGGATCGACCAGGAGGGCGACAATACAACTTCGCCGTCGCGTACCACCAGATGCCTAGTCTCGTCCGGTTCGCCCATGAGATGGAAAACCACTGCATCCGTCGGCATATTGAAATAGAGATAGGCCTCCATGCGCCGCTGGTGGGTATGCACCGGCATGGTGTTCCACACCGAACCGGTTTCGAGCATGGTCATGCCCATCACCAGCTGGCAGCTCTTCGCCCCGCCCGGATGGATGTATTTGCGGATGGTCCGCCTGTTGCTTGTGGCGATGTCGCCCATGGTCACCGGCTCGGCGTCGGCAAGGGCAATTTTCACCGTCGGCAGCCGGGCGTGGGCCGGGGCGCTGTTGAGATAGAACTTGGCAGGACGCACCGGATCGTTGCTTGCAAAACGCAGATCCCGCGTCCCCATCCCGACATACAGCCCCTCACTTGAAGCCATGTCATAAGACGCCCCGTCCGCCTCCACCCGACCCGGACCGCCAATATTGATGACGCCCAGTTCCCGTCGTTCGAGAAGATACTCGGCGCCAATCACCTGAGGATCGACAGCGAGAGTGAGCGGCCCCACCGGGCAGACCCCGCCGACGATCAAGCGATCATAGAAACAGTAGACGAGTTTTGCCTCGCCCGCGACAAAGAGCCCCTCCACCAGAAAGTGCCGACGCAGTTCCTCGGTATCAAACATCAGCATATGTTCCGGATGCACCGGATGACGGACTTCCATGGCTTTTCTCCTTTTCTCTTTGACGTTACTTGATGAAGTCCCTTCGCAGCGGGGTGAAGGTATCCACCAGACGGACATGTGTACTGAGCAGCTGAATGGTATGGGGAATATCGGGCGGCACGGTAAAGATGTCTCCCGGCCCAAGACGCGTGGAGTCGCTACCGATATGCACGATCAACTCCCCCGCCGCCACATAGCTTACCTGCTCATGCGGATGGGAATGGGGCAGATCGGGTGCCGCGCTCGGACCATCGTCAAAGTCGATGACCACCATCATCAATTGGTCGGTATGACCGAGGTAGCGGCTACGTCCCGGCCCGATGATCTCCTTGACCATGTTGTTTTCCTTTAAAAAACCCATTCTGTTCTCCCTGCTCCTTCGAGCGAGTTTTGTAGATACTCATCTTTTCAAATTATCGGCACCACCCGGTTGGCCGGACTCTGATACACCTCCTGCAGGACCAGAGCCCCCGCGCCCCGAGCATAGAGGGTCGGCTGCCATTCCTGGATATAGAGCCTGGTCCCAGCGTCCCGCGCAAAAGAGATGCCCGGCGGCAGGGTCTCGCGCATCGGGCCAAAGAGCAGTTCCCCGGCCAGGACTCCCTTGCCGGTAATGATCACCTTTTCCGGATCGAAGAGTCTGCACATATTGCCGATGCCGACGCCCAGCGTTTGCCCGGCACGCCGATAAATCGCCCGCAGGTCGGGATTGCCGCCTTTAGCCTCGGCCAGGACCTCTTTGATGGTCAGTGCCTTTTCCTCGACCTGCCACTGACCGCGCCTGATCACCTCTTTTGCCTCGCGCAAGATGGCGTTGTTGCCGCAGATCGCCTCCAGGCAGCCGGTCTGACCGCAGCGACAGAGAGGACCCTTGTCGTCGACCACCATATGGCCGAATTCCCCGGCGATGCCGCGAGAACCGCGATAGATCTTGCCGTCCAGCACCAAGCCGGCGCCAATGCCGTGTTCGGTGGTGATGAGGAGAAAGTGGTCGGTGCCGCGACCGATGCCGAACCACTGCTCATAGATCGCCAGGGTATTGGCGCTGTTTTCGACATAGACCGCCACCCCCATGCGCTCGTGCAGCCGATCGGCAAGTCCGATATTTTTCCACTTATAATTCGGCACATAGTGGATAAAGCCGGTTCGCGAGTCGATCAGGCCGGGGATGGCTACCCCTATCCCCGAAATCTGTTTCTTGCTAAAATCGGCCTGCCAGAGACAGGTTTGCACCGATTCGATGAGAATTTCAACCATTCGCTCGGCAGGGTAATTATCCGGTTCCAGTTCCTTGGTGTGCGTTTTGAGAATGCCGGCCTGAAAATCCATGAGGACCACGCAGATCTGATCGACCGACAGATGGACGCCCACGGTATACGCCCCTTGCGGATTGAGGGCTAGCGGCACCGGCCGCCTGCCGCCATCCGACCGGCCGCTCTGCTGCTCAAGGAGCATGCCCAGGCCGAGCAGTTCGGCGGTGATGCCGGTGACCGTCGCCTGACTGAGCCCGGTTCTCCGGGCTAAATCGACCCGTGAGATGGTCCCGGCATCGCGGATGGCATGGAGGATGGCAAAGCGGTTAATCGCCCGCATCAGGTCCCTGTTGGCTACCGCCATGTTACACCTCGTGAATGTATACCCCGTTCAGACTCGCCCAAAATCAAGAGACGTCGAACACGGGTCGATAGAAAATTAATTGCATGACCAAATTAATGCACTAATTAGTTTTTCATGTCAACTCTGAAACTCGATAAATCGCCAAAAATGATGTGCGATGTTGTGTTTTTATATCGAACATTCATAGAGTTAAATTATGGAGAAAAGTTACAACAAGTTATTTTAATGAATAAATAATGTCCTTGACAAGTTCTCTCTTCTTCGCTAAAAATTCTCCCATGGGCGCCACACCCAAGAAGGAAAAGGGCATGCCGGCGCAGGACCAAGGGCGAACAACGGGAAAAACCTATGACCTATCTTGAAGAACTCTTTACCCTTGCCGGCAAGACCGCGGTGGTAGCCGGCGGGGCGGGAGCAATCGGTACGGTGATGTCCGATGCCCTGCTCCGCGCCGAGGCCAATGTCGTCGTCCTTAGCCGGACAGGCGAATCGATTGAGGCCTTTGTCGCCCGCTACGGGGGTGAGCCTGAACTTGCCGTGCGAGTCCATGGCATGGTCGTCGACTGCGGCGACGAGGCGGCGATGGCCAGGGCCTTCGATGCCACGGCAGAGCGCTTCTCATCCCCGGAAATCCTTATTAACGGCGTCGGCGGCAATCGGGGCAAGAGCAAATTCGTCGATATCGACGTCGCTACCTTCCGGGAGGTCCTCGACCTCAACCTGACCGCCGGCCTGATCATTCCCACCAAGGTATTCTGCCGGAGATGGATTGCCGAGGGCATCAAGGGCAGCATCATCAACCTCACCTCGATGGCTTCCTACAACCCGCTGTCCGGGGTTTGGGCCTACGACGCCGCCAAGGCGGCAACCCTCAACCTCACCATGGCCGCGGCGGCTGAGTTTGCCCCCTTCGGCATCCGGGTCAACGCCATCGCCCCCGGTTTTTTCCTCGGCAAACAGAATAAAAATCTCCTGATCGACGAGAAAAGCGGCGACTATACCGAACGGGGCAAAGCGGTGTTGCACCACACTCCCTTCGGCCGTTTCGGCGAGGTCGCGGAATTGGCCGGAGCGACCGTGTTTCTCGCCAGCAGCAAGGCTTCGGGCTTTGTCACCGGGGTTTCGATCCCGGTGGACGGCGGCTATTTGGTGCATAACATCTGAGGGAGAAGGGAATGACCGAAGGCCACGGTACACCGGACAGAGCGCTCAGCGAGACGGAGATCCGCGAGATCCTCGCCAATTCAACTCCGGCCGCGCTCTTTGCCGGAAAAAAAATTCTGGTCCTCACTCCCGACACCACCCGCACCTGCCCCCTCCCCCTGATGATCCGCTGCCTGGGCCACCTGCTGGGCAATTCGGCCGCCCGCCTCGACTTTATGGTCGCCCTCGGCACCCACACCCCACTTGCCGAAGAACGCATCCTCGCCCTCTACGGCATCTCGGATGAAGACCGGCAGGAACGCTGGGCGGACAGCCGTTTCCTCAACCACCGCTGGGATCTGCCGGACACCCTCACCCGCATCGGCTGGATCGAAACGGAAGAAATCGAAGAACTGTCCGGTGGCCGCCTCAGCGAACGGGTACCGGTGGACATCAACCGGGCGATCTTCGACTACGACCTGCTCCTCATCCTCGGCCCGGTCTTCCCGCATGAGGTGGTCGGCTACTCGGGCGGCGCCAAATACCTTTTCCCCGGCATCTCCGGCGGCGAGTTCCTGCACGCCTTTCACTGGCTGGGGGCGGTGGTCACCTGTCCGGGGACCATCGGCATCAAGGATACGCCGGTACGGGAGGTGATCAACCGGGCCATGCGCTTTGTCGAAACTCCGGTGCACTGCTTGGCCATGGTGGTCAAATCGGCGGGTGAATTATACGGCCTCTTCGGCGGCGATTACCGAAAGGCCTGGTCACGGGCCGCCGACCTCTCGGAACAGGTCCATGTGGTGGTGAAAGAAAAACCCTACCCTATCGCCTTCGGGGTCTGCCCGCCGATGTACAACGAGATCTGGACCGGCGGCAAGGTCATGTATAAACTCGAACAGGTGGTGGCCGACGGCGGACGGCTGATCATCTATGCCCCGCATATCACTGAGGTATCGCGTACCTGGGGCGCCTATATGGAGAGAATCGGCTACCATGTCCGCGATTATTTTCTTGCCGACCCGGAGCGTTTTTCGGGCATCCCGCGCGGGGTACTGGCCCACTCCACCCACGTCCGCGGGCTTGGCACCATGCAAGGCGGCGTCGAGAAGCCGCGCATTGAGGTGGTGCTTGCCTCGGCAATTCCGGAAGAAACCTGCCGGAAAATTAATCTCGGGTACCTCGATCCGCAGACCCTCAACCCGGATGACTACCGCAACCGGGAGGCCGAGGGCATTTTATTTGTGGAGAAGGCGGGTGAGATTCTCCATCGCCTGCAAAACCCTATCTACGGAAAGAAGCTATGAAACCCTTTCTTGACGACAACTTTCTCCTCGAAACGAGGGCCGCCGAGCGGCTCTACCACGAATATGCGGCCGACATGCCGATCTTCGACTACCACTGTCACTTGCCGGTGGCGGAGATCGAGGGCAATAAAAAATTCGCAAACCTGACCGCCATCTGGCTGCACGGTGACCACTATAAATGGCGGGCGATGCGGGCAAACGGCGTGGACGAAAACCGCATCACCGGCTCCGCCTCCGACCTCGACAAGTTCCGGGCTTGGGCGGCGACCGTGCCGAAGACGCTGCGCAACCCCCTCTACCACTGGACCCATCTGGAGTTGAAGAATCCCTTCGACATCAAGGACACCCTGCTGTCGCCCGCCACCGCCGATGCTATCTATGCGCAGTGTTCGGAGATGCTGCAGCGGGACGATTTCTCTACCCGCAGCCTCCTCAAAAAAATGCGGGTGAAGGTGGTTTGCACCACCGACGATCCCCTCGACAGCCTGGAGCACCACCGCAAATTGGCAGGCGACGCCTCCTTTCGGGTGAAGGTCCTGCCGGCCTTCCGGCCCGACAAAGCGATGGCGGTCGACAATCCGACAGCCTTTAACTTTTGGGTGAACCGCCTGGCCGAGCTCTGCAATCAGGATATCGGCGACTACCGCGGGTTCCTGGAATGCCTGACTGCCCGACACACCTTCTTCCATGCTGCGGGCTGTCGGCTTTCCGATCATGGCCTAGAGGAACCCTACGTCGAAGACTTCAGCGAGTCTTCCGTGGCGGCGATTTTTGCCAAGGTCCGCGCCGGCAAGACTCCCAGCAGAGATGAATCCCGGGCCTTCAAAGCGGCGATGCTGGTCGAGTTTGCCATCCTCGACCACAACCGCGGCTGGACCCAGCAGTTCCACCTGGGCGCCCTGCGCAACCAGAATTCCCGCGCCTTTCGCAGGCTTGGCCCAGACACCGGCTACGACTCCATCGGCGATTTCACCATGGGACGGGCCTTAGGTCGCCTGCTCGACCGCCTCGACAGCCAAGACAAGCTGGCCAAGACCATTCTTTACATCCTCAACCCCCGCGACAACGAAATGATCGCCACCACCATCGGCAACTTCCAGGACGGCCGCATCCCCGGCAAGATGCAATTCGGTTCGGCCTGGTGGTTCAACGACCAGAAGGACGGTATGGAGCGGCAGTTGAACGCCCTGTCCAACATGGGTCTTTTGTCCCGCTTCGTCGGCATGCTCACCGACTCGCGCAGTTTTCTTTCCTATCCGCGGCACGAATATTTCCGCCGGGTGCTGTGCAACCTCTTTGGCCGCGACATGGAGAAAGGCCATCTGCCCGATGATTTTCAGCTGATCGGCGAGACGATCCGCGACATCAGCTACCGCAACGCAGTAAACTATTTCGGCATCAAGCCGCTGGAGGGTTAGGCATGGTCGTCGTTCTCATCGGCCCGATGGGCTGCGGCAAGACCACCATCGGCAAACTGCTGGCGGTAAGGCTCGGCTGGCCTTTCGACGACGCCGACGACTTCCACCCCAAAGAAAACGTCGACAAAATGCGGGCCGGCATTCCTCTCACCGACCAGGACCGGCAGGGCTGGCTGGCAACCCTTGCGGCCCGCATCGACCGGAGAAAAGCGGCCGGGGAAAATCTCCTGCTCGCCTGCTCCGCCTTAAAGCAAAAATACCGCGACCTCCTCGGAATAGACCAGCGGCAGGTGGTTTCGGTCTACCTGAAAGGCGACTTCGACCTGCTGCAGAGGCGGCTTGAAGAACGAAAGCAGCACTATATGAACAGGGATCTCCTGACCAGCCAACTTGCCGCCATGGAAGAGCCGGTGGGCGGGCTGATCCTTGATATCGGGCCGGAACCTGCGGTCCTTGCCGGGAAGATCGCCAGCTGGCTGCAACAGTTACAAGGGAGCAAATGATGCAGAAAATGGCACAGATAGGGATCGCCGGCCTGGCGGTAATGGGCGAAAACCTGGTACTCAATATGGCCGATAAGGGCTTTTCGGTTGCCGTCTATAATCGAACCACCGCCAAGGTCGACGCCTTTCTCGCCGGCCGGGCGCAAGGCAAGACGATCAGCGGCCGGCATACAGTAAAAGATTTCGTCGCCGCCATCGAACGGCCGCGGAAGATCATGATGATGCTGAGAGCCGGCGAGGCGGTGGACCAGTTTATCGAACAGCTGCTCCCCTATCTTCAGGCCGGCGATATCGTCATCGACGGCGGTAATTCCAATTACCACGACACCATCCGCCGCGCCCGGGCACTGGAGGCAAAGGGCCTCCTTTTTATCGGCACCGGAGTCTCCGGCGGCGAGGAGGGGGCACTTAAAGGGCCGTCGATCATGCCGGGCGGTTCGGCCGCCGCCTGGCCACACCTTGAAAAGATCTTTACCGCCATCGCCGCCAAGGCGGAGGACAAGGAACCGTGCTGCGCCTGGATGGGCTCGGACGGGGCCGGTCATTTCGTCAAGATGGTGCATAACGGCATCGAATACGGCGACATGCAGCTGATCTGCGAGGCCTACCAAATCATGCGGGGCCTCCTCGGCCTCGACCCGGAGGCGATGCACCAGGTGTTCACCCGCTGGAACCAAGGCGAGCTGCAAAGCTACCTGATCGAAATCACCGCCGCCATTCTCGGCCACAAGGAGAAGGATGGTCGACCGACCGTCGATCTCATCCTCGATACCGCCGGCCAGAAGGGTACCGGCAAATGGACGGTGAATGCGGCTCTCGACCACGGCGTGCCCCTGTCGCTGATCAGCGAATCGGTCTTTGCCCGCTGCATCTCGGCGCAAAAGGAGTTGCGCGAACGGGCGGCCGCAAACCTTACCGGCCCCGAGGCAGGCTTTGCCGGCGAGGTGGGCGAAGTTCTGGGTCGCCTGCAGCGGGCCCTCTACTGCGCTAAAATTATTTCCTATACCCAGGGTTTCGCCCTTCTCGGCGAGGCATCGCTAGCCCACAACTGGCACCTCGATTTCGGGGCGGTAGCGCGGATCTGGCGGGGTGGCTGCATCATCCGCTCGGTCTTTCTCGACCGGATCGCCGCGGCCTATAAGCAGGAGCCCGGTCTTGCCAACCTGCTCCTGGCCCCGTCTTTCACCAGCGAAGTCAACGCGGCCCAGGCCGATCTGCGGGCGATTGTCGGCCTCACCGCCGGCCATGGCATCGCCGCGCCCTGCCTGTCGGCGGCCCTCGCCTATTACGACGGCCTGCGCACGGCGAAGCTCCCCGCCAACCTGCTCCAGGCGCAGCGCGATTATTTCGGTGCCCATACCTACGAGCGCCTGGACCGACCGCGTGGCGAATTCCACCATACCGACTGGACCGGAAGCGGCGGCGCTACCACCTCAACTGCCTACAGCAGGTAGAAATGCTACTTTTCCAAGGAGAACTCCTATGAAACTTGCCAAATACTCCTTCGGTACCGGCGACCGCTTCGGCCAGCAGGGCGCGGCGCAACTCGAAGCCATCCGCATGGCCGAAGAGGCGGGGGTTGAACTCGGCATCGTCTGGAACAAGTCGCAACGCGAGCACGGCATCGTCGGCACCCTGCCCGCCGACGTCCGCCACGAGGCGGATGAGGCGGTCAGGGCGGCGAACTGGAAAGGCTCCTACCACGTCGATGCCGACCATATCAATCTGACCAATGTCGATGCCTTTCTTGAACCAAGCGATTTTTTCACCATCGATGTTGCCGACTTTATCGGCAAGAAAGCCGTGGATGCCGACCTCGCCGATTTTGTTGCTCGGTTTTCCTGCGAAAACGACCGGCTGACAATAGAAGGCATCGCCGAACCGCTTACCGTGAACGATGAAAAACTGACGGTGATCGCCGAGAAATACCTGTTCGCCGTGCAGCAGGCCGCCGCCATTTACCGCCATATCGAGGGGAAAAAAGGCGAGGACACCTTCATCACCGAGGTGTCGATGGACGAGACTGCCGAGCCGCAAACTCCAGCGGAATTGTTTTTTATCCTCGCCGCCATTGCCTTGCACGGCATCCCTGTGCAGACCATCGCCCCGAAGTTTACCGGTCGCTTCAACAAGGGTGTCGATTATCAGGGCGATGTCGCTCGTTTTAACCAAGAATTCAGCGACGATATCTGCGTCATCCGCCGGGCGGTCGCCGACTTTGGCCTGCCCGCCGATCTGAAGCTGTCGGTGCACAGCGGCAGCGATAAATTCTCCATCTACCCCGGCATCCGCAGGGCTATGGCCGCCCACGACGCCGGCGTCCATATCAAGACCGCCGGCACCACCTGGCTGGAAGAATTGATCGGTCTGGCCGAAGCAGGCGGTGCAGCTGCAGCAATGGTCAAGGGGATTTATGCCGTAAGCTACAGCCGCTTCGAGGCACTGTGCCGGCCCTACGCCAGCGTAATCGATATCGATAGAGGCGCCCTGCCGCACCCCGATACCGTCACAGCCTGGACACACGACCGCCTGGCCCGCGCCATCCGCCACGACCAGAGCTGCCCGGACTACGACCGCAACCTTCGCCAGCTCCTCCATGTCGGCTACAAGGTTGCGGCGGAACTTGGCGAGGCCTATCTGACGGCACTGGCAAAACACCGGGATGGAGTAGGCCGGCAGGTCCGCGACAACCTGTTTCTGCGGCATATTAAACCTCTTTTTCTTTAGGAACATGCACCTGGTTGTTCCCGTAACCCAATCTGAAGGAGAAAATCATGAAAAAAGCATTGTTGATGGCCTTTGTTATGTTGTTGGCCGGCGCCGCTTCCTTGCCGGCACAGATGGTGCTCAAGCTGGCCGAAACCCACCCGAAAGGCTACCCGACGGAGATGGCGGATGAGTATTTTGCCCAGTTGGTCGCCGAGCGATCCGGCGGCAACCTGAAGATCGAAGTATATCCGGGCAGCCAATTGGGCGAAGAAAAGGCCGCCATCGAACAAGTGCAGCTGGGCGCTATCGCCTTTACCCGCGTCAGTTCAGGCCCCATGGCCGAGTTCAACAAAGCCCTCGGCGCCTTCTCCCTGCCCTACATCTTCGACAGCGGCGAGCATATGTGGAATTATCTCAATAGCCCCGAGGGCCAGAAACTGTTGGACGGTCTCAGCGCCTCCCGTTTTGTCGGCCTGTGCTATTTCGATCCGGGTGCCCGCAGTTTTTATTCGTTTAAGCCGATCACCAAATTGGAAGACCTTAAGGGCCTGAAGATCCGCGTTATTCAGAACACCGTCAACATGGAGCTGATGAAAGCCCTAGGCGCCAGCGCCACGCCGATGCCCTACGGCCAGGTGTTCAGTTCCCTGCAGACCCAAGTCATCGATGCAGCGGAAAACAACTTCCCCAGTTACCTTACCGCCAGTCACTATCAGGTTGCCAAGAACTACCTCGTCGATGCCCATCAACGTGTTCCGGAAGTTCTTGTTATCAGCAAAACCATCTTCGACGGACTGCCCAAGGCCGACCAGGAGCTGATTAGACAGGCTGCCAAGGATTCCGTTGCCAAGCAGCGCGAACTATGGAACGCCTTTGAGAAGGAAGCCGAGGCTAAGGTCAAGGCCGAGGGATGCACCGTGACCTACGTCAAGGACCTGACTCCCTTCCAAAATGCGGTGAAACCGGTTGTTGATGCCCATCCGGAATATGCCGAGGTGCTGAAGGACATCGCCAAGGCACGAACCGCAAAATAAGCTAAGCTACCCTTTCGGGGGCGCAGGTCCTGCGCCCCCGGAAAGCTCAGGCAATGACAAAACAAGGAGCCGTCATGGATTCGGCAGAACAGAGCAGTCTGGCCAGGTTCTTTATAGGCATCGACAAATGGATAGAAGGTTTCGCCATTGTCTTGATCATCGTGATGGTCCTCATCGTTTTTGCCCAGGTCATGACGCGAAAGTTGTTTAATTTTGTATTTTTCTGGTCGGAAGAGGTCACCATGCTGTGCCTGACCTGGTTTTCCTTCATCGGCATTGCCATCGGTTTCCGGGAAAAACTGCACCTTGGTATGGACATCCTAGAGAATGTGGTGCCACAGCCCATCCTGACGATTCTCGACCGGGTGATCGATGCGGTCACTTTTGGTTTTGGACTCTACATGATCGTTTACGGCGCCCAATTCACCTGGCTCATGTCGGAATCGACCCTGCCGGCAACCAAGCTCCCGAACAGCGTCCAATACGTCGTCGTTCCCTTTACCGGGGTTCTCTGTTGCGTCTATGCGGCACTGCAATTCCTGGGCAAAAACACCCAGCGCTACACGGAAATCGACGACGAGGTAAAAGAACATGATGCCTGACAACAACACTGCAATCTATATTCTCTGCGGCTCCTTCATGATTTTCCTTGTCCTCAGGTTTCCGGTTGCCCTGACCCTTGCCCTGTCGTCGCTGGCCACGCTGGTTTACCTGAAAATCCCGGTTATCGTCGTCGCCCAGCAGATGATCCAGGGGGTGAATTCTTTTTCCCTTCTGGCCATTCCGTTTTTCATCCTCACCGGTCAGATCCTCAGCGCCGGCGGGCTGGCAAAACGCATCATCGATTTTACCAACGTCTTTTTCGGGCGTATGGTCGGCGGCCTGTCGGTGGTGAACAGTATTGCCTGCATGTTCTTCGGCGGCCTGTCGGGCTCGGCGGTCGCCGACGCCTCGGCCATCGGGTCGGTGATGATCCCGGCCATGGCTAAAAAGGGTTACTCGCCGGAATATGCGGTCGGCGTCACCATCTCATCCTCCATCCAGGGCGTCCTCCTGCCGCCGAGCCACAACATGATCCTCTACGTTGTCGCTGCCTCCGGTATTGCCGGCGGCCTGTCCATTGCCAAGCTCTTTTTAGCCGGAATGATGCCGGGCCTCCTGCTGCTGGTTGCCATGATCATCGTCGGCCTCATCATCTCCATTAAGAACAAGTACCCGAAGGGCGATCCGGTGCAATTGAGGAAGGTGCCGATGCTCCTGGTTCACGGGCTGATCTCCCTCACGCCCGTGGTCATTATTCTCGGCAGCATCATCTTTGGCTGGGCCACCGCCACCGAGGCCGGTGCCCTTGCGGCGGTGTATTCATTTCTTCTCGGCTTTTTTTTCTATCGGGAGCTGACTGCCGCCAAGTTGTGGCCGGTGATGGTCCGTACCTTCAGAACGATCCTCATGGTATTTTTCCTGATCGGCACTTCGGCGGCCTTCGGGTGGGTGATGAATTACCTCCATCTGCCCGACATTATTACCGAACTGTTCCTCTCGGTATCGAACCAGAAGTGGATTATTCTTCTGATGATCAACATCCTCCTGCTGATTCTCGGCGGCCCCATGGACATGGCGCCGATGATCCTCATTCTCACCCCGGTTCTTTTACCGGTGGTGATGAAGCTCGGCATGGATCCGATCCAGTTCGGCATTATCATCATCTTCAATGCCGGCATGGGGCTGTTGACGCCGCCGGTCGGCACCGTGCTCTTCGTCGGCTGCGCCATCGGCAAGGTGAGTATGGGTGCCGGGACCAGGGCGATGATGCCTTTTTTTCTGGCGATGATCGTGGCGCTTTTTATGGTAACCTATATCCCGGCAATCTCCATGTGGTTGCCAGGATTTTTTGACCTCTTTATGAAATAGCCATGGCCGATACCCTTACCCTCATCCGCGAGTCTCTGGAAACTCTCCGAAAGTCTGAAAAAAAGGTGGCCATATGCGTCCTCGGCGACCCGGCTGCGGCAATCAATTCGTCGATCACCGAGCTCGCCGAGCGGGCGGGAACGAGTGAACCGACCGTCATCCGCTTCTGCCGGAAACTGGGGCTTGGCGGCTATATGGAGCTGCGTCTCAATCTCGCCCGCGATCTGCCGACCGCCCAATATATTTTCGAAAATATCAGCGACGGCGACAGCCTGGCCGGGATCACCGGCAAGATCCTCAACGCCCACCGCGAGGCGATCGGCAACACCCTGACAAGACTCAGCCTCGACGATCTTGAAGTGGCGGTTAAAGCCCTGAAGGCGGCGCGGCGTATCGAGTTTTACGGTTTCGGCGGTTCGGCCATCGTCGCCCGCGATGCCTACCACAAGTTCTTTCGCCTCGGCATCCCCTGCGCCGCCCACGACGACTCGCATATGCAGGTGATGTCCGCAGCCCTCTTGGGCTCCGATGACGTGGTGGTGGTGGTCTCCCATACCGGTTCCACCAAGGATATCATCGATAGCGCAAGGGTCGCCAGGAAGGCCGGGGCCAAGGTCATCGGCATCATCGGCAGTGAGAATTCGCCGCTCTTAAAGGAATGCGATATCTCGTTGTCGGTATTTTCCCAGGAGGCTGCGCTGCGCCTGGCGCCCATGACCTCGCGCCTAGTGCAACTGGCGATAGTCGATGTCCTGTTCGTTGCTGTGGCCATGGAGAATTTCGACGGAACCAAGGAGCGCCTCGACCGGGTGAAACGTTCCCTCGTCGACAAGCGCTACTAGCTCTTTTAAGGAGAATCCCTTTGTTTTTTGAGGAACTGAAAAAGATCCGACTGGTGCCGGTGGTGGTCATCGACGACGCGGGGCTGGCAACGCCCCTTGCCGATGCCATCGTCGCCGGTGGTTTATCCTCTGTCGAGATCACCCTGCGCACCGAGGAAGCGCTGGCGGCCATAAAGACTATGGCGGCGCGGTCGGATCTCATGGTCGGCGCCGGCACCGTTCTGACTCTTGACCAGGCGAAAGCCGCCGTCGATTGCGGCGCGCGCTTCATCGTCTCTCCCGGTATGAGCCCCATCCTGGTGGACTGGTGCCTTGCCGCGAAAATTCCAGTAATCCCCGGCTGCGCCACGCCGACGGAAATCCAGATGGCCATGGAAAGGGGGCTTGACACGGTGAAGTTTTTTCCGGCCGAACAACTCGGCGGGGTGAAAATGCTCGTAACCCTTACCGCAGTCTTTCAGGCCATGCACTTTATGCCGACCGGCGGGATCACCGCCGACAACCTCCTCAATTATCTGGCCTTACCGCAGGTGGTCGCCTGCGGCGGCAGCTGGCTGGTGAAGACAGGGTGGCTGAAAGAGAAGAAATTTACCGAAATACGCCAAGAAATTGCCAGGGCGGTGCAACTGCTTGAGAATAGTCCAACGAGGTGCTTATGATCGACCTTCTTGCCCTGGGTGAGGTGATGTTGCGTTTCGATCCGGGTCCGACCCGCATCGCCGAGGCCGAGAGTTTCAAGGTCTGGGAGGGTGGCGGCGAATACAATGTGGCCCGAGGCTTAAGCAGGTGTTTCGGACGGCGCACCGCGGTCATCACCGCACTCGTCGATAACGCGGTGGGCCAACTGGTCAAAAACCGTATTGCCGCAGGCGGTGTGGAAACCGGACTTATTCGCTGGGTGGCCGACGACGGCATCGGTGAGTCGTGCCGCAACGGTATCTACTTTCTCGAACGGGGTTTCGGCCTGCGACCGGCACTCGGGGTGTCGGACCGAGGGCATAGCACCATCTCGCAACTGCAACCGGGCGATATCGATTGGCCGCACATCTTTTCCGAACACCAGGTTCGCTGGTTTCATAGCGGCGGAATCATGGCCGGGCTGTCGCCATCCTCCCCCGAGGTGATCATCGAGGCCATGGCAGCAGCGAAGCGGCACGGTGCTACCGTCTCCTATGACCTCAACTATCGCTCCTCCCTGTGGCAGAGGTTCGGCGGCAAAATGAGGGCAGAGGAGGTCAACCGAACCATTTTGCCCCATGTCGATGTGTTGTTCGGGGTTGAATCTCTCGACTCCATCCCCTCCGACCTCGACCCGAAACCCTTCCGCCTGGCGATAGAGAAGACCGCCGGCGAATACCCGCAACTGACCACCATCGCCACCACCATGCGTATCGTCAGGACCGCCACCTGCAACGACTGGAGCGGCCTGTTGTGGCATAAGGGCCGGTTTTACGAGGGCCTCCGCTTTCCCGCCCTGGAGATCCTCGACCGGGTCGGCGGCGGCGATGCCTTCGCCGCCGGCATCATCCATGGCCTCCTGGCCAATCTTACCCCACAAAAATCCATCGACTACGGCGTCGTCCACGGCGCGCTTACCATGACTACGCCTGGCGATAACTCGATGTTCAGCCTCACCGAACTTGACCGGTTTCTGGCGAGCAACAATTCCGGCATCGTCCGCTGAAGCGCGGTCTTACAAGCCACTCGTCTCTTTCGCCGCAAAAAAGGCATGTCAAAGACATTTGACCGCCGTCGCACAAAAAGCATATACTTTTCTTATAGAAGTGCTGTACTCTTTGCCGGAAAAATGCTGGGCAAGAACGATAATCCTCGGACCACCACAAAACCGTGCCTGAACTCCTCCTCCCGAAAAAAAATAAGCGCAACCTTCTCTTGAAGCTGCGCCCGGTTTTCCGGTGGTTCCTGTCGCTCAGCAGTTCACCTCGGGCTATTGCCGGCGGGCTTGGGATTGGTACCCTCATTGCTCTTACCCCAACCGAAGGTATCCAGATCTTCCTGGCCGTTATTCTTGCCACGCTCTTCAAGGTGAACCGCGCGGCGGCAATAATTCCGACGATGGTCACAAATCCGGTCACCGTCGGCTTCACGTATGCATGCAGTTACTGGCTGGGCTCAATGATCTTGCCAGGCCCTCCCTTAGCCGAGGTGTCAGCGCTCTTTTCCGAGATCGCCCATACCATGACCCACTTGGAATATTGGAATATCAAGGAACAGCTTCTTGCCGGACTGAATATGGGCAAGGAGATTTATATCCCGTTATTCATCGGCAGCCTGGAGATTGGGGCGATATCGGGAATCTTGGTCTATGTAATTTCCCTGAAAATTCTCTCCATCTTTTTTACTCGAAGAGCTGAAAAACGCTTGTTGAATAACCGGTTGAAGGCATAAACCAGTTATTTCTCAACGTCCCCTAAAAAAACATAACCTGCTCCTTTTCCGGAACATGGAGGGATAATTGCTCCTCGGCAATTATCCGTACCCGTTCGGGTGAAAACAAATGGGCGCTCTTTGCTTTCAGTTTCATCCGACTCTCGATGAGTTCATGACGGACCTTGAGAACCGCCTGCACGGATTGTTCAAGATTATTGGTGGAAGAGACAAGCCACAGATTCACCGCCAGTAACATCGGACAGATAACAAGCAGCATCTTCACGACCAAGAGCCATAATTTTCTGTCGCCCGACAGAGAGAAAACCTTCTGTTTACCTAACTGCTTGTGAATGCGCGAATCTGCCCCCGTCCGAAAATAAGGTTGGGCCGGGTTATGAAAATTCATTTCCGTCTCCTCATTGATTATTGCCCATTTTTCAGCAAACCGCAAAACTGTTACCAGGACATGTTAACCTGGAAGTGTAGCTATCCCCTGTCGGGTATGTCAGAGGATACCCTTCTTCTTGATGCTCGCTTTAAGCTCTCCAAAATGTTCGCGACCGACCTTGCGTTCGACATTCCATACATCTTTGTCCCAGATCTCAACCCGATCGATCATTCCTATCAGGACAATATCCTTTTTCAGACCCAGTTCGGTTCTCAGTGCCGGCGGGAGCAGAATCCGCCCCTGCTTATCCACAACAATTTCAAAACTTTCCGACTCGAAATACCTGAGAATCTTGTCCAAATCTTCGGACTGATCCCTATCCTCGGCCTGCAACTTGTTCTCCAGGCTCTCCCACTCCGAAAGGGGATAGGCTCGCAAATGATTGCCCCAAGGGATAGCAATAAGAATCTCCGATTCATACTCGCGCAGCACCTCTCTGAAGCGACTGGGAAAACTCAGCCGCCCCTTTTCGTCGATCGTGTGATCGTATTTGCTTCTAAATCTGCTGACTGCCATTTTATTCCATATACACCCATTATACACCTTTTTAGTCCATATATATCAAAATCGACATCCATGTCAAGAACAATATCTACGCAATTTCAATTAATTAATAAAAATCCTTCGTAAAATAACAAAGTGACGAATTTTCTAGGTTTAAAGCATTTTATACTCTACGGCACAATATATTTTGATTGGTGGGTCAAGATGGGATAAAATGGATTAACGAAAGGGGACAGACATATTAAGGCGATTGATCATTCAGGGGAGATATGGTACTGATACCCCATGCCAAGAAACGCAAGGATCATAATCGATGGCTTCCCGCACCACATCATCCAACGGGGCCACAATCGACAAACGGTTTTCAGCTCCGATGGCGACTACCTGTTCTACCTTGATAACCTCCGAGAATGGAAAGACACCTTAGGCTGTAAAGTGTATGCATACTGTCTGATGACAAACCATGTGCACTTGATTATCGACCCTGGTGCGAATGGGCGCAACTTGGCTATGTTGATGAAGCGGATTGCCGGACGGCAGACAAGGCATGCAAACAAGATTGAGAAACGAAGCGGCACCTTATGGGAAGGCCGCTATAAATCGAGCCCGATCAGTACCAAGGAATATCTTTTACCGTGTTGTCGATATGTTGAACTGAATGCGCTACGCGCCGGGATGGTTGCCGCCCCCGAGGACTACCGATGGTCGAGTTTTCGAGCCAAAGCCGGAATAACGGACCTTGCCTGGCTGGATCTTGATTCAGGATATCTGGGACTCGCAACCACCGCCAAAAAACGCCAGAAAAAATACAGGGATTATATCTTAGCTGCAGTTCCAGATGGAGAAATCGAGCAGATACGAGGAGCTATACAACGAGGCCAATTGACCGGCAGCGACAAATTTATCGAAGAAATTGAAGCAAAAGTAGGAAAACGCATTGAGTTCCGAGGCCCGGGCAGACCGAAGAAAAGGATTGATTAATCTTTTCCTCCCTGCCGCTCGGAAAGTTTTGTCGTAACCGAGCATGCGCTTTCGGCCATTTTTGACATTTTTATTAACAGGAGAATGATAATGAAACAACACCATGCGATTGGCTTTCTGGCTGTGTTTACTCTACTCATAGTACCTCATCTCCTTTTCGCGGCGGATGGCGTCGTGAAACTCGGCATCAGTTCGAGCACGAGCGGCAGTTTCGCCAATGTCGGCATCAGCACAAAAAACGGGGCCGAATTGGCCCAGCGTGAGGCTAATGCCGCCGGTGGTCTCAAGATTGGCGACAAAGCCTACACCCTTGAATTTGTCTTCGTCGACAACACCTCAAACCGATCATCCGCAGGTACCAACGCCCTGAAATTGATAACCCAGGACAAAGTAATGGCCATTGTCGGTCCTCAGAGCAGTGATCGGGCAATTGCCGTCGGCGAGGTAGCAAACTCGTTCAAAACCCCGATGGTCACCCCTTGGTCCACCTCGCCACTGACAACCCTTAACCGACCTTTTGTTTTTCGGATGCCGGTGTTGCCTGATATCCAAGCGGTAGCAACCACCAAATTCGCCGCCAAGGAATGGAAAGCAACGAAGGCTGCCGTCATCTACGATGAAGTAAGTCCTTACCCCACCGGCATGGCCAAGGCCTTCAAAAAAATATTTGAGGAAACCAACGGAGCCGGATCGGTAGTTGCGTTTGAAACCTTCCGTACCGGCGACACCGATTTCAGCAAACAAATGCGAAACGTCATCGGATCCGGTGCCGAATTCTTGTATACCCCGCAGCACTATGAAGAGATTCCTCTCATCGTTCGCCAGGCAAGAAAAATGGGATGGAACAAACCGATAACCGGCTCCAATTCCTGGTCGGGCGGTGATCTCATGAGCCTCTGTGGTAATGATTGTAAGGGATTGACTTTCACTGGAAACTTTGCACCGGGCGGTGCCAAAGGTAAGGCCAAGGTTTTTATCGAGGACTATCAAAAAGCCTACAATAAGATCCCCGATGAAGTAGCTGCGCTCACCTATGACGCGGTCAAATTGATTGGCCAGGCCCTTCAAGAAACCGGAGGATTGACCGGCAATCTTCTTGAAGACAGGGTGAACCTCAGAGCCCAAATAGCCGGAATGAAAAAGTTTGAGGGTGTGACCGGCACATTAGAATATCATGGAACCGGCGACCCGGCAAAGTGCACCGTTCTTATAAAAATAGACGAGAATGGCCTGTTCACGGCTGTTGACACGGTTTGCCCATAGTCTCCTCGGAATAACAGGGTTGGGGCAACGGCTACCTAGGTCTGTCGGCATTGAATTTTGCGAAGACACCTTTGCATGCCTCATCTATGGCATCCTCTGTAGTCGCTCGAGACCCTGTGCTGGCGGCATGGCGATATACTTTTCCGGTTGTCAAATTGATAATAAAGACCTCCAAATTCCGGATGTCACAGTTGTTGCTGCCCATACTCGAATCTTTGCAGTGAATGTTCATGCTGCCAAGAATGGCGAGGTTGATGCCGAGCTCTACACCTTTTTTCGACAGGAGAGTCAGATCAGGGGACGAGCCGGAAAAGAGGTTTCTCGCGTTGACACCAGTTATGATCTCAACTCCTTTTTGTTTATAGGAGGATTTTGTCAAGGTAAGTCCGGGCGTCTCACCGATTCGAGAAGAAATTCTTTCAGCGAGTACGCCGGAATACGGAGTAGCATCACCAGACATTTCGAATGGAAATATTGCTACATTATACCCTCGTTGCGATCTATCGTTCGTTGCTGCCTGGTTGACCTGCGACGAACTGGCCGGTTGTTGCTCCGTTGTTGCGGATGCTGGGGCCGGCTTTGGTGGTGTAGGGGGACCGAGAGATTCCGGCGGGGGGCTGGCTTTCTGGGTTGATTTATTATTCGCAATTGCCGGTTGAAACGGCAATGGGGTACTCGCCTCTTTCTTTTCCAACTTTCCCTTTTCTTGAGTTTGCCCCACTGGTGCCAAAGGACTTTCCAGCGCAACGGTATTTTTTTGAACAGCCGGAATATCCTTTGCCGTTTGTTTTTGAATTGTCTTTTCCTGTTTTTGGGTTGTGTCTGCAGGAGGCGCCGGCTCCTGGTGTGCAGGACTGCTCTTAACTATTGGTTTTTCAATCGGTTTTTCCGGTTTCTTAGCTATCTCTGCAGGAGGGGCTGCCTCCTGGTGTGCAGGATTGTCCTTAACTACTGGTTTATCAACCGACTTTTCCGGTTTTTTGCTTGGAGTTTTGTAAGCTTCTTTCTGAACGCTTTTTACCATTTGTCCGTATTGAATACCACCCGACTCTTCGCTTTGGATTTCTCCTTCTGCAATGCTTTGACTGACTTTGGTTATTATCAACTTGCCGGTGATAATCTGTTCGACATCAAGGATTTCTCCAGTTTTTGGGTGCTTGATGACCTCCCCTTCCTTATATGTATAAAATTCAGTGCCGGCGGTCAGGCCGGAACCGACACCAAGATCGATGATCGCTGTTTTCGGGTTCCTCTTGACGACATAGCCCGTGAGGGGGAAATTGGCGAGAATTTTTGCCAGCAGTTCATCCACGAGAACGTGCAAATCAGTGTTGGCATTGCCGCGCGAGCTTTCTGCGGCAATAATCGAACCATTTTCGACATTAATGACCCGCGAGTTTATTTCAATGGAGTCACGAATTTTGACGATTGCACCGGAGATGATAACTTTTACCCCGAGTATTTTGCCAAGGGTTGCAGCGCTTGTCTCGTCGATCATGCCGGTAGACGAAAGCTTTTGCTCCGCCAGGATTTTCTGCAGCATGGCACGTTCGACGACATCGAAACGACCGTATTTTACAATTCCGGTGATAAACCATTCGGAGACTATTACTCCCAATCCCGCAGTTTCCTGCTTGTCGCCGATGAGTTCAAAATCGAGAACGGCGATTTTTGTGCGTTGAAAATCGCCGTAAGCCGTGGAGATTTCCGCACAAAATGTGAGCGCAAGAAGAAATGTTATGAAAAAACCGATTTTTGCTTTTTTACAAGAGGTATCTTTCATGATCAGCTGCCAAGGGTAGTTAAGTTTAATGGACAGACATACCAACTCATCATAAAAAAAAGATAGCATAGATTGTAAATAATATTAACTCAAATAAAGCGCTTCATCATTTCGTCAATCGCCACATCAACGGTTGCCGGGCTGATGCCGGCCTTGGCGCAGGCGGTTTCGACATGCTGCCGTGCGGTCGGATTCCCCATATCGCTTGTGCCGCGGAACAAACCCATTCGCCGCCCAACCTGGTAGATCATCCGCTCGTTTGGTTCCATGGCAAGAAAATCGAGTACAATACTCACCATTTTGTCCTTATCCCCCGGATAGCTGCCCTGGACATCCTCGAAGAGATTGAGGATATGGTCGCTGGCTAGCGTACTGGTAATCCCATCAAGGGTTTGGAGAAAGACCAGAAGTTCCCGGGCCGTCTCCACGTCGGTGAGCTTTACGAAATCGCCGCGTTGATATTCTTCATAGAGCGCCACATGATCGGGGATAGCCAGGCTGCGCAGGCGGATAAAATCCGGGTTGATTTGGTTCAGGGCGTCGGCACTTTCCCAGGCGTGCTCCAGGGACAACTCCCGACCGCCGAGACCGGGCATGATATATTCGGAGAGTTCCATGCCGGCCAGCTTGACCTTTTGCCCGGCGAGGATATGGGTCTTTTTATCCACTCCCTTTTGCACCCGGGCAAGGACCTTGTCGGAACCGGATTCCATACCGATATGGATACGGGAAAGGCCGGCCTCGGAGAGCAGCCGCAGGTTGTCGTCGCTTATCCTGGCGATGGTATGCGACCGGGCGTAGGAAGTAATTCGCTCAACCCAGGGGAAACACTCTTTCAGGTGGCGGACAATGGCCAATAAGCGTTCCGGCTTGATTACCAGACTGTTGGCATCCTGGAGGAAGATCGACCGCATACCCCCCGCCGCCCACTGCAGGGCGGCGTTCAAAGCGGCCCGGTCACCTGGCCCGTCCATGGCTCGCAGTCGTGCAATATTAGCCGGATAGACCTTACCGTCGGCGGAGCACTTCCTGATCTCCCCTATATAGCGATGAACCCGGTTGATATCCTCCAGTACATGTTCCACCGCCCGCAGGGAAAACTCCCGCCCTTTATACACCGGGCAGAAGGTGCAGCGATTCCAGGGACAGTTGCGGGTGATACGGATGAGGAGACTGCCCGCCTCACTCGGCGGCCGGATCGGTCCCTGCTCAAATCCCTGGTAGGCGGCATCTTGCCGACAATCTTTTACTGTCAACGTCTTCTCCCGACTTCAATTTATTCCCGGACCCTAATCTCCCAGGTTATAGCCATTATTTTTCGATACATGGCACTCACCCCGCAATATTTGTCCTGGGAGAGTTCGACCGCCTTTCGCAGTTTCTCCCGGTCGAGACCTGCCCCGGCAAATTCATAGATCAGATGCATCGCCGAATACACTGCCGGCACCTCATCCGTCAGTTCACTCTCAATAGTCATGGCGAAGTCGTCAACCTCAATCCGCATCTTTTTCAGAATGGCAACGACATCGACCCCAGTGCACCCGGCCAGGGCGACCATCATCAGCATCTTCGGGCTCGCCGCGCTATTATCACCGCCATGTGCGGCAGAGGCATCGGTCCGCACCTCGTGATCGCCGACCCGTGAACTGAAAGCGAGCTTGCCCTGCCATTTGCAGGTTATTGAGCTTTTCATTGCCTCTCCCTTACTGGTAGATTCTCCGATACCGGGGTAAGATTCTGCCTCTGTTGCCCTTGCAGGAGAATAATACACGTTTTCCAGAAAAGAACGGAAAACCGTCACCGCCAACGAAATATAGTTTTGCGGGACCAGAAGATTGCCATCGCGGGGGGAATACCCAGTCTCCAAGGCTTCGGGACAACGAAAAAGGATAGAGATGCTGCAAATGACAAAGGCGGCCATTTGGCCGCCTTTGTTCTGCGCATCGATTTGCAAGGAATTTCTTCTCTGTTTGATATACAGGCAACAAGTTCGAATACATTGTTGCGAGGTCAAAGCTTATCCAGGCAACTTATTCCCCAGTCTCAACCTGATACTCCGCCCCACGCCAGGCAAAAATCCCCCCCGGTTGGCGATACACATTTGTATAGCCGAGCTTTTTCGCCCAGACCGCGGCGTTGTGGCTTCTCGTGCATTTGACGAAGCCGCAGTAGACGATGATTTTCTTAGCCTTATCCGGGCCGAGGAGTTTTTGGTAATCCTCCTGGCTTTTGCCGTCGGTCTCCTTCGCGTCCCAGTCATTCATATCGGGAATGGGAAAAAGGAATTGTTTAGCGGTCGGGATATGCCCTTTCTTATAGCTGTCTTCATAGGGCATGGTGTCGATAATGACCACGTCCTCGCCGGCTTTCACAACCGCCTGCAATTCTTCGGTGGTGATTACCTGATAGCCGCCTTTCAGCACCTCCCGCGTAAGTTTGACGGCTGCCGCCTCTTTGTCCACCTCATCCTTGAACTTATCGGCGCCGAAGGCATAGGCGCCGGAAGCGGTAAATACCGCCAAGATCACTGCCAATACAATTTTCTTCATTGTCGTTTTTCTCCCTGAATTTTAAAAGTAATTTGCCGGTACCGCTGGTACCAGAATGAATAGACAAGAGGCAGAGACATCACGATATCGCGCACCAGAGCCGTACGCAGGCCGTGGAAGGCGGAATATTCAGGATCTTCCGGACCAAAGCAGCCGCAGTCGATATCCAGCCCGATAACAATATCTTGTGTTTATCCACGCCTTGCATTGCCGTTCGCCCATACCAGCTTTGTTCAGTATCCGTGCCTCAAATGCTGACACAGCATTGCTCAAAATGCGGCATTTTGTCCAATAGGTAATTGCAATCAACATTCGATAATCCATCGATTTTGCTGATTGCAAGGAGGGTGATGGGAATATTCGGGAGAGACGCGGCGAAAAATTGTTATGATTCAGTGATAAAATCCAGAAGGCTGGAGCTGAATCGACTGGCGGGAAGATTGTATTTGTAATACGAATGACAAATACCCTCATCGGAAATCATGCAGGGGCCGACCGGGTTCTGCGGTGTGCAGGCCAGACCGAAGGCCGGGCAATCCGGTGGCAGGCCGCGCCCGGAGATAATGGCATTGCACAGGCACATGCAGGACTCGAGCCCTTCTTCGAAGCGGACATTGAATCTTTTGGTGGCATCGAAAAGTGACAGCTCATCGCGGATGACGAAGCCGCTACGTTCAATCGTCCCCAAACCACGCCAATCGGTATCGACGGCAAAAAAGACCTCGGAGACCATTCTCCTCGCCTTGCGATTTTCGGTGGAGGAATAGGTAAAGGCCGAATGATCGTCGACAAGCGACTCACCGTTTCTGATCTGCTTCACCAGACTGAGGATTCCCTCAAGAATATCAATCACCTTAAAACCGGCTATATAGCAGGAAAGATGATGTTTTTTGGCCAATTGAGTATAGGCCTTGGTATCGGAAATGGTATTGATATGGTCGGAACAGAGCAGACCGCGAATATTCAGGTCCGGGTCGAGCATCAACAGATCGATGGTCGGCGGCAATAAGCGGATAGAGGGAATAACACAGAAATTTTCGATGCCGAGCCGCGCCGCTTCAAGAATGGTCTCGGCAACACTGGGGGCGGTTGCCTCAAAACCGACCGCCGGGTAGACCACTGTATACTCCGGCTCGCGGAGGGCAATATCCAAGGCATCCATGGGGGAGGAAATGACCTCGATCCTCGCCCCTTTTTTCCAGATGGTCGCCAGGGACTCTTTGCTGCCGGGGACGCGGATGAGATCCTCGCAGGCGGCGGTTATCACCATCGGCTGCGTGGCGATCTTAATGAAAGCGTCAATATGCCCGGTCGGCATAACACAGACACTGCAGCCCGGACCGGCGACCAGCTCAAGCATTGGCGGAAGTTTTTGGCGAAGACCGTGTTTGAGAATGACCCTGTTCTGGGTACCGCAAACGACCATCAGGCGCATGGTCCGGTCAACAAGCTTGTGCAGCTCTAGAAGCAGCGCTTGCTGTCGATCCTCATCCTTCATTTCTTCAACTGCATCCATTCGGTGCACCTTTTCAGACCGGATAAAACGGTCGACCGCCTTACCCGAGTCGAAAATTACTGAAACGGTAAAAAATCATTGCCTGTTCCTGACACTTTTTTACCGGTTCAGCAAAAATTACCATAACTCCTATTCAGACGCTTCAGCCTCGGCCTTCATAGCCTTGTAGCTTTCGCTGTCGATGACTTTTTCTCGTTCGATTTTTTCAATCTCCGCACGACTTACATGGAATTTCCCGCAAGCCGGACAGGTGCCGTCAAACTCATCGCCGACAGCGCGAGCTTTGAGTTCGTCAATGGTCATGTGTTCGAGTTTCCCGCATGATCCGCTGGGATTCTCAGCCCGAACCTGGGTTCTTCTGGTGTTTGGCATGGTAACCTCCTGCCTATTCGCCTCGTCGCCCACCGAGGAGAGCAACTAATAAAACTACACTGTTTATACTACATAATCAACAACTAGCTGACGATCTTATCGATTTCCGTCCCCTTTGCGTCAACGATGCTTACTGTAACCGGAATGCCGCCATCCAGGCGGTGAGTAGCGCAGGACATTCAGGGGTCGTAGGCACGAACGGCCATCTCCACCTGATTCAACAAGCCTTCATTGTACACCCCGTTCTTGATCAGGGTAGTCGCCGCCTGTTTGACACTCATATTCATCGGCGCGATGTTGTGGGTAGTGCCGACGATGAGGTTGGCCTTGGTGATGCAGCCATTTTCATCGGTGGTGTAGTCGTGGATGAGAGTGCCCCGTGGCGCCTCGACGATACCGACCCCTCGACCGGCCTTAGGCTCGACCTTGGCGCGCACCCGCGGATCGGTAATGCCTTCCCACTCCAGCAGTTCGATGGTCCGCTCGCAGGCGTATACCAGTTCGATCAACCGGGCATAATGATACAAGAGGGTCTGCTGCGCCGGGCGACCGAAAGAGGCCCGAAACGCCTCAAGGGCTGCCTGGGCTTTCGGAGTCGAGATCTTGTCGCAGACATTGATTCGCGCCAAAGTATTGGCTCGATAGATGCCCTTCGGAGCCGCCAGGTTCATATCAAAACCTTCGTTCCAGAACTTGGCATAGGGCATCTTCGAATAGCCCCAGGGCTCAACATGCTCGCCCAGGTACTGGGTGTAATCGCTCCCTTCGAAATCGACATAGCTGCCATCGGCCTTCATCATCCGCTGTTTGCCGTCGTACAACCGCAAAGACCCATCGGCGCGATCAACCGTACCGAGAAAACCGGTTTTGATGACCCCGAGGGCACCGATGACATCCATGTATTTGGCAAAGACATTGTTGATGGCAAAGTCGAGGGCAAAACAGGCAAAATCAAGGAGAGTACGGGTTCCGGCGAGCAGTTCCTGTCGCTCCGCCTCAACCATCGGCTTGGCGAAACCGCCGACCACGCCGGCAATCGGATGAATGGCCTTGCCGGCGAATTTATCGAGCATCATCTGCCCGAGCTGGCGCATTTTCACCACCTGGGTAGCCAGCTCCGGTGCCGCCTTGACGACACCGATAACATTGCGCACCGAGTAGTCGGCATCCGGTCCGAGGACGAAATCGGGCGCCGCCAGAAAGAAAAAGTGGAGGATCTTGTCATTGATATGGGCCATGACCTGGCACATCTCTCTGAGCTTATAGCCGGTCTCGGTGGGCGTTACCCCAAAGGCGCCATCGACCGCCTTGTTGGAGGCGAGATGGTGCATCCACGGGCAGATGCCGCAGATCCGGTTGACAATGCGCGGCACTTCCTCCGCCGGCCTGCCTTCGATGAATTTTTCAAAGCCGCGCAGTGACTGAATGTGCAGGAAGGCATCCTGGACATTGCCGTCATCGCCAAGATGTATGGCAATCTTGGCGTGCCCTTCGATCCGCGAAACCGGGGCAATATTTAAAACTTTTCCCATCTTAATCCTCCTTATCGGCCTGTTTTCTCATCGGCCGGAGTTGTCCGTGCGCTCCTGAAAACCGCAGCAACGAGCGACGATCAACCACTGATTTATAGTCAATACCGTTACTTGCAAGAGCATTCATCATATCGAGCAATTGATTGCCATCTTTTCGCACCGGGCCGAAGCAGCCCCGGCAGGGGACGCGAGCACTGATGCAGCTCGGCGCCCCACGCTTGGCGCAACCGGCGGCGGTTACCGGTCCCATGCACAGATAGCCTTGCTCCAGGAGACAGCGCATCTCATCGATCGGCGCCCCCGGGGTGAATTTGGCATTGGTGAGAAAACGTTTGACCTTTCCCACCTCGCCCTTGCCTTCCCTCTTGGTCGGGCAGGTATCGCAAACGCTCTTGCCGGGCAGAACCGGCGGCCGGCCTTCCAGTAAAGAGATAATCACCTCGGCAATCAACTCTGGATTAGGCGGGCAGCCGGGCAGCTGCATATCGATTTTCACCTTCTCGTCACAGGCATACACCCGATCAAGTGGCGCCGGCACCTCGATGGTGGGAATCTGCGCCCCCGGATCGGTGGTGACCGTCTTGAAAATACCCTCCCAACTCTCCTGGCGATTCTGGCCATTCATCAAGGCCGGAATGCCGCCGTGCGTTGCACAGGTGCCGAGAGCAATCAATACCTTGCACTTTTTGCGCATCTCCTCCAGCACTTCCAGATGCTCATGATTACTCACCCCGCCGGTGACAATGCCGACGACAGCCTCGGGGATCGTCAATGTCACCCCTTCGCCGCACTGGCCGAAGTACTTATGGTCCATCAGTACCGGGGCATGGACGATATCCAGGGCCTCGGTTATTATTGGAATGAGAGCTTCACCAATATTCAGGATGGCGATTTCGCACCCCGAACAGGATCCCAACCACTCCAAAGCAGTAGTTACACCCATCTCTTCCTCCTTTTATGCCACTGAGGCATCTTGACTGCTTACCGGCCCCAGTCTCTTGATCCGGGCAGTCATCTCGGTGACTGCCGCGACAAATTTGTCCGGTTCCGCCGAAGAAACCCAGGTGAGACTGAATCGTTCGGCCTCATAGCCAAAATCCTCCAACAGTTCAACAATCATGTCGGAGCGGGTCATTGCTTTATAATTACCATCCAGGTAATGACATTCGCCGAGGTGTCAGCCAAGCACCATGACCCCGTCGGCACCCTGGGATAGGGCATCCATGACGAATTCCGGATGGACCATTCCTGAACACATTACCCTGATAATCCGCACATTATGCGGATACTGCATCCGGGCGGTACCCGCGAGATCAGCTGCGGCGTAGGAGCACCAGTTGCAGCAGAAGGCAACAATTTTAGGCTCAAAACTCATGTGATCTACTCCTTATAAAGGTATATCGAGGCCCTGTCACACCGCCAAAGCGGCTTGAATCTGGGCACTGATTTGTTTCATGGTAAAGCCGGATACCAAAACACCCCGCTTCGGACACGTTCCCTGACACAAGCCGCAGCCCTTGCACTGGGCCTTGTTCACCGTGATCAACTTGCCGGCTGCCCGATCCGCCTCCGCCGCCCTTTCTATGAGGGTAATGGCATTATAGGGACAAACATCGACGCACAGGGCGCAGCCATCGCAGTAGTTCTCATCGACAGTCGCCTTGATGGCATCGAGGTTAACCTGGGTCTTCGACAACAGGGTCGCCGCCCTTGCCGAGGCGGCCAAGGCCTGAGCCACCGACTCCTCAACCGGTTTCGGATAATGGGCAAGACCAGCGACAAACATGCCGTCGGTCGAGAAATCGACGGGTTTCAGTTTGGCGTGTGCCTCCTGGAAGAAACCGTGGCCATCAACCGGCACCTTGTAGAGTTTGCCGAGATCGGCGGCATCCTCTTTTGGCCGGATTGCCGTGGCGAGAATGACCATATCGGCCTTGATCAACAGCGGCCGGTGGAGGACATGATCCCATACCTCGACATCAATGTCCGAACCGTTCTCGGTAACCTTCGGCTTGCCGTGCAGCTCGTAGTTGATAAAAATAACCCCGAGTTTACGCGCCTGCCGATAGAGCGCTTCCCGCTGGGCATAGGTCCGCATATCGCGATAGAGGATATAGACATTACGATCGGGGCTCTCTTTTTTCAGGGCCATGGCCGATTGTACGGAATGGGTGCAACAGACCTTGGAGCAGTACATGTGGTCACCTTCTCGCGATCCCACGCACTGGATAAAGACAAACCTTTTCGCCTGCTTGACATGCTTTTCCTTCAGCTCGAACAGCTTATCGAACTGCACCGAGGTTACCACCCTGGTGATGCTTTCGTAGTTATACTCGCTCGGGATATAGGCCTCTCCGCCGATGGCGACAATGCCGGCTCCGTGCTCGATAACCTTGGTACTGCCGTCTTTGCCGGTGATGGTTGAGCGGAAGTTGCCGACGAAGCCTTCCACTGCGGTCACCGTATGCTCCTTATGGATGATGATCCGGTCGTTCCAGATGACCTTGTCGATCAGTTTTGCGACCTGGGTCGGCACATGCTCACCCGACCAGGTGTGTTTGAGATTCAGGGCATTGCCGCCAAGAGTGTCGGATTTTTCCACCAAATGCACGCCAAAGCCTTGCTTGGCAAGATTAAGTGCGGCGGTCATACCGGCGACTCCGCCACCGATAACCAATCCCTTCTGGGTGATGGGCACGGCAATGGGTTTCAGAGAGTCGCCAAAGGTAACCTTGGCGGCAGCCATGCGCACCAGATCCTTGGCCTTGGCGGTTGCCGCCTCAGGATTTTTGCTATGCACCCATGAGTTGTGATTCCTGATGTTGGCCATCTCCACCAAATATTCGTTGAGGCCTGCTGCTTTCAAGGTCTCGCGGAAAAGCGGCTCATGGGTCCGCGGCGTACAGGCGGCGATGACAATCCGGTTGAGATTTTTTTCCTGTATCCGTTTGGCAATCATCTCCTGGGTATCCTGGGAACAGGAGAAGAGATTGCGTTCGACATAGACCACATCCGGCAGGGTGGCGGCATACTCCTCCACCGCCTTGACATCGACGACGCCGGCGATATTGGAACCGCAGTGACAAACAAACACTCCGATCCGCGGATCTTCCCGGGAGATATCCTTCTCCGCCGGGAAACTCGCTTCACTGGTCAGCTCGTATCTGGCGGGAGCCAAGAGATCGGCAACCGCTGCTGCGGCAGCCGATCCTTCCACGACCGATTGGGGAATATCCTTCGGTCCGGCGATCGCGCCGCAGGTAAAGATTCCTTCCCGCGAGGTTTGTACCGGGGCAAAGTCGGAGGTGGCGGCGAAATTATCGGCCGTCAGCTTGATATCGGCGGTGTGGGCAAGATCGAGCACATGCTTCGGAGTCTGCAGGCCGACGGACAGCACCACCATATCGAAAAACTCTTCGATCTGCCGGCCATGTTCATTGACATAGCGAAGACGCAGATCGCTGCTGGCACCATCGGTTTCGACGCCGTTCACCCGGCAACGGACAAAGCGCACCCCGGAATCCTCTTTGGCGCGTTCCAGGTATTGATCAAAATCCTTACCGTGAGTCCGCATATCCATATAGAAGATGGTGGTCTGCAGTCCGGGAACATGATCCTTGGCGATAACCGCCTCCTTGATCGCATACATGCAGCAGACCGAGGAGCAATAACCGTTGCCGCAAAGATTTTCATCGCGCGAACCGATACACTGGAGGAAGGCGACCTTGTTGACCGGTTTGCCGTCGGAGGGCCGAATCAAATGGCCTTCGGTCGGACCGGAAGCCGACAGATAACGCTCGAGCTGCAATGAGGTGATGACATTCTTATACACCCCATAGCCCCAGACCCCGGCTTCAGTCGGGTCATAGGTCTCAAAGCCGGGCGCCAGCACCACCGCCCCGACATTGATCTGATGCATCTTTTCCGTATCGTCAAAGTTTATCGCCCCGGCGTCACAGACCTTTTCGCAAAAGCCACAGGCACCCGGTTTCTGCAGACGGATACAGGAGTTGGGATCAATCTGGTATTTGAGCGGAACCGCCTGGGCGTATTTGACAAAGATCGCCTTGCGTTTGCCGGTTGCCGCATCGTATTCGCTGTCCACCTTCTTCGGACATTTCTCGGTGCAGGCGCCACAGGCAATGCATTTCGTCATGTCCACGTAACGTGGAGATTCTTTAACGGATACCGAAAAATTCCCGGCAACTCCGTCAATCTTTACGACCTCACTCAAGGTCATCAATTTTATATTTAAGTGCCGACCGCACTCGACCAATTTTGGCGCGATAATTCACATCGAGCAATCGTTGGTCGGAAAGGTCTTATCCAGTTGGGCCATGGCCCCGCCAATGGCGCCGGTCTTTTCAACCAGATACACATAGTATCCGGAATCGGCGAGATCGAGGGCAGCCTGCATTCCCGTAACTCCACCGCCGACAATCATTACCGACCCGACTTTCTTTGTGTCCAGCATGATAGGTGTCTCCTCTTGTTTATGTAGCAATATCCCTTAACTACCACAGGATATTGAGATTATTGCTTATTCGGTAAAATGAGGGAATCGGCGACGAGCTCCCAGATATACTTTACCTCAATGTCCAGATCATATTCCTTATTGAGGGACTTCATCAGCTGATCGCGGCAGTTATGGCAGGGAGCAATAACCAATTTCGCCCCGGATTCGGAAATCTGTCGGGCCTTGATCCGCCCATAAAAAACTCGTTCGTCGGAAAACGGCATAGCCCAGGCCCCGCCGCCGGCGCCACAGCAGTAGGCCCCTTTGCGGTTGGGATTCAGTTCGCGGACATCATCGCAGCAGGCCTTGGCAACGGCCCGTCCTTCTTCGAAATAGGCCTGGCCGAAGGCTTTGAGGGATTTACGTCCGTAGTTGCAGGGATCATGATAGGCTACGGCCATCTTATGAACTTCTTTATCGAGCTGGATCTTTCCTTCAGTGATATATTCAAGGAGCAGATCGAAAACGGTTACTATCTTGAATTCATTGAGTGCTTCGGGGTACCACCTGTTCAACCCGGACCGGGTTGCGAAATAGGCGTGGCCTCACTCAGGGAGGAGGAGAACCTTGCAGTTCAGCCTCCGCATGTTGTCGACGATCCGGCCGACCACGGTCTTCATTGCCTCATCGTCACCGGAGAACAGTCCCCAGTTGACTCCCTCCCAATATTCCGAGGAAATCGTCCACGATTCTCCGGCGGCATAGAAGATCTTCCACCACCACTTCATGTCGTCCGGTTCGCCGAAAGGTTCCTTCGAGTTTATCGTCACCAGAACCCGCGCCCCGTGCACATCGATGGGGGTCTTGAAACCGGGGCAGCTCTCCTCGGCCAGTTCCTGGCCAAGATCCTCGCAAAGAAAGACGAAGTCATCTTTCGGGATGCCCAGGTTGTTGCCGCGCTCAAGACACATGGTGACCCCCTTGTGGATGGGACCGGGAACCAAGGTCCGTTTGCGGGAACCACGAATCTTCCGCATCAGGGCGGTTATCTGAATATTGGCGGGACAGCTTTCCTCGCACTTGCCGCACATGGTACACTTCCAGGGCCAATTCGAGGCGACCAGTTCCTCGTCCATGCCGAGTACCGCCATGCGGACGATCTTTCGCGGATCAAGGCCGTCGATGCCGGAGATCGGGCAGGCACTGGCGCAGGTGCCGCAGGTGAGACAGGCATCCGCCCAGGCCGGATCGAGGGCGATCTGACTTTTTTGGCCATTGACCTCCATCGGGGCTACATCGCTCACCTCCAAGGCACCAAGAGCCTTCTCGCTGACATTATTGGCCGGGCCGACATGGGGTTCACGGCCAAACTTTTCGCAGAGTTTCTGGTAATCATGAAACTTCATAAGGTACTTACGGCCCGGACCTTCCTTGGCGGAAAGGGTGCCGGCATTGATCCAGTTCCTTATGGTGTTTCGATGAACCCCAAATTCTTCTGCAAGGTCGCTGACTTTAAATTCGTACATCATAAAAGGTCACCTCGTTTTGCTTCTGAAAGAAAGAATTTGTGAGAGTTTTTCGCACGTTGCTGTAACGGCTTCGGTCATGACGGGAGACAGCCCCGGAGCAATCTCCTCGGGAATAAATTTGATCTGGGCGGCAAGGATCTGCACCTTGATGCCGGTGTTGTCGGCAAGTTCCTGCAGCAGGTTGACCGTTGGAAACTGATGGAGGGAAAAATCGTGGATCTTTTTGGTCGGAATCTCGGCAGGCAAAATCTCAAAGACCTCCCCCGGCCGGCGACCTACGAAATCCACCGCATCGAGAACGATGATTTTCTCCGGTCGCCCCTCCTCCATCAGCAGATAGTCAAACAGGTATTCACGGACACCGGTTCCGGCGTCAATCGCCTGGATATCGGCCGGGAGATCATAGTGCTGCTGTAATTGATCGATAACGGCGGGACCAAAGCCGTCATCACCCATGATGAGGTTGCCGCAGCCGAAAATCATCGTATTCTTGTCATTTGGTCGCATTGTGCAAAAAGTGCCTCCAGTAATTTTTTTGGAACAAATAACACTCGGTAAAAAGAAGTGCAAGACGGTTTTTTCGATAAAAAGCACCACCGTTGGCATCGTTGCGAAACTATTAGCATATTAAGCACATTTATTTTTAAGGTTTTGTTAAAAAAAATTCATAGCTGCCACTATATCGTACAAAATCTCGACATAGTGAGACTTCCGGCCGATGGTGACAAGCGAACCACGATGGCATTGGGGTGGTCGGCTCAGCACCCATAAAGAGATTATTCTGCCTGTTTTTGGGGAGGAATTCGCAACGCGGGATATTTCCTTACCACACGGAAAAGGCACCGGAACAAGTCCGGTTTACTTAGGAGCCGTTAGGAAATAACTAGACCATTTATAACTATTTCCTTACGGCTCCTTATGCCGTTCCAGGCACGCCTTCGGCCATGTTATTTTTTACAACGGCTCAGTGTGGGGCGGTAGTTGCGGTTTTCAAAAGGAATGAACATGCACCCGCGATATCTCCGGATGCATGTTTGAAAGGATGGGGCTTCCTATAATGAATAGCCCTGCGGATTGTTCTTCTGCCAGTGCCAGCTATCCCGGCACATCTCCGCCAGGCCGTATCCGGCTTGCCAGCCAAGTTCCCGCAGAGCCTTGGTCGGATCGGCATAGCAGGCGGCAATGTCGCCAGGGCGGCGGTCGACAACGCGGTAGGGGATTTCCCGGCCGCAGGCCTCGGCAAAGGCGCGGACCATCTCAAGAACGCTGTAGCCCCTGCCGGTGCCGAGATTGTAGGCCACCACCCCGGGTCGCTGCGCCAGTTTATCAAGGGCTTTGACGTGGCCTGCGGCGAGATCGACAACGTGGATGTAGTCGCGCACCCCGGTGCCGTCCGGCGTCGGGTAATCGCTGCCAAAGACCGAAAGCTTGGTCAGCTTGCCGACGGCAACCTGGGTAATATAGGGCACGAGGTTATTGGGAATGCCGCCCGGGTCCTCGCCGATCCGGCCGCTTTTATGGGCGCCTACCGGATTGAAATAGCGCAGCAGGCAGACATTCCACTCGCCGTCGGCACGGTGCACATCGCGAAGAATCTCTTCGACCATGAGCTTAGTCCGACCGTAGGGGTTGGTACAGGAGAGGGGGAAATCCTCGGTGATCGGCACCGACGCCGGATCGCCGTAGACCGTTGCCGAAGAACTGAAGATGATGTTCTTGACACCGTGCTCAGCCATGGTCTCGCAGAGAATGAGGGTGCCGGTAATATTATTATTATAGTAGAGCAAGGGTTTCTCGACTGATTCGCCGACCGCCTTCTTACCGGCGAAGTGGATGACCGCGTCGATCTTCTCGCACTGAGCAAACACCCCGGCAAGAGCTGCCCTATCGAGCAGGTCCACCTCAAAAAAGGCGAGTTTTTTACCGGTCAGCTCCTCGACCCGGCGCAGGGACTCGCGGCTGGAATTCGACAGGTTATCAACCACCGTCACCTGATAGCCGCAGTCGAGAAGAGTAAGACAGGTATGACTGCCGATATAGCCCGCCCCGCCGGTTACAAGAATATGCATGTTTTCCTCATGGTCATGGATTGTTTTTTCTTACATTGCCTTATGCACATTGATTTCATCCAGCAACGCTTTTTCTACAAATGAATTGATCGACAGCTTTAGCTTTTTGGCAGTTACCGCAACATCCTTATGCAGTTCAGGAGATAATCGCAGATTAAATTTCCCGGAATAGGGTTTTTCCGGATTCACTCCATCTTGTTCGCACCACGACAGATAATCATCAATCGACTCCCTAAAGGCCATTTCAATCTCATCAACAGATTTTCCCTGAAAGGTGATAACATCCCGGGTATTAATTATATCCCCATGGAATATCTTTGCTTTATCATCATACTCAACTATTCCAATATACCCTTTATATTCCATCATCTTGTTACCCCCGCATTGGTTAAAAATCGTCGCATGGAAGTCACTGCGCCTTTATCTGTTTCCTTTTGTGGGTGAGGTCGATGAAAGACCTTAGAACATAGGCAGACGACATGCAAATCTTTTCCTATAGGCCGAAGGGGAAAGACCGGTATGCCTTTTAAAGAGTTTCCGGAAAGAACTAACGTCCGCATAGCCTGCCCGCACGGTGATTTCCTCAACGCTCTCGATACTTGTCTCCAACAGCTTTCGCGCCGTTTCGATGCGCAATCGCTGCAGGTATTCCAGGGGGCTGTCACCCGTCGCCTTCTTGAACCGGCGCATCAAGGTCCGTTCGCCGAGCCCGGCCTTTTTCGCCAGGTCGGCAATGCCTTGCAGTCGACCGGGATCTTCCTCAAGCCGGTTTTGAATGTGCAATACCGCCTGATCGCCATGTTTTTTGTTGAAAACCGATGCCTGATAAGGCGACTGCAGGCGGCGGGCAGGATCGATCAGGAGCATTTTCGACAGCAGGGCTGCAAGTTCCGGGGAGCCGAAACGGGCAGTCAGGTAGAGGGCAAGATCCAGATAGGCAGAAACGCCGCCCGCGGTAATGCAATCCCCTTCATCGACGAGCATTTTCTCCCGCTTTAAAATGACCTGGGGAAAACGTTTGGCAAAGCTGTCGGCAAGATTCCAGTGGGTGGTTGCCGTTCTGCCGTTCAGACGCCCGGTTTCGGCAATCAGAAAAGATCCGGCGCAGGCCGAACAGAGACAGGCTCCCATCCTTCCCTGGTGGTCCAACCAGTTGATTGTCTCCCGGTCGGCGAGGATTGCCGCCAGATCCCCGAAAATGACCGGCACGAGTACGATATCATAAACGGTGGCCGCGGCAAAGGTGGCCCCGAGTGGAATGGGCATGCCGTTAAAAGCACGGATTTCTCGGCCATCCGGGCCAACAATTATCGGGTGAAATAACGGACTCCCCGGCTGTTCTGCCAATTGCTCCGCCTGGCCTGCGGCAACCGAAAAAACATCAAAAGGGCCGGTAAGACTTGAATACATGCAGTTCTGCACGGCAAGCAGGGCAACGTTGAACATACTCCCTCCAGAGAAAAAGATCGGTGAATCCCCCATTGTCCGATATCACCTCTTTTTTGTCAATACCGCCACTTGGCTGAGCGCGAAAAGCTGATATGGTAGTCTGAGAGTAACAATGCAAACAGTCGAAGCTGGTGTTATGTGCACAAAGGAGAAAAAATGATGCGAGATCCAGAAAAAACTATCGGCAATATCATTGATAAAGTGACCGTCTCTATTGTCGGGTCTGTAGACGAAAATGACTTCCCTAACGCAAAAGCCATGCTCCCTCCGCGCCGACGGGAAGGCATAAAATACCTCTATTTTACGACCAATACATCCTCGATGCGGGTAAAACAATACGCTAACAACCCGAAAGCCTGCGTATATTTTTTTAATCAACGGTTTTTTAAAGGCGTTATGCTCAAGGGAACAATGGAAGTATTACAGGATCACATATCAAAGGAAATGATATGGAAAGACGGCGACGAAATGTATTATCCCAAAGGCGTAACAGATCCGGATTATTGCGTGCTCAAATTTACTGCTCAAAGCGCCAGATATTACAGCGATTTTAAATCGGAAAATTTTGAAATCAAATAACGCCACATAATCTTTCGAGATACCGACAACATGCAAAAAGAGGAACCTATGAAAATCCAACTGATCCGTAATGCCACAATGAAAATTACCTATGCGGGACGAACCCTTCTCACCGATCCGATGCTGTCGACAGTCGGAGCCTTCCGATCCTTTGCCGGGATTGCCGCCAATCCGACAGTTGAACTGCCGGTGGCTATCGAAAAGATCCTCGAAGGTGTGGAAATGACCGTCATCAGCCACTTGCATCCCGATCATTTCGACGAGGCCGCCGTTCTCAACCTCCCCAAGGATATGCCGATCTTCTGCCAGCCGGAGGACACGGTCGTTTTGCAGGAGAAAGGTTTTGCACGGGTCACCGCCGCCCACTCATCTTGCCTATGGGAGGGGATTTCCCTCACCCGAACCGGCGGCAAACACGGCAGCGGTAAAATCCTTGAGCGCCTTGGCAATATCTCCGGGTTTGTTCTCCAAGCCGCCGGCGAACCAACCATCTACTGGGTCGGCGACAGCATCTGGTGCGAGGAGGTAGCGGAGGCGATTAAGATGCATAAACCGGACATTATTATTACCCATTCGGGCGGAGCAATCCTTCCCGGTTTTGCTCCGATCATCATGGATGCAGAGCAGACTCTCACTGCATTTAATGCCGGCGCGGATGCCGTGGTTGTCGCCGTGCACATGGAGGCACTCGATCACTGTACGGTCAGCCGCATAATGCTCCGTAAGGCCGCGGACAGCGCCGGCATAGCACCATCGCGGTTATTAATCCCCGAAAATGGCGAAACTCTGTCGTTGTAATGCTCGCGTGGTTTTTAACCATGACGGAGCCCGAATACGTAGAATCTACGTTGTTTGTTTTCCTTCAGTAGCGTATTACAAAATGTAGTGAAAAAAAGGATGGGCTACAAGCAGAAACCAATGGAAACTCTTGAAGAGAAAATTGCCCGTGTAGTGAAGGAGGAGGTGACCGTCGTGCCATACGATCCTCTCTGGCCGAAGGTTTTTGAACAGGAACGGCTTCATCTGCTGTCCTGCCTGCCTGCTCATTTAATCAAGAGAATTGAGCATTTTGGCAGCACAGCTGTTCCTGGGCTGTCGGCAAAGCCTATTGTGGACATTTTGGTCGAGGTAACGAGCCTCGACAAGACTAGGGAGATAATTGCACCGCTTCTCGAAGCACAAGGGTATGACTATTTTTGGCGTCCGTCATGGGGAGATGATACGCCGCCATTCTATGCATGGTTTATCAAACGGGATAAGAACGGGAAGAGAACCCACCATCTTCACATGGTTGAGGCCGAATTCGAGCACTGGGACAGACTCCTCTTTCGAGACTACCTCATTGAACATCCAGATATCGCACGGAAATATGCCGACCTTAAAGAGAAACTCTTGGGCGTGCATCTGGGTGATCGGGTGGATTACACGCGGGCAAAGAGTGACTTCATCGAGAAAATTACCGAGAAGGCAATCCGTTACTACAGAAACACCCAACCATTAAATTCATCTGATTAAACAGTTCGCCGGCAACGATATTTTTACAAAGTACTCGTTGCAGAAACCACCGAAAGGTCAGGCTTCCAAGATGACGAACTGTGTTATGCAGTCTTTTTTTCTTCCTTGCCTTCGAGCTGAGCTACATTGGCGTCCTTGGTTTCGTCCTTTAAGTCCTTAATCCCCGCCTTAAAAGACTTAATGCCCTTCGCAAGGCCCTCACCGAGTTCCGGCAGTTTGCCCGGGCCAAAGATAATCAGCACGATACCCAGGATAACGATCAAATGCATAGGTTGGAAAATTCCAGAAAACATGGGCGGTTCCCCTTTGGTGTGTAGTGTGAAGATGGTTTTGCCGTAATACGTCACTCTCAATTTGAGAGTTTATTGTAATGCTAAAGAGGGAGAAAAGTCAATAGCCATCATACCAAATGCATTGTAGAAGGTGTCCCTGTTTTGACCTTCGATATTCTCTTCCCGTGACGAACCTCTTGCACGAATAAAAAAACGGATTAACGTTTGTCGCTAGAAATTCGGTATGAAAGGTCATTGATCGTGTCCTTTCGGCAAGCCTGCCATGACGCCAAAAAATTGATCTGCTACAATCGGTACCCTTCTTATAACCAATGGAGGATTACCGATGGATCAATCACCAGCATTTCCCCCCGCGACAC
>CAIQWD010000112.1 GCA_903875445.1 uncultured delta proteobacterium | reverse complement strand
TCTACAGCCTGATTGAAACGGCCAAGGCCAACAACCTGGAGCCCTACGCTTACTTGCGATACATCTTCGACAGATTACCTTTGGCATCAATGTTGGAGGACTACGAGGCGCTCTTGCCCTGGAATGTTACTCCGGAAAAACCGGGAATTGTCGCGTCGGCAAGGTGCGGTTGATATGGCGCTTACCTTTAAGGCAAGTGTCCGTCGAGCGTCTTCTTCCTCAGGGACCAACCAGATTTCCTTTGGCAGCTCGGGTATGCACCCTGTCGCTAAGCACCTGCTAATCGGAATGGGCTCCTGGATTCTTCCAAGGGTGAAGCGAGGAGATAGACAATGCAGTGCCTTAGTGTAATGGGTGTAAATGATCTCGCCACGAAACCCGACATCAAGCAGATCAGGCACCCGCCCGATGTGCTCGATATGGGCGTGGGTTAAAAATAGATAGTCTATTTTGTCGGGTGGTACGGGAAATTGGGCAAACGCCAGGTCATCGCCGGAGGCGGTGCCGCAGTCGACCAGGATATTGACGCTGTCGGGGAAACCCGGAAGGGTTTCTACCAATCCAAAATTTAAAATACCCAGTTATCAATCTGCAATCCGTCAATTCTTTCAAACTCCTTGACATTATTGGTTACCAAAACCCCTTCATGAAATTTGACAATAGATGCAATGAACAAATCGTTAGGACCGATGTTAATGCCGACACTTTCTGTTGAAGTATGTATTTCAGCGTAGACATATGTCATCATGTCAACGAACGGGATAATTTCGAAGGGTTCAAGAAACTGTTCAACTTTCTCAATATTCACCGTTTTGTTCTTGCTTTTATATGCCCCTAGTAGAAGTTCCACCTTCACTATAGTTGGGATGGCTATTGCGTTTGGTGGTGTCGATAAAATTTTGGTCTTAATGGACTCATGCCTACCATTTAAAAAATATATGCAGGTGTTGGTATCAAGAAAATACATTTAAAGACCGTCCCTCTTTATATCTGACCCAAAGGAAGGCACCGCAGGTCTAACGAAGGTATCATCCGAGATGGATCCAAAAAGAATTTCATAATCCACGGGATACACTGGTTCGACCTTGGCGCGGATTTGCTCCGCCACCCATTTCGAAATAGACACACGCTGTCGCATTGCGGCATTTTCAACCTTTTTGAGGGTTTTTTCGTCTATATAGAGTGATATCTGTGGCATATTGATCCTCCTTTCCTTTTTAGTTATGTATACTTCCTATCTCAGCACTTGTCAAGTATATCGACAAGTATACTTGAGGGGCAAAAAAACGGGACGCAAATTAGGGCCAGGCTTCCAACTTGTCAAATTCCTTTTTATAAGGCGCATTTCACTCCACGTTGCCTTCACATTGCAGTCTGTCGCCGTGGGTCGATTCGAGGATAAGGAGACCACAGCTTTCGGGCGGATCGGGGTCCGGTAGGATGGGAGTACCGGTACAGCCGAGGTCGCCGGAGAAAATCACTCGGAATCCCTGGCATTGGCATCGCGAAGCATGGGCAAGAGCAGGGCCTTGGTGGCATGGGTGCAGATGATCTCGCCGCGATACCCGGCATCGAGCAGCTCCGGCACCCGGCCGATATGATCGATATGGGCATGGGTCAAAAACAGGTAGTCTATTTGGCTGGGTGGCACCGGAAATAGTTTAGATACCTAATCTCGACAAATGCCCAATAAATATATGATCCCCGTGCTTTCTCCAGAGGATATAATCGGCCTCAAGGTCCAGGCCATAGCCAATGATGCGCAAAGGGAGGCTACCGATATATATGACATGCGGCTGTTGCTTGAATATCAGCTGCAAAGGAAAAGGCTTATTGACTGGGAACTTCTGGATGAGTATTTTTCACTCTTTGATAAACAAGCTTTGCTGACCACCCTGAAAAAGGACTTTTCATGAAACTTTCCGATCAAACCAAGAAAGAATTGCTGAGTTTCTCCCATACTGACGAATTCAAATCCTTGGAGAGAAAGATTTTCGCGGAGAATCCCGGAACAATCCAGGCAACAAATCAATTCACCGACTTTATTCAGTTCCTTCACAAAATGGCCAACCATCCCTCAAGAAAGCCCAGACCCATGAAGGGCAATTTCAAATTTTAAATTTCCTCTTTATTGCCACCTATGGCAAGATTAACTTGCAGGTACAAGCGATAGTCTCTCATATGACAATAGCCTCGGCTAATCCCGCGGATTGAAGGCAGGGTTTGGGGTAAAACCCCCAACGCCAGGGCCCGCGCCCGCCGAGCATCAGCTTCTCCATGCACCAAGCGAATTTCCTTCGGGTTCGTTTGAGCCTTCTTTAGAGTTATGTTATTGACAAATTCTTCCCGCAAGAATACAATTACAGAAAATGCGATACAGCAATCTCGTCATCGTTAACATGCTGGGGAGCAAACCAATGCCGATAAGCCTAAGATTACCTGAGCACGAAGAAAAATTAATCAACAAACTCGCAAAAAAAACAGGACGAACCAAAACTGCGGTGATTCTGGAAGCGATTTCTGAAAAGCTGGGGACCAACAAAAACAGAAAACAACTCATCCATGACATGGCTGGTTGGCTATCTCATGAAGAGGCTCAAAAAATCAGAATAACCCTTCAACACTTCGACCAAATCAATGAAGGGGACTGGGAATGAAACTGGTTTTGGATACTAATATTTATTGCGATTTTGCTGAAGGTATACCGGCAGTTGTCAATACTCTTGCAGAATTAGGTGAAGAACTTTACCTCCCGACCATTGTGATAGCTGAACTAACCTACGGTTTTTTAAAAGGCACAAGACAAGAGTACAACGAGAAAAAGCTTCAGGAAATTATTGCCAAGCTTCAGATTGGAATTATCGACATCGACAGGAATGTAGCCAGAAAATACGCACTCATTTATCACCATCTAGTAACGAAGGGACGAAAAATTCCAATCAATGATGTATGGATTGCCGCCTGCTGCATGGATATCGGCGGGACACTCTTTACCAGAGACAGCCATTTTGAGGAAATTGAGTTGATAGACCATCTTCCGTTTATTAATTAAACTATGCTGCGTCATCACTCTTGCGCGCATACATCCGTTTTCCCACCCGTTCAATATGCTGAACCAGTTCCGGTTCGGCAATCTGCTCAAAATGCACTATATCGAAAAAATACGGCAGGGAGGATTCTTCGTTCAGGATATACGAAAGACCAGCCACACAGGAATGCTCAATTTTATGGCCTTTTATGGCAATATCGACATCAGAACCGGCTTTATAATTACCCTTGGCCCGGGAGCCAAATAATATCGCCTCATCAATTTCCGGAAAGTGTCTGAACGTCTTGAGTATTTCCTCTATATCCTGTTGCGAAAGGCCATATTTCATTGCTCGGCCTTTTCGCTAAAGTTTCGAAACAGCTTTGCCAGAGCCGGGAAATAGGCATCGCGTATCTTTTTTTCCACTGCAATCGCAATCTTTTCCTCGTAGGTATGAACCGTCAGATTGCGATCTTTCAAGGCCTCCAGCCAAGTATGACCATCGACGATCAAACCTATCTGAAAAGCCTGTTTCACCGTGTCTCTTGGGCTTGTTACACTAAAACCTTCCTCTTCCAGATAGTCTTTCAACACTTTCCAGGCCAGCTCAAACGACATTTCAAAAAACTGAATCAACCCGGCGCGCTCTGCTTCTGAAGGATCTTTGATGGCAATAGTCTGTTCAAGCAAGGCGTAGGCCTTTTTATAGTGAGCAAATCGCTGTTTCCAACGAATATCCAGTTTTTCATCATCCATTTGGTATGCTCCTCCCAGTTCGCTCTGCCCTTTTTTAGGAGTATAGCTTTGAGGAATTTTTACACAATCAATAATTCGCCCACTTGGCATCGACCTGCTTCTGCACCTTTGCAACACTTTCTGCATCGAGCGATTTAAACCTTCCCTGGGTAGCAAAATATTCCGATACGGGCAGTCGTGTTTTACCAAGAAGATGCAGTGATGCCCCGGTCAATTTAAAGACCCCATTTTCAATTTCATAAAGATCAAAAAGACCAGTTTTAACGGCAAGTTTTCCAACTTTGATGGTATATCTTGGATCAAAATTCCACCCCGGTGGGCAGGGCGTATGCACATGGATATATCTTGGCCCGGAAATGGTTGTGGCTTTTTTAACCTTATCATATAAATCGAGCGGATAGGCTGCCGAAGCGGTTGCCACATAGCCGATTCCGTGCGCCGCAATAATTGACGGAACGTCCTTTTTTTCCTGCAGTTTACCCTTAATGGGGGTGGTGGTGGTGAGAACACCCTGGGGAGTGGTGCCTGACCGCTGAACACCGGTATTCATATAGGCTTCATTGTCATAGCAGATATAAATGATATTCTCTCCCCTTTCACATGCCCCGGAAAGGGCCTGGATGCCTATATCGCTCGTACCTCCGTCCCCTGCCCAGGCCACAACGTTGACGTTAGCTTTTTTCAGCGCCCGCATTGCGGCGCGAACGCCCGTGGCCGCCGCCCCGGTCGATGCAAAGGTTACATTGACACAGGGAAGTTTGGTCGAGGCCACCGGGTACAGGCCCTGCAGGACGGTAAGACAACTTGGCGGCACGACGAGAATGGTGTTCTTGCCGAGTGCCTTCAAGCCCATACGATAAACAATTGACAGTCCGCAGCCCGAGCAAGCCCGGTTTCCCGAATGGACAAATTCATCTTCTGTCAGGTTTAAAATAGTAGTCGCTTTTTCCATGATAATTATTCCTGTAGTTTTAAACCGATCCAGCGGGGACTGTCGCCAAAGGTATCGGGGGAGGCGCATGACTTAGCTAAGGCATCGACAAGGTGTTGGGTTTTTATCTCCCTGCCGCCAAGGCCCAGGATGTAGTTGTGAATGCGGGGTTTTCTCTCGCTGCTGTACAGTGCCGACTTGATGTCGGCGTACAATGCGCCTTGATTGCCATAACTGAGTGCCTTCTCAAAAACGATTACGCATCTTTTGCCGGCGAGGGCACGGATGATGGCCTCATCCGGGAACGGCCGGTAGATCTGGACACCCATGACGCCGATCTTCACCTGGTCCTCGCGCATCATATCCACTACATCCCGCAGTTGATAGGACAATGACCCGATGCAGACCGCAACAAACTCGGCATCTGCACACTTATACTCCTCGATAAACGGATTACCGCCCCGGCCGAACTCTTTTTCGAATTCTCTATCAATATTCTCATAGGTTAGAAGGGCCGCCCGCAGATCCTCCTGCAGATTATGACGGATCTCGATGTAACCGGGGGCCATGTTGCCGTCCACATCCAGTCGCACGTCGGGCAGGGTAACCGTATTAAAATTCCCGGGATTTTCCGGATCGAGAAAATGCTTTGGTGCAAAAGCCGGGAGAAAGGCATCGACCTTGCCTTGCTCGGGTTGCTCAAACGGCATATAGGTGTGCGACAGCAGGTAGCCGTCATAACAGACCATAACCGGGATACTGACTGTCTGGGCGAGTTTGAAGGCTTTGATCACCGAATCGATGATCTGCTGATGATCATTGCAATACAACTGTATCCAGCCGACATCTCTTTGCGAGATGGTATCCTGCTGATCGTTCCAGACGGTCCAGGGTGCGCCGATGCCCCTGTTGGCAACACACATGACAACCGGCAGCCTCGCCCCCACGGCCCAGTGCAATTGCTCAACCATATACAGCAGCCCGTTGGCACTGGTGGCGGTAAAGGCCCTGGCGCCTGCCGAGGAGGCGGCGATACAGACCGCCATGGCGCTGTGCTCGCTCTCAACGGGAATGTACTCGGCCGCAAGCTCTCCCGATTCGACAAATTCCGACAGTTTTTCCGTCAAAGGGGTTTGCGGCGTGATTGGGTATGCGGCAATAACCTGCGCCCGAGAAAGCTTCACCCCTGTTGCTGCCGCTACATTTCCGGATTCAATAATATGCATGGGATTATTTGTCCTCCGTGATAGGCGTTGCCTCGGCAACCATACTGATAGCGCCGGCAGGGCACTCCTCGGCACAGATTCCGCAACCTTTGCAGTATTCATAATTGATAACCGGCGGTATGGTCTTGGTGACAACACAGTCCGGGCAGTACAACCAGCAGTTAAAACAGGACTTTTTCCCCGTCTTTGCCGGGATGCAGGCTTCAAGGTTGATGATGGGCCGCATTACCCGCCATGAGCCGGTATTGCCGCCATCGCCGGGGCCGGGTTTACTGCGGGAAATCATGTCACAATATTTTCTCTCAACCATTCATCAACCTCCGATAGCCGTATTGTCAAAGACAAGGCGTGCAGCCTTGGCATTCTTTTCAGGTTTTTTGCCGACAAATTCCTTCTCAATCGCCTGCACCAGGACATCGATATCAACCAGCCCGGTCGCCTTGGCAAAAGCGCCGATTATGCCGGAATTGACTATCCCCGGCGGCAGGCCGGCCTCGACGGCATATAAGGTTACATCGGAAACAGCGACCCTCATCCCCGGAAAGGAGTAAGCCGCAAGGGGTCTCGGGCTATTGAGCACCACCAGGCCATTTTCTTTCAAGCCGGCGACAACATTGACCTCCTCCAGGAGAGTATGATCCAAAACAATCACCATATCCGGGGTGGTAATGGGCGAGAGATCGTAGATCTTCACTTTCGAGATCTTCAGCGAAGTAAAGACCGGTGCACCTCGCCGCTCCGTTCCGAAGGTCGGGGCCATGACAACGCCTTTATATCCGGAAACAAAAGCGGCATTGGCGACAATCTTTGCCGCGGTAATAGCGCCCTGCCCGCCACGTCCATGCCAACGTATTTCAATTATGTCCTTTCTCATTTTCCACCGAAATTTAATTAATTGCTATATTCTCTAGAATTACTCACACTTCTGCGAAGAGCAGCATAAACGGTTTTGTAAACATTGCTTAAAAAGTATTAGAGGTTGAATAAACATTGAAGCTGGGATTATACTTGATTTCATCATAATAACTTAGCAAACAGAATGCTGTGCTTTTTTCAATAAGCATTATTGATTTTTCTAAAACCATTGTAAAAACAAATTATTACCCTAACGAGGCTGCCGTGGAAATTACATACAAAAAAGCAGGCACATTAAAAAACCATCCTGACGGTTCCGCTCTTGGCTTTGGAACCATCTTCACCGATTACATGTTTAACATGGATTACAACCCCCAGGATGGTTGGCACAACCCGCGCATTGAACCCTATGGCCCGATTGCCATGGATCCCTCGACCATGGTTCTCCATTACGGCCAGGCAATTTTCGAGGGCCTCAAGGCATATAGAACCGATTCCGGCGAAATACAACTTTTCCGGCCAAAGGATAACATAAAACGTCTCAATATTTCCGGACATAGACTCTGTATCCCGGCCTTTGACGAAGAATTCGTTCTTGAAGCCCTCCTGCAACTCTTGAAAATTGAAAAGGACTGGGTTCCCAGCGCACCCGGCACATCGCTCTATATCCGTCCGACGATTATTGCAACCGACCCCTATATCGGGCTGCGTTCCTCAAACACCTTCCGTCTTTTTATCATTCTCTCGCCGGTTGGTGCATATTACCCGGAAGGTTTTAACCCCGTGAAAATCTGGGTAACTAAAGAATACGTCCGCGCCGTCCGAGGCGGGGTCGGCCAGGCGAAAACTGCCGGCAACTACGCGGCAAGCCTCTACGCCACAAGCCTTGCCTACAATGAAGGCTACACCCAGGTGCTGTGGCTGGACGGCGTCGAGCAGAAGTACATTGAAGAAGTGGGAACGATGAACATCTTCTTCTGTATTGGCGACGAACTGATCACCCCCGAGCTGAACAGAAGTATATTAGCCGGGGTTACCCGCGACTCGGTGATAAAACTGGCAAAATCCTGGAATGTCAAGGTGGTCGAACGACAAATCAGCATCGACGAGGTCTTTGCAGCGCACGCCAAGGGATTTCTCAAGGAAGTGTTCGGATCGGGAACCGCCGCCATAATTTCGCCGGTTGGAAAGATTAAATTCGACGGCAAGGAAATTACCGTCGGCGACGGCAAGGTCGGGGATTTGTCGGCAAGGCTCTTTAAAGATCTTATGGCCATCCAGTACGGCAAGGCCGCCGACCCGTTTCACTGGAATATGCCGGTTAAATGAGACACCCCGCAGCAGAGGGTTTGCTTGCAGGTCAGGCCCTCTGCTCAGTAATCGGGGGATTAAAGGATGATCATCTCTTCCTTGGCATAAATTACCGCGAGGATGGTTGCCGGTTGATCCCCATGGCAGGCAACGATATGCGGCATGGTTGAATCATAATAAATAGAGTCGCCGGGGTTAAGGATGTCGGTATGATCCAACAGCCTGACTTCGACCTTTCCTTCCAGCACAAAAATAAACTCTTCCCCGATATGCTGATTCGGCTCGACTTGCCGAACATCGGACGGGGTGAGGGTTACAAGAAAAGGCTCCATCTGCTTTTTTTTCTTCTGTTGTCCAAGGGACTCATAACTATAACCGGAAGACTTGCCATCGTTGGAATTAAAGCGCGACACGGTTTTTCTGTCATCGCTTCTGACAATGCAATAGGAAGAATCGCCCTTCTCCCCGAAAAAATCGCCGACCGAGACCTCAAAAACCTTCGCCAGACTTACGAGATTACCCAAAGGCGGGGAGATCAGATGCCTTTCAATGCTGGCAATAGCTGTTTCAGGTATCCCGGATTTCTTGGCAACATCCTCGATTGACAAGCCCTTAGCAATCCTCAGGGCCTTGATCCTTTGTCCGACTTTCGTGTTTTTTTCCGACATCACTTATCTCCTTGTTGGCGGGCCGTTAGTCTGTCTCGTCGCTATGCGCCTCCAAGGTAATCAAAAGGGCGCAGTGCACCCTATTAACTCTCCTCGTCCGACGCATATTACATAATTGCTTGTGGAACTTTACCGTATCTGTAGTCCATTTGCCAACGATAACACCAAGGTAAAATGCCGAACCTTGCCGGTCAGCCCTCCGCGACGCAGGACGGACCGCTCAGGACGCGGGCGCCGGCGGCTTTGACCATCTGCTTGAGCATGGATCTAAAGAGCAGGGAGTGGGAAGGGGCGATGATCCACCAATAGACCCTGCCCCAGGCCCCCCGTGGTTCGAAGCTTGGGGTCATGCGCAGCTCGGTTGCACCGTCCGGGAGCACCTGGACTCGGAACTCCAGAAAGGCGTCACCCGGGGCCAGCATCTCCGCTCGCAGCAGGAGACGGCTACATTCCTCCACCGCCACCACGCGCCAGAAATCCAGGTGGTCGCCCATGGCCACTGAATCGACGTGCCGGCGGCCCCGAGACAAGCCCGGACCGCCCAGCAGTTCATCCACCAAGCCACGCAGCCGCCAGAGGCAGGTGCCGAAATACCAGCCAGTGTTGCCGCCGATGCGTTTGACCACGTTCCAGGCAAGTTCCGGCGGACCATCCAGGATTATGGAGAAGGTATCTCGGAAGACCCTGGTCTTGGATTTGGCCTGTCCGCCGGCCCATTCCGGCAGACGGGTGGAACCGGCGTCAAAGCAGCTGGAGGCCACCTCGTCCTGGTGCACTTCCTCCAAGGCCTTGATGATGGCCTCGCGGCAGGAAAGGAGCTTTTGCGGGATGATCTCACGGATGCTTTCATCGTGGCAAAGGATTTCATCGCGCATACGCTCCACAAGAGGCCGAATGAGAGCCACCGACACCGGGGTGACTAGGTTCATCCACCAGATGGAAATCTGATGGATGCGCAAGGGCAGAACCAGGACCAGGCGGTGCGGCAGTCCGGCCTCCTCGGCATACATGCGGAACAGTTCACGCCAGGTGAGCACGTCCGGACCGCCAATCTCATAAACCTGCCCGGCGGTCTCCGGGTGTTCCAGACAGCCGGCCAGATACTCGACCGCGTTGGCAATGGCGATGGGTTGGCACTTGGTATCCATCCAGCGCGGAGCGAACATGATCCGCAGATTCCCGCAGAAGGCGCGGATCATCTCGAAAGAGGCCCCGCCCGAGCCCAGGACGAGAGGCGCACGCAGCTGGGTCACGCGGGCGCCGCCCAGGGCCAGAATTTCACCCACCTCGTAGCGCGAACGCAGTTGCTCCGAGAGATGCGCCGGGTTGCCTTGACCGGTGAAATGAATAATCCAGTCCACGCCCGCTTGTCGCGCGGCATGTACCGTAGAGTAGGCGATACGCCGGTCCAGGGTGGCGAAATCCTGTTCCCCGGGCCTGACGGAGTGAATAAGGTAGAAGACCGCCCGGCAACCGCGCATAGCCTCGGTGAGAGCCGCGGTATCCAGCGCGTCGGCCACGACGATATCCAGGTTGGGATGGCTGCCCCAGGGCCGGGCTTGGATCTTGCGGTCGGAGCGCCCGGCCGCGCGCACCTTCCAGCCACCTTCGAGAAGAAGGGGCAGCAGCCGTCCACCCACATAGCCCGTAGCTCCCAACACCAGCACCGGTTTGGTTCCACGATCCATTTCAGTCTCTCCTCCCCGGGTTTAAATCGGAAAACCACCTGTCAAGCTTCAGGATAGCAAAAATAAAAAAGCCACTCAGAAAAATCTATTCCAAGTGGCTGTATTTTTTGGTAGACGAGGCGGGATTCGGACCCGCGACCTTTGGCTTCGGAGGCCAAATAGTTATTGTCGCCTATATATTTTAAGTTTATTTAACTATCTATTATTACCTTGTTATTTGACTTCCTATTGTTTATATTTCTTCCTATATTACCTATAACATTTGATGTTTTTTGGCTCTTAGGGTAGCAATAGGGTAGCAAATTCTTGTAGGCCAAAGCTTTATAGGTTCAACCTATATTAAGCGGTTTTCTTTACCATGGAGACCCAAAAGGTTCAACATATTAAAACAATTTTCTTACCATGGAAAACCAGAAAAATGAGCGCAACGAGATACCGGATAAAAAAATTTGAGGGTGTTTACGGTTACGATTCGGCAAGCAAGCGTTGCAATGGTAAGACGGATGTATGCTATTACATCACCATCAAAACTCATGACGGAAAAAAAGTGTGGGAAAAAATTGGGTGGGCTTCCGAGGGATACACTCCACAGCTTTCCTCAGAGCTAAGGTCGAAACGGATAAGAGATGCGAGACACCAAGGGGAGCTAAAAACATCAAAGGATATCTTAGCAGAACAGAAGAAGACTAACCGGACATTGAAAGAAATAAAAGAACACTACTTTAACAGTAGCAAAGGAACGGCGATCAAGGGGAAGGTACAAGATCTTAACCGATGGCAAAATCATCTTTCAATTTTTGAAGAAAAAAACGTTAAACAACTCTCTCAATTGAGCATTGAAAGTATCAAAAAAAACATGAAAGAAAAAGGGCTCGCCCCGGCAACTATTGACCACGCCCTACGATTGCTCAAACGCATTATAAATCATGGTACTGAACATAACCTTTGTCCCCGCCTTTCTTTCAAAATTCAACGCCCGAGGGTTTACAACACGCGGACAGAATTCCTTTCACCGGAAGAAGCAGCCCGCTTACTCGATACCCTTGACAAGTGGCCGAGACAAGACATAGCCCGCATGGTGAAACTCGCCATGTTCTCAGGTTTACGCCGGGGTGAATTGTTCCGAATGAAAAATGAACACCTAGATTTTCAGCACAACCTCATCACCATTCCAGGCCCAAAAGGAGGAAAGGACGTTACCGTTCCAATGTCACCACCGGTCCGGGAAATACTAGAACAGCAACTTGCATTCCTAACAAACGAGCAGGGACGGCGAGGCAAACGTTATAGAAACACAGCCGGGAAAGTACCGACATGGACGGATCACGGCTATATTTTTCCCGGAATTCATGGTGAACAAAGAAATGAATGTACAGCAATTGACAGGATAAAGAAAACAGCAGGTCTCCCTAAGAAATTTCGACCATTCCACGGACTGCGCCACCATTTCGCCGTACTCCTTGCCAGCAGCGGAGAATTCAACCTTGACCAGATCGGCCAGCTTCTCACCCACAAGAGTAGTGATGTTACTCGCCGATATGCCCATTTTCTCCCGGAAGCCCAACAGCGTGCATCTGACCGAGCAGCGGAAATCATCGCCAACCAGGCGGCACCGGCCACCGACAAGAAAAAAAAGATCGTCAATTTTCGAAACGGACAATGACACATCTTGCTTGATACTATTAATTGGTATACCATATGAAATGGACAGTTGAGTTTACCGGGAAGGCCAAAAAGCAGACCGGCAATCTTCCCGGCAGGGTACGAGAAGCTCTGTTTCAGTTGGTCCGGGATATCGAATCAACCGGGCCCGTTCGCGGCGACTGGCCCAACTACTCGAAACTCTCCAACCACGAGCACCATTGCCACCTAAAGAAAGGGAAACCAACCTATGTGGCAATCTGGCGAGAACACCACGAAGAAATACGATTAATAGAGGTAACCTATGCAGGAACCCACGAAAAAGCGCCATATTGACGAAGGCCTTGTTACTATTCGGCTTCGCGTTCATCCAAACAATGCCGAGAAAATTAAGGAGTATGCTCGAAGCATCGAGACCGGCAGCGAGCGCAATTACAGCGTTGCCGAGACCTTCCCCGAGTATATCGGCAAAGAGCAGCAAACGGCTATCCGGGCATACCGTCACAGGGAATACATCACGCAGCGGCAGTTGTCCACCATGACCGGAATTCCTCAGCGGCATATCAGCGAAATGGAAAACGGCAAGAGAGTTATCGGCAAAGAAATGGCCAAACGATTGGGCAAGGCATTGAAAGCTGACTATAAAATGTTTCTGTAAAAATATAGTTAATCCATGTCTGCACCCTCAACTTTGAAGAGGATATTGACTTTGAGCGTTGCGCCTACCAGACCACCAGACATCTATCAGGTCAAAAAAATGTCATGTCTTGCCAACATTCAATTTCTATTCTTTCTGGATCCGTATCCAGGTTGGAAAAATCTTGCAGAAGAAAATACGTTATCTTCCTGGCGAACTGCAAAAAAATTTGCGATTGAAGAGGTGCTGTCAAATCGTCTTGATGGATACATAGCAAAATTCAAGCTAAACGAACTGGCACTTCGACCTATCCTGTCACTCCTTTCTGCAATGGCAATTCTTATTTCAAAGGAGTTTGACGCTTGTCTTCAAGGAGTTGTCAATAATGACTGGAAAGAATTCGAAGGTCATTGTAACGACGGTCATTTTGATGAGATCAGAAGAGATCTCGTACAAGTAAAAATCGACTTAGAGGACGATCGCCTAGAAATTACATTTCGAATATTCTCGAACCTACGAACAGCATGGGAAGATAGCCTTTCTCTTGTCGATGAACCGCCTGTAAGAAAAATCACACTGGATGAAAAAAAAGGTTACCTCGAAGAAGTTGGCGAGCTGCCTAAAACACCATCACACCTTGATGACATCTATTCCGCCCGAAGGAGATATTACGCTACGCATTTCCGAACACACCTGTCCGTGGATATTTTCGCACCGATAGACAACATAGTAGAAATTATCACAGATCTACCCTTGGTTGGCCTCCAAAAAAGATATTCACATCATTCAGTCGGAAGAAGTGGTGGACCATTAACCAAAGCACATCGAGCCAAACACTAGCAATATCTTTTGCCGAAAGAATGATTCAAGCAGCAATAAATGGCGATCCGCTTGCAGCTATAAAATATCAACAATAACCAGCAAATATCATCAAAAATCCCAAAACCGAACAAAAACGGGAAAAGTTTCACCATCACCAACAGTTATAAGAGCTGATACCACAACAAAATTCATCTACCTTCGCAATAGGCATACAGGACAATTTAATTCTCCTGTGTTTTAAAAAACCTATTCCAAAGGTGATGTATGGAACCTCAAAAATTTTCTCCCCAGCTTCAACAAACCCTCCAAAATCTTGGGGTTGTTAATCCTGACAACCTCACAACCAAGCAGGCATCTGCCTACCTAAAATCCAAGGGGCTGCCGGTAGCGCCCAGCAGCTTGGAAGTGTATCGCTGTACATCGCGTGGCCCCAAGTACAAGAAAATAATTTCCCGCATTTTTTACACAATCGAATGGCTCGATCAATGGGCAGAAGGAATTGAAATCAAAATATACGACCCAACTCAGCACACCGAGAGGAGGGCCGCATGACGAAAACACAGCAGCCACAACCAACAACAGCAAAACATACAAACCATTTTGAAGAAGATCGCTTCAAGAGCCGCCTTGAAGCCCATCAATTTCTCGTCAACAGCGGATTCAAAAAAAGTAACTCCCAATTTTACAGGGATTGTGAAAATGGCCTACTACCGATAGCAAGAGACGGATCTCTATCTCGCCATGATGTTCTTGATTACGCCCGTAACTTTAAGACTGAGCACTTGGCAAAATATCCGCGCTGTCCGCTGCTTGACAAAGGCATTCGCAATGAAGCCAGGAAGCAAGAACGCCGGCTCAAGAAAATCCAAGAACATTTGACGCGTTTTTTTGAAGCAGCACAGCCGGAGATCACTGCCGCCATAGAAGCCGATAGTGGTATAGAGGAAAAGATCGAAGAAATCCGGCTATTGTTCAAGGAAATACTCGAACAAGCGTTTCCGTAATGAATGAGAGCGAACAAGAGAATAGCGGGAGTCCAGCCGATGAGTAAGCGACTCCAATCAGAACTAGACGCCTCATTCAGGTACCTGTTTTACCTGAATGAGTTGCTTGAGGCCATATCCTTCCGTTGCCAATTTATCAAGAACCGGCACTTACGGAGAAAAGCATCGCGGCAAATAGACAGAGCCATTTCCTCCCTAGAAAATCTTCGCGAGAAGATGGAACAAAACCCCCTCTGCAAATCAATCCCTCCACCAAACAGGGAGGAATACCACAACATCAGTCAAGAGTTAGCGATTTTTTTCGGGCTGACATGTCTTTTCGGGGAGAATCGTAACCCTGGTCTCTTCCTCAGTTTTGCCAGAAATATTTTGACCGACATCACCTTTCAAACTAGTACGAAACGGTATCGACGGAAAGGCGAAGAAACCTGCAAAGCGGGCATAGAGGCCAAGCGGGAGATCTGGCTTCTTCACAACTATTTCCCCTTAATTTTTTCTGATTCATCCGAATATAGGCAATTTATGGCCTGCAGAAGAATAGCCCCTCAACGGAAAGAACGATGACCAGAAAAAAAGCTGGCACGGAAAACCCTCCCACCGAAAACGATCGGTTTTCTTCAAGAAAGGAAGCCCTTAACTGGCTACATTCACAAAATTACAAAGTCAGCACCGGTAAATTTTATCAAGATTGTGGCGCCGGATTCCCAATGATTCACCGTGACGGAACAGTGTCACGCTATCAGATCCTGATGTACGCCCAACAAATTGATTTATCCACAAAAACTGAAGATCTCGCTAGCAGGGATAATTTACGGCTCCATGAATCAAAGAAAACAAAAGCTGAGGCGGAGATAGCAGAGCTGAAAGCGATGCGATTACGCCGCGAAGAAGATCGGCACTGGTTACACGCTGAAGACGCCTGGGCGCAAATTGCCGCCCTGATAGGCGCCCTGCGGGATGCCATTCGCCACCATCTCTTTACCTCACAACGGGAACTCACCCATGTAGTTGGCGGCGATCAAAATCGCAGCCAGGAGCTTGTTGAACATGCTGACAGTCTGATAGACAAAGCTTTCAATGAGATTGCCAGTACGAAAATCGATGTCGTTTTCGAAAAGGAGGTTTGATGCAATCATCCCTCTTCACTCGAAAAACGATGCCGGTCCCTCCTTTCATTCCCGCGGTCCATCGCCCCGCCCTATCGGGGCGGCATGTCCATCTTCTTCGCATACCCCGTGTCGTTCAACAGCGAATGCGCACAGCCGATAAGGTTTCGGTTACCGAATGGTCATTAAAGCATATCCAGGTAACAGACGGGGCACATCCCGGTCATTTCCGGCTTGAATATGCACCGCACACCGATTTTGTCATGAAGGCGTTTTCTCAGCCATGGACCCGAGAAATTTGGTTCTGCGGGGTGGAACAGTCCGGTAAGACACGAACCATGCTTAATTGCCTGGCCTGGACCATCGACGTCTCACCCGGCAATGTTTACTACCTGATGCCCACTGAGGACACTGCCAGCAAGATCACATACGGCAAAATCAAACCGATGCTGTCGCAAACACCGCAACTCAGAAAATACCTGTCAAGTAGGCAGGACGATACAGCGTTATCGCGTATCCACCTTACCCACGGAGTTACCATTTTTCCGGCTCATGCCAATAGCGCCAGCTCTATGGCCACCTGGCCGGCGAAATATTGCTTCGGCGATGAGGTCGACAAGTATCCCCTTCTAGCCGGTAAAGAGACCGATCCAATTACACTGATCAAAAAACGGAATCGAACCTATAAGGGCAGATATAAAAGATTCTTTGCCAGCACGCCGGCCGGACGCTTTATTCATCGCGGGATGGAATCCTGTCACCAGGTTTATGAGTGGCGGAACCGCTGCCCGCATTGCCAAGAATTGATCCGCATGGAAGCTGACCGCCTACTCTTTCCAGAGCCGGAAAACCCTGAAACTCGATACGCCTGCAATAATTGCGGAGCAATCTGGAATGAGCAAGACCGTGAAAAAGCGATTCGTGCGGGTCGATGGCACTGCCGAAAAGGGTCGGAAGTCGTAAGACCCTCCACGATCGGATTCCATCATCGAAGCTGGGATTGCCAAGATATAAGCCTTGCAGAAATTGCCCAAGCCAGGAAGGCCGCACTCACGGGAGGTCCGGCAGAAAAAATCGCATGGGCCAACGGATATGAGGCAATCGATTATGTTCCTGAACGGCAAGACCGCAAAGAAAACATCATTTACACCCTGGCCGACGATCGGCCGGACAAACTTGTTCCAGGTAGCGGCACAATCGCCGCACTTACGGCATCTGCCGACACCCAGGACAATGGCCTCTATTACGAAATACGCGCTTGGGGCTGGGGCTTATCAATGGAAAGTTGGCAGATCCGATTCGGTTTCGTGCAATCCTTTGCCGAGCTGGCCGAAGTTATTTTCAACACACCGTATAAGGATGCAGCCGGCCTATACTATCCGGTGCATCTTTGCGTAATAGATGCGATGGGGCACCGAACCGGAGAGGTATACGATTTTGTCCGCAAATTGCCGGGCCGTTGTCAAGCTTATAGGGGAGGTTCGGGCCGTAAAGCAAACCCCCAGACATGGACCAATATTGACCGCTACCCGGGAACATCCATTCAGATTCCGGGTGGAATTCGCTTGGTGACTATCGATACCCATCATTACAAAGACCTTCTCGCCGGGAAACTGCAGGTCAAGAACGATGACCCCGGAGCCTGGCACCTACTCGCATCTATCCGAGATGACAATCCGCACGGCGCCGACTACGCCCGGCAAATGTGCGCGGAGTATGTTGACGAGCGCAACCATTGGCAGTGTCCAGACGGCAAGGCTAATCATTTCTGGGATTGCGGTGTTATGAACCTGGTGGCCGCCGATCTGCTGCAGATTAAATACTGGTCGAAGGGGGAACAATGAACGCTATCGTCAAGCAAATAGCCCTGGCCAAACGTGAGGCGGCTGCCGGGGTTAACTACACAGCTAGGCTTGGCGCTCCTTGCCCGCACTGTGGTGCAAGATCCCGCATCTATCGGACCATGCCATGGGAAAACACTACCAGGATCCGATACCACCGCTGCACAAACGAAAAGTGCCCGCTCTCAGCCCTCGGAGTTGGTATCAAATCTGTGGAGGCAGACAGATGATGGTTCAGATCTGTTTGCCCGGAAACAACAAGAGGAAAAAGAGACATGAGATTCCCCCCTTCTGCACCGAATCGGAATCCCCAAGTATGAGGAGCGCCACTATATGACCTTAACGGAAAGAATAATGGTCGCCTTGAAAGCGTCACGGTTTTGGACCTCCAGGACAAGGTTAAACAATGTTTCGATTCAATCCCTGAATTGTCCGGTTTGTGGCGACGGATCCGCTTGGGCATATACCAACAGTCCGATGGCAATAAACTGCAACAAAGCCAACACCTGTGGCGCCAGGACCAAGACTCTTGATTTGTTCCCCGAGGTCCGCCGCAATATCGAGCGAGACTTTCCACCCAGCAAAGAGGATCCTCATCGGCCGGCCAGAGAATACCTGCACTCTCGGGGGCTGCATTCATCCATTGTTGGGCTCGACTTTCGCTATTTGAAAAACGCCAGAAAAACCGGCAGCGGTGCGGTTCTGTTTCTTGTCGGCAAGGATGAGAAGGGTAAAGAAATCCTAAACGGTCGTCTCTTCAATCCGCCACCAGGAGAAGGTAAGACCCATAATATCGGCAGTACGATCGGCCGTTATTGGCGCCATCCCGGGATCAATTACGATCCGAGCCAGAAAACCTGGATCACCGAGGGTATTCTCGATGCCTTGTCCCTGGTTGAAATCGGTAAACAGGCAATAGCCGTTCTCTCATCCGGCCAAGATCCGACGAAACTCAACCTTCCCGACTTCACAAACAAGGTTCTCGCCTTCGACAACGACGAGGCCGGGTATCGGGCCTGCCGGAAATGGAAACCAGCCTATCCAGAAGCGGAGGTCGTATTGTGTGACCCCGACCAAGACTGGAATGATCTGTTACAGGAAAAGAATTTTGAAGAGACAAGGAAACAGTTTGAAATCAGCTTACCCCGCTACCGGCTCAACGGCGAACTGGCCCTTGCCGAATCAGCTAGTCAGTATGCCGATATTTTCTATAAATTCTACCAGCACATTCCAGGCCTCTTTGTTTTTCAGAGCTGCACTTATTTTTCCAGCTTGAAAACCACTCGGGGAGGTGACGGTCAACCATACGTTTCGGTAACCCGCTGCCTGAAAGGTGTGGTCAAAGTGGTAAGTTTCATTCTTGATAGATCGAACCCGGCCAGACCGGAATATCTCTACAACCTCTCAGTGCAACCGGTAAAGGGCCGAACCATCGAGGCCACCGCCATCGGCCCAGACCTGGCCAGCAACAGAAGGTTGAACGAATTTTTCCTATCATCCTTCAAAATCACCTGGGAAGGTGACGCTAAGGCATGCACCGCTTTTTCAACGATGATCACCGGCAACAAATCCGCCCCCGAAGTCAAGCAGCTATTGTTTATCGGCCACCAACAGGACACCGGCGCTTATGTCTTTCCCAAGTGGGCGGTTGATATTTCCGGCAGACCGCTTACCCCGGATAAGCGTGGTTTTTTCCAGATCGGCCACAATCAGTATTTCCGGCCACCGGTGCATGGCGAAGGCAAGGCCATCCTCCCGGCCGATATATCAAAGGAACGGGTTCGCGAGATATACAGATTAATCAAAGAGGCGTGGGGCTTCAATGGCGTGACGGCGCTTGCATGGACCATCGCCGGATGGTTCGTCTCCGATATTAAAGAGGCAATCAAATTCTTTCCTCACTTTTCCCTACATGGCCTTCCCGCTAGCGGCAAATCAGCACTCACACTCACCCTGAATGCCATCCAAGGCCGCGAAGGTGAAGGTGTTTGCCTATCACCCAATTGAACAGCAAGAAGGGCCTCTCACGCACCATAGGACAGCTATCGGGTCTATTCACCGCCTTACTTGAGGATAGTGAGCGCAACGACCGGGCTTTTGACTGGGGCATCATTTTGACGGCATACAATAAAGGCCCACTCCAGGTGCAAGCGACTTTCAGCAACGACCTGCAGACCAAGGAAAATCCTTTCCTAGGTTCCCTGCTCTTCTGCCAGAACACCGAGCCGTTTAACAAAATGGAAGAAAAGCAGAGGGTGATCAGCCTGCACTTCAAGACCGATCACATCACCGACACCAGCCGGGCCGCTTACGAAACGCTGAGGAATACCCACAAGACCGAGTTAGCCGGAATTATCCGCCAGGTGCTCATCAACCGCAACCATTTCAAGACCTGGTGGGAAGAATTTGAAAAGGCAATTGCCGATCTCAACCCAATAGACGAACGGCGGATACTCGAGAACCACGCTCTGGTTCTCGCCTTCCATCGGCTGTTTTGTTCCTGCTTCGGCATTGACCAAGATGAGGCCGTACTACAGTTTTTCGCCGAAATCTGCCGAAAAAAATGCATTTCATCGGCGGTCCGTCAAACCACCATCGCTGATCATTTTTTTGAATTGTTAGACACTATCGAAGAGGACAAAGCCGTTGGCACCTGGCATACCGACAAAAAAAGGGACGGATTTACATCAACTTACCACGAGCTGAAAATCTCATTCGCAACAAGGGGATCAGTTTGCAGGTGAATGAGGCTCTAAGCCAGGCCCTTCAGAAACACCCGGCATATATCAGAAATTGCCTTGTCTTCCGGTTCCCCGACGACCCCGATAAGGATAAATTAGGGCGAACCAAACCAAAGAGAGCATGGGTTTTCAGCCTCGAATGGTTCCGGGATAACTGTAAAATTGCTTAATCGGCAACACATGGCAACAGCATGGCAACAGCAGAAAACACACACAACATATTGATATTATAAAGTGGAAACAGCGTCAACAGTGGCAACAGTAAAAAACCTTATATATAAAAATATTACACTCAACCCGGTAACGCCTCGTGCGTATTGATTTTTAGTGTTGCC
>CAIQWD010000111.1 GCA_903875445.1 uncultured delta proteobacterium | reverse complement strand
GCCAAAATGATAGGTGAAATCTTTGAAGAACCATGTGAGCTCGGAATCGAAGATCAATTCATCAATACCGAGAATCTTGCCTTTGCCATCTTCCTTCACGGTAAAGCTGGATTTGCCGTCGGCACTGGTATGGGTGGTGCTCTTACCGGTCAACTGGCCGTCTTTGTCATATTCCTTGTGGGTGTCGGTTATACTGCCGTCGGTATCTTTTGAATGCTCGTCGCTGCTTTGGAGATTACCCTGTTTGTCGTAGGTCTCGGAGGAATAATCGCCGGTCGCATTCTCCGTGTGGGTGTCGGTTACATTGCCATTAGAATCTGTCGTACGTTCATCGGTGCTTTTAAGTTCTCCGTTTTCGTACGTCTTGGACGCATAATCACCATTCGCCGAAAAAGAGGTGATGGTTTCACTCTTGATTGTGCCGTTGGGATTGAATGTTGTTACATCGGTGCTGACGACATTGCCGTCGGCGTCTTTTTTGGCAATAGTCTGACTTACCGGGTCTGAATATATTACTCCGTTGCCAACAAATTCCTTATGATCGGTTGTTGTTCCGTTCGAATTAGTGACGATTACATCACTGCTCAGGGTATTGCTATAGGCATCCTGGTTGGTAATAACCCTGACAGAAGAGCCGTTGTCCGATACCCTACTATCTATGGTAATATCTCCGTTCGAATCCCGCGTCCGCCGCTCGGTACTGACAATATTCCCGCTGCCATCCTCCACTTTGGTATTGATAGTGTTTAGGTCGGCACTGATGTCGGTGGTGGTGACCTTTCCATCCGGTGTCTGGAGCACAGTTGAAACACTTCCATCGGAGTTTTGTGTTTGCGTAATCCGTTGGATGGAGCCATCGTCATTTTTTACTGTAACTGTATTGGAAGAGCCATTAGTGCTATATTCATATGTTTTCTTCGATAGCACCTTCCCATATTGATCTGTAATGGTTGAAGAAATCAACCTTCCATTATTGGTATCATAGGTGTTATCCACCTTGACAGAGGTATCATTGCTGGGATGATAGATGCTGTTATATAAGGTATCGATAACAGTGCCAATTGAATGATAAAGAGCTGGAGGTAAAAGATAAGGAGCCGTAAGGGTCACCGGCATCGAGTCAAGATAAAAATGCCCGCAAAGGGAGGAGTAAAAAAGGGTTGCCGGTTCAGAAAAGATGTTAACCTCGAAAAAGGTGCTGCCACTGTCTTTCCGCTGGGCCAGCGTATCGTTGAGATTGCCGCCATTGGCAATGAAATCTTTAATCGCGTCCGGGGAAATCGGTAACGAATTCTGCCCATAGCCGCTCAGGTCGTAGATCAACGCGGCGGTCTGTGCCATCCCGCCGCCCAGGCTATGGCCGTCGGTCATCGGTTGTTGATAATCCTTATAGGGACCTTCAGAGTTATTGATTTGATTAAGTATATCGTTAATTTTGGCATCAAACGCAGGACGTAAGCTTTTCCATTCCGAATAACCCGCATCGGTCAGGTCGGAATTGAAATTTGAATAATTATCCGAACCCTTAAAGACAGTTACGACCTGCTTATCGTTGTCATTGTAGAAGGTGATGAATTGATTGTCAGGGTCGATTTTGCCATCTTTTGTGCCATAACTTGAATGATCTGCATCAAAATGCCAACCATCTGGGAGAGCAGGGAGATCTTTGCCATCGGGCATATGACCGGCATTCCAGTCATCCAAGCGTGTATAAGATGCCTTTGAGAGCTGTGCTGCAACAAAATCGCTAAGTACATTTGCCATTATAATTTCTCCTCTTTATTGTATTTGGATAAAATCAAGTTCCGCACCTACTTTGAAATCAGCCGGTATATCATCCGGAACCTTACCGTCTATAACCACCATTAATTGCCTGACCACAACAAACTCGTTTGGAGTTTTTGTGGAGTTTGCAGCCATATCCCCGGCAACACCAAATGGTCTCCGATTATGAGGAAGCTCAACATATCGTTCGTTCTGAAGCATTTGATCGACATGAACAACTCGAGAGGTGTAACGCTGGCCGAACTTATGTTTTTTCTCGCCAATTGAAGCAATCGATTGATCGGGCATGCGGAATTCGTATCCATAAAAATTTTCTAATCCCTCTTGGGTACTGTGAATTTCGTTGAGCTTTTCATCAAGTGTGACGACCACCCAGCTATCCGTTTCTGGCCAATTTGTCGATTTTCTACCCGGTCGTCGACCGGAAAGCTGGAGAATACCATCGGAAACAACAGGGCGAACAAATTGATACCCCCCTTTGATTATATTTTTAGCGACAATTTCACCGGTCTCACTGATACTGAAAATCTCGGTATCGCTATCACCACCTGCCGAAAACATCAAGTTGGAATTGGCAACATGCGGAAATTGGGAAATATTAATATTGTGCCTAAGCGAAACAGGAATATACTTTTCCCACCTCTTCTCTCCGGCACCATCGAACATAAGCACCCAATACCACCTTTCTCCTATGTGTGAGGCAACCGGCTTTGTGGTTTGAATATAGGGCCCAGTAGTTTCGCCAACAACGGCGAAGCCATCACCCCACCGAACACAGCCGGAAAACCTCGGTTTTACTCCTTTGTTAATTCCTTTCTCAGGGATAAAGTATTTTTCACTGAGCAGTTGTCCATTCGCATCAAGATGAGTCAAAAATACCGTGGGTGCATCTGAGCGAAAATTATGAGGCATATTTCCGCAGAGAAAAATGCTCCCGTCCGGCATGGCAACGGCTCCAGTAAAATGCGGTCTAGCAACAAGCTGGGATTTTAGCCCCTCCTTGTCCTCCTCCTGCAGGTCGCGGAAATAGTGCCAGAGCACCTTGCCTTCGGCATCGGTCTTGGCGGCCCATCCTTGTTTGATTGCATCGATACCGCCGGCGATGATAAAGCCGCCATCATCGGCTTGAACAATAACCTCAGGATGCAGTGCCGCTTTTTTTTCAATTTGGAGAAGCACCTGCCGGGTAACCTTTGGTGCGCCGATGGTTTCATTCTGTTGGGATGCCACCATGGTAGAGTTCCTTTCCGGTGATGGTGCCTGGGCACTGCTCCCCGTTGGCGAACAGCCGGAAATACTGCTCAAGAGTATCCCGGAAAGCAGCATCCCCGCTCCGAATTGTAATATTTTTCGTATGAACATCAGTTTCTCCTTCCCTTGTCTCTTTTTAAAACTGAAAAAGTGGACGGATTTAAATTCCCCGCAAAACACTTCTTCTGTGCTTTGATGCCTAAGCACCGCGGCAGGGGACCTGCCGGTCTCACTATTTTCCTGATTTCTTTTTTCATACTGCACTACCTCTATAGCTGATTTTTGTTGTGTGTTGCTTGCAACGGATTGATACATGAGTCACGAGGGTCACCTCTACACATTTGCTACCTTCATTAATTATATAATTTATGGGACACTCCCATATAATTCTATGTTTCAATTTAAGTCTTCATCATTCTCCCTCCTATTTTGTGGTTTTGTTTTTTCCGAAAAAACCCGCCCCAACAATTCTCAGCAGTTTTTCCGGAAGTAAATATACATTGATCAACCCGAGAGAATGCCGGTAAACAACTGACCGTTTATGCAATCGACTTACTGTTGGACGTGATTTTCGGGACCGTGTTCTTGTCATTATCTTCATCATCGGGGGAAACCCCAACCTTTAGAAGGAGAAAAAATGTGGCATTTTTACCAGTTTTAATGCATTTAACAATTCGTAATATATTTAGTCAATATGCTGTTTTATTTTGATAATTCGCACTAAAGCCGCTCTCATTGTAGTGTTTTTTTATGAGTACTCACAGAAAACGCTGTTTTTTGTTTAAAACGATTGTTTGACTGTCCGCTACTGCTCAACGAAACCGTAGTGTCTATGGTGTGCAATCATGTGCTGTTTGTTATTTTTCAAGGTCATTGCGTGTTCATTTTATAAGAAGTTATGTGAGGAAGATACCTCACTTGTGGTGAATTTTCCTTTGTTTTTTCGGGTCTTGCTAAAAAATCCGTGGTATTCAGGTCCTGAATAATTTTTCGGGGCCGGGTCGTAGATTTCGGTCAAGTCGCAGCCGCATCGCCTCGGCCTTATCCCAAACAGTGCCGTCGGCGAAATAGAAATAATCGGCATTTTCGTTGTTGGTCCCCGTCCCGGCCAACTGGGCGACGAGCGTATCGCCGGTATCCTTTATGACAAAAATAAAGTTCGAGG
>CAIQWD010000110.1 GCA_903875445.1 uncultured delta proteobacterium | reverse complement strand
GCCAAAATGATAGGTGAAATCTTTGAAGAACCATGTGAGCTCGGAATCGAAGATCAATTCATCAATACCGAGAATCTTGCCTTTGCCATCTTCCTTCACGGTAAAGCTGGATTTGCCGTCGGCACTGGTATGGGTGGTGCTTTTACCGGTTAACTGGCCGTCGGAGTCATAGTCTTTGTGGGTGTCGGTTATGTTGCCTTCAGCATCTTTCGAATGTTCATCGCTGCTTTGCAGATTGCCGTCTTTATCGTAGGTTTCCATCAAGGTATCGCCGTTGCTCCTAGTAATGGTTTCATTTTTTAGCGAACCATCCGGGAAAAATTCCTTGCAATCAACAAATGTAGTATTTCCATCTGCGTCCTTAACAGTGGTGGTCTTACTCATCGGATTATTATAAACTACTCCGTCGGCAACAAATTCCTGATGAACCGTCGTTGTTCCATTTGCATCAACCAAGGTAATATCGGTGCTCAGGGTATTGTCGGCCTTGTCTTTAAGAGTGACGCTTTCGTTGGCAAGCTTGCCACTATCACCGAATTCCTTGCGGGTTTCCTGTATCTCTCCGAAAACAATGGCCCTTTCGTAACTGTTTTTAAGGTTGCCGTCTTCCCATTGCACGGCATACGACAATTGCCCGTCGGCTCGGCTGAACGAAACGGTTTCATTCTTGACCTTGCCATCGGTCGCATAGGTCTTGAAATCAAACCACTTTCCCGTCTGGTCTATATCGGTCGTGCATGAGCTCAGGATATTGTCGTATTTATCGGATCTCCAGGTGGTGACAGTGTTGCCATCCTGACTTGCCTCGGTGGTCACTACCATTTTGTCGCCGTTATAGAGGGTGAAGGAACTCTTGTTGCCGTCTACGGTCGCCGGCTGGCCTGTCGGCACGGTTATTATCGGCGTACCGTCATCTATTGAGCCATAGTGTTCGTTCCAAAAAGCGGTTACACTCCAGGCTTCATCATGGATGACAACACCCGCGGAAGGATCGAAGTTACGTTCCGGTCGCACATCGGTAAGGCTCAATCCCGAGTTTCGGAGAAATTCGGTATAGGCATTGAGATAGATCGACCCCAGGCCGTTATCGTAAATTCCCCCGACATCCCCGTGGTTACCGGGTGCCAGAACGGTTGAGAACCCTGGTTGATCGAAGAAATTTTGTTTATACAAGGTCCGGTACTCGTTGTCCGCAAGCACCAGGGTCATGTTCTGCACGTTGGGGGCAAAGGCGAGATTGATATCGCCCGCCAAGGTATTGACCGGCGAGATGATCAAGCCCGCCGATATCCCGACCTCGCCGGGCGGGATCAGCGTCACCCCTGGATTATCCGGATCGATCAGCCCCCTTTCGTAGAGCAGCTGGGAAAACATGGCGGCCTCGATGCTCCCTCGGCTGAAGGAGGTCACCATCGTGGTCACCTCGCCGTCGGGATGGCTTGTTAACCAATCAGCTGCGGCCCGCGCAAAATCATTATACGCCTTCTCGGCCGTTTGTACTGACTGAAAGGTCGGATAGATTGAGGAGCCGTCGTAGGTGTTCGGGGTGCCTACGCCTGGGTAGTACTTTGATTCAACATTATCGGATTTTTTTATTTGTTCAGATAATTCCCCCACTGCCGTCGGATACTTATCCCCCGAGTAACCGGGATCGTTCTTGGTATTATCGGTGCCGTCAAACCCGGCATAAAAAACAAAGGTATTGGCGGAGACTGTATTGTTCGCCGTTGCTAAGGTATCTCCTTGGTCCTGGGCGAAGTCGATTGCATTTGCGTCGAGTATCTTGGCTATTTCGGTTGGCATAGTTGTATTCCTTTCATTTTGAGGTTGTTGTATTTTCCGGGGCCGACCAGTTCGGCTGTTCCGGATAGATCTGGTATTGCTTTAAAGACCCAAACTTCCTGACAGGCCCCTTTGGCCAGGATTTCGGGCGTCTGTCACTCTCCGGCGAAATCAGGTAGACATAGAGTTGTGGCCCCTTCATAAAAAAAGTGATTCTATGGTCGGTGATATCCACCGGAAGACGATTGCGCAGGTCGACCCGGTCTTCATATATCTCCCCAGTCGAATTAATGCGCCATTTGACGTAGAGAAACTCGCCGCGTGGTATGAAACCGGTGGTGCCACGTTGATTAACGCCTTGATCAAGGTCGTTCGGGTTTGCCGGGCTTAACATATGAGTCCCGATTTGCTTGCTATCGCCATACTGATAGTCAAGTACATCGACACCCGGACTTTCATGCCGCAGATCAAATTCAAACGAATGATAGACCATAGGCTCCCTCCCGAAGGCACTGCACGACTGCAGTACGAGCGGAAAAATGAAAATGAACAACCATATCGACCTCCTTTTTGTTAAAAAATCTCCTGTAATTCCTTTTCTTTTTGGCATCGATTACCTCCTGTTGTTATCGTTGCGCCGGTAGTTATCTCCTGAGTAACCGGGATCGTTTTTGGTATTATCAGTGCCGTCAAACCCGGCAACAAACACGAAGGTGTTACCGGAGACTGTATTGTTCGCCGTTTCGATGAGATTCCCCTGGGTCTGGGCGAAGCTGATTGCATTTGCGTCGAGTGTCTTTGCTATTTCGGTTGGCATAGTTTTATTCCTTTCATTTTGAGATTGTATTATTTTCCTGGGTCGGCCAGTTCGGCTGTACCGGATAGATCTGGTATTGTTTTAAATATGAATACAGCCTGATAGGCCCCTTCTGCCAGGATTTCGGACGTCTGTCGCTCTCCGGCGAAATCAGGTAGACATAGAGCTGTGGCCCTTTCATAAAAAAGGTGATTGTATAGTCGGTGATATCGGTCGGGAGGCGATTACGCAGATCGACCCGATCTTCATATATCTCTCCGGTGGCATTAATACGCCATTTGACGTATAGAAACTCGCCGCGTGGTATGTTACCGGTGGTGCCACTTTGCCTTTCTACTGCTGGAGGATCCTTCGGGCTTATATACATGCGAGTCCCGATTTGCTTGCCATCGCCATACTGGTAGTCAAGTACATCGATACCCGGACTCTCATGCCGCAGATCAAATTCAAATGAATGATAGACCATAGGCTCCCTCCCAAAGGCACTGCACGACTGCAATACGAGTTGAAAAATGAACATGAAAAACCATATCAACCTCCTTGTTGTTAAAAAATCTCCAGTAATTTCTTTTCCTTTTGGCATCGATTACCTCCTGTTTTTATCGTTGCGCCGGTAGTTATCCCCAGACTAACCAGGGTCGTTCTTGGTATTATCGGTGCCGTCATCGGTGCTGTCGAACCCGGCATAAAAAACAAAGGTGTTGGCGGAGACTGTATTGTTTGCCGTTTTGATGTTATTTCCCTGGTCCTGGGCGAAGCTGATTGCATTTGCGTCGAGTATTTTTGCGATTTCGGTTGGCATTGTTTTATTGTTGCTATTATATGGGACACCCCCCTGGTAATCCTATGTGTCAATTTAAGTCTTCATCATTCTCCCGCCTATTTTGTTGTTTTGTTTTTTCCGGAAAAGCCTGACATAACGATTCTCAGCGGTTTTTCCGGAAGTAAATACATCGATCAACCCGGTAGATTGCCGGTAAACAATCTGCTATTTATACAATCGGTTTACTGTCGGACGAATAGTATTCACTAGCAGTTCTTGTCTTTGTTTTCATCATCGGGGGAAATCCCAACTTTTATAAGGAGAAAAAATGTGGTGTTTTTACCGGTTTCAATGCATTTTACAATTCGTTAATCATTTAGTTAACTAAATGTTATATTTTGATAAATTGAACTAACGCCGATCTCATTGTCTAGATTTTTTTCTGAGTACTCACAGAAATCGCTGTTTTTTGTTTGAAACGATTGTTTGACTGTCTGCTACTGCTCAATGAAACCGTAGTATCTGTGGTATGCATCGGGTGCTGTTTGTTATTTTTCAAGGTCATTGCGTGTTTATTTTCGGAAAGTTATGTGGAGAAGATACCTCACTTGTGGTGAATTTCCCTTTGTTTTTTCGGGTCTTGCTAAAAATATCTGTGATGTTCAGACTCTGAATAATTTTTCGGAGCCTGGTCGTAGATTTCGGTCGAGTGGCAGCCGAAGCATTGTCTCGGCTTTATCCAAGACTGTGTCGTCGGCGAAATAGTAATAGTCGGCATTATCGTTGTTGGTATCCTTTCCTCCCAATTGAGCGATGACTAAAATTGTGTAGAGGCTCTCTTTGAGATGGAGTACCTTTTTCTCATACTGAATATCTCCTTTCCGGGGCAAAAGATTAAATGAAATCAGCTTTCCACATATGATACATCCTTCCTTTTTAGTGTTTTTCTTCGTTACCATATTGCACCGCCAAGATACGATAAACTTTCTTTCCTAAACCGGTCTTGGCCTCTTCCGTTCCACCTGCAAAAACCTGGCCGCATTCGCATATCAATCCTAGGCCTTCCTTGCCCCATACTTTGGTTCTGCAGCCAGCGCACCGATACATCACTTTCTCCGAATAACCTCTGCTTTTTTCACTCGCAAATGTCGCCGGTCGAAACGGCCATATATGGGTTGTCGGCATCTGCCGAAACGCCTTTTCAAATCGCCCATTCGGCTCAATGTAATGCTTCACTCCTTGTCCTGTCCGTTTGCCTCCAGGTAAACCTGTCGAGGAGGGGATCAAGCCTATTGTCGCCATCTTCTCCGCCCATTCTCGATTGAAATAGCCATTGCAGGGGGGCTTCCCATACATCTCCTGCCACAGATGCACCATCTCCCGTACCAGCATCGCCATTACTTCTATCGGCTCTTCTTCTCTCAATTGTTGCAAATTCAGACTGATTTCAGGTGTAGCTGAACCGGCATCTTCCAACCATTGCCCGGCAGCAAATAAAGTGTGGGAACTGCTCCGTCGCCTACTGAAACTCAGCATGCAAGCCGACAGGCTGTTCTCAAACAACAGGCGATTGAAGTAGTCAAATGCTTCTTGATAGGCTGTAAATTGCCTTGGTGTTGGTTTTCTCATAAGTTTTGTTTAAGAAAAGAGGGGGTACTTTCCGGTTTTTGTTAATCTGTGTTGCTGTATGCTGAGATTTTTTCATGGCCAAAATGGGTAGGGGAAGCGTTTTGTTTGCACTAATTGTGTTACATAACAATCATTTCTGATAATTTTCTTACAATCTGCCTACGATCAGCAATTTTTTTGTGGAATTGAAGAAAAACGATTGAGTTGCGGGAACGTTTCCTATGAGTGTTTTAGGTGGTATACTTGCCGCAAAATTTGATTTAAAATGGGATCGCAATGGCACATGAAAAGCAATTCACCTGGCAGTGGCCGTCATGAATTTATTCTCAAAGATATATTCTGCCCTGCTTCTCGGCATTATCGGATTACTGATAATTGTCGACAATTTGCATTATGAGGCGCAGATCAGGCAATTTGATGCGGATATGGCGGCAAATGCCGTGGCGGTCGGCAGAGTTTTGGCCCCAGGCGTAGCCCGCGCCTGGGTGGAAAACGGTGCCGAGGTGGCCATCAGGCAGCTTCAGGATATCGATCACGCCGATCCGGAAATGAACATTCGCTGGGTTTGGTTCGATGAGGTCCGCCAAAGATTCGGGGGAAAAATGCTGGAAGTGCGGAGTTTCGATGGGTCGGACCCAGAGCAGTCGCTAACTTTTATCGCCCTTGACGAGAAGCGAAGCAAACTTCGTTACACCTTTATCCCCGTGTCCATACCCGGCGGGCGGCCGGGAGGGCTGCAAATCACCCAGTCGCTTATGCCGCTTACCCGGTTCACCCAGAAAACGCTGGCCGAAACCCTCATAATTTCGCTAATACTGGCCCTGACCGGCGGCGGCATCACCTATTTCCTTATCTACAGCAAAATCAGAAGGCCTCTTGAAAAGCTCTCTCGCAAAGCTATGGAAATCGGTAAGGGCAATCTGACCGCCGATTTGGAGATACGGGGTGACGATGAGTTGGTGCATCTTGCCGAAATTATGAACGATATGTGCACCAGATTGCTCATCGCCCAGGAAAAGATCCATTTCGAAAACCTTGCCCGCTTAAAGACCCTCGAACAGCTGCGGCATACTGAAAAATTGTCAACGGTGGGGCAGATCGCCGCCGGTATTGCCCATGAAATCGGGACGCCCCTCAATGTCGTTGACGGCCGGGCGAAGATGATCATATCCGAGTCGCTGGAGCGTAGTGAGATCGTTAATTGTGCAAAAATCATCAAGGCCCAGGCCGAGCGGATGACCCTGATCATTCGCCAGCTCCTCGATTTTTCAAGAAAGAAAAAGGTCACCCGCAAGGCCCACGAAAATATGGTAACCTTGGTCAAGCAGGTTTTTCATCTCCTTACCCCGCTGGCAGGCAAGCAGGGGGTGAGTTTGCTTTTAAAAGCGGCACCCGAGGCAAAGGTCCATTGTTTGGTCGACAGCCAGCAAATTCAGCAGGTTTTTATGAATGTCATCATGAATGCCATCCAGGCGACACCGGAGAAGGGGAGTGTCCAGGTAGACGTGGCCAATATTCAGCTAAAATCGATGATCCATACCGACGATCAGGTAAAGGATTTTCTCCGCATCGATATCCGCGACGAGGGAGAGGGGATTCCGGCGGAGAATCTTACGGAGATTTTTACGCCGTTTTTTACCACCAAAAGTGTCGGACTGGGCACGGGACTCGGGCTGTCGATTGCCCGGGAACTTCTGGAAGAACATGGGGGGTGGATCGAGGTCCGCAACCGCCGGATCAAGGGTGCGGAGTTTTCACTCTTTCTCAAATTGGAGGAAAGCGGGCAATGAAGGGCCATATCCTTATTATCGAAGACGATAAAGACATGGGTGAAATGCTGGATTTTGGTCTGTCCCGGCGCGGTTTTACAACTCGTTCTCTACTTACCGGGCAGGCCGGAATTGAGGCAATAGCCGCAGCCATGCCGGATGTTATTCTCACCGACATAAATCTTCCGGATATTAACGGGATCCAGGTTTGTCGCGAGGTTGCGGCGAAATGGCCGGACCTGCCGGTGATCATGATGACTGCCTTCGGCTCTCTGGACACCGCCATCGAGGCGATCAGGGCCGGGGCCTACGATTTCATCACCAAACCGCTGGATATGGACCTCCTCTCCCTCACCCTTCTGCGGGCGGTGGATCACAAAAATCTGCGGCACCAGGTGAAGATCCTCAGCGAAAAAATCGAGCGCAGCCACTCCTTTTCAGGGCTCATCGGCGAAAGCCAGGTCATGAAGGAGTTTTTTTCCCGGTTGCAGCGCATTGCCGATGCCGAAACCTCGGTGTTGATTGTCGGGGAAAGCGGTTCGGGTAAAGAGATAACGGCCCGTGCCCTGCATGAGTACAGTCGCCGCAAGGAGAAGCCCTTTGTTGCCATCAACTGCTCGGCTTTGCCGGAAAATCTTTTGGAAAGCGAGCTCTTCGGCCATGTCAAGGGCGCCTTTACCAACGCCTGGCAGGACCGGACCGGCCTCCTCCTGGAGGCCAGCGGCGGTACGCTGTTTCTCGATGAGATCGGCGATATTCCCCTCAGTCTGCAGCCGAAACTGCTGCGCGCCCTGGAGGAACGCAAGGTCCGGCCGGTCGGAGGGAACAAGGAAAAAGCTTTCGATGCCCGCATTCTCGCGGCCACCAATATGGATATCGAGGCTGCCGTTGCCGAGGGCCGGTTCCGCGAAGATCTTTACTACCGGCTCAATGTCATCAAGGTGGATATCCCGCCGCTCCGAAAACGGGGAACCGATATCCTGCTCCTGGCAAACAAATTTATCGGCGATGTCGCCCAAAAGCTCGGCAAGAAGGTGATCGGACTTGCCGATTCGACGGTCAAACGCCTACTCGGCTACGAGTGGCCCGGCAATGTCAGGGAATTGCGCAATGCCATGGAGCATGGCGTAGTCATGACGCTCTTTGAAAAGATCGTTCCCGAGGATCTGCCGCAAAAGATCCAGGATCATACCGGCCGCACCCTGTTTTGGGAAACGGCCGCCCCGGCCGAGCTAATTTCCCTGGAAGAGATGATCCAGCGTTATATCGCCTACATCCTGAAAACCACCAAGGGAAACCAGACCCTTGCTTCCGAGATTCTCATGATAGACCGGAAGACCCTGTATCGGCGACTGCAAAAGCCGACGGAATGAGTAACTGAAATTGTACTGAGCGCTCGGTTGTCCGAGGTGAGGCAAAAAACCCTGCCTGGGGCAAAATGCCCCGGAAAGGGTAGCTAGAGTGACCCTCTTCCTGCTTACCCAAGAAGATATTTTTCACCACCGCCTTCCTGTCTTAAATCTTTTCATACCTGCGCTATCGCTCTCCAGTACCGGATTTCTTTGTGTTTTTCTCGTTTGCTCATTGCCCGTTACTCTCTTTCATCCAGCAAATGTGAAGTGGTTTTTCCTGTGGCATAAAAAGTGCTAGCAATACGTCCGAACCAGCAGATCCTCTGGTGCGTAAAACGCACCCTACAAGAACACCAAAACAGCTATAACACAGGGTTAATGCAAATAATTATCGGAATTTTCCAGGATAAGGAAGACGTCACAAAATTCATTAAAAGGCGCATGCTTGATATGACCTCTTTAACGGAGGTAGGTCCGTTTTTTTCGAAAAATCAAGCCCTTTTGTGGATGGATGAACTGCACAGCCGCATTGATAACAGTGAGATAGCATTTATTCCTGAAATTACTGCGAAGGAATTGCAATGGTATGGATTCACTTTTGAGGAGTAAACCAGGCCGATTGTCCCGGATCGTGCCACTGTCAATAATGGTTTCGCCGGTGCCTTCCGAAGGCCGGTGGAGCTGAAATTTCAACTCGGAATACCTGTACAATGACAACCTGTTCGCTCGAATCGTCGCAGCCAACTGACGCCTTATTCAAGATCAAAGGGAGGATGATTCCCTCTGCAGAATTTCCTTGCCGACTGAGGAACTTGAGTGCTTCCCTCGGCTTTGGGCCGGTAACTATTCGCACCTCCGGTCTTCCTGCTGCGGACTCTTCACCGGACGACGTGGCAGAGCTGGTGAAAAACGGCGGAGAAGATACCGCGGTCTTCGTTTTATCGACGCAAGTAACCTATAACCCCAATTGGGGAAGCTGTTGCGGTCTTCCCCGGCTTCTTGACCATAAAAAACTCAAGACCTCTTCCGGCAGTACTCCGGCCGATTTCATTGCCCCGTTTTTGCATCTTTACCGATTTGCCCAAGAAAACATTTTCCTTAGCCAAACCGTGCAGGGCCAGTGTCTGATTACTGTGCCGGAAACCTTGCTTCGGCAAGGCGGGGAAGATGCCGGCTGCAAATTAAATATTCATCTGGAACGGATTGTCGAACCGGCTAAAGATGGAACTCTTTGGCCGGTTATGATATCCGGGGCACTTCATTCCTTCATTGTTTCTCCAGACTTTCAGCAGGTTTTTGACCCCCTGATTCATGACTGGCGGCAGGGAAGAAAGCTGGCCATTGGCCATTATCTCGGCAGGGAGCTGTTTTCTTTTGAGTTTGTTGACAGCCAGGTAAATAATGACAGCCCCTATACCGAGACAATCCTGCCGCATCTTACCGAGATTGTCACCCACCCGACCCCCAATTTGCGGGCAGCGGAAATCCATCTTCAACAGGTATTTGTCCGGGATACGACAAGACTTGCCGCGGAACCCCGGCCGATTTCAAGCAAGCTGCTGTACCTCGCCGGATTGGATATCGATATGACGGCATTCACCGGAGAGGAAGAACATTATTTTGTGCCATGGCAAGCATATATCAGCCAAAGCGGAAAGACCTCGGGCGGGACGTCGCTGGCACAGGATGATTTGTTTGTGCAGTTAATGCAACAGGACGAGCAATCATTGCTATGAATAACGAAATCTCTTGAAAAGACATGAATATTTTCCTTCTAGCCCTGGTCATTATAGTCATGGGGGGAATCCTTCCCCTGCTGACCCATCGGTACATGGCATTTACCAAATGGGTCTATCTGGGAATCACCATGATCGGTTGCATTACCGGTCTTTTCGCAATTTTTTCTGCCCCTGCAAAGCTCCAGGGCATGGCCTGGTCGTGTTCCTGGCTGCATAGTTTTACTCTGGCATTTGCCTGCGATTCCCTCAGTTTTTTCTTTCTCATCCCGATATTTCTCATCTGCCCGCTGGCGGTGATCTACAGCTGCGCCTATTTCGATAAGGCGGAAAACTCGATCAGGACCGCTGTCAGTTTCTTTTGCACCAATGTGCTTATCGCCGCCATGTCCCTGGTTACCCTTGCCGCAAATATCCTGAGCTTTGCTCTGGTGTGGGAACTCATGTCTCTGTCTTCCTACGTTCTCGTCATGTATGACTATGAAAAAGCGGAAACGAGAACGGCCGGCTACCTTTATTTTCTTTTTGCTCAGGCTGGCGCCTTGCTGATCTTTGCTGCCTTCGGGGTCGCTTTCAGTCAGACCGGCAGTATGGCATTCGATCAGTTTGCCACCCTTCCAGCGGAGGCAAAACTGGTTGTCTTTTTCATAGCTTTTCTCGGCTTCGGCTCAAAGGCCGGTGTCTTTCCCCTCCATGTCTGGCTGCCCCATGCCCATCCGGCGGCACCCAGCCATATCTCGGCGATTATGTCGGGGGTGATGATCAAGATGGGGATCTATGGCATTCTCAGGATTTATTTTCTGCTTGCCAGTGGTGATCTGATTATCGGTCAGGCTGTCCTCGTTTTCGGCATGGTCTCCGGAGTGTTGGGTGTGTTGTATGCCCTCGGCAAAGACAATTTTAAAAAGTTGCTGGCTTACAGCAGCGTTGAAAATATCGGTATTATTCTTATCGGTGTGGGACTAGGGATGATCGGCACGGCCAAAGGCAATGTGTCCATGGCCGGTTTCGGTTTTGCCGGGGCGCTTCTCCATGTCTTTAATCATTCGATATTTAAGTCGCTGTTGTTTTTCGGGGCCGGTGCGGTTATCAAGAAAACCGGGACCAGTCAGGTCGATCATCTCGGTGGTCTAATGAAAAGGATGCCCATTGCCGGCAGAACATTTCTGATCGGTTCGGTATCGATTTCCGGTTTACCCCCATTCAGTGGCTTCATCAGCGAATTTCTCATTTATTTTGCGGCATTCCATGGTTTGAAACACAACAATATCACCCTGCTTCTGATAATATTGGCAATTATTTCGCTCACCGTGATCGGTGGACTGGCTTCTTTCTGCTTTACCAAGGTGGTGGGGATCGTTTTCCTCGGCGAACCCCGTAGCGGAAAAGCCGCACAGGCCGGCGAGGGTGGCCGTTTACTGACACTGCCGATGGTGATTCTCGCGGGTCTGTGTCTTACGATCGGGATTTTCCCCGAAAATTTTATCCACCTCGCCTTTGCCGGCCTGACCGACATTGTCAAGTTCGGCCGGGTCGATACCGCGACGATCGACACCGTTAGCGCAAATCTGACCCTCGGCTCCCGCCTTTTTATCCTGATTTTCTTTGTGATTCTTCTTCTTAGAAAACTCCTGTACAAAAACAAGGAGATTACCAAAGGTCCGACCTGGGGGTGCGGGTTCACCCAGGGGACTACAAGAATCCAATATACCGGCACATCCTATACGCGGAGTGTGGTCGATTTTTTCCGGCCTTTTACCGTGATCAAGGAAACCAAGGTGCAACTGCGGAAGATCTTTCCGGGACGTACCGAATACCTCCGCCGGATTGAAGATATCGCCGAGGTCGGCCTGCATCGAGGGCTCGCCCTGCCGCTTCTCACCCTGCTCGGCAAATTTCGCTGGATACAGCATGGCAAGGTCCAGCTCTATATAGGCTATATCATTCTGGCGATCAGTGTCCTGCTGCTGGTCTCGTTCATATAAAAATCCTCGATTATTGAACCGATAGAAAAAGGAATGGATATGGAATCATTTTTCACAATAGCCCTTGCCTTGCTCCTGGCACCGCTCTTTCCCGGCATTATTCTCAAGGTGAAGGCTTTTTTCGCCGGAAAGAAGGGGCCGCCGCTGCTCATCAAGTATTACACTCTGTTGAAGCTTCTGCAGAAAGGTTCTGTCTACAGTACCAGCACCACTTTCGTCTTCAAACTCGGGCCGATAATTTCCTGTGCCGGGGCGATGATGATTCTGTTGTTTTTCCCGCTGGGCGGGATGTCGCCGCTCGTCTCTTTCCATGGGGACGTGATTGTCCTTTTCTACATTCTCGGTCTCGGGCGCTTTTTTACCATCGCCGCAGCCCTTGATACCGCCTCACCGTTTGAGGGGATGGGGGCTGCCAGAGAGGCGTTTTTCGGAACCCTTGCCGAGGCTTCGATTTTCGCCATCCTGATTCTTTTCTACCGAATGACCGGGGCATTGAGCTTTGCCGAATATTTTATCGGAGCAAGGTCAATCAGTATGGCGGGAACCGCCGGGGCCCTGCTGCTCTTGGTCATAGTATCGCTTTTTATGCTGCTGCTCACCGAGAATTCACGGGTTCCTGTCGATGATCCGGCTACCCACCTGGAGCTGACGATGATCCATGAGGTGATGATTCTTGATCACAGCGGTCCCGATTTGGCACTTATCGAACTCGGTTCTTTTTACAAACTGTTCTTTTACTCGGCTTTTATCTTCCTCATTATTTTTCCTCTGAAGGCGGAGTGGGGGCTTTTCAAGGTCCCGCTGTTCTTTGGCGGAATCGGCCTGGTGTACGTGGCGATCGGCTTAGTGGAATCAGGCATGGCGAGGTTTAAAATGAACCTGGTACCAAAGTTCGTCCTCACCTCGCTGGTTCTGGTATCTTTTGCGGCAATCCTCACCATGGAGTTCATTAAATGAGTAATATAGTTAATATAACCATGGTGATTATCCTGCTGTCGGTGCTCTTGTCCCTGGCCTCGAACCGGCTCATTGCCCTGGTGAAGATTATGGCCTTGCAGGGGATAATGGTTTCACTCCTGCCCCTTTTGCTCGAACATCACAGCCGGATGGGCAGCGGCGGCCTGATCTTTTTTCAGGTCATGATACTCATCAAAGGCGCGCTCATCCCCGGACTCCTGTACGTAGCCCTGAAACGGGTGGTCACCAAGAGAGAGATCGAACCGATCATTGGCTACCACGCCTCGCTCTTTGCCGGGTTGATCATCATCCTGCTTTCGATATTTATCACCGAGAGATTGCACCTCTCTCTGCCGAAAGGACACGACTTGCTGCTGACGACGGCAATCACGACCATCTCGGCAGGATTTTTTCTCATGATGAGCAGAAAAAAGGCGATCACCCAGGTTATCGGTTATCTGATGCTGGAAAATGGTATTTACCTGGTCGGCACTGCCCTCACCAAACATGCTCACACCCTCTATGTCGTCGAATTCGGAGTACTTCTCGACGTGTTGGTTGGGGTTATGATCATGGGTATCATCTTGCATAATATCAATCATACCTTTGATGATATCGATACTGATCACCTCAATCTCTTAAAGGACTGATTCAATGCTCGAACTTATTTTTATACTGCCGATATTGACCGGCCTGGCAGCACTCTTTGTGCCCGCAAACCTCGGCCGGGGGATGCTGCTTATTGCCGCGCTCTTTCATTTGCAGCTGACGATCATGGCTTGGTTCGGGCAGTTGCCGGTCTACACCAGCGATTTCTTCTCCGCTGAGCCGGTTGGTCTGCTGGTGTTGCTGCTCACCTCTTTTATCTTTCTCTGCATCTCCCTGTATGCGATCTGCTATGTGCGTGAAACCGAGATGGAGAACGAACCGGTGTTCCATGGCTGCATGCTGCTTTTCCTCGGAACCATGAGCATGGTAAGCCTTGCCGATCATCCCATTGTCCTGTGGATCGCCATTGAGGCCACGACGCTGGTCAGCGCCCCGCTGATCTTTGTCCATCGCTCAAGAGAAGCGCTGGAAGCGACCTGGAAATATATCATTATCTGTTCGGTGGGTATTGCCCTGGCGCTACTCGGCTGCTTTTTCATCACCCTGTCCATTGATATCGCCGAAATCGATGTGCCCCTGACCTTTACCTCGCTGAACCGGGTAGCCGCTCAGCTTGATCCGGTCTGGCTGAAGGCGGGGTTCATCTTCATTGCCATCGGCTTCGGCACCAAAATGGGCCTTGCACCGATGCATACCTGGCTTCCCGATGCGCACAGTCAGGCACCCAGCCCTGCTTCGGCACTGTTGTCGGGGGCTCTCCTTAACTGCGCTTTTCTTGGGATCTATAAGGCCCATACCCTGATGTACCTGGCCGGGCTCGGGGAGTTTTCCAGCAATCTGCTGATCGGTTTCGGCCTCACCTCCATGCTGGTTGCCGGCATATTTATGGTCAAACAGCCGGATTATAAAAGAATGCTTGCCTACTCGAGTATCGAGAATATGGGCATCATTGCCTTTGGCGTGGGCCTCGGGGGGGTGGCAGTGTACGGCGCAATTCTCCATATGATCCACCATTCGCTGATTAAATCCTCGCTTTTTCTCTCCGCCGGCAACATTTTGCTTGGTTTCAAGACCAAATTCGTTGAGCATATCGGCAATCTGGCAAAATTCCTGCCGAAGACCTTTGTCTCGTTTTTTGCGGGCTTTGTCGGCATCTCCGGTCTGCCGCCGTTTGGCCTCTTTATCAGTGAACTGTTTATCCTCATCGGCGCCATCCAAACCGGTCATCCGTTCTGCGCCGCCCTGTTCATTTTCTGCCTGCTCTTGGTGGTAGCCGGCGCCGCTCAGATCGTCACCGATATGTCCTTTTCCGAGAATATCGCCGAGATACAAGGCGTTGAAAAATATCTCCGAGTTTTTCCTCCTTACGCCCTGCTTCTTACTTCGATCCTGCTCACCGTTTGGCTTCCGGATGGCATATATACGACAATCCTCAATACCATTAAAATAATTGGCGGAACAATTCATGGATAAGCTCCTGCAGATTGACAACGGGCAAGCCGTTAAACGTTCGATTCTCCCCTCTGTTCCTTTTGCTCGCTTTGCCGAATTGCTTGACGACTTTGTGAAAAACGACGGTTTCATCGTCCAGTTTTTCGCCTTTGTCGAGGATGGCCGGAATAGGCTTTTGGCGGTGATGCGCAATACGCAGCTGTATGTACTGACAACCGAGGTCGGCGAGAGTTTTGCCTCGCTTACCGCTTCCTCCAATGAAAAATTCCATATGTTCGAGCGGGAAATCGCCGAGCAGTACGGGATTACCCCGGTTGATCATCCATGGCTGAAGATGGTTCGCTACCATGCCAACTATCGCCAGGTGCCCGATGTCTTCGGCAACAATTATGAGGAGGATATCCCCGGTAATTACAGCTACTTTCAGGTCGAGGGCGAGAGCATCCACGAGGTAGCCGTAGGTCCGGTGCATGCTGGTATTATCGAACCCGGCCATTTTCGCTTTCAGTGCGCCGGAGAGGAGGTGTTTTCCCTTGAGATACAGCTGGGTTATCAGCATCGCGGCATCGAGAAGATGCTCACCCAGGTAGCAATGAAACGCTTGCCGATTCTCTGTGAAGGGATTGCCGGCGATACCAGTATCGGTCACAATCTTTGCTGTTGCCAGGCCTTGGAGGCATTGGCCGGGATCTCCGTCGATCCCGGGGCGCGGATTGTCCGGTCGATTGCCTTGGAACTCGAACGTCTCGCCAACCATATCGGCGACCTGGGAGCCTTGAGCGGCGATGTCGCCTTCAATCCGCCGGCCGCTTATTTCGGACGTCTGCGCGGTGAATTTCTCAATCTTCTCCAGGTCCTCTGCGGCAACAGATTCGGCAAGAGTCTGGTGCTCCCCGGCGGAATTTCTCAGATAATGGGGAGAGAACAGGCGAAAATCATCGAAGATAAGCTCAAGGAGCTGGAACCGGAGATCAGTCATGTCTGCGATCTTCTCTTCAGTGCCCATACGGTCCAGGCCCGGTTCGAAAATACCGGGATCGTCTCGAAAAAGATGGCCGAAGACCTGGGGCTGGTCGGCTACAGTGGTCGGGCATCCGGCCTTGAATATGATGCTCGCGTCGCTTTTCCAACCGAGGCCTACGGGCCTCTCCATGCCAACCGCAATGAGATGGTGAACGGCGATGTTTATAGCCGGGCCTCGGTTCGCCGGGAGGAGATCATGCACTCGATGCACCTCATCCATATCCTCCTTAGCCGGGCCGGCGAGATCTGTGCGAAAACCACCATGGCCGAATTAACCCTTGAGCCGGATGCCTTTGTGGTGACCGTCAATGAAGGCTGGCGCGGCGAAGTTTCGCACTGCCTGTTGACCGACAAGGCCGGCAGGATTGAACGGTACAAGGTCAAAGACCCTTCGTTTCACAATTGGACCGGGTTGGCCATGTCCCTTAGAAACCAGGAGATTTCTGATTTTCCTTTATGCAATAAAAGCTTCAATCTCTCCTATTGCGGCTTTGATCTTTAATTATAATGGATGACTCCTTCATCGGCGCGATACCCAAGGTATAGAACATGTTGAAAATCATCAGGAACCGCTTTGAGCAGGGTTGCAAAACCACCTCGTATCCGAAAGAACCTATCAACCTCTATAAACGATACAGGGGCTTGCCAAAAATAAACGGTGTTTGCGATGCGGCAATGGTCAGGCAATGCGCCGCTATCTGCCCTCAGGATGCAATTTTGTGTGAGGAGCGGAAGATCGATCTTGGTAAATGCACCTTTTGTGGGCGCTGCGAAAATGTTGCGGAAGGGGCCTTCGTCACCTTCAGTCAGGATTTCGGAATGGGGACAAGCAGCCGGGAGGCGCTGCTCTGTGATGGCACCCTCCCGGCTTTGGCGGAACATTCGAAAAAACATTTCAAGAAGCTGTTCGGTCGGTCTCTTCAGTTGCGACAGGTGTCGGCGGGTGGTTGTAACTCCTGTGAAGCGGATACCAACGTGCTGAACACGCCGTTTTTCGACCTCTCCCGCTTTGGTATAGATTTCGTTGCCTCGCCTCGCCATGCCGACGGCATACACGTCACCGGGCCGATCTCGAAAAACATGAAAACCGCCCTCATAGCCACTTATGAAGCGGTTCCCTCGCCGAAGGTGGTCATTGCCGGCGGTGCCTGCGCCATCTCCGGCGGGCCGTTTTACGGGAGTCCAGAGATCGTCGGCGACCTCGGGGCTCTATTCCCCGTTGATCTCTATATCCCCGGATGTCCTCCGCATCCTTTGACCACTCTACATGCGCTGCTGAATTTTTTTAAATGAAAAGCTGATGAGACGGAAAAAGTGGCGTATGATAAAGAGTAATCCTTCCTGATATCGCAGATTACAGCAGAGGAGTACAAAGGCCTAACCACATTAATTGTATCATCTCCATTTTACCAGGAGGTACCCCGTGTCTCCATTTCCTCCGTCATCCAATCAGCCAGGTGAAGAAGACAAGTCACAGGCCACAAAGCAACTGTTTGCCCAAATCCAGGTCGCAGCAAAGGCCGGAGATTTTAAGCTGGCGGACCAACTGCACGAGAAACTCATCGCCATTGATCCGATGGCCCTCAGCGAAATCATCAAATCCGCCGGCATCATTGAAGATGAAAAGACAGCGGGGATCGACCGGGATCACCTGGCAATCTGGAGTAAACTCTACGACTGCCTCAGCGAGGAGGAGCGCAACTGTTTCTATTACAGCATGAAGAAGTATGTTCTGCGGCCGAAGACAATGATTCTGAATTACGGAGCGATGAACAGCAGACTCTTTCTTATCGACAAGGGACATGTCATAATATTCTCCCCAAAAGATGGCAAGAATACCGTCCTAGCCAAGTTAGGGCCCGGTGATATCTTGGGCGAGTATACCTTCTCCACCATTTCCCTCTGTTCGGCCTCTGCAATCACCCACACCGATGTGCAGCTGATGTGCCTTGAAAGCAGTGCCGCCGATGGTTGGGAGGATAAGTACCCCGGCCTGTATGAAAAACTCATCGATTTCTGCCTGAAGAGCGGCAGGGTGGATCAAATTCTGCGTAACAAAAAGACGGAGAAAAAACGCTATGCGCGCCATGCAGCTGCCGGCCCGGTCAAGGCGACACTTTTAACCAAGGAAGGAGGCAAGACCGAGATCGTTTATAGCGGTGATTTGTCGGACATCTCGATGAGCGGATGTTGTCTTGGTATGCGGTTTGCCAAAAAAGCCGTCGCCCGGACTCTGTTGGCGAGAAACCTGCTGCTGTTTATCACCGGTGCAGAGGAGGAGAATCCGCCAACGATGTCGGTTATTGGCCGGGTAGTACGGGTTTCCTTCCATCTCTATGGCGACTTCAGTGTGCATGTTCAATTCAACCAGTTGCTGCGCGAGGATGCACTGCGGAAGTTTGCGACTTGAAGGCAACGTAAGCTTTCAGCCCTCTGTTATTGAGCGCAGGCAATGGCTCCGTAGACTTCGGTTTCCATTTCTTTTCGCCACTCCACAGCCAATTGGAAGGCTACTTTTTCGCCATATCGATTGACCGAGAATTTCCGTCTTTTTGTTACATTGGGTTCGATCGGTATATAGCAATGATAATACCCGCCTGACAAGGAAACTCCAGTAACGCCGCTGCTGTTCGCCACATGAAGTTTTTTTCTGAAACGTCGCCCCTCGGCACAGGGGATATTATGCAGCGTCAACTGTCTTTCCCTTTCTTTCTGAGCATGCCGAAGTGCATCGGACGCTGATCCATAGCGGCTATCGCGGAAAATTAAATTGCAGACCAGCTCTTTGCCGAATTCAATTCGGAGGAGCCAGCCATGACCGGCAACGAGATCATCAACGCGGTAGATATATTTCCCGGTCGTGTTGTGGTATTCTTTTTTCCTTTGCGTAAATACCTCCTGTTGTTTTTGACGGTTTTCGAGGATGGCCATTTTTTTCCCCCGCTCCATCAGGTTGGCTTTATGGCTACTCTGTCTGTGTTTAAAATTCCTGCGGACAAGTGACGCGGGTATAACAGAATATCCGTGTATTTTCAGTTCATGATCCCGTCGCCATTTGATCGCCAGCCGCAGTGCCTCATCTTCCCCGTATTTGGCAACGGAAAATTTTCTGGATTTTCTTCTTCCTGAATCACCTACGATGTAGCTGTGACAGAATCCGTCGGTGATAGCTACACCCGTTACCCCGGTCTTGTTGGTTTTTCGTGTTATTGTCGGTAACATTTTCATATTGAGCCTTTGCCTGAAGGGGTGGTAGGGATGGTATCGTCCATGGTCATCAGTCTCTCATCATTTGTCGCAGGACATAGGGGAGGATGCCGCCATGCTGGAAATAGAGGACATCGACCTCCGTGTCGAGGCGGGCGAAGACCGAAAAGGTAATAGCCCTTCCATCGGTTTTAACGGCCTGGACGGTGAGTTCTTTGCGTGGCGTAATGTCTGAAAGCCCAAGGATGGAGTAGGCTTCCGTGCCGTCCAGTCCGAGGAGGCCGGCGTTCTGGCCGTCCTTGAAAATCAGGGGCAGGGCTCCCATACCGACCAGATTGTTGCGGTGGATACGCTCGAAGGATTCGGCGATCACCGCCCGCACCCCGAGGAGACAGGTGCCTTTGGCAGCCCAGTCGCGGGAAGAACCGGTGCCGTATTCCTTGCCGGCGAGAACGACCAGGGGGGTTCCTTCCTGCAGGTATTCCATGGCGGCGTCATAGTTAAACATTTCGCTTTGTTCCGGATACTTGACGGTGTAAGCCCCTTCCTTGGGAGCGATCATCCGGTTTTTAATGCGGATATTGCCGAAGGTGCCGCGCATCATGACCTCATGGTTGCCGCGTCGCGAACCGTAGGAATTAAAATGGTCGGGATCAACGCCTTGGGCCATCAGGTATTGTCCGGCCGGATAGTCCTTTGAGATCGCCCCCGCCGGGGAGATATGGTCGGTGGTGACACTGTCGCCCAAGAGGAGAAAGGCCCGCGCCGCCTTGATGTCTTGAGGTATAGCCGGGATGCTGGTGAAGTTATCGAAATAAGGCGGTTTTTTGATGTAGGTAGACTTTTCGTCCCAAAGGTAGGTTGCGCTTTCGCCAACCTTCAGGCCTTGCCAGAAGTCGTCTCCGTCAAAAACCTTCGCATATTCCAGGCTAAAGGCCTCCTTGGTGACGTAACGCCCTGCCAGGGCGGCGATTTTTTCCTGGTCCGGCCAGAGGTCCTTCAGATACACCGGCAGGCCATTCGGGTCATAGGCCAGTGGATTGCAGGTGAGATCGACATCCACTCGCCCGGCGAGGGCGAAGGCGAGGACCAGCATCGGTGAGGCGAGGAAGTTGGATTTGATCAACTGATGGATGCGCGCTTCAAAGTTCCTGTTGCCGGAAAGCACGGCGGCGACGTTCAGATCGTGATCTTTGATGGCCTTTTCAATCTCGGGGTTGAGAGGCCCGCTGTTGCCGATACAGGTCGTGCAGCCATAGGCGGCGATATGAAAGCCGAGGGCCTCGAAATAGGGAAGCAGGCCGCTCCCCTCAAGGTATCTGCTGACGACCCTGGAGCCTGGGGCAAGGGAGGTCTTGACGTAGGCGGGTATTTTCAGGCCGCGTTTGACGGCCGCCCTGGCCATAAGTCCGGCACCGATGAGGGCTTCGGGGTTCGAGGTGTTGGTGCAGGAGGTGATGGCGGCGATAACGACGCTGCCGTCACCGAAGCTGACCGGCGTGCCGTTGACCACGGTAGTGATATTATTTTTACCCTTGATGCGGCAGGTCTCGTCGCGGCTTGTCTCGCAGCCGGATTCATGGATGAAAGTCGAGTGGTCAACGGGAGAGGCGTCCCGCTCAAAGTCGCAGCCGAGAATTTTTTCGAAGGTCGAACGCATAGCGGACAGAGGAATGCGGTCCTGGGGTCTTGCCGGTCCTGCCAGGCACGGTTCGACACTCGTTAGGTCGAAGTCGATGATCTTCGTGTATTCGCAGGGTTCCTGGCCGGTGTAGAAGAGAGCGTTGGCCTTGGCATAGGCCTCGGTGATGGCCGCTTGTTTGTCCCGACCGGTTATCTTCAGATAGTCGATAGTTTTGTCGTCAATGGGGAAAAAGCCAAGGGTCGCCCCGTACTCCGGGGTCATGTTGGCGATGGTGGCGCGGTCGGGGATCGACAGGTTTTCCATGCCGGGGCCGAAGTATTCGACGAATTTTTCCACCACCTTATTCTTGCGGAGGAGTTCGGTAAGGGTCAGGACCAGATCGGTGGCGGTGACCCCGAGCGGCAAGCGGCCGGTGAGCCGCACCCCGATAACCTCGGGGATCGACATATAATACGGCTGGCCGAGCATGACCGCCTCGGCTTCAATGCCGCCGACCCCCCAGCCGAGAACGCCGATGCCGTTGATCATCGGGGTGTGCGAATCAAGGCCGACCAGGGTATCGGGGTAGGCGAAGGTGTGATCGCCGACGCTCTCGGTGATGGTCACTCGACCGAGATGTTCGAGGTTGACCTGATGGCAGATACCGGAATTTGGCGGTACCACTCGGAAATTGTTAAAACTTTTCTGCGCCCATTTGAGCAGGGCATAGCGTTCGCTGTTCCTCTCGTATTCCTTGGCAACATTGGCGGTGAGACTGCCGCTGGTGCCGTAGGAATCGATCTGCACCGAATGGTCGGCGACCAGTTCGACCGGCACCCGGGGGTTGACGCGGGCCGGGTCGCCGCCCTGCTGTTTGACTGCATCGCGCATCACCGCAAGATCGACTACCGCCGGGACCCCGGTAAAGTCCTGCATCAATACCCGCGCCGGATGAAAGGGGATCTCAACCGGTGCGGCATAGTGTTTCTGCCAGCCGGTGATGGCCCGCAGATCCTGTTCGGTGATGATCCGGCCGTCAAATTTTCGTAGCAGATTTTCGACCAGGATACGAATCGAGTAGGGGAGCCGGTCTATCGATCCCATACCCGACCCGGCCAGTTCTTTGATGGCAAAGTAGCGAGTGTTTCCCGGTAATTGCTTGATGAAGTCCTGGTTGGTCATGGTGTCCTCATTTTTTCCAGTTGGCGCAGATGGTTGTGTTCTTCGGCGATGATGCTTTGCATCTGGCGGACGGCGTCCGGATCATCGAGAAATTCCTGGATGAATTGGTAAAAGAGGATGGTGTCCTCCTCGAAATCTTTGGATCGGGTCAGCACTTCGCCTACACTTTCTGCGCGTTCGAGTTCGCTTTCGGCGAGCAGGAAGGGGTTGCCCTTGACCATATCCTGGAGCAAAGTCCTGCCCGCTACCTCCATTTCCCTTTGTTCCTCGGTGAGCGGTTTGTCGGAGGTAAGGGTCGCCAGCCATTCTCCGTGCCGTCTCTCGTCGTCGGCCATGGCTGCCAGCAGTTGCGCTATCTCGGGGTTCTTACTGGCAAGGCTGGCTTTCCGGTAAGTTTCTTCTCCATTTTTCTCGATCTGGACAGCGATATTGCGGATATCGGCGATGGTGAACATGCATTTCTCCCGGCGTGCGTGGTGTTTTGATTCGTTCGTCCCGGCCTCTTTGCAAAAAAAAGTCAGTCAGGGTGCTTTGTGGCCTCATTCTACAGGATTTTTATCGGCAGCAAAGTATTTTTAGTGGCCGTTAAGAAATAATCCATACTTTATTATCCATTTCTTTACGGCCACTTATGCCGAGAATAACACAGAATTGGAAGGATTAGCTTTAAACGATGGCTCAGTCGAAGAACCGGGTGAAAACCGCCACCTCCTCACGCTCCGTCCGGTAGTTGTTGACCAAAGCATCTTTATCTTCGTAGCCGAGGGCCATGCCGCAGAGGAGGATCGTTTCCCGGCTATAGCCCAGGAAATCCTTGACCAATTGCGGATATTGACCGAGGGCTGCCTGGGCGCAGGTGGCAAGGCCCTCTTCGACGGCGGCCAGCATCACCGACTGGATAAACATGCCGAAGTCGAGAAAGGAACCCTTCTGCATGGCCGGGTCAAGGAAGAAGAACAGCACCACCGGAGCATCGAAGGCCCGGTAGTTGGCGGCCCACTGCTCAAATCTCCGGTCTTTGTCGTGTCGTTCGATGTTCAGCGCCGCATACAGCTGGGCGCCACAGGTAACCCGCCGCTTGTTGAACGGTTCATGCCACTCCAAGGGGTAGTAGTGATAGTCCATAGTGCCCGCTCCCTTTTCTCGGAAGGCGCTTTCCATGGCCGCCGTCAACTCGGCCTTCTTTTTGCCGCTGACCACCGCAACCTGCCATGGTTGGGCGTTGGTGCCGGAAGGGGCATGGCGGGCTGCCCGAAGGATGGCAATGATCTTTTCTTTATCCACCGGTTTTGCCAGAAAGGCGCGGGTCGATTTTCGTTGTTGCAAGGCATCGATAACGTTCATGGCTGGCCGTCGCTAAAATTTTCAAAATAATTTCTCGATAATCGAGTCGTAAGTCATGGTCATGCAGCTTCTACTCGCGATAAGGATAATGCCGGTTTGCCAGAGATCAAGCAGCCATATGGCTTGCGACAATTGCTGAAAAATACAGGGTAAGGGGAAAGAGACCGGAAAAGAGTTTGCATTCAGTTGCAAATGATTATCTTTGTTTGTACGCGATTGGCAGGCCCGCCGACAAGGAGCTTGACAACGACTGATCTTTTGTAGCTAATTTTACTATCTAAGAAAAAGTAGAGAGTACTTTCGTTTGTATATCTAAGGAGAAAAAGAATGTCTGAGGAAACCACTGTTCTAACCCCCGATGGAATCGAATCTCCGGAAGAGGAAAAAGAGCCGGGAAAATCTTTAATTGTCGCCAAGGATTTGCTGCCCGAGAAGCTGATGCTCATCCCTCTGCATGATCGCCCGATGTTCCCGAAAATGATGGGGCCGATCATCATCGAAGATGGCGGTTTGCAGGAAGCGGTCATGCGGCATATGAACCAAAATATGCCTCTCTACTTCGGTCTGGTTCTGCAGATCCCGAAAGAAGATGGCCTTGCCCATGCAGCCCAGGGCCCCGATGACTTTTTCAAGGTCGGTTCGGTAGCCAGGGTAATTCAGGTTTCGCCCTTTAAGCCGGGGGAACCTTTGCAGATTCTGGTGCAGGCACTGGAGCGTTTCGATATCCTGGCCTTGGCGAAAAAAAATTCGCTCTTTGTCGCCGATGTGAGCTATCGGTACGAGCCCATTCAGGAAAATACCGATGAGCTGAAGGCCTATTCGGTGGCAATCATTGACTGCATCAAAGACCTGGTGAATATGAATCCCCTGTTCAAAGAGGGTTTGTCGCTCCTCATTGAGCGGATAAATCTTAGCGATCCCGGGTCGCTTGCCGATTTTGCCGCCGCCATGACCACTTCTTCCGGGCGAGAAATTCAGAAAATTCTCGAAACCGCCGATATCCGCGAACGCCTCGAATCGGTCTTGATCCTCTTGAAGAATGAGGTGGAAATCTCCAAACTGAAGGCCAAGATCTCGAAACGTATTGAGGAGCAGCTGTCCAAGCAACAAAGGGAATTCTTTCTTAAGGCGCAGCTGCAGGAAATCAAAAAAGAGCTGGGCTTGTCAAAAGACGACACGCAAACGGAAATCGAAAAGTATGAGAATCGCCTGAAAAAGCTGGTTCTTTCCGACGAGGCGAGGGAGAAGGTGGCGGAGGAGATCGAAAAAATGAAGCTCCTCGGCTCTTCCTCCCCGGAATTCAATGTAACTCGGACCTATCTTGACTGGCTGACCATTCTCCCCTGGGGAGTGTATTCCAAGGACAGTTATAACCGGAAAAAGGCCTCCAAGATCCTCGATCGGGACCATTATGGCCTGGAAGATGTCAAGAACAGGATTCTCGAACTGATCTCCGTCGGCGTCATTAAGGGCGATTTGTCCGGCACCATCCTTCTTCTGCAGGGCCCGCCGGGCGTTGGCAAGACCTCCATCGGTCGCTCCGTGGCCCAGAGTCTCGGACGGGAGTTTTTCCGCTTTTCCTTGGGCGGCATGCGTGACGAGGCGGAGATCAAAGGGCACCGCCGCACCTATATTGGGGCGATGCCGGGAAAATTCATCCAGGCGATCAAGACCTGCAAGACCGCCAATCCGGTCATCATGCTCGATGAGATCGATAAGATCGGTGCCAGTTTCCACGGCGATCCGGCTTCAGCCCTCTTGGAAGTCCTCGACCCGGAACAGAACCGTGATTTTCTCGATCATTACCTGGATGTGCGCTTTGATCTGTCGAAGATTTTCTTCATCTGTACCGCCAACCAGGTCGACACCATCCCGGCCCCGCTCATGGACCGGATGGAGATCATCCAGCTGCCCGGATATATCATGGAGGAAAAGGTCGAGATCGCCCGTCGCCATCTCCTGCCCAAGCAACTCAAGGCACATGGCCTGACTGCGCAGCAGATCACTCTGCCGAAAGCGGTGCTGACGGCGATTGTCGACGGCTATGCCCGTGAGGCCGGAGTGCGGGGCTTGGAGAACGCCATCAAAAAGATCCTCCGTAAATCGGTAGGCAAGATCATCGATAATCCCGAACAGAACATCCGCATTCATGTGGACGATCTGAAAGAATTCCTCGGCAAGCGCTTCTTCTCCGAGGAACACGCCTTCCGCAAGCCGCGGGTCGGGGTTATTACCGGGCTCGCTTATACCAGCATGGGTGGGGCCACCCTGCATATCGAGTCGATTCCTATTCCTACCGGACAGGCGGGTTTCAAGCAGACCGGCCAGCTCGGGCAGGTGATGATCGAGTCGTCGGAGATCGCCTACAGCTATGTCCGGTCGCTGATGCGCGACAACAAAGAGGGGAGCGATTTTTTCAAAAATAATCTCATCCACCTCCATGTCCCGGCCGGAGCGACGCCAAAAGATGGGCCGTCGGCCGGCATCACCATGGCCTGCTCGCTGTATTCACTGGTCATGAATAAAGCCATTCGGCCGAATATTGCCATGACTGGCGAGCTGACTCTCAGCGGTTTGGTCATGCCGATAGGCGGGGTGAAGGAAAAAATGATCGCCTCGCAGCGGGCGAAAGTCCAGGAGGTGCTTCTGCCGAAGGACAATCAGGAGGATTTCGAGATGCTGCCGGCGCATATCAAGGAAGGAATTACCCCGTACTTTGTTTCCACCTTTGATGAGGTGAAGCGGATCTGCTTTAAGTAGGCTTTTTTTGCAGTGAAACCTCTCAGCCCCTGCAGGCCCGTTCGGTCGGCAGGGGCTGTTTTCGTCAGTCGGCACGCTAGCCTTATCAGTCCACATGCAGTATCACGGAAAAGCTGGTGAACACTACCCAGATTGCATCACCTTCGTGCAGGTTGAGATTACTGCTGCCGCCGGATGCAACCACGGCGCAGACTTCGGTGGTCGGCGAGATCCGGACGACGCACTCGGTATTGATTTTGCCGAAGAAAGAGTTGCGCGCCGAGGTCTTGCGAAGAGATTCTTTTTTCATGAATAGCCTGGCAACCTGGCGAATCTCTTCCTCGGAAAAGGACACGTAAGAGGATGTCAGGTTGGATGTCGAATGGCCGAGCATCAATTGGACCGCCGGCAGCGGCATGTTGCCCTGCATCAGCTCAATCGCCCGGACCTTGCGAATGGCCTCGGGGCCGCCCAATTGCCTGGCAAAGCCGCAGTCTTCGGCATAGGTGGGATGGCCGGGATGTATCTCGGTCGGGGCACGGTGTCAGAAATTAGTGCCGGCCAAGATCATCAAATGGATGCTGGCCTGCATCATTGTCTTTACGGCAATGAAATATCTTGCTGAATTTGTGAGGAATTGACTTCGGCTATAACCATTGCAATTTCCTGTCATTCACAGTTTTTCAAGGGCCTCTCGAACCTTTAAGCTTAAGTTCTTCTGGGAGAAAGGCTTCTGGATAAAGCACACACCTTCTTCAAGCACCCCGTGATGGACGATCACATTGGCGGTGTAACCGGACATAAACAACCTCTTGAGGTTAGGATAGAGCGATAGCAGACGCTTACAAAGATCGCGGCCGTTCATCTCGGGCATAACTACATCGGTTACCACGATATCAATTTTACCGGCATGCTCCGCGGCTAATTGAAGAGCTTCGCCCGGTGTTGCCGCGGTCAGCACTCGATACCCCAACTCTTCCAGCATGATCCGGCTCAGGTTCAGTAAGGCCTGCTCATCTTCGACAAGTAAAATTGTTTCCAGGCCACCTGCGGTTATCTGCACCGGCGCTTCAATTGTTGTCTCTTCTTGTTTGTCTTTATAGTGAGGGAGATAAATTTTGAAAGTCGTCCCTTTCTTCGGTTCGCTGTACACATTGATGAAGCCCCGGTTCTGTTTAACAATACCGTATACAGTGGATAAACCCAAACCGGTACCTTTCCCGACGACCTTTGTGGTAAAAAAGGGCTCGAAGAGATTCGCAAGGATTTCTTTCTCCATGCCGCAGCCATTGTCGCTCACCGTGAGCTGAACATACTGCCCTGGGACAAAGCCTTCATGGATAGAGCAAAACATTTCATCAAAGGCAATATTTTTCGTTTCGATGGTAATCTTGCCCACTCCGATTATCGCATCACGGGCATTGATACACAGGTTGGCTAAGATCTGGTCAATTTGGCTTGGGTCAATTTTGATGGACTGCACTTCCTCGCCAGGTATCCACACCAATTCAATATCCTCACCAATGAGTCTTCGAATCATCGAGAGCATTCCGGCGACAATGTTGTTGAGGTCTAAGACCTTAGGAGATACAACTTGTTTTCGGGCAAAGGCCAGAAGTTGCCTAGTGAGAGCACTCGCCCGTCGCCCAGCTTTCTGGATTTCTATCAAACCGGCAAAAAGTGGGTGGCCCTGGTCAATGCGATGCAGTGCCAATTCGGCATGACCAAGAATTACACCCAGCATATTGTTGAAGTCGTGAGCCACTCCGCCGGCCAGTCGACCAATGGATTCGATCTTTTGCGACTGTAACAGCTGCCCACGCAATTTCTCTTTTTCTTCCTCCGCCTGCTTGCGATTTGAAATATCCTCAATAACAGATATAAAGTAGGAAGGCTGTCCGGAGACCTGACGAACAATGGAAACGGTCTGGTCGATCCAGACAATCGAGCCGTCTTTTCGAATGTATCTTTTTTCCTGGTTATAGGATTGGATTTCTCCGGCCAGCACCTGATGGATGGATGCCAGGCTTCTCTGCAGGTCGTCGGGATGGGTGATGTCCTGGAACTTTTTCTGCAACAATTCTTCTCTTTCGTACCCAACGATGTCGCACAATTTTTGGTTAACGCGTAAACATCGTCCGTCGAGAGCGCCATGGGCAATGCCCACCGCTGCCTGTTCGAAAGTAGCTCGAAATCGCTCTTCATTTTCCTGCAGTTCACGAAGAAAGAGAACACTACTCAGACCGTCGGAGATTCGTCTGCCGATTTCGTTAAAGAGCCGTTGCTCTGCTTGGGTCCAGACACGGGCATGGGAACATTGGTGCAATCCGAACAACCACGGCTTCCCCATTTTGGGATAAACAGCAACAGTCATTTGCGACAACACTCCGAAATGTTTGGTCAACTCTTCATAGACCGGTCGCTCGACGTGAGGTCCATAAATTACCGGTCCATCGGTCGCCAAAGCCGTGGCGCAAACCTGGTCGGCTCCCGGCTTCATCGGTACTTCAATATTGAGTTCTTCGGCACCCGGATACTCCGGTCTGCAAAGTTCTACCGGTACCCGAAAGGTGGCGGCTTCGGGATCGCAGGGATAGAGGAGCCAGGCACGGTCGCATTCAAGAATCGCAAGCACCTCCTTAATGGTAGCCCAAAGCAGTTGGTCTACATCGGTTTCCTTCTTAATAACCTTGTCAATCCGTTCAAGATTTTCTAAAAACCAAATGTATGCCTTACGTTCCTCCTCTGCCTGGTTACGCTCGGTGATGTCGCGATTGCTGACACGCAGGCCTAAATTGGTTCCGTCGGCACTGTAGATAAACTGACAGACATGGCCGATCCAGCGAGTATTACCGTCGTGACGAAGAATTCGAAAAATGAGTTCTCGCTCGTGCGTGGTGTCGAGAAGCAGATGTTGCTCCCATGCACCCCTGTCTTCCGGATGTATTATCCTCTCTAGGAGACTGGGATCGGCGATAAATTCCGCCGGAGGATACCCTGTGATACGTTCACAGGAAGGAGATATATAGAGTATCTTTCCATCCGGCGCGCACCAGTATTCCCAGTCATAGGTGTAATCGGCCACAGTGCGAAATCGTTCTTCGCTGTCCTGAAGTGCTTGTTTTGCAGTTCGTTCGGCGGTCTGATCATGGAAGACGAGGACCACACCGATGATGGCTCGCTGTTCATTGAAGATGGGCGCTCCACAGTCTGCTATGGGGCGTGCTGTCCCATCTCTGGCGATAAGGAGAGTGTCGTTGGCGAGGCCAACCGTTGTTCCCTCACGCAAAACGCGCTCTGCCGGGTTTGCAATCTTTGCTCCGGATTTTTCGTTGACAATGCAAAATACATCATCCAAGTGTTTTCCGACGGCTTCGGGCTCGCTCCACCCGGTGAGGTTTCCGGCAACTGGATTTATCCGGGTGATTTTGCATGCGGTGTCTGTGACGATCACCCCATCGCCGATGCTGTAGAGCGTTGCCCGGAGTTCCTCCAAGGCTTTACGCGCATCCCCTTCGCTATCAACTAACAGCTTTTGATTTTTCATATTCTCAGCTTGCCGTTTTGCACTAGGAGGCAGCTTTTTTGCCATAACGATTATCGCATCATGCTCACCTGCAGGCGAGCGGTCTCTTTGGCAAGGAAAACGTCGAGACGGTCGAGAAGGCCGGCGAATTCCTTGATTGCCGCTTCACCCGCTTCGGTGAGACTAGCCCCGCCACCACCCTTGCCACCCTTACTGGTGGAAACCAGCGATTCCCCGGCCTGGCGATTCATGGAATCCACCAGATCCCAGGCGTGTTTATAAGACATTGCCATTGATTTTGCCGCCTGGGAAATGGAACCGAACTCCTTGATCCTTTGCAACAAGACCATGCGGCCGAAGCCAAGATAGGTCTCGCTATTCTTCTCGATCCAGACGCGTCCCCGGCAACAAAAACCTTGGGATGTATCCAGCTGGTTATTTTCCCTCCGATGTCGTTTCATGGTGCATATTTACATATAATCCCCGGAGGGTGTCAAGGGATTCAACGCCAGACCTCATCTCGCCGGTCCGGTATGCACTTTGCTAATGTAAATTTTTATTGACTTGCAAATCGATATGTTTTTTTATATACATCGTTTTGCCTGCTTAAAAAGAGATTGAATCAACTTTTCTGGTGCGGAATCGACCAAAGGAAAAAAACCAAGCCCTTTAGTGCCTTAACCAGGAAAATATGGCCACAAAAACAAGAAAATGAGTGAGGGAACACTTGGTTGATAAAACTACCACCAAGGCACTTATACCCCCTTGTGGGGTGATGGTCTGTTTTTTTGCGGTTGGTTATATATATTAATATACAACGATACGGAGGAATGGAGATGTTTGCGGATCGATATAGAGTGGAAAGTGCTGTTTTTTTAGGTGTTGCCGGGATATTTCTGGCCATGTCCGTTGACGGTAAAGCAGCAGAACCGACCGGGGTCTTCACCCTCGGGGAAATCGAAGTGACTGCCAAGGCTGAAAACGATAAAAACACCACGGTGGAGCGGATCTCTAGTGAGGAGATGCGCGCCTTCGAGAAAACGACCGTGGCCGATGCCGCCAATCTTCTGCCGGGGGTCACCTCCTCTGTGACCGGGGCTCGCAACGAGCAGACTCTTTTTGTTCGAGGCTTCGATATCAAACATGTGCCGCTCTTTCTCGATGGGATTCCTGTCTACGTCCCCTATGACGGTTATCCCGATCTCGCCCGTTTTACCACTTTCGATCTGTCGGAGATTGTCGTTTCCAAGGGTTTCACCTCGGTGCTTTACGGACCTAACACCATGGGCGGCGCCATAAACATGGTATCCCGTAGGCCGCAAAAGGCCTTTGAAGGCGAGGTCGGAACCGGCATCAGTTCCGGCGACACCTATTATGGCTACGCCAATCTCGGAACGGCCCAGGAAAAATGGTACCTGCAGGGCGGGGTATCGTATCTGAACAGCGACTATTTCCCCCTCTCCGGCGATTTTAAACCGACCAAGACGGAAAACGGCGATCATCGCGATAATTCCTATAAGCAGGACGGAAAAATCGATCTCAAAGCCGGTTTTACGCCCAACAAAACCGACGAATACGCCATTTCCTTCATCGATCAGCATGGGGAAAAGGGTACCCCGCCATACACCGGCTATGACAAGACGGTAACGGCGCGCTACTGGCAATGGCCATATTGGGATAAACAAAGTTATTATTTCACCTCCAAGACCGATTTTACCGACAAGTTGTACCTGAAGACCAGGGCCTATCACGATATCTTCCAGAATTCGCTGTACAGTTACGATGATGCGACCTATGCGACCATTTCCAAGAAATACGCCTTTAAGAGCTGGTACAACGATTATACCGACGGTGGTTCTCTGGAGGTGGGCTCCTCTCTTGTCCCCGACAACCTGCTGAAACTGGCACTCCATTACAAACGTGACGTGCACCAGGAGCAGAACGCGGGCGCCCCGGAGCTGACCTTTAAGGATCAGATGTTTTCGGTTGGCCTGGAAGATACCTATAACTTCAGCAAACACTTCTATGCGATCACCGGCATAAGCTACGACTTCCTCGATACCCTTGATGCTGAACAGATCTCGGCAAGCGGCAAGGTCGTCGACTTTCCGATGGAGAGTACCTCCGGTCTTAATCCGCAACTCGGTCTTTTCTACGACGCCGACTCCGTCGGCATCTTTCATACGGCGGTAGCCCGGAAGACCAGACTGCCATCCATTAAGGACAAATACTCATATAATCTTGGTACTGCCATTCCCAACCCCGACCTCGATCCGGAAAAATCGATCAATTACGAAATCGGCTACGAAAATAAAAAAGTTGCCGGAATTCATTACAAGGGCATTGTATTTTACAACAATGTTACCGATTACATCCAGTTGGCAAGGGTTGCCGATCCCAAAAATCCCGGAATGACCATCAATCAAAATCAGAACATCGGGGAAGTCGATCTGTCGGGTATCGAGCTGGAGGCAGGTGCCAATGTGCTGACTACTCTCGAAATCGGCAGCAATTACACCTATACCCATGCCGACAACAAAACCGACAGCAGCAAGATCACCAATGTGCCCGCGCATAAAGTGGTCGCCTATCTGCGTTACACCTTATTCGAAAAACTCATTGCCCAAGCTGATGTCGAGTTCGATTCGCGGCGTTTCAGCTCCTCGAACGGCGTCCAAGTCGCCGATGGATACGCGATCATGGGCAGCAAACTCAGTTACGATCTCGGCAACGGCTTTTTGGTCGATGCGGGCGTGAAAAACCTCTTCGATAAGAATTATGCAATTCAGGAAGGCTATCCGGAGGCCGGAAGAACCTTCTTTTCCAACCTCCGCTATACCTTCTGATGCGAGGGAGAAGTCATGGATAATAACAACAAGTTTGATAGGCTGTTGGCTGAGGCGGTCCTGTTTCACGGCCATCTTTGCGCTGGGCAAATAATCGGGGTGCGGATCGCCATGCTCGGGCTGCGTGAACTGGGCATTACCGATCCGAAGGGAGAGGATCGCAAGAAGCTGATCGTCTTTGTCGAGATAGACCGGTGCGCCACCGATGCGATTATGACGGTCACTGGTTGCCGGGTAGGCCGCAGAAACATGAAGCTTATCGATCACGGCAAGATGGCCGCGACCTTTGTGAACATCGAAACGATGCAGGCGGTGCGGATCGTCTCGGTGGCCGATGCACGGGAAAAGGCCGCCCGTATGTATCCAGATCTCGATAAAAGTGCGGCCCAGATGAAGGCTTACCGGGAGATGGCGGACAGCGATCTGTTTGTTGTTCAGGATGTTACGGTATCGCTGAAACCCGAGGATCTGCCGGGACCGCCGCTCGGCAAAGAGATTTGTGTCGAGTGCGGCGAGACCGTACTTGATCGCCGGGAGATTCGCCTGGCCGGCAAGGTGCTTTGTCAAAGATGCGCTGGGCAAGATCACTATTTCGAGCCGTTGGCCGCACTACGCCCGCCCCTGGATGTAAGGTTATCGGGATGAGTGAGACCTGCGACAAAAATGTGGTAAAACCGGATTGGAACCGGATTTGGCAAGAGTCCTGCCGAAAACGGAGAGGGGACCGGAACGATCGGGAATTTTGGAACAAACGAGCACCGTCCTTTGCCAATCACGCCAAAGAGAGTGGTTATGTCACCGACTTTCTCCGCCATCTGGCCCCTCAACCGGATTGGAGCGTGTTGGATGTGGGATGTGGAGCCGGGACCCTGGCGATTCCCCTTGCCGACACTGTACGGCAGGTTACGGCCGTGGATTTTTCGGAGACGATGCTGGCAATCTTATCGGAACGGTGCCGAAAGAAGGGGCTCGCCAATGTGACTACCCGGCTGCTCGATTGGCAGGATGACTGGGACGTCGCCGGAATCGAAAGGCACGATGTCGCCATTGCCTCACGTAGCCTCGTGGTCGAGGATCTGGCGGGGGCCATAGAAAAACTTGCCGGTCGCGCTCGCCACCGGGTGATCGTCTCCAGTCTCGTTGCTGACGGACCCTTCGATCGTCGGATTTTTCAGGCCATCGGTCGGGATCTCGACCGTGGGCCGGACTATATCTGTGTATATAATCTGCTGCATCAGATGGGGATTTATGCCGATGTCACCTTCGTCGGCAATGCGGACGAGGAAAAGAAAATCTTTCAAAATCTCGACGATGCGGTCAAAGGATACGGCTGGATGATCAATGACATGACCGGTGAAGAAGAGTGCAAGCTGCGCCAGTATCTCGAAAGACATCTCGTGCCGATGGGAGACGGGTATGTCCTCGACTACCTGCACCTCGTCCGTTGGGCTATCCTTTCCTGGGATATTGCTCGTTGTGATACTTGAAATAAAGGAAACACCATGTTGAACCTGAAGGATATGACGCTGTTGCAGACCAGGGCTATGATTGACGGGAAATGGGTCGAAGCTGCCGGCAAAGAAACCTTTGCTGTCAGGAATCCGGCAACCGGCGGGATACTTGCCTCGGTATCAAGGTGCGGAAAAGAAGAGACCCGTCGGGCCATCGATGCGGCGGCAGCCGCCTTTTTGTTATGGCGCGACCGACCGGCCAAGGAGCGAGCTGCCCTGCTGCGGGCCTGGTACCAATTGATCCTTGCCAATCAGGAGGACCTGGCGATCCTTCTCACCTCGGAAATGGGCAAACCCCTGGCCGAGGCCAGGGGTGAAATTCTTTACGGGGCCAGCTATGTCGAGTGGTTTGCCGAAGAAGCCAAACGAGTCTATGGCGATACCATTCCGGGCCCCGACCGCAGCCGACGCTTGGTCTGCATCAAACAACCGTTGGGCGTGGTCGCCTGTATTACCCCTTGGAATTTCCCCAATGCCATGCTCACTCGAAAGATTGCTCCGGCCCTGGCGGCAGGCTGTACCGTGGTCTGCAAGCCGGCCAACGCCACTCCGCTTTCCGCCCTGGCCCTTGCCGAACTGGCGATACGGGCGGGCATTCCACCGGGGGTGATAAATATCCTGGCAGGCAAAACCTCCGAAATCGGCGAAGAATTGACCGCCGGCAAAAAGGTGCGAAAACTGACCTTTACCGGGTCCACCTCCGTCGGCAAACACTTGATGGCGGCGTGTGCCGGGACGGTAAAGAGAACAACGATGGAACTTGGCGGCAATGCTCCTTTCATTGTTTTTGCCGATGCCGATATCGATGCGGCAGTTCAAGGAGCGATGGCTTCCAAATACCGTAATGCCGGACAGACCTGTGTCTGCAGCAACCGCTTCCTGGTGCAGGCGGAGGTATACCAAGTGTTTACCGAGAAACTGGTGGAAGCGGTTAAAAATAAACTTGTCCTCGGGGATGGCATGGACCAGGGCGTGACTATCGGGCCGTTGATCGACCGGGGAGCGGCGCAAAACGTTCTTGCCCTGATTGACGATGCATTGGCCAAAGGCGCCAAGATCCTTGTCGGTGGTGGCTTATCGTCCCTTGGACCGGGTTTTGTCGAACCGACGGTTCTTACAGGTGTCAACCCGAGTATGCGCATTTTTCACGAGGAGATCTTTGGTCCGGTGGCGCCGATCTTTTCCTTTAGCACCGAGGAGGAGGCCATCGCCATGGCCAACGATACCGAGCATGGCCTGGCATCCTATTTCTACTCACGGGATATCGGTCGTGTCTGGCGAGTGGCGGAGGCCTTGGAATACGGCATCGTCGGTATCAATGAGGGCTTGGTCTCCAACGAAATGGCGCCGTTTGGCGGCATCAAGGAATCCGGTAATGGACGGGAGGGCTCGAAATACGGCTTGGATGAGTACCTTGAGATCAAATACCTCTGTTTGGGAGGCATCGACAGGTAGCGGACTTGGGTGCATTTTTTAAAAGTTCGACAAAAATGAAGGAAGAGGTACAAGAATTGTCGGATTCTCTCCATTTCTGTAAGGATAGGATTGCCTTCTCCGTCTGATGCAGTCTTCGAGAACCTATATTTAACAAATCGATAATACTCGTGATATATATATTTTTGCAGCTGGCGCCAAAATTGCTCTAGCGTCGTTATGGGGTTAACTACATAACGCTAAGAAAGCAAAACTGGAAAAACCGGCAGCATTTCTTTATTTATGGGATTCAGGTGTGTTCGGTTTTTTTCTTGAACCGTGAGGTTACAAAAGGAGGCAGCATGAAGGTGACGGACGAAACTGACAACGACACGATGGCAACCGATACGAGATCCTACCTCCGCATCTCGGGCAGGGTGACCTCTCCCCTAGTTCTCGGGATAGAGCAACTCCGTGCCATGGATATCCTCGATCTGGAAAACCGACCGATGATCTGTGGCAGCGGCGAGCCCAAAGGTCAGATCGGCAATTGCCGGGGAATTTTACTTGCCGATATCATCAATCGAGCAAAGGTAGTGGTGACCGACCACAACGATACCAAAAAAATGTACGTGATTGCCGCTTCCGATGATGGCTACAAAGCGGTTTTTTCCTGGCAGGAAATTTTCAATTCCCCGAATGGCGACAGCATCGTGGTGTTGTTTGAGAAAAACGGTAACCCGCTCTACGAAGAAGGTGACGAGGTCGATCTCCTTTCGGCTCGCGATCATCTCTCCGGTCCGAGGTATGTAAAACGCTTGAAAAATATCGAAATCGTCATGGTTGATTAAAAAGTATAAGGAGGGAGGGAATGCAATACCGTCAAAACTCATGGGAGCGCAGGGGTCGGTTTGCCGCAGTTCTGTTGCTGACAACCTGTACAGCAGCCGGTGCCGCGGAAACGGCACAGACTGAGGCCACCCAGCAGCAGCTCAAACCGATCGTTGTCGAAGGAGTGGCCGATACCCAAAGGGAAGACCTCAAAGCTGACAGCACTACCAATCTCTACCGTGTCGAGGCCTCTGCCCGTTCCGGTACTGAGGTGTTCACGGAAAAGGATATCAAGGCCCTGCATCCGGAAAATGTTTTTGATCTGCTGCAAAAGGCCACCGGTGTCAATCTCATTTATCAAGGACGGAGAAGCCCCTTTATTATTGAGGAACGCGGCGGCGGCACCTTCACCTACATTATCGACGGCGCGGTCCTACCACCTTCGTCCAACCGGATCTTGTATAAATTTCCCATCGCGGCCATTGAGGAAGTACAGGTCGTTCGCGGTGCAACCTCACTGACTCTGGGGCCGTCCATTCCTATTGGTGCCTCCAATTCAGGCTCGGGTATCAATACCGGGTTTATTATCATCCGCACCAAGCAGCCGAAAACGACAGAGGCAACGCTGACCGCCTCGGCTGAAAAGGCCAATGGTGGTCAGCCGGTGGAGACGAGCGAGAGCCTGTGGGTCGGGACCCGGCTTGAGGGGGATGGGCCGGTTACCGGATATCTGGCCGCTTTGGCGGCCAAGATGGATCGTCCCAGTGAAGACAGCTGGTATGATGGTCGCAGTTCGGAAGGTGGCATGGGCAGCACTGGTTTTGCCTTCGGCAAATTGAATGTCAACATGATGGTCTACAAAGACTCGGGCACCCTGGAAATGCAGCGCGGTGTGAGTGCCACCGGCGCGCTCATGGCGGATAAATGGTACTACGACCCCCTGAAAACCACCATCTATTCGGGCGATATGGCGATGCAATGGACTGCCGGTCAGACGACTCTGCTCAATGTGTTCAAGACCCTCTATGATCAGGAGGAACACAACGGTTCTTTTACCTCCAGCGTTTCGACGGTCCGTGAGTACGCAGAAGATTCCAGCGGCATCGGCCTGCGGCATAACGCCAGGTTCGGCGACACCCTGATCCAACTTGGCGGGCAGCTATCAACGAGTACCGGTTTCGGCCCAAATCTCAGTAATGCCTACAACCGGTATGATACCAGCATTACCGGCTGGTCCACCTCGGTGGAGCAGAAATTTTTCGGGGATAAATTGCTCTTCGACGGAGGTTTTCGCGAGGATTTCAAACACATTGATAATTCGAGCACACAAGCGACTGCGAACACCGCCAATAACGATGTCGATATGGATCCGGCAAAGATCTTTGCCTTCGGCAGCCGCTGGCGGATCACCGACATCTATTCGGTGAGCGGCCGTTACTATCATGGCGATCAGGGCACATCCGGCGATTTTGACATGCGACCGCTCCCCAAGACCAGCCCACTGCAAGCAGAACGGCAGGAACGAATCGAAATCGGTGTGGAGGCAGCATTTGCGCCGTGGTTCCAACCGGCCATCAACTGGTTTGATATTGATACCGAAAATGGTAAGACCGCCACTTCCACCACCTATGTAGCCAATGGCGCCACATACTATTACTACACCGAATCGGACGAACTGCGACGGGGATTGGAATTGCTGGCTAAAGGTACTATCGACAAGGATTTCACCTACAAAATAAGCTGGACCCATATGCTCGATGGTGAAAGCACCAGTAACGGCATTACCACCAATGCCCTGGGCTTCTCCACGCCGGAAAATCTTTTCGGCCTGACCCTTGGCTACCAGTGGAACGCCTACCGTGCCAACCTCTCCGTCAAGCAAGTGGATAAATGGACCAGCACCAGCAGCCCGATGGGCGTGAGCAATGTCGATGGCATCGGCGATTACACCCGAATCGACGCCAACATCCAGCACGACTTTCAGATCGGCGCGACCTTGCTTACCGCGACGCTCTTCGGTCGCAACCTTGGCGATGATAACTATTCGACCCGCTATGTAACCGGCTACTACCCGGATCGGGGGCGAACTGTCGGTCTGGAATTGTCTTGGGCCTTTTAATATCCGCTCCTTTTCATGGTAAAGGAAACAGTGGAGCATCGACAAACATGAACGTATCGGAAGTCACTACCTACAACAGCATCGCCCTCGGTGTCAACGCCTCGATCTACGCCTACTACGCCAACCGCATCGTTGCTGCAACCGGCATTACCACCGGGAACTGCCTCGATGTCGGCTGCGGCGGTGGTTATTTGGGCTTGGCCCTGGCCCGGATTACGACACTTGAGTTCATTTTTTTCGACCAGTCGCCGGAGATGCTGCAATGCGCCGAGGAAAACATCGCAAACTTCGGTCGTCGGCTCCACGCACGGACCTTGCACGGCCGGGTACAGGCCATTCCCCTAGATGATGCCTCCGTCGATCTGGTGGTCAGTCGCGGTTCGGTTCCGTTCTGGGACGATTTGGCCACGGCCTTTGGCGAGATTCATCGAGTGCTTCGCCCCGGGGGGTGTGCGTATATCGGCGGCGGACTCGGTGATCCGCGAACCCGGGCCGAAGTGGAGGAACGGATGCGGCGGCAACATCCGGAATGGCAAAACAAAGATCGAAGGCCGCCTCGGCATGACAACCAGCATTATATCGAAGCATTAACAGCGGCTGCAATCGACCCCTTCGCGGTCAATCGCAGCGACGAGGGCCTATGGATCACCTTCCGGAAAAGCTGACCATGGCTTCGTTGCAATCACCGCTGTCGTACCTAGGCGACAATAACCACTCCGACGAAAAGGATGACCGCACGGCTTGCGGGGCTGCCCCAATCCTCGACGAGGCCGAAACCATACTCCGCCAATTGTACGCGGCTACCCTGAATGGGCTGGTGCTCGAACGGCTGGTGGTGGGAGTCTTTTTCACCGGAGTGAAGCTTGAAAACGGTTGGGGTGGGGTAGCCTACACTCCGCCCGAGGTCGTAAAAAATGCCGGGCAACGCATTCTCAAGGGCGGTTCACCGACTGTCCGGGGCATGCGGGTCGAGGAGGTGTTGCGCGGCGATTTGGCCCATCCCTTCGCCGGACTCATCCGCCTGGCCACCATGAATGCGCTTTCCGCTTCCCTGTTCGACACCGGTCGCTATCGCCTTGACGACGGTGACGATCTATCGGCCATGAAGACCATGTTTCAAGGGCGGCGGGTCTGTATGGTTGGGGCGATCATTCCGCTGTTGAAGCGCTTGCGGCAACTGCAACCGGCCAGTGTTACCATCATTGACCACAAGAAGGAGACCAGAGCCGAGGCCGCAGCCGGATACGGCACCTTCGTGTCGCCGGAGCAAACCGCCGAGACCTTGGCCAGCTGCGAAACCGCCGTTTTCACCGGTGCGACCATCGCCAATGGCAGTATCCAGGGCCTGCTCGACCTGCTCGCGCCGGATGCGGCTATCGCCGTGGTTGGGCCGACCGCAGGTTTCATCCCTGAGCCGCTTTTTCGCCGCAATGTGGCCCTGGTCGGCACGGCCATGGTGACCGACAGCGACCACGCCCTGGAGTTGCTGGCCGAGGGCGGCGGCGGTTATCGGTTGTTTGCCGGCTGCATGCGAAAAATCAATCTGCTCAATGTCCCGCGACTCAGTCAACTGGGATTGATGCGTTCTTATTAAAAAAAAGGAGAAACAATGAATACCCCCTATTTCGGTACCTATGAGGAACTTGTCGAACAGGCCGGGAAATTTCACGGCGATATCTGTCATGGCATCAGGATAGGCACCCGCATGACCATGAGCGGCCTGCGGCGGATCGGCATCAGCGACCCGAAGGGCGAGGATAGAAAGAAACTCATGGTTTTTGTCGAGATCGATCGTTGCACCACCGATGCCATTATGGCCCTGACCGGTTGCCGTCCGGGGAAACGTACCATGAAAATCCGCTACTACGGCAAGATGGCGGCCACCTTTATCAACCTGGAAACCAGCCAGGCAGCCAGAGTGGTGATTAAAGGAAATCGAAAGCCAGGCGAAAGCGACAGCGGCGAACAACCTGATTTTGCCACCCTGCCGGAAGAAGAGTTGTTCTCCATCACCAAGGTGGAGGTTGCGCTCCGACCGGAAGACCTGCCGGGCAAACCGCTGAGCCGCCTGCCCTGTGTCAAATGCGGCGAAACCATTATGGATGGCCGGGAGGTAAAATCCGGGGAGCAGATCCTTTGTATACCTTGTTCTCTGGCAACTGATTATTACCGGGTTGTGGGCTGAGAAATTGGTTGAAAATTTATTCAGATCGGGAGTCACGAAATGAGCAAAGCGCTATGGCTATCCTCCTTGGCTGGTGGGAAGGCTAAACAACCGGCATGTATCCTGCCACTGATGTTGTTGGCTACTCTTCTGCTTGTTCCCCTTCCGGCGCAGACCCGGGAGATCATCGATATGAGCGGCCGGAAGGTGACTATCCCCGATGTTGTTTCCAAGGTGGTGGCGGTGTCGCCACCCGGCACCTATCTGCTTTATGCCATTGACCCGAAAATCCTTGCCGGGTTGAATTTTCCGCTCTGGGAGGGTGAAAAGAATTACACAGTCCCGGAATACCGCCAGCTGCCGGTTATCGGCGGCCTGGCCGGCCAGGGCAGGACGATCAATCGCGAGGTGTTGCTCCAGGTCAAACCGGATTTTATGGTCCACTGGGTCTGGAAGGAAGACGCCACTAACCAAAAGTTCCTCGAATCCATGGAATCCATGCCTTTTCCCATGGTTTCCATACATCTGGGCAGTATTTCAGAGTATCCCGAGGCCCTGCGGTTTATCGGTGACATCACTAATCGGAAGGAGCGCGGTGAGGAATTGTATCACTATGCCCGGATCGTTCTGGACCAGGCCAAGACAATGGTGGACCAGATTCCCGAGGACAAAAAAGTCAGGGTATATTACGCCGAAGGTACCGATGGTTTGAGTACAGAACCAGGAAAGTCCATCCATGCCGAACTGATCCCCCTGGCCGGAGGCGTCAATGTCCATATGGGCGAGGAACTTGATCACTACGGCATGGAGAAGATCTCCATGGAGCAATTGCTGCTCTATGATCCCGAAGTGATTCTGGTGAAAGAAAAAACCTTTTTCGACACGGTGTTTACCGATCCGCGTTGGAAGAACCTGCGGGCTGTCCGGGAAAAGCGCGTCTACCTCATCCCCTACGAGCCTTTTAACTGGTTTGATCGACCACCTTCCTTCATGCGGCTGTTGGGGATCAAATGGCTGCTCGGTCTCCTCCATCCGGATCGCTTTCCCGTCGATATGGTGGCGGAGACCCGTGCCTTCTACAAGCTCTTCCTTGGTGTCGAGTTGAACGAGGCCCAGGCCATGGAAGTACTCAACCGATGAGAATGAAAAACCTTGCCTTGCCGGTACTGGCCGTGCTTCTTTTCGCCGTTATCCTGGTTTCTTTATACCTTGGTAAGTACCGGGTAGCACTTCCCGAGATTTGTCAATTTGCCGGCTGGAAAATCCTCGGTCTTACTGGGCTTGCCGAAGAAAAGCGCGTTCTCCTTGCCAATATCCTCCTCGACATCCGCTTGCCGCGCATCATGGCGGCAATCCTCATCGGCGCCTCACTGTCCATCGCCGGTGCCGCCTTTCAAGCCCTGTTTATCAATCCCCTGGTCTCGCCCGGCCTCCTCGGCGTTTTGGCCGGTGCCTCCTTCGGCGCGGCCCTCGGCATGATCTGCTCAAAAAGCTGGCTGGTAGTGCAGTTTTCCACCCTGATTTTCGGTTTTGCCGCCGTGGCGGTGGCCATGGGCATTGCCCGCATGTTCCGCACCCATTCCATTATCATGCTGGTTTTGGGCGGCATCATCAGCGGCGCCTTTTTTACCGCCTCGCTGTCCATTATCAAGTACACGGCCGATCCGTCCAATCAGTTGCCGGCCATTGTCTACTGGCTTATGGGTAATCTTTCAGCGGTGGACGGAGGCACCCTGTGGATTGTCAGCCTGCCCATGCTGCTCGGCATAGTTACCCTGATCTGTGGTGGCGGAAGGCTCAACGTCATGAGCATGGGTGAGGAAGAGGCCAAGTCGCTTGGCATCAATGTCGGCCGCGTACGCTTGACCGTCATCTTTCTGGCGACATTGATAAGTGCGCTCACGGTGGTGATCGGCGGCATGATCGGCTGGGTCGGGTTGATTATTCCCCATATCTGCCGGATGATCGTCGGCCCGGATAATCGCCTGCTCCTGCCCGCCGCCGCTCTTACCGGGGCCATCTACCTGCTGGTGGTCGACGATGTTTCCCGGTTGTTGTTCAACTTTGAAATTCCCACGGGTATCGTCACCTCACTCATCGGTATCCCGTTTTTTGTCTTGGTTTTAAAAAATGCGCACCGGGGGTGGAAATGACCATGTTGCTCAAGGTTTCAAATGTCGATTTTGCCTATTTTGGTCGCAAGGTTCTGCATGATATTTCTCTCTCTTTCAGGCAAGGCGAGATCGTCTCGCTGCTTGGTCCGAACGGCAGCGGCAAGACCACGCTGCTGAAAATCCTTCTCGGTTTGCTGACACCGCAAAGCGGCTCCGTCCACTTTGAGGGTCGTCTCCTTAAGTCCTATGCCGGCAATGATTTGGCGAAGAGAATCGCCTACGTGCCGCAGACCCACCGCGAGGCCTTCGCTTATACCGTGGAGGATGTGGTACTGATGGGCCGCATGCCCTATCATTCGTTTTTCTCGACCTATTCTGCCAGCGACCGGGAGATTGCCGAGGCTGCTATGGTTCGGCTGGATATCCTTGCGCTGAAGGACAGGGCCTATACGGAAATCAGCGGCGGCGAGCGGCAGCTGACCCTCATTGCCCGCTCTCTCGCCCAGGGAGCCGGGGTCTTTATCATGGACGAACCGGTGAACGGCCTCGATTACGGTAACCAGATGCGCCTGTTGAACGACATCAACGGCCTGGCCAAGGAGGGGTTGACCTTCATCATGACCACCCATTTCCCCGACCATGCCCTGATGACCGCCGACCGGGTCATCCTTTTCAAGGAGGGGAGAGTTATTGCCGATGGTGCTCCGGAGGTCACCATTACCAGAGAAACCTTGCAAACATTGTATCGTATCGACGTGAATGTCGTGGCAATGCCCGGAAGCGGTTGCACCGGCAGGTTCTGTATGCCTGTCTGGGCCATGTGAAGTGGGAAGAATGGCGTGTTTGGCTGGATACGGTAAGCCGCCAAGAATCTTATCCCCCACACGGGAGAACTGAAAATGTCCTCTTGAGGGCAAAATTGCAAAAATCTCATGACCGACAAGACCAAGGCTCTCTCTCTTTCCCTGTTGTTGCATGCCGGCATTGTCCTCGGGGTTGTGCTCATTGGCAGGTATCCAGCGCCTGAGCCACCCCTTCTGGTAATCGATTTTTCCATGGTCGCCAGTGCGGCAGAGTCGGAACGAACACCCGGTCCAGAGGCACCAAAGGCACCGACAAGCGCGCCACCGGCCCAAGTGGAGCGGGTGGTCGAAAAACGGGATGAACCGGAAAACCCGGCGGATATTCCCGAAAAAATCGTCTTCAAAGCAAAATTAGCAAGGGAAAAGATCAAAAAACACCTTCAGCCGACGGTAGAAAAGAGAGAGGAAATCCCTCACCCACCGGTGATCGATGGGCAAGAACAGCAGAGTTCGGCAGCTACCGCCGAAAAGACTCCGATCAATGATACGGATGGAGCACAATCTGCCGACAGTGCAGCGGTGAGTCAAAGCCGGAAATCGGCGGAAACCGAGACTCAGACTGAGAGCGGTGGAAGCAAGAGCTACGATTTTGAATTCGTCCGCAATCTGATAGTGAAAAATTTGAGCTTTCCCGCCACAGCCAGAAGAATGGGTCTCACCGGCAAGATTGTCGTCGCCTTTTTCTTAAAAGAAGACGGTCAGGTCGCAGATATTGCGGTTGTTGAAAGCTCAGGCCATGATATCCTCGACAATAATGTTGTCGCTACCATCCGCAGAATTTCACCTTTCCCCAAACCACCGGCAGCGGCACGAATTGTTCTGCCCATTACTTTTCACCTGAAATAATGCCGCCGTCTTCGGCCTTCTCCGGATTGGAGTGTCCTCGATGTCGGCTGTGGTGCCGGCACGCTGGCAATCCCGTTGACCGGACTGGTACGGCAGGTAGCCGCCATCGATTTTTCCGATACCATGATTGCCTTGCTGAACCATCGTTGCCTGGAAAACTGCCTGACAAACGTCACCGCCCGAGTCATTCTTAAACCGCCAAGCGTGTCGGGTGACAGAATCTTCTGATTGCAGGAAGCGGTAAACTTCGCGAACACCTTTACTAAGTTCCTCTTTAATGATAAATTATTTTTAACGGTACCTTAGGCTCATAACAGGGCAAAATCTGTAGTCATTCGATTCACTAAGTTATCATTCGCTGGCCCCTTATGATTTGTTGGGCAACCTGGTCTAAAGACGCTACGACTGTTCTGTCGCCACATCCTTATGGTCACTAATCTATCGGATAAAATTTGCCGGGTAATTTTGGGGGTGCCGCGTAACCTTAAGGCAAACCGGAAGGAGTGTTAGATGAGAACAAAAAACGAAATGCCAAAGGACGGTGTGAATGAGAGGTTTTCCATTAATATTGCCATGGTGGGCGGCGGCCGGGACTGCCGTTTTTTTCTCGACCTGATCCATGATAATCCCTCTCCTATTTTTAACATCAAAGTACTGGGGGTGTGCGATAAAAATCCCGATGCAAAGGGGATGCTGCTTGCCGAACAGATGGGGATATATACCACCGACAATCTCCACGATCTGCTGAATATCGACCAGCTTGATAGTGTCCTGGAACTGACCGGCAAGTGGGATGTGCTCCTTGAAATTATCCGCTTAAGACCTATGAACGTCGGTATCCTTGAGTTCAAAAACAAAAGGATAGTGCGCAGCTTCGTCCATGTGGTGAGCCAGTGGCTGCAGTCAACGGAACAGCGGCTCATCGCCGAGAAGACGTTTTCCGGCTTATTGATCCAGCAGAGCACGGCAGCCATTGTCTTTATCAATACGGATTTCACCATTATCGATGCCAACGACGCCTATCTCAATACGGTGAAAAAGGCTAAGAATAAGGTCATCGGCGCCCATTGCTATGAAATTTCCCACGGACTGAACACCCCCTGCTCGAGTGCCTTTCCCGGGGTGAAATGCCCCATGCTTGAAACCGTGAGGACCGGCCAGAATGTCCATGTCATCCATGACCACCCGGGAGCGGACGGCCAACATATGTACTGCGACCTGACCACCTATCCTGTCAAGAATGATGCCGGGGATGTCACACAGGTGATCGAGTTCTGGCGGGATGTTACCACTGAATTTTCGGACCGGTGGAACAAGAAGACCAAAGAGTTCGAATCCAATATCCAGAAGATGATCCAGGAAGACCGGATGATCTCTCTAGGTAAGCTGGCGGCAAGCGTTGCCCATGAAATTAACAACCCTATCCAGGGCCTTATGACCTTCTGCGGGTATATGCAGGACATTTTGACCGCCGGTCCCCCGGCAGAGAAGTCCCTGGAAGAATTCAAAGGCCACCTGCAGCTCATGTCCACGGAACTGGAGCGTGTGGGGAGTATCGTGTCCGGACTCCTCTCCTTTGCCCGGGAATCGGGGGTGGAGCATGCCCATGTCGATGTAAACAAGGCCCTGGATGCGGCGCTTTCCCTGACCCGCCACAAGATGAAACTCGGGAATATCAGACTGACGACAGAGCTGTACCCGACCCCGATCATGGTTGTAGGGGATATCAACCAGCTGCAGCAATGCTTTTTGAACCTGATTTTCAACGCCGTCGATTCCATGCCTGAAGGGGGGGAGCTGTCGGTGACATCCCGGATGGATGGAACAGCGGATAAGGCCTGGTTCAGCATCCGGGACACTGGGTATGGCATCCCGGAAAAAATAAAGAATAACCTGTTCGATCCTTTTTTCACCACAAAAGATGTGGGTAAAAGCACGGGACTGGGACTGTCCATTGTATACGGGGTGGTCAAAAATCACAGAGGGACCATAAAAATCGACAGCCGGGAGGGGGAAGGCACCACATTTACACTGACCTTTCCCGTGATTCCTTATGATAATCCTTAAGGGGGAGAGCATGGAACCTAAATTGAGACTCATGATTGTGGACGACGAGCTGATTGTCCGGGAATCTCTTTTGTACTGGTTTAGAAAATACGGTCATGAAATAGATACAGCAGCCTCCGGTGCGGAGGCGTTGGAAAAGCTAGAGCAAAAGCCTTTTCAGCTCTTGTTTGTGGATATTAAAATGCCGGGGATGGATGGCCTTGAACTGCTTGAAAGGGTAAAGAAAGAATACCCGGAAACTCTGGTGGTCATTATTACCGCTCACGGTTCCATTGAAAGTGCGGCCAGAGCAATGCGTGCCGGTGCCAGCGACTACCTGCTGAAACCGTTTAAGCCGGAACAGCTCTCCCTGGTGATGGAGAAAATTTTAAGCCAGCAGAAAATCACCTCGGACTATCATTATGTCAAGGGGTGCCTGGATCAAATCACCCGGTTTGAAAATATCATCGGCCAGTCCCCCCCCATGGAAAAATTATACGCCTTAATCTTGGAGGTGGCCCAGAGCGATGCCTCCATACTGATCACCGGGGAAACCGGCACCGGCAAGGAATTGGTGGCAAAGGCCATCCATGCCAAAAGCCCTAGGGCACAGCTCCCCTTTGTTGCCATCAACTGCGGTGCTCTGCCGGATGCGCTCATGGAAAGTGAATTGTTCGGGCATAGAAAAGGGGCCTTCACCGGGGCAGAACAATCCAGAAAGGGCTTTCTGGAAGTGGTTTCCGGCGGCACCCTCTTCCTGGATGAAATCGGAGATATCAGTGCAAAAATGCAGGTGGACCTGCTTCGGGTCCTGGATGATAAGACAATGTTCAGCGTCGGCAGCAAAACCCCTGTAGAGGTGGATTTCCGTCTGATTTCGGCTACTCGGAAAGACCTTGAAAAATGTATTCAGGAGGGAGAATTCAGGGAAGACTTCTTTTATCGTATCAATGTCATCAGGGTTCACCTGCCTTCCCTGCGGGAACGAAAAAGTGATATTCCCCTTCTTGTCGATCATTTCATGGCAAAGTACAGCCATGAAACCACGAAGCATGTGGACAGGATAAAATCGGATGCCCTTTCGCTATTAACCTCCTATGATTGGCCAGGAAACGTCAGGGAACTGAAAAATGTCGTAGAACGGGCCGTTGTTCTGAGCAAATCCCGGACACTTGCCGTCGAGGATTTTTCATTTCTTGGGCCGGCGCACGCAGCCCTATCCGCGCCCCGGACATTAAAAGAGTTACAGGAATCGCATATTCAGAAGGTACTGGAGGAACAAGACTGGCAGATTACCCGATCGGCAGAAATTCTTGGCATCAACCGCGTGAGCCTCCATAAGTTTATTAAACGGAGCAACTTGAAAAAACCGGCATGAAAGAACTGATCGGAGTGGTTCCGTTGGGGGAGGTCCCGACACTTGCCGTCGAGGTGATCGCAGCAAATATCACGGCATATTATAAGTTGCTGGCTGATGTCCTGCCCATGCGGCCTCTTCCCGAGTCTACCTTTGATAAGGCCCGGCTGAAGTATAATGCCGGCCTCCTTATCAATGAGCTTGATGCGTTGGATTTCGACGGATATTCTAAAATTGTCGGCGTCATATCCCGGGATATGTTTATTCCGATTTTCAACTATGTGTACGGCCAGGCAGTCCAAGGCGGCAGCCTGGCTTTGATATCGCTCTTCAGGTTGAACAGGAACGCCGACGGATCAACACCATCGACTTCCCTGGTTTACGAGAGGGCGGCCAAGCTCGCGCTTCACGAACTGGGCCACCTGTTCAACCTGTTCCATTGCAACGAAACCAGATGTATCATGCACTTTTCAGGTGTCATTGAGGATCTGAACAGGATTCCCTTTTACCTGTGCCGGGACTGTGCAAGACGGCTGCCTCGGTGAGGTTCTCTTATTTCTTTTTACTTCCTAAAAATGTTTCTGCAAGACGGTCCCATCCAATCTCGGGAAAGCTTGCATAGATATCATCCACCGGGTCACCTCCAGCGGCAGCCAGGTTCTGGTATTCAGGCCCGATCAGACGCAGGAGTTTCTGGCTCTCCCGATCTGTCCATTCAAGGCTGTCTTTCCCGTAAAAAAGCCCCCTGCGGTTCAGTTTGGGCATTTTGGGCTCTACGATACAGAGCCAGCCCTCATTGTAAGGATCCTCATGAACGATTTTCGGATGCTCTTGGACTCTGTTGTTGATTGCCAGCACAGTCCCGGTAACGGGAGAGCGTACTTCGGCTTCCTTATCTGAGCGGGAAAAAGCAAGTCCGGCTTGGTCTTTTTTCAGCTTTGCGCCCAAGTGGGGCAGAGAAATATTCGATGGAGAGCCGAAGAGCTTGACTATGAAGTCGTCAAAGCCGATCCTTACTCGACCGCCGTGTTCGAACCGGGCCCAGGTATGCCCCTTGTGATAGTAATACTCGTCGGCCAGAAGGTAACCGGATGCTTTTAAAAAGGCCTGTTTTTCGTCACGAAAATCCATGTCCTCTTCATCGAGCATCTGGTCAAAGGCGCAATGATTACATTCATAATTATTGACACAGACCTTGGCTGCAGTAACCCGCCCGGTCAGCGCATGACGACAGGGAATGTTGTTCCATTCAAAGACGCCTTTAACATTCTGTGCCCATCCAGATCTCTTTCTTTGGGGGTCAGCCTTGAAGGCCTTCTGCATGGCTTTGTCAAACGGGCAGGTACGGCAGTCGTATACATTGTCGCACAGCCTGGTCTGAAACATGCCTGTCTTCGACCAGATGCATTCGTTTTCAATGACCTGGAATCCATTGATGATGTTATCCTGTTTTTTAGCTTTGACGTTTATTTCCTGTTCTTTCGATGACATTTTGCCCTCCTTTTTTACTGATAAGTAGTTTTACGGCCAGGCAGCTCAAGGTGGCAGCCTGGCTTTGATATCACTCTTCAGGTGTCATTGAGGATCTGAATAAGATCCCATTTTACTTGTGCCGGGACTGTGCATGGGCTGCCCCGGCAAGATTCCCTCATTTCTCTGCACTTTTTAGAAATGTTTCTGCCAGGCGGTCCCATCCGATCTCGGGAAAGCTTGCATATATATCATCCACGGGCTTTCCTCCAGCAGCAGCCAGGTTTTGGTAATTAGGCCCGATCAGGCGCAGGAGTCTCTGACTTTCCTGATCTGTCCATTCAAGGCTGTTTTTTCCGTAAAAAAGCTTACTGATGTTCCATTTTGGCACATTGGGCTCAACGACACAGAGCCATCCCTCATTGTAAGGATCCTCATGAACGATTTCCGGATGCTCCAGGATCCTGTTGTTGATTGCCAGCACAGTCCCTGTAACGGGAGATTGTACTGCAACTTCTTTATCTGAGCGGGAAAAGATAAATCCGGCTTGGTCTTTTTTCAGCTTTGCGCCCAGGTGGGGGAGGGAAATATTTGATGGAGAGCCGAAGAGCTTGACCATGAAGTCGTCAAAGCCGATCTTTACCCGACCGCCGTGTTCGAACCGGGCCCAAGTATGCCCCGTGTGATAGTAATACTCTTTGGCCAGAAGGTGGCCGGATGCTTTCAAATAGGCCGTTTTTTCGTCCCGGAAATCCATGTCCTCGTCATCGAGCATCTGGTCATAGGCGCAATGATTACATTCATAATTATTGACACAGACCTTGGCTGCACTGACCCGCCCGGTCAGCACATGACGGCAGGGAATGTTTGTCCAATCATAAATGTCTTTGACATTATTTGCCCAACCAGATCTCCTTTTTTTAGAGTCTGCATTCTCGGTCCTCTGCATAGCCCTGTCAAACGGGCAGGTCCGGCAGTCGTACACATTGTCGCACAGCCCGGACTGAACGATTCCCGCCTTCGACCAGATGCATTCGTTTTCAATTACCTGGAACCCTTTGACGATGTTTTTCTGATTTTTGAATAGCATTTTGCCCTCCTTTTACCCGATGGGTAATTTTACCTGATTGGTAGTTACCCATAGTATTGCAATCCCAGGGCCACAGGGAAAAATGCTTCAACGCTAATCAAAATTGAACCACCTCTGCTAACGAAAACTGAGCCACCTGCGCCATCTCTTTTTTTCTGAAATCCTGCATTCCCCTCCTTTTTATTTTCCCATCTGATTGCTGATCTGCTCAAAGAGATGAATTTG
>CAIQWD010000109.1 GCA_903875445.1 uncultured delta proteobacterium | reverse complement strand
TTAATATCTTGTTTCGTCAATTAAATATATCTGTATTATTGGCACTACCCGTTCGGCCATAGCCTAACATTGTCCATTGTAAAATCGGCACGTTACATTAAACAATGGAGCGATGTTGCTAGTCGAACTGTCGAAGAAAAGTCAGGGGTTTCCTGTCGAGAGATAGGTGTTGTTTAAAAGGGTGAAGACCAAGTAACTGCGAAGGGCAGGGAACCATTCAAACCAACGAATTTTTCCCTACCCCTTCCGCCTAAAAAGTAACCTTCTCCGCCCCAGCCACCAGCCGGGCAAAGTCACTCATCCAGTTTGGCCCACCCAGGGCCTCCGCCAGCAAAACCGTCATATGCTGCGGTGTAACCCCCATCTCTCTGTTGCGACCAAGACCTGACAGGCAGGATGGGCAGTTGGTGGCGATGATCGTGGCATTGCTGCCGGCCTGGGCCTTCATGAGCGATTCTCGTTTACGTTCGAGCATGGCATAGGCAATATCCGGCCTGGAGACGGCAAGCGTTCCCGCCTCGGAGCAGCAATTGGCGACATTCCTCACGTCTTGGTAAAGCTGGCCGAGAAGGCTTGCCCCGGCGCCGTCAAAGGAGTCGTGGCAGGGGGTGTGGTACAGCACTGTCTCCGGGCGCCGGGTGCCGAACCGGCCGCTTGAATTTTCCATAACGAACTGTGAGACATCGGCCATGGCGCAGTTGAAGATCTCGCTGACGCCCATTTCATGCAGGGCCTCGCGGCAGGTGCCGCAACTGACGAGGAAGGCGTCGAATACCAGATGGCCGAGCATCTCCCGGATCTGGGTGAGAATGATAGTGTCGCGCAGGCTCATGATCGCAGCCATCCTCTTTTTGGCGTTGACTTTCGCCGGAAAACCGCAGCATTGGGAAAGCGGCGGGATGATAACTCTGATATTGTTCTTAGCGAGCAGATAGATGGCGGCGGTGGCGATGTCGGCATACAGCCGTTCCGAACCGCAGCCTGGGAAGTAAAAGACAGTTTTCTGTACCGGTCCTTCGGGGTTGATCATCAAGGCTTCGCGCTCGGAAAAATACGGCAGCCTGGCACCGAGGCTGGTCTTTGACACAGGCATCATCGGCGACTTGAACAAATTGAGGAATCGCCATCTTTTTTCGGTAAGCGCCGGTGGCGCCTTTTTATAGGCCTTCGCGGCCAGGCGTTGTACAGCCCCGCCCCATTCGAGAACCCCCTTGCGAAAGACCCGGTTGAAACTCCGGTTCCTGATTTTCAGGTAGTAGAGAGACATCAGGGTGGCCGGGGCGGTATGTTTGTAGCTGAGATCGCTGAGGATCTCCCGCTCTAAAAGCGACACTTCGGCGGTGTCGATATCCACCGGGCAGGGCGCCAGGCATTTCCGGCACATGGTACAATGGTCGGCGATTTCTTCGAGGTTTTTCAGCTGATTGAAACGCGGCAGGTGAGATCGCTGCATATCGTAGAGCAGGGCCTCGATGAGCGAGCCGATGACCATGTTCTTGTTGCGCGGATGGAAAAAGATATTGCTTCCCGGATGGTAGACGCAACACCCCGCCATGCATTTGCCGCAGCGGATGCATTTGGAGATCATCGAGGAAAGCTTGGCGAGCGACCCGTACTGGAGGATCTTCGCCTCCAGTTCCAGCAGGTTGAACGACGGGGTATAGACCTTGTCGATGATCGCCGGATCGTTCAGCATCCCCGGATTCATAATGCCCTGCGGATCGACCTCCTGCCGGTAGCGGCGCAGCTCGTCCAGGCGCGATTTCTCCAAAAACTTCATCTTGGTGATGCCGATGCCGTGTTCGCCACTCACCACCCCGCCCAGCTCCACCGCCTTGGTCATGATCTCCTCGGCGGTTTTTTCGGCCCGCTTCATCATGCTGCGGTCGTTGGAGAAGACCGGAATGTTGACATGGATATTGCCGTCGCCGGCGTGCATATGGGTGGCGATGATGATCCGCCGTGACCGAACTTCCTCGTAAATGGACTCGATAGTGGCGCTGACTTTGCTGTAACCGCTGAACAGTTCCAGCAGGTCGGTCATCAATTGTTTGATATAGACCGCATGGCGGATCGATTCCTGGGTGCGGAGAGCCAGTTTTTCCAGGGTTTCCCGGCACAGGTCATTGGCCTTGGGGATTTTTGCCTCAAGCCAGTCTGGATCTTCGATCGGTTCGGCGGTCTCCAGGTAGTCGATGATCCGGTGGATAAACTGGATCTTGTTATGGATATCTTCCTCAATATTTACTCCGTCGACAAAACGGGCAAATTCGGCAAGTGCCGGCAGAGGCAGCACTATGTCTTCATTCAGTTTAAAGGCGTTGGTGCGGGCGGCAATTGCTCCGAGCCGCTTGCGGTCGCGCCAGAAGCGGGTCGCTTCGTCGGTATCCTGGGCGGTGAACAACTCAGTGTTTTTATAGGGTAAAAGGAGTTTTTCTAGACGCTCTTTGCCGCGCAGTACCTGGGCGCTGCTATGACCGACCATGTCGATAAGGAGCACCGCCTTCGGGTGCTCGCTGCGCGCCGCCTTGAATTTGTATTTGATGGCGCGGATATATTCCTCGTCGAAGTGTTCAAGGGCCATCAGTGCCTCTTCGCCGTGGTTGACGAACTCCTCGGAGATCTCGACAATGACCCGGCTGGCCTCGTCCATATCCTCGCCGAAAAATTCCAGGCAGAAGGTGATCTTTTTCTCGTAGGCCCGGTAGAGAACAAATTCGCCGGAGGTGATGATGCCGTCGGTGCCCTCTTTCTGGAAACCCGGCAGCCCTTTCAAGGCCTTGTTGGTGATGTCCTTCCACAGACCTTTTTTACGGATTTCCGTACCGGTCAGGTGCACGTCGCGGAGAACCTGGCCGCTTTGTTCAAGGACCTGGAAATGGACGCGGTCGTCAGGCAGGATCTTGCGCAGCGGATGGTTCACTCGCCGCACGGTGAGTAAGCCCCTGCCGGGCATGGCGATGGTGTAGGCAAGGATGTTGTCGATGGCCGTACCCCAAAGCACCGCCGTCTTGCCGCCGGCATTTTCGGCGATATTGCCGCCGATGGTCGAGGCCCAGGCGCTGGTCGGATCGGTGGCGAAGACCAGGTTGTCTTTGGCTGCGTGGCCCATGGCATCGGAGGTGACCACTCCCGCTTCGACCTTTAGTACCGGCACCTTCACCCCCTGGCCGAGATGGGGAAAATCGTGGTAGGCGATGTCGTGGATCTTGGTCAATCTTTCGGTGTTGAAGATAACACAGTTGCTGGTTACCGGCACGCTGCCGCCGGTAAGGCCGGTGCCGCCGCCGCGGGGGATGATCTTCAGGCCCATCTCGGTCACCGCCTGCATCAGGCCCGGCAGCTGTTCCTCGGTTTCCGGCCGAAGAACCGCCAAGGGTAGAAAGAGGCGCCAGTCGGTGGCGTCGGTGGCGTGGCTGATGAGGGTGAAGGGATCGAAGCGGACGTTTTCTTTGCCGATGACCGCCCCCAGCTTTTTCAGCATTTGGGCGCGGAGGGCCGGGGCATCGTGAATCTCTTTTTTCAGTTCGTCAAGGCGCTGCCGGCAGATGGCAACCAGACGCAGCACCTTGGCACTGCGCTCCGAACCGACCCTGCCGATGCGCGCCGCCTCCTCGATGATCGTCAGATCTTCGCCGGCGGTGTCGAAAAAGCGCTGGCGCTTGCCCGGCAGGTCGAGCAGTTCCTGGAAGAGAAAGGGGTTGCGACGAAGGATAAAGAGATCGCCCATAAAGCGCATAACCAGTCGAGCCGATCTGCCGGTAAGTCTTTGGCTGCGCAGTTCTTCAAGATCCTCCCACACCTCCGGTCCGAAGAGCAGATTGATGATCAGTTTGTCGTCGGCGGAAGTAAAGTTATAGGGGATTTCGCGATAGTTTTTAGTGTTCATATTCGGGGCCTTGATAGGGACAAGGCATTTTTCCTCGGGTTTAATTGATCTGGCTTATGCTATACTGAGAGAATCTGCTGCGGTTTTTATCCCTGGAGGGGTGAAGACGGGCAGAAAAGAATTTTTTAAGGTACTCAATCTCAGAGGAATTCGCCATGTCGTTTTCTCTCATCTTGGCCATCGTTGCGTTCACCTTGGTTCTCTGCAGTTCGTTGGTTCTAGCCCTCGGGGTGCGCAAACTGCGGCGGCTGGACGACATTGCAAGCGATGGGTTTTCTCCGGCGCCTCGGGTCTCGGTCATCATGCCGGCTTGCAATGAAGAGGACAATATCGAGCAGGCGGTGATGTCATTGCTTGCCCAAATTTACGGCAATCTAGAAATCATAGTGGTCAATGACCGCTCCGTCGACGGCACTGCCCAGGTGCTTCAGCGTTTACAGGCAACCCACCCGCGCCTCGTAGTCCACGAGATAACCCATCTGCCGAATGGCTGGATGGGCAAAAGCCATGCCCTGGCCCAGGGGGCGGCCCGTGCCGGCGGCGAATATCTGCTCTTTACCGATGCCGATGTGGTAATGGAGCCAACCACCATCAGCCGGGCCATCCACCATATGCACGACGACCGGCTGGACCATATGACCCTTTTTTTCAAAAACCTCGGCGGCGGCTGGCTGCTCAACTGCCTTATCCTCGAAATGGCCCTGGGGTTGTTGCTGGCCTTCCGGCCGTGGCGGGTCAGGCAGCCGGGAAGCCGCGAGTTTATCGGCATCGGCGCCTTTAACCTGGTGAAAAGATCTGCTTATGACGCGGTCGGCGGCCATACAAGCATCCGCATGCATCCCATCGACGATCTGATGCTCAGCAAGATAATAAAAGAACAAGGTTTTCGCCAGGATTGCCTGCTGGGGGACAGCTTTGTTGCTGTCCCCTGGTATGACTCGGTGCGGACGATGATTGCCGGCTTAGAGAAAAACACCTTTTCCTTTGTCCATTATCACCTTGCCTTAATTCCGCCGATAGTGGTCTTGCTCTTTGTGGTGAATATCCTGCCGTTCTGGGGGGCGATCTTCGGCGAGGCGGAGGCAAGGCTTTTCTGGATGTTGGCGGTAGCCGGCAAGCTGGCGGCCTTTTTCTTTGGCCTTCGCCGCCAGGGTTTGCCGACATGGTATCTGCCGGGGGCCTTGCTGGCTCCCTACCTTTCCATTTACATCATTTGCAAGTCGGCGATTGTTGTGCAGAAAAATGGTGGAATTACTTGGCGGGGACGCTTTTATCCCCTAGCCGAGTTAAAAAAAAGCAGAAGGTGGTATTGGTAATGGCCACCCCTACCAGCCGCTGCCTTTCTGCTGGAGCAACCGACAGAATCACTCTTTTAAAGGTTCAAGCACCAGGCGCAGTTCAATGCTGATGGTTTCAAAAACGGTGTGCATTCCCAGGTGCTCAAAGAAGCGGCTGGACCCGTAGATAATGTTCCACAAGGTACGATCCAGGTCGTAATGCGCCTCGACGCCAAGGTTGCCGTTATCCCGAGGGGTGATGGTTGCCGGAAACGCAAGCTCTCTGCTCACCGCTCGCAAAGTAAGTGAACCTTGAAGCTGACAGTTAGCGGCGGTCAGGGACGCAGGATCGGCAATCCGTCCCTCTTCGATGGTGAAGGTGGCGGTGGGGAAGAGCTTGGTGAAAAAGAAATCATCGGATTTCAGATGGGCTATCAGCACCGGTTGCAAATCGTTTCCGGCGAGATTGATATTCTCCATGGATTCCATGTCGACAACCAGGTGGCCGCTGATACCTTTGCCCTCGATTTGGATCTGCCCGCTCTTTAACTGCAGTGTCCCGAAATGCTTGCTGTTCTGGTTGCGGCCGGCCCAACCGACAAGGCTTGCCGCTGTATCCAGCTTATATATTCCGTCCACGTTCGGTAGATGGGTCGCAGGATCCGGCTGCGGCATCTTGTCGCCCTCGACCGGCAAGCCTGCCGCCTGCCAGGCATCGAGTCCGCCATCCAAGACAAACACCTTCTGGTAACCTTCCCGAACCAGTTTTTCCGCGGCCACCTCTGCATCTTGAGAATGATTGCTTGAACCGTAGAGAATGAGCGGCTGATCATGTTGAGCGACAATGGTCTTGATGTCACCTATAAAGCTGACCTGGTAGACACAGGCGTTCCGGGCTCCAGGCAGGTGCAGCCGGCAGAAGTGATCGGCCGGCAGTGTGTGAATGGGCAGGGCGCCCCGGTTCATCTTCTCCTGTGCCTCGCCAGCAGTGATACGTATGATTTCCATGGGTTCCTCCTGCAATAAAGGGAGAGTGTGTAACATCATTTTTGCTGGATAATTTAACATTAAAATAATTACCGCCGCCCCTATGTCAACGACTTGAAATGACGATGCAGACAAGAGAGACGATCTCTGTTCTTGGTTCTTATTGAAACCAAGCAAGTCGTTAAAAATCTTTTCCAAAATCCCGGCAGTTGTGAGTACAATGACGGTTGGGTGTTTTGTTGTTGCCGACGACTTGCCGATGGGGTATTTTTCCGGGCTTTTCATGGCCGCAATGGGCGGTCGGCAATTACCACGAACAGGCAGTAAGAAGGACTAATAAAAAATGAAAATACTCGTCATCAACTCAGGGAGTTCTTCAATAAAATTTCAACTCCTCGATATGGCGGACGAAGCGGTCTTGGCATCGGGGCTGGTGGAGAGAATCGGCGAACCGCAGGGGCTTATCAAGTGTACCCTCAGGCCGGGAACCGACAAGGAACTGGTGGTCAAGAAAACGGAGTCAATTGCCGACCATACCGGCGGCATGCGCCTGGCAGTTGAGATTCTTCTCGATAAAGACCAAGGGGTTATTGCCGATAAATCGGATGTTGGCGCCATCGGCCACCGGGTGGTGCATGGCGGCGAGGATTTTCACCAGCCGACGGTTATTACCGCGGAGGTATTGACGGCAATTGAAAAAAACATTCCTCTTGCGCCCCTGCACAATCCGGCCAATATGGACGGCATTCGGGTAGCCCGGGAACTTTTTGTCGGAGTCGTGCAGGTAGCGGTTTTTGATACCGCCTTCCATCAGACTATCCCGCCCCATGCCTATCACTATGCCCTGCCATACGAGTTGTACGAGCAGGAGAGGATACGCCGTTATGGCTTTCACGGCACCTCCCATAAATTTGTCGCCGGCGAGTGCGCAAGAGTGATGGGGCGACCGCTTGCAGAACTAAATCTCATCACCATCCATCTGGGTAACGGCTGCTCCATGACCGCGGTGGAGAACGGTAAAAGTGTCGATACCAGCCTCGGCTTTACCCCCCTCGAAGGCCTGGTCATGGGCACCCGCAGCGGCGATGTCGATCCGGCCATCCATGCCTTTCTTGCCCGCAACTGCAACATGGATATCGAGGCCATCGACCGGCTTCTCAATAAGGATTCCGGCTTGAAAGGCTTATGCGGCTTGAACGATATGCGCGATATCCATGCGGCCATTGCCGCCGGCAATGAACGGGCAAAACTGGCCCTTCAGGTGCAGACCTATCGCAATAAAAAATATATCGGCGCTTTCATGGCGGTGCTTGGCCGGGTGGATGGCATCGTTTTTACCGCCGGTATAGGCGAAAACGATGGGGTGGTGCGGGCCATGAGCCTTCAGGGCTTGGAACCCTTTGGTATTACCCTCGATCATGAGGCCAACGGCCGGCGTAGTACCCAGCCCGCTTTGCTCAGTACGGCGGAGAGCCGGGTGCAGGTCTGGGTCATTCCCACCAATGAGGAACTGGCGATTGCCAGGGAGACCAAAGCGGTCCTTTCGCGGTAACAGAGAATTACCCTGAACCGGCCCTTTGTCGGCCGGTTCCTCCTTCACAGCTTCAAATCACTCTGGTGTTTTTCCCGGACACCTTGATATCACTCAGTTTGCCATAGATTTGCAGGAGCTTGTCGTGCTCTTTGGCGATCGCTGTCCAGGAGGGACCAAAGGCAAGACCCGGAAAAGTGATCCGTCCATCAAGGATGGCCTGCCCGTCCCTTATCTCCTCCTCTTTATATAGGAGTCCCAGGCTGACGCTGTAGTCACTTGCCCTTTGCCCGGTGAGGTTGAACCCCAGCAAGGTGTGCAGCAGGCGGTGCAGGCGCAGACGTTTGCCGGGAAGACCTGCATGATCCAGGCACCAGGCGCACCAATGCAGAGCGTCCGCATGGTTGTGCATGGCCAGGAGGAGGAGGACTTTCAGTTCCCCGATACGCAAGGTAGACCAGGCCGAGTCGTCATCAAAGACGATGCCGATTATATGGGCGAGCAACTGGTGGTCGTTCTGGCCGAGGCTCTCCAGTCGGTCGAAAAAAACTGCGAGCTGTGCCTGGTCCATACTGGGCAGTCGCAGGAGGTCGTTGCGCAGGGCGGCACCGGCGGATCGGTTGTTGTACAGCAGGTCGTCGAGCGGATAGATCTCCGATATTCCCGGTGCCAGAATGCGGCAGCTGTACATGCCGCAGTGCTGGTATTCGGCGCGGTAGAGCCTGGTGCCGAGGCCAGTGATAAGGGCCTGCAGGCGAGAGAATTCCTCTTTGGTCGAACCATGGAAATCCCAGGGGGCAAAGGGAAAATCGGCCTTGCCCCGGAACATGGTCCAGGCCAGCAGGCCGTCGGAATCGACAAAATGGCTTTCCAGATTGAAGGGATCGGCAACCTCGGTTAAATCGTGGCAGGGTGGCTGGAAATGCCGCAAGCCTTCAAGGTTACGGCCCTGCAGCAATTCGGTGAGAGTCCGTTCAATGGCGGTTTCGAAGCGAAAATTGGCACCGAAAGCAGCATAGACTCCGCCGTTTGCCGTGTCGGTTAAGAGGGCGCAGATGACCGGAAATTTGCCGCCAAGAGAACCATCTTTAACCCGCACCACCAAACCCTCTTCACCGAGACGGTCGATGATGCGGCACAGCCTGGGATAGCGACCGAGAACCGCCATGGGGACGTCCGGCAGGCTGAGCCCCTGGCTGATAATGATATTTTTCACATGCCGTTCGACGATCTCCGACAGGGCCTGCGAGCAGCACTCCGCCCGCGAATTGCCGGCGGCCATGCCGTTACTGACATAGAGATTATTCAAGAGACTTACCGGGAAATAGACCTTTTCGCCGCTTGCCAGGTCGGAAAAGGGCAGGGCGCAGATACCGCGCCGCAAGGAATCGGTGTTGTTGTCGCAAAGATGTTCGAAGGCCAGTTCCCCTGCCGGATTATAGAAGGTGCGCAGGTGGGTGTTGAGAAGTTCAGTGCCATCCGGGGCTTTTGTCGGGATGCTTGTACTTTTGCCCGGCGGGAACCATTGCTCGTCGGGATAAAAAAAGAATGGTGGTGTAGTCGCCTCATCATCGAGAAAACAATCGGCAAAGAAGAAATTGGTAGACAGTCGCTCGAAAAATTCCCCGAGGGCACTGGCCAGAGCCGCCGCTTTTGAGGTGCCTTTGCCGTTGGTATAAAGATGGGCACAGGTGGTGGAGCGGAGGTGTACCGACCAGCAGTCCGGGGCGGGATTCTGCCAGCTCACCACCTCGGTCTCGAGTTCCATGGATTTGAGGAGGGAAGTGGCGTGGTCGATGGTGTCTTCCAGGCTGGCGTCCTTGCCGGGGATGTGGGTTGTGGGTGCCATGGCGGTATCCTGTTGTTGTCGGGTTGCTGGCAGGGACAAACTGTAAGTCGGGGTGGGGCTAAAAGATGCCGGAAAATCGGTAATACCATAGCGGGATGTCGTAGACAACAAGGAACACCAGCAGATATCGGGAAAGCGGGGGCGGCTTCCGGCACATCAGCGGCTCGTGGAGGCGATGATGTGCCTGGTTTGAAGGCCGGAAATTATCTCAGATAGTTCCGCCGGCGCGCAGGGAATCGGCGAGCATTTCGATGACGAAGCGTACCTTTTCGCCGGACTGATGCTGCAGGAGGTTGTCCTGAATGTGCATAACACAGGTCGGGCAGCCGGTCGCCACATAGTCGACAGCGGCGCGGCGGATATTTTGCACCTTGTGGTTATTGATTTTGATTGCCGTATCATAGTGGGTGATGCAATAGCTGCCGGCACTGCCGCAACAGACGGCGGCGTCCTTCATCTCCTTGAACTCCACCCCGGGAATCATCTTCAAGAGCTTTCGCGGCTGTTCGCTGATGGCCTGACCGCGCACCATATGGCAGGGGTCGTGGTAGGTCACCCGGTAGGGCAGGCGGCCCAGGTCGGCCGCTTTGATATCGAGATTTTTTTCGATAAATTCGTGGATATCGTAGACCTTCTCGGTGAAAGTCTGGAGTTCCGGGCTCGGCTCGATAAACATCTTGATTTCCTTTTTCAGGGCCATGCCGCAGGAGGAACAGGCGACGATAATTGCATCGAGATGATAGTGGCGGAACAGGTCGAAATTATGCTCCATGAACATCTTCGCTCCCTCATAGTCGCCGTTGGCCAGCACCGGGGTGCCGTTGCACTTCTGTTTCTTCGGAATAACCACCTCATAACCGTAACCGGTGAGGATATCGACCACCGATTTCACCACATTGGTATAGATGAGATTGCCGGCACAGCCGGTGAAGTAGCCGATGCGCATCTTCGCTGGACCCTTTTTGGCGGGAATGATCTCCGGGTACTGGCTTTGGGCACTTCTGAGGGCCATCTGCGGAAAGAAGCGTCGTTTGGAAAAGCCGAATAAAGGGAAGAGGTGACGCACCGGATTGTTCGGGCCGATGCCGAAAAAGGTGCGCTGCGCCAGGCCGATAAGCATGGCGGCAAGAGTAATCGGCCATTTGCGCCACAACAGTTGTCTAAAGATAAGCGCCTTGAAGAAACCAAGGCCCTGCTGGGTGGTAATGTACCAGCGCAATCGGAGGACTACGTGTTCCGGGCTGACCCCGGCCGGGCAGTTGGCCGAGCAGGTCTTGCAGTTGAGGCATTCATTGATGGCGTCTTTGACCCTCTGGGTGATCTGCAGGTCGCCTGAAACCAGTTTTTCGGCGAGTTTATTTTTACCCCTGGCAACGTATAACTCGTTGCCCATTTCTTTAAATACCGGGCAGACGCTCCGGCATTTGCCGCATTGCATACATTTTTGAAACTCCTTGGCGGCTTCCAGGAGATGTTCTTCGGCCTGCTGTTTGGTGGAGATGTGCATATTCATAGTCTATCACCCGATTATGCCGACTGTTCTGCGGGCATATCGAACATCTTGCCGGGATTGAGCAGATTCAAGGGGTCAAAGGTCCGTTTGATGTTCTGCAGCAGCCGGATACCTTCCCCGCCCAACTGGTTTTGCAGGAACGGCTTTTTCTCAAGGCCTATGCCGTGCTCTCCGGAGATGGTGCCGTCCAGGTCGATAGCCAGTTGGAACAATTCGGCCACGGCCTTTTCGGTGCGAGCCATTTCATCCTTGTCGCTCATATCGACAAGAAAGGTCGGGTGCAGATTGCCGTCTCCGGCATGGCCGAAAATTCCCACCTGCAGCCGGTATTTATTGGCGATAGTGGTGATGCCCCGCACCATATCCGGCAATTTCGAGCGCATGACCGTGGCATCTTCGAGGATGAGATTGGGCCTGACCCCGGCGAGTGCATTCAGGGCGACGCGGCGGCCGGCAAAAAGCAGGTCTCGCTCCTGGTTCGATTGGGCCCGGACAAAGGCACGGCTGCCGTTTTTTTGTACCTCGGCTTCAACCTTGGCCATCTCGGCGATGGCCGAGTCTTTCTGGCCGTCGGTTTCGATCAGAAGCACTGCGGCTGCGTCTCTTGGCAGGCCGCAGTCTTTGAAATTCTGGATGGCGTTGAGAGTGGCATTATCCATGAATTCCATGGTCGAAGGAGTGACTCCGGCGGCGATGATGGCAGCGACCGCCTGGGCGGCACCGTCGAGGCTGTTGAAGATCGCCAGTGCCGATTCGCGGTGCTCGGGAATGGGCAGCAGGGCGAGGGTTACCTCGGTCATGATACCCAGCATTCCCTCACTGCCGACGAAGATCCCTTCCATATTGAAGCCGGCGACATGTTTTACACATTTATTGCCGAGGATTACGATATCCCCCTGGGGCAGAACCACCTTCATCATCTTCACATAGTCCTTGGTAACCCCGTATTTCAGGCCGCGCAGGCCACCGGCGTTTTCGGCGACATTGCCGCCGATGGTCGAAAAGCCGACACTGCCCGGATCGGGCGGGTAGAAGAGGTTGGCCTCTGCGGCGATCGGGTCAATATCGGCGGTGGTCAGTCCGGCCTCGACGGTAATGAGGCGGTTGGCCGGATCAAATATGATTACCCGTTTCATCCGGTCCATGACGAGAACAATGCCTTTTTTAAAGGGGACGGAACCTCCCGACAGGCCACTGCCCTGCCCCCTGGGGGTGACCGGGATACGTTCCCGATAGGCGAGTTTCATGAGTTGGCTGATCTGCGGGGTAGTGCTTGCAAAAACCACGGCTTCCGGTTGAATCTCGACGTGGGACGCATCATAACTGTAGGCGATCATATCTTCGACTTCGGTGAGAACGTTGTCTTTGCCGAAAATGTTCTGTAATTCTTCTATGTGGTACTTTTGCATTTATGACTCCTTCGACTGAGAGTGTGGAGATGATTCTCCTGCTCGTTGGTGGTGTGCCCCTTTGGCTCTGGTATTTGTTGAAGATGGCGGTTGCCGCTTTAATATGCGATTTCGGCCAATCCGGAACTCGACGGATATTGGTAGGACCAATACTAAAAGATACCAATTATCTTGTCAAGAGAAATACTATTATGATTGGTAGGATTAAATAACAACATAACATATTGATATAAAATATTTATTAAAAATAACCTTTGATTCAATGCATATGGTAATACCATTAAAGTTCAGGTTGTTAAGAGATGTCGACGGAAGTGGATAGTACGAAAACGATATTCACGGAAAGTGACATTTTTTGATGAAAGAGAGGGAAGTGAGGCCTTTGACATTCATTTACTGGATCAATATATTGTCCACGGTTGCCTATGCCATCTGCGGGAAAAATTTTTCATTATTGGGCGAAGTGTGCATATAATGTGCCTCGCAAAGAAAAATGGTAGTTGGCTTGTCCGGGTGACTTTGGGTGGTGCGGTGTTTTTAAAAAAGCTTGATCAGGGTGACGCGGAGAAGAGTGTATGGCAAATTGCAAGAATCATCCACAGACCGAAAGTGTTTATTTTTGTTCTAAATACAAGTACAACCTTTGTCAGGCTTGCCTCCGCTGCTCGGATCCGCAAATCTATTGCAAATTCCGCACGTCCTGTGTGATTCACTTCCTCGAAAAGGAAAAAAAGATCGACAGCCTTGAGGGCAGAGATGAACATTCATAATTTCTTGCACAGTGACCCTTGCCCATTGGAACAATACCCATGGACAAAGGCTGGAAAAATAGACTGACGTTTGCGTCAAATGCAACATTTCTCCTGGAATTGAGGAGATGGGTTGGCGATGCTGAAGTATCAATAGCAATGATATGAAACACCATAAAATTATAATACTTATTTCACGATGAATTAGGAATCACGGAGGAAAAATTGCCAATTACACGTTGTAAGTGTAAAAATATATGATATATTTGGCGGTGTTTTTTAGCTTGCACGAGGGTGGTTACGGGAACATATCATTGATTCACGGCTGGAATAATGTACCGGCAAATGTGCAGAGGACTCTGCCATTACCGGATACTACTGCGCGGTGAATGCAAAAAAATGATTATTCCTACTTGTTTCCCCGGCGTATTAGGAAACCCGCATGAGTAAATGCACTGTTACATTTCTTCCCCACGAGAGGGTCATCTCTGTTGCCCCGGGGGAGAGTTTGATTCGGGCCGCGCTTCAGGCCGGTGTGCATATCAATGCTTCTTGTGGCGGCGAGGGGGTATGCGGGAAATGTCGAGTCCTTGTCGAAAAAGGGGACGTTTCCGGCGGGTTGAACGAAAAGATCAAAAAGGAGGAGAGCGATAAGGGTTACCGCCTCGCCTGCCTTGCCAAGGTCTCCGAGAACGTCGTTGTTCGTATCCCCGTAGAATCCGCAATGGATAAAAGTGTTATGAATCTGCAGGTTACGCCACGGCGTACGGCGACGATTCAACACATGGATTTTGAAAGCCTGAAAGAAGAAGGGCTGTTTATCCCCCCCGTCGAAAAAATTTTCCTTTCTTTGCCTCCACCTGATTCGCAAAACAATATGCCCGATGTTACTCGGCTTATTGAAACTCTGAAGATCGAGGCCGGGGAACATAAACTTGAACTTACTCTGCCGGTGATCCGGAAGCTCCCGGGAATTTTACGAAATAATGGCTTTCATGTCACCGTTACGATCATACGCCCGGTCCGAGACGACGGCAAAAACCTTATTCTCAATGTTCAACCCGGAGATACAACTGCGCACAACTATGCCGTTGCCATGGATATCGGCACGACGACCATCTACGGACAGCTCATCGATCTCGCCACCGGCAAGTGTCTTGCCGAGGCCGGAGATTTCAACAGTCAGATCAGTTACGGTGAGGATGTCATCACCCGGATAATGTATGCCGAGAAACCGGGCGGCTTGGCAAAACTGCATGAAGTGGTGGTGGGAACACTCAACAGCGTGCTGAAAAAAATTATCACCGCCTCAAAGGTCGATCGCGAGGATATCTCGACCATCACCTTTGCCGGCAATACCACCATGACCCAGCTTTTCCTGCAGGTCGAGCCCCGCAATATCCGTCGTGCGCCCTATGTGCCGGCAACCACACTGTATCCGCCTTTTGGTGCGGCATCGGTGGGGATCGATCTCAATGCACATGCCATCGCCCTGATTTATCCGCAGGTATCAAGTTTTGTCGGCGGCGACATCGTCGCCGGAGTCATGGGTTCGGGAATGTACCGGCAAGAGGAGTTGACCCTGTTTCTCGATATCGGCACCAATGCCGAACTGGTGGTGGGCAATAAAGACTGGCTGGCCTGTACCGCCTGTTCCGCCGGACCAGCCTTCGAAGGTGGCGGCATTGAATTCGGAATGCGTGCCGCCAAAGGCGCTATTGAAGATTTTTCTCTTGATCCGATAACCTACGAGCCGATGCTCTTTACTATAGGCGATGTCCGCCCTAAGGGCATCTGCGGCTCCGGCCTCATTACCATGGTTGCCGTCATGTTCGAGATGGGGGTTATTAATAACCGGGGAAAATTCAATCGCGAACTCGGCACGCCGCGGATCAGGGCGACTAACGATATCTGGGAATATGTCGTTGCCTGGAAGGATGTGACCCAGCTGGAACGGGATATCGTCCTTACCGAGCCTGACCTCGACAATCTCATTCGCGCTAAAGGGGCAATCTACAGCGGCTGCATGACCCTGCTCGAAGAGGTCGGCCTGAATATGGATATGGTGGAACGTATCATTCTAGCCGGAGGCTTTGGCAGCTATATAGATTTGGAGAAGGCGATGACCATCGGTCTTTTGCCGGAGATTGACCCGGAACGGGTGACCTTTATCGGCAACGGGTCACTCATGGGGGCACGGATGAGTTCGCTCACCAACAGGATACGCAAGGATGTTGTCTCGGTCACCCAAAAGATGACCAATTTCGAACTGTCTGAGACACCATCCTATATGGATAATTATATCGCAGCGATGTTTTTGCCGCATACCGAGATCGAAAAATTCCCCAGATTAAAAGCTCGCATGGACGCCCGAGTGGGGAAATAGGTGTCAATTTTAGTGTCATTTCAACACCCGGCTGAAAGGGCTGGGAGGAGCAAAGTAACATTACGAAAATGTAGAGCATATTGGCAGGATTTTGTACCTCTTGTTGTTTGGCTAGTTTATGAAAAGGGGAGGTTGTTACAGCTAATGTTTACAACCTCCGGAGAATAATTACTCACCAGTAAGGAGGCAAAAGTGGGATTTGAACTTAAGAAGGAATCCTATAGTGGCGGCATTAAGGCAATTTCCATCGGCAAAGGTGATTCCGCCATTACCGTGGGAGGTCAGACATGTTATCCTTTCTACACCTTTGAAGGGAGCATGCCGAACAAGCCTTTAATTGCAATGGAAATTTGGGACATGGCACCGGAAGATTGGCCGGAACCGGTCATGGCCCACGTCAAAGATGTCATCTCCGACCCTGCAGCATGGGCAAAAAAATGTGTTGAGAAGTTCGGCGCCGATGCCATTGTCATTCAGTGCAAAAGCGCCGATCCCAATGACAAGAATGCCAGCCCCGAATCGGTAGCCGAGACCGTACTCAAGGTTTTGGCGGCAATCAATGTTCCCCTCATTGTCTGGGGTTGTGCCAATCCAGCAAAAGATGAGGCGGTCCTGAAGGTAGTTGCCGAAAAGTGTCAGGGGCACAATCTGGTTATGGGTCCCGTTGAAGAGAAAAACTATAAAGGCATCGGAGCTGCGGCAATGGGCTATGGCCATGCGGTCATCTCTTCTTCCCCGATCGATGTGAACCTGGCAAAACAAGTCAACATTCTCCTTGAGAATCTTGGCATGCCCATGAACAGGGTGATCGTTGATCCGACCACCGGTGGTCTCGGCTATGGCATGGAATACTCCTATTCGGTTATGGAGCGACTCACTATGGCGGCCATGGTCCAGGGCGATGAGAAACTGCAGTTCCCGATGATCAACAATCTCGGCAATGAAGTCTGGAAGTGTAAAGAAGCCAGACAGAAAGCAGCCGATGCACCAATCCTTGGAGACCCGGAGAAACGCGGGATCATGATGGAGGCCATCGGGGCAGTTTCCTATCTGCTCGCCGGTTCCAGCCTTCTTATTATGCGTCATCCTGAAGCAATTCGGCTTACCAAGGAATTTATCAACGCCATGTCCGGCGGCGGATCACTGAAAAATTCTGCCCCTATCGCCAAGGTGTTGGCCGAGGTGAACATTGATTTTGCAGCTCTGGCACCAAAACCTGATCTGACCATAGCCGCAGAAGAAAAGAAAGCCGCTCCAGCTGCTAAGAAAGCCGCTCCTGCTGCTCCTGTTGCTCCTGCTGCTCCTGCCGTAGCCGCAGTCCCGGCCACCAAGCCGGCAGCTGCCGTAGCCGCAGTCCCGGCCCAGCCTGCCGTAGATCCGGCGGCACAAGCGAAAGCCGAAGCAGCAGCGAAAGCCGCCGCCGAAGCGAACGCCGCAGCAGACGCCAAAGCCAAAGCTGATGCGGAAGCGAAAGCTAAAGCCGATGCGGAAGCGAAAGCCAAAGCCGATGTGGCAGCACAGGCCAAGGCTGCTGCCGATGCACTGGCAGCTGATAAAGCTCGGCGTGACGAGGATGAAAAGGCCTTGAAACGACTGAGGGCTCAGGCCCGTCAAGCTGCAAGCGATGCTGCTTCAAGCAGTCCTGATGTTGAAATGGCCATGACTGCCGACCCGGTGCAGAAGGATCAGCAAGCAAAAATTCTTGATATGCTGGATAGATTCCATCGCAGAAATAGATAACGAATAGCAATTCCAAGAAAAAGTATACGATGTGTCGCTCTTGAGATAATTAATGAGTAATTGGTAATCTCAAAAACTCTTTGAGGAGGAACCTCGATATGGCAGAAGTAACCACAAAAGTTGAAAAAATAGTAAAGCTTGCAGACCCGATGGAAGCATCCATTGAACCGTCGACTCAGGAAATGATTCGCCGAGCTCAAAAAATGGGCATTGAAACGGTCTTTGATCGTGCGGTAACTATGAAACCCTGCGCCATCGGCCTCCAGGGTATCTGCTGCAAGAACTGTGCGATGGGCCCTTGCCGTCTGCCGCTGCCGAAAGATGGAATTCAGGGCGAAGATACCCGTAAAGGTCTCTGTGGCGCGACTGCGAACACTATCTGCGCCAGAAACTTTCTGCGCATGATCGCAGCCGGGGCTGCGGCCCATTCCGATCATGGCCGAGCAGTGGCAGAAACCTTTCTTGCTGCTGCTAAAAAACAGACCAATGACTATAAAATCAAAGATCCTGCCAAACTGATTCAGATTGCCCCGTACTTTGGGATTGCCACGACTGTTGAGGAAAATGGTGTGGTAAAAGACAGAGATATCAATGAGATTGCTGTCGGTGTTGCAGAGAAAGCCTTGCAGGAATGGGGCAAACCGTCTGGAACTCTTGCCTACTTGAAGAGGGCACCACAGCCTCTGCAGGACAAATGGGCAGCAATGGGTGTCATGCCTCGCAACATCGACCGGGAAATCGTCGAGTGTATGCACAGAACCCATATGGGCGTTGATCAGGACTACAAAAATCTGATGAAGCAAGGTACCCGAGCTTCTCTTGCTGATGGTTGGGGTGGAGCAATGATTGCCACCGATCTGCAGGATGTAATGTTCGGTAGCCCGACTCCTCTGCAGTCCGAGGCAAATCTCGGAGTTATGAAGGAAGACCATGTAAATATCATCGTCCATGGTCATGAGCCGCTGCTTTCCGAAATGATCGTTGCCGCAGCTCAATCCCAAGAGATGGTCGAATACGCCAAATCAAAAGGTGCCAAAGGAATACAGCTCGGTGGAATTTGTTGTACCGCCAACGAGATCCTCCAGCGCCATGGCGTTCCACCGGTTGGCACCTTTCTCCAGCAGGAATTGGCAATTATTACCGGTGCCTGTGATGCGATGGTTGTCGACGTACAATGTATCTTCCAAAACCTGGCCAATGTGGCGAAATGTTTTCACACGAAGCTTATCACCACCCATCCCATTGCCAAGATGGAGCAAGATAACGTTGTTCATATCGAATTTGACGAACATCATGCCATGGAAGATGCCATTCGTATCGTTAAGATAGGCATTGACAACTTCCAAAAACGCGGTGCAGAAGTCATGATCCCGCGCCATAAATCGTCTCAGATCGCTGGCTTTGGTGTCGAGTCGATCAGATATCATCTGGGCGGAAGCTTCCGTGGCGATTACTTCACCTTAAATGACAATATTATCAACGGTCGTATTCGCGGTATTGCCGGCGTTGTCGGCTGCAATAACGCTCGCACCAAGCACAACGAAGAGCATATCACCCTCATCAAGGAACTGATTAAAAACGATGTTATCGTCTTGACCACCGGTTGTAGTGCCATCGCTTGCGGTATCCACGGTCTGCTTACGCCCGAATCGGCAGCGGTGTATTGTGGCCCAGGCCTTGCGGAAGTATGTGAAACCGTCGGTATTCCACCGGTCCTGCATCTCGGCTCATGTGTTGATAATAGCCGTATTCTGTTGGCCGCTACCGAAGTTGTCAAGGCTGGCGGACTAGGCAATGATATCTGCGACTTGCCGGCTGCCGGTAGTGCACCTGAGTGGATGAGTGAAAAGGCCATTGCCATCGGTCAATACTTCGTATCCTCGGGCGTATATACCGTCTTTGGTTATCATATGCCGCTTGAAGGTGCCCCGGTCTTCAAGGATTATCTGTACAAGGAAATGGAGAAAATGTATGGCGGTATGTGGGATTGTGAACCCGATCCGATCAAACATGCGCATAAGATGATTGCCCATATCGACAAAAAACGTAAAGCCCTCGGCATCGACAAGGCTCGTGACAGGGTACTTATGGATATGGCTGACAGACAAGCCCTTGGAATGGAATAATCTCACTGAAATAAATACGATATTACTAATCCCTCAATTAAGGAGTAAAGCATGTCAAGATTAGTAGCATTTGCAGCAATACAGGGTGGTTATAAGGTGGTAGCCCAAGTGGAGGGAGAGCTGGAAAAAGCTCTTCAGACCTATGATGCCAGCACCAAAATAGGCTTTCCCAATACCGCATACTATCTGCCGGTTATCTATTCTCTCACCGGAATCAAATGTGAGACTCTCGAAGATTTGAAGAAGCCCATGAAGTTTGCCCGTGGCCTTCTGCCGCCCCATATCAAGGGCAGCAATCATCTTCCCTATCTCGGACCGCTTCTTGATGCCGGTATGGCCGGTATCTTTGCCTACGAGGTCAAAGAGGCCCTGCGTATCCTCCGTGAACCGGATTTCTACGTAGACACTGAAGATCCGGATATCGATGCCGGAAAGATCTGGGTCGGCCCCGCCAATGACATTATTCTCAGGAAGCGCGGTGTTGAATTCGTTGACGGATCGGCTCCCGGTTTTGCGGCAATCGTCGGCGCCGCACCTAACGCCGAGATCGCCAAAATGATTGTTGAGGATTATCAGAAGAAAAACCTCTATATCTTCTGTGCCGCCAACCATAATGGTAAAACCGTCATCGGGCAGCTTCTTGAAGCCGGAGTGCAGATCGGTTGGAATACTCGTATCGTACCCTTCGGTCCGGATATCTCCTCGGCCGTCTTCGCCCTTGGTTTCGCCAACCGTGCGGCTATGGCCTTCGGTGGTGTGCAGCCGGGTGATTACCGCAGAATGTTGATGTATAACAAAAACCGTATCTTCGCCTTCGTCAATGCCTTGGGCGATGTCGGTACCGAGTGGGCCGTTGCTGCTGCCGGTTGTGTTAACTGGGGCTTCCCGACCCTTGCCGATACCGATATTCCGGAGATCCTGCCGACCGGTATCTGTACCTACGAGCATGTTGTCGCCAATGTGCCGCATAACGAGATCTGTCAGAAATCCGTTGAGGTTCGCGGGCTGAAGATCAATGTCACTCATATTGACATTCCCTGCTCCTTTGGACCGGCGTTTGAGGGTGAGCGGGTACGTGGCGGCGATCTTTATGGACAGATGGGCGGTGGCAAGACTCAGTGTACCGAGCTCGTGAAAATGGCTCAGATGGGTGAGATCGAAGACGGCAAGGTCACAGTCATCGGTAAAGATCTCAAGGATATGAAGGAAGGGGACACTCTGCCTCTCGGTATCTTCGTGCAAGTTGCCGGTCGCGAGTTCCAGGCCGACTTCGAGCCAATCTTGGAGCGTCAGATCCACCATCTGATCAACTACACCCAAGGCATCATGCATATCGGTCAGCGGGATATTTCCTGGGTCCGTATCAGTAAGAGCGCTGTCGAAAAAGGCTTCACCTTGAAGGATATCGGTGTGGTATTGCATGCCAAGTTCCATCAGGATTTCAAGAAGATCGTTGATAAAGTCCAGGTAACTCTCTTTACCAACAAAGAAGATGTCGACAAACTGACAGCTACCGCCCGCGCCGAATACAAGACCCGCGACGAGCGTGTCGACAAGATGACCGATGAGGCGGTAGACACCTTCTACTCCTGCAGTCTCTGTCAGTCTTTTGCACCAAGCCATGTTTGTACCGTCAGCCCGGAACGAACCGGTCTGTGCGGCGCCTACAACTGGATGGATTGCAAGGCCTCTTTCGAGATCAATCCTACCGGTCCCAATCAGCCGATTAAGAAAGGCAAGGTCCTTGATCCGGTTCTCGGTCGTTTTGAAGGTGTAGATGAGTTTATTAAGGGTGCATCCAAGGGTGCAATCGATACCTACAATTTCTACTCCATGTGCCAGGCGCCGATGACCACCTGTGGTTGCTGCGAATGTATCGCCGCCGTGCTCCCAGCCTGTAACGGCATTATGACCGTAGGTCGCGACTACACCGGCGAGACTCCTTCCGGCATGAAGTTTACTACGCTTGCCGGTGTTATGGGCGGTGGTGCTTCTTCACCTGGTTTTGTCGGCCATTCCAAGTTCAACATTACCCAAGGTAAATTCATCCTTGGCGATGGCGGCTTACTGCGCATGGTTTGGATGCCGAAAGTCGTCAAAGATGAGATCCGTGATCGACTGAATGCCAGAGGTGCGGCAATGGGTGTCCAGAATTTCGCCGATATGATTGCCGATGAAACTGTCGGTATCACAGAAGACGAGATTTTGCCATGGCTCAAGGAAAAAGGTCATCCTGCCATGACCATGCCACCGATTATGGGATAATTTTTCAAGCTGGAGGGGGCATGGTTTCGAGGCTGTTTGAGACCATGCCTTGACCGGCTGTTAAATAAAAATAAGGAGACAAAACAAATGGCGTTAACAGGAATACAAATTTTCAAACTCCTGCCAAAAACCAACTGTAAGGAGTGTGGGGTTCCAACTTGCCTTGCTTTTGCAATGAACCTCGCTTCAGGCAAGGCTGAACTCGATTCTTGCCCGTACGTGTCCGATGATGCCAGGGCGCAACTCGCCGAGGCCTCTGCCCCGCCGATCCGTCCGGTTGCTATCGGTAAAGGCGTTCGTGCTACAAAAACCGGTGGAGAGACCGTCCTTTGTCGGCATGAAAAGACCTTCTTCAATCCAACTCTTTTTGCCGGCACCATTACCTCCGATACCGCTGCCGCGGTTGTTGAGGGTAAACTAAGAGTTTGGAACGCACTGCAGTATGAGCGTGTCGGCTTGAATCTGCGACCGGAACTGGTTGCACTGAAAGATGTCAATGGTGACGGTGTAGCTTTTGCCACCTTGGCTAAACTCATCGCCGAGACTTCCGAGTTCAATCTCATCCTTATGAGTGAGAGTGCGGATATCATCAGTGGCGCCGTAGCAACTGCCGGCTTCAAACGACCGTTGATTTATGCTGCAACTGCAGCAACGGTAGATGCCTTCGGCAAAATCGCACTGGACAATGATCTGCCATTGGCGGTTAAAGCCGATTCGATCGACGGCCTGATAGCTCTCACCGACAAACTGGTCGGCATGGGTCTCAAGGACCTGGTACTTGATCCAGGTTCGCGGGAAGTGAAGCAGGCGTTGGAAGATCAGGTTGCTATTCGGCGTGCGGCGCTCAAAGCTGGTAATCGTTCTCTCGGCTTTCCAACCATCACCTTCCCCTGCGAAATGGCCTCGAATATCGCGGCGGAAGGGCTTATTGCCAGTATGTTCGTAGCCAAATACGGTGGCATCGTAGTTATGTCCGATCTCACCACCGAGGTGATTTTTCCGCTGTTGCTCGAACGACTGAATATCTTTACCGATCCGCAGCGGCCGATGACGGTTACCGAGGGTATTTTTGAGATCGGCACACCGAACGAAAACTCCCCGGTACTGGTTACCACCAACTTTGCTTTGACCTACTTTATTGTCTCCGGCGAGATCGAAGCAAGCAAGGTGCCTTCCTGGCTGCTCATTAAGGATTCCGAGGGACTTTCCGTCCTCACCGCTTGGGCAGCCGGCAAGTTCGGTGGTGATGATGTCGGTGCATTCGTCAAGAAAAGCGGGATCATGGACAAGGTCAAGCATACTGAGCTTATCATTCCCGGCTATGCTGCGGCAATTGCCGGTGATGTTGAGGAAGAGTTGCCCGGCTGGACCATTACCGTGGGTCCGAGAGAGGCTGCCCATCTCGCAGGATTCTTGAGGGCCAGATAAATTAACGTGGAGAGCATTTGCCGGCTTTTTCATCATGAAAGAGCCGGTAAAATATTTCTTGCGTATTACCAATTTGTTGAAGTTCAGAAGAGTTTGATACCATTATATTTTTCACAAAGGAGAAAAACATGATTCTGCATGGCGAAAGCCTTAATGTCATTTCCAAGGTTATCGGAAAGGCATATAAAGAACGTGATCCAAAGCCGATCCAGGCTGAAGCCCTTGAGCAGCAGAAACTTGGCATGGATTACATAGACATTAATCTTGGCCCGGCAAAAAAAGATGGTCACGAATTAATGCCATGGGTAGTTCAGGTGGTGCAAGAGGTTGTGCCGAACATGCCGTTGCTGCTTGACACCTCAAACATTGCAGCAATTGAAGAAGGACTGAAAGTTATAAAGCCGGCGAGTAAGGCGCATATCGTCAACTCGATTATGGCCCGTCCAGAGCGATACACGGTAATGCTTCCGATGGCTGCCAAGTATGGGGCCGATATTGTTGCCCTGATGTGGGGACCGGATGGGCTGCCTCGTGATGAAAATGAGCGTGCAGCCCTTGCTGTCGAGCTTCTTTATGCAGCAAACGAAGCGGGTATTCCCAATGAGAAAATTTGGGTTGATGGTATCGTTACGCCGGTTAATATTCAACAGGTGCAGTGTGTTTCACTGATGAATTTTCAGATGATGTTGGAAGATATCGCTCCGGGCTGCATGTCAACCTGCGGTTTATCCAACATTTCCAACGGACCTCCAGTGCATCTGAGACCAATTCTCAACACTACCTACATGATTATGTTGGAACGGAATGGGATGAAGGCGGTTATTTCCGATCCGCTGGATACCAATCTGACTGCCGTGGCCAAAGGAAAACGTCCGGACATCGTTGAGGTAGTCCACCAAGCCATGGACGGTACCGCACCCGATCTTTCCTCTTTGTCGAAAGAGTTGGCCGATTATGTGAAAACCGTACGGGTTATCACCGGAGAAAGTCTCTTTTCCGATTCCTACCTGGAAATCTAGTTACCGGTCTTTGGTTGATCAAAAGCTCCATCCTTTCCGGGATGGGGCTTTTTTTTTGGATGAATCATGGTTACTACTGCATAATAATAGGGCAGGGAAATACCATTGAATTTTACTGAAATGAGAGATGTCATGACCGAAAATGCAAAAATCACAGGTTGGGTTTACGTTTTTGTCTGCGATCCGGGGGGAAATGAAAGTTTTCTCGGGCTCTATAATGAAGAAAAGGATGTTCATTTTATTCCAACATTTCGAACCAAGGAAGAGGCCAACGATTGTTTCCTGAACTTGCCTCGGGAAAAGGGAAAAAAATACGAACTGCAGGCAATCCATATTGAAGAATTGTACGCAGATGCAAACAAAAATAATTTTATTGTAGCCATGGTTGACCACGAAGGAAAGGTTGTCGGCGAGTAGTTTTCGGACCTTCGGGTGATAAATCAATTGGAAGGAGAATTCCAACGTGAGTTTAAAAATTGCAATTGGCGGTAAAGGCGGTGTCGGTAAGACCACAGTAACGGCGCTTCTGGCTCGTTGTCTAGCCGCAGATAAAAATAATAAGGTTATCGCTATCGATGCCGATCCGGTCGCCAATCTCGCTGCTGGCTTGGGTATTTCTGAGGATGAGCCAATAACGCCAATCTCACAGTTGACCGAACTTATCGCCGAAAGGACAGGGGCAAAACCGGGAACCATGGGCGGCTTCTTCACCCTCAACCCGAAGGTTGATGATATTCCCGAGCGCTTTTCCCGTGAACGTGACGGCGTCAAACTGCTGGTTATGGGAACCGTGCAGAGCGGCGGTACCGGCTGTCTCTGCCCGGAAAGCACCATTCTGAAGGCCTTGATGAATCATTTGGTGTTGTTTCGGGATGAAATTATCATAATGGACATGGAAGCGGGAATCGAACATCTCGGGCGGGCGACATCGGCTTCCGTCGACGCCCTCATTATCGTGGTTAACCCCGGAGCAAGAAGTCGGGCGGCCGCGGACAAGATCCGCAAACTTGGCAAAGATATCGGTATTAAAAACATTATCATCCTTGGCAACCGGGTGAAGGGGGCTGAGGACGAAGAGTTGATTCGCGGCTCTTTACCCGATTACCAGATCCTCGGTTTTCTCCCAGAACAAGAAGAGATCGTTGCCGCCGACCGAGGCGCGCGAAGGGCCTTTGACGATATCCGCGACGCTCCACCGGAGCTGTTTGCCATTGTCAACAAACTTACGGCAATGAAGCAGTAAGATTTTCCGATTCTTCGCTCTACACCTCTTTTTCCTTCTTTAAAAAAATGCCGCTTCCAACGCAATAGTGTTGGAAGCGGCA
>CAIQWD010000108.1 GCA_903875445.1 uncultured delta proteobacterium | reverse complement strand
CCTCGAACTTTATTTTTGTCATAAAGGATACCGGCGATACGCTCGTCGCCCAGTTGGCCGGGACGGGGACCAACAACGAAAATGCCGATTATTTCTATTTCGCCGACGGCACTGTTTGGGATAAGGCCGAGGCGATGCGGCAGTCGGTAATAAAGGCGACGGAAGGTGCCGACATAATCTCTGGAAGCCAGGCGGGCGAGACCATTTACGGCTTGGGTGGCAATGATATCCTAATAGGCAATGGTGGCGATGATATCCTGGATGGAGGGCCAGGGGATGATACCCTGGTCGGAGATAGCGGGCTGTTGCTCGATCAAACCTTTCTCCCGACAAAATCCAACGGCAACGACACCTATATCTTCGGTCGCGGCTACGGCCACGATACCATAATCGATGGCGATATGAGGCCCAACACCGACAGGTTGCAATTCAAGGCCGGCATTGCACCTGGGGATATTGCCGTCCGAAGAGACGGGTTGGACCTGGTGCTCGGCATAAAGGGCACTGATGACCAGGTTACCGTGAAACGATATTTTACCCAAATCATTTATACCATTCCGGAAAACCATCCCTATGAAATTGAAGAAATAGCCTTTGCAAACGGCACCATCTGGACGGCGGCGACGATCGGGAATATTCTCCTTGCCGGTTCGGATAATCCGGAGGTAATCGTCGGCTACTCAGGAGACGATGTGATTACCGGGCAGGATGGCAACGACATAATTGAGGGTCGGAGCGGCAATGACATACTTTTTGGAGGCACAGGTAACGACATCATCCATGGCGGATCTGGAGATGACATTCTCGATGGTGGGCCTGGCGATGACTATCTCGACGGCAAGGCTGACGCATCCGGGATGCCGATTGGTTCTTTAAGCGGTGTTTCCGATAACGATACCTATATCTTCGGCTGGGGCGACGGCCAAGACACCATTTACGATTACGGTTGGCGAGTTGCCGGCCAGGATACCCTCCGCTTCAAGGCAGGGGTGACAAGCAGTGATGTTCGGTTCGAACACGTTTCGCTCAGCGACGATCTGAAGATCGAGCTGGGAGACGGCACTGACACCGTCACGATCAAGAACTGGTTTGGATATGGAGGTTATTTCAAGATCGAAAGGCTGGAGTTTGCCGACGGCACCGTGCTGAATCCCGCCTTTGTCGAAGCCCACCTGACCAAGGTCGGCACCATGGGTGACGATCCTGCGCTCCTCGGCAGCCCGAGCAGTGAGACCCTCTATGGGTTTACAGGTAATGATACCCTGGTCGGGAATGGTGGAGGTGATGTCTTCGATGGCGGCGCCGGCGACGATCTGCTGGAAGGCGGCTCAAGTGGCGACACCTATCTGTTCGGCCGGGGTTCGGGGCATGATACCATTATCGATAGTGGTGGATACGCTTCCAACACCGACACCATTCTCCTTGGGACGGGTCTGTTGCCGGAGGATATCACCATTCGCCGCTCGGGTTCGGATATGATCCTTACGATCAACGGAACCGACGACCGGCTGACGGTCAAAAACGGCTTTAATGAATACTCCGAGATGGGCCGTATTGAGCAGCTGCGGTTCGCAGACGGCCAGGTGTGGGATTATGCCACCTTCCAGGCGCGCGCCATGCTGGCCACCGCCGGCGACGACGTGATCGAGGGAACCTCCGGTGCCGATCTTCTTGACGGGCTTGGCGGTAATGATCTGCTGAGAGGCAGCTATGGCTCGGACACCTACCGTTTCGGCCCCGGCTATGGCCACGATGTGATCGAAGAAGAGGGCTGGAATGACGGTACCGATACCGTCGAATTTTTAGCGGATATCCGTGCCGAAGACCTCAACTATACGATCGATAACGGCGACTTGCTGCTCACCGTCAAAGGCACGGACGACAGCCTGCGGGTGCGAGGGGGCGCCAATATGATAGAACGCTTCACCTTCACCAACGGCACTGTGCTGACCGCAGCCGACATCAAGGCAATCGTCACCATGCCGCCGGATACCGAGACCCTGGTCGGTACCAGCGCCGCAGATGTACTGACCGGGACTGACCTTGACAGCGTCATTCTTGGTCTTGATGGTGACGATACCTTGAGCGGCAACGGCGGCAGCGATCGCCTTGAAGGCGGCGATGGCAACGACCTGCTTGACGGTGGCAGCGGTCGGGATACCTTGAATGGCGGTGCCGGCAACAATATCTTCCGTTTCGAGCGGGGCACGGGACTCGACACGATTGTTTCCAGACGGGCGCAAGGCGATGTCGACACTATAGAATTCGGCCCGGGCATTACCGCAAGCGACCTGCAGGTTCAGTTAGGCAACGGGCCACGCCCCATGGAAATAACCGGGACTACCGGATACTCGCAATTGATTCTCGGGATCGGTGGCGACGATGTCTTCAAGATCGTCGGTGCGGATTGGGTGGATATCTCCCGTTCCGCCGTTCGTCGCTTCCTCTTTTCCGATGGCAGGGAGATGAGCCTGGAGGAAATCCTCGCCTTACGCGACGGCGGTGTTGTCGGTTATCAGAGTGGTTCAGACCTTGCGGACAACTTGGTCGGCAGCAACGACGATGACCAAATATTCGGATCCGCCGGAAATGATTCGCTCCGGGGACGAGGCAACAATGACTACCTCGATGGCGGGAGTGGAAATGATCTTCTCAGCGGCGATAGCGGTGACGACTCACTGCTGGGCGGTTCCGGCAACGACATCTTGGCCGGCGGCAAAGGTAATGATGACATAAACGGCGGCGGCGGCGATGATGTCTATCTCTTCAACCGGGGAGATGGCCATGATTCCCTTGAAAGTTCCGGAAATGCTCAGGACAAGGATACCCTGTCGTTTGGTGCCGGTATAAATCCCGGCGATGTGTCCGCATATCTTACCGGCGATGGAGAGTTGGTCCTCCAGGTCGATGGCGGGGCCGGCGGCAGCATAAGCTGTCCGTGGTTCGTCCAGGGAATTATGAGGGAAAATAAAGCATTACCTCTTAAGAACGTACAGTTTATCGGGGCAGACGGCCAGACACGGATCTACGACCTGGTAGGCTTGGTGCGGGATAGCCTGGCTTCCCTAATCAGTTCCGACGATCATCATCCGACTGCACTCTTTGCCAATGCCGAGAAATTCGATGTAACCTATTCGGTTCTTCCGACAGGTGGCGGCAATGCCGTTGCCTATGCCCAGACCGGCGATATGTTTGGCACCCCTTTCTATGCCACAGCGAGTAGCGGGACCGAGGGGGACGATATCATTTTCGGTACGCCTGATGCGGACAGCCTCATTGGTGGCGGCGGCAACGACCTGATCTACGGCCTGGACAGCGACGATTACCTGGACGGCGGACCGGGATCGGACCGGCTCGATGGTGGCAACGGCAATGACACGATTTTCGGTGGAACCGGGGATGACACAATCTTTGCCGGTCCCGGCAATGACATGATATCTGCCGGGCCTGGCAACGACACCGCCTGGGGAGGCCTGGGCAATGACACTTATATCTTCAATGTCGGCGACGGCAGATTGACCATCGAGGATAGCTATCTGGAAGATGTCAATGCTGACGGCTACAGTGGCGATTACCTGGCAATGTCCACGAGCAACGCATATGGCGGGGATTACGGCGGCGGCTACGGCGGCACCGTTACCGCCATCAATGTCCTGCAGTTCGGGCCGGGGATCACTGCAGGCGATCTGCGTTTTTCGGAAAAGGATGGCTATCTGCTGATCGATATCGCCGGCACCGGCAATCAGGTGGGGCTTGCCGATCAGGTGCGGCTTTCCGGTTATGACCCGCAGCGGCCGACGTTCACCAAGGCCGTCGATATCTTCCGCTTTGCCGATAACAGCGAGGTAAATGATGTTAACCCCCTGACCCAGGGGATTATCATAACAGGAACGAATGGAGACGATACCTTTCAGGGATCGCCAGGCAATGACCTCCTGATTGGCGGCAGCGGCGACGACACCTACATCTTCAACCAGGGTGATGGCATCGACACCGTGGTCGATATCAGCGCACCGGGCATGGAAAACAGCATCCGCTTCGGGGATGGCATTTCCCTGAATACTCTCCAAGCCGTGGTTGAGGATGGGAACCTGGTTCTGCGAGTGGGAGACGGTGGCGATACCATCAGGTTCGAAGGATATGATCCGGATCTTCCCGGCATGCCGCCGCCGGTAGGCCGGTTCGATTTCCCGGACGGTTCAAGCCTGAACTTTACCGAACTGCTGGTCCGTGGTTACGAGATCCTCGGCACGCCCGAAAAGGACAGCCTGCAGGGCACCTCCGGCAACGACCGGATCCGCGGCCTAACAGGAGACGATCTCCTCATGGGCGGGGCTGGTGACGACACCTATCTCTTTGCCGATGGCGACGGTGTCGATACCATCGACGATCTGACCACACCCAGCGCCGGCAATACCGTGGTCCTGCCGGACGATGTAGATCCCGACGACATCCGCTTGAGCCTTGATGCGGATGCCGGTACCCTCATCCTGCGGGAGTTGGGTACCGACGAACTCCATCTGACCGGCTTTGATCGCTTGGATCCGCTCGGATCGCGGGCGGTTGAGTCTTTCCGCTTCGGCCCGTCCGGTAGGGTCCGCACCTATGAAGAACTTCTTGCCCAGGGCTTTGATATCACCGGCGGCAGCGGCAATGACACCCTGCTGGGAACTGCGCTCACCGACCGGATCGAGGGCGGCAGCGGCGATGACCTGCTGGCGGGGGGCACAGGCAACGACTTTCTCGCCGGCGGCAGCGGCAATGATACCTACATCTTCAACCAGGGTGACGGCATCGCGCACATCACCGATACGCAGGAACCGGGCTGCGGCAATATCCTACGGTTCGGGCCAAACATCGAGCCTGCGGACCTGCGCCGCCATCTCTACTTCGAGGCCCCGGCCGACGGCAGCAACGGGACACTGATCCTCGCCTTCGATAACGGCGACGAAGTGCACCTGGCGGGTTTCAATCCCGACGATGTGGAAAACAGCCCCCCCTCGGTGGATACCTTCCAGTTTGCCGACGGCACCTCTCTGCCTTTTGCCCAACTGGCCGCCTACACCTTTGTCGTCGAGGGAGACGGCAACGACAACACACTCTCCGGCACCAATCTGGGCGATCGTCTCTACGGCCGGGGCGGTAACGACAGCCTCTTAGCCGGCAAGGGCGATGACACCTTAACCGGCGGCACCGGCAATGACATCCTTGCCGGCGGTGCCGGCCGTGACGCCTATGTGTTCAACCTTGGCGATGGTTCGGACAGCATCATCGACGCCGCCGAAAACGGGGTCGGCAACACCATCACCTTTACCGCCGGGATCAGCCGGGACGATCTGGTCTTTATCCAGGAAGGCAATACCCTGATCCTTCACTATGGATCGTTAGGCGATACCATCGTTATTCCCAATTTTGATCCCACGGGAGTGAGCGGCTCCCTGGTAATCGACACCTTCGAGTTCGCCGACGGCAGCTCGGTGAGCTACCGAGAGCTTACCAACCATGCCCCGGTTGCTGGCGGCAATCTCCCGACCATGCGGATGTATGCAGGCAACCCGTTTTCCTATAGCGTACCGATGACCACGATCACCGATCCCGACGCGGGCGATATTCTCAGCTACAGCGCCACCCGGGCCGATGGCGGCGCGCTGCCGGCGTGGCTGAGATTTGATGCGGCAACCTGCACTTTCAGCGGTACACCGGACTCTGCCGGGACGCTTGGCGTGCGTCTCACCACCGTCGATACTTACAATGAAAGCGCCTCGACCGTGTTTACTGTCGTCGTCAGCCCCTATGATCTGCAGCATGCCGGTACGAGTTATCTCACCTATCTCTCCGGCGATTCAGGGCCGGATATACTGTACGGGGCCGACGGCATTGATATCCTGCAAGGCAATTCCGGTGATGACACCCTTATCGGCAATGCCGGCAATGACACCTTGAATGGCGGGACCGGGGCCGACACAATGCTTGGTGGTGCCGGCAACGATACCTATTCGGTGGATAATGTCGGCGACAGCGTCATCGAGAATGCGGGTGAGGGGATCGACAAGGTAGTATCAAGCATCAGCTATACCCTTTGTGCCTATGTGGAAAATCTTACCCTGTCCGGCGGCGCCGCGATAAACGGTGCTGGCAATGAGCTTGACAATATCCTTACCGGCAATAGCGGAGCGAATCTCCTGGCAGGTTACGGCGGCAACGACACTTTAGCGGGCGGTGCCGGCAATGATCGGTTGAACGGCGGTATTGGCAACGACACCTTGAGCGGCGGCATCGGCAACGATGTCTTTGTCTTTGATAGTGTCTTGAATGCCGCGAGCAACAAAGACACCATAACCGATTTCACCTCCGGTCAGGATAAAATAGAACTGAAGAGAACCATCTTTTCGGCTTTGCCGGCGGAGGGCACCCTTGCCTCCTTCGCCTATCTTGCCTCGCCGACCGGAGCTGCGGCGGATGAGCATCATTACATCCTCTACAACACCACCTCCGGCGCCCTGCTCTACGACGCCGACGGCAACGGTCAGGGCGTGGCGATCGAGTTCGCGACGCTTACCAATAAGCCACAAATCAAGGCCGAGGATTTTATTATTGTGTCATGAAACGTTAACAATAAGGAGAAGAACCTTGAAGATCAAATTTTTAACAACTCTGGCAATTGGACTATTAAATATTGGTATAGTCCAGGCAAACGCCACCCTTGTCGCGTCTTTGCCCGGAGGAACGATTGTGCCTCTGCCGCTAAGCAATTATTCCGGTGGCAACCCACAAACCTTCGGTCCGGGGATAACCTGGTCATCGACAAATACCGACAATCAAAGTGGCTCATTGTTCGGCTATAACGGTGTCTATGGCTTTGGTACTAATGGCGATTGGCAGGGAATCGCCATGGCCGGTCTCAATGACGGTTTTGATATTTCCCTTGAGATCAACTCGATGACATTTGCATTCAGTTCGCCGGTAACGGCGGTTGGCGGCTTCTTAAATTATTTTCCGGGAGGTACAAATCCGGTCATCTCGGTATACGATGGCAACTCTGCCTTGATAGAGTCCGCTGTGCTCGGCTTTTCCACCGGCGGTGGAATAAACAGCGGAATGTTCTATGGATTTCTGGAAAACACGCAGCAGATTAAATACTTCACTCTGACAGACGCCTTTATCGGTATTACTGATCTTACCGTAGCCGATTTCGCGCCCGTGCCCGAACCGGCCACTCTGCTTCTTATGGTCACCGGCCTTGCCGGACTGCTTGGGTTGCGAGGTAGGGTAAAAAGAAGGCTTGCGTAGCTGCCGGATTCCCGGCGTTACATACCAGGTGGGAGTCCGGAGAGTTTGCAAAAACCGGACTTTCCGCCTGGGTTACATTGACGGAAAAAACCTTTCACGGGTGCACTCCATGTACCCTGCGAAAAAGAGGTGATCTCATGAGTCGAATCCTTCTCGCTTGGGAATTAGGCGGCAGTTACGGCCATATCTCCGTGCTGCTTCCTATTGCCCGTCAGCTCCGCCAATGCGGACACACGGTTGTATTTGCCGTAAAAGATTGCCCTGCCAGTAAGTTGCTGGATGCAGACGGTTTTGAATATGTCCTCTCTCCCCGCTCTGCCGTTGGTAACAGCCGATCTCGCGAGCCTGCCAGTTTTGCCTACATCCTTGCCGGAGCAGGGTTTGGTGACGTTGCAGTGCTGGCAGGGCTGGTCGGCTCCTGGCATGATCTCTTCAATCTCTATCAACCCACCGTCCTGGTCGCCCAGTTTGCGCCGGTTGCCCAGTTTGCCGCACGCCTGTTCGGATTGCCTTGTCTGCAAATAAATACCGGTTTTGAATCTCCGCCGGCAGTTACACCTTTCCCCTGTTTCCGCCCCTATCTCAAGCTGTCCAAGCAACAACTGCTGGCAAACGAACTGGCGCTCCTCGAAAACATCAACATCATCGGTTCCCGGATGGGAGCAGCACCATATAGTTCTTTGCAAGAAGTTATGCAGAGTGATAGGGATCTGCTCGTCACTTTGCCGGAATTGGACCATTATCAAGGGCGGCGAAATAACCGCTATATTGGTCCGATATCTCTTGTCGACGATGGTGTCACAGTGCAATGGCCGAAGGGAGAGGGTCCGCGAATTTTAGTGTATCTGCGAGCCATCTCCGGGATTGCATCGATACTGGAAACACTGATCGGGAAGAGGGCTTGCGCGATTGCCGTTATTCCGGAGATCGATGACCATCTCTTTGCCAAATTCAGGGACAAAGGCCTGTACCTCAGCAAAGAAATGGTGAAGCTATCGGTGATTTTGCCGACCATGGATCTTGCCATTACCCATGCCGGCCATGGAACGGCGGCCGCTGCCATCTTGGCCGGTGTGCCGATGCTGGTGATACCCACTACCGTTGAACAGTGGTTGGTAACCCGCAACATAGAACGCTTGGGAGTAGGCGTCGGAATAGTAAAAAGAAGAATTGCCGATGAATTCCCGCAAGCCCTTGAGAGACTGCTCGGCGATCACAGCTACACTGAAAAGGCACAAAAGCTTGCGAAAAAGTACGGCGGATTTGACCGGCACCAGACGATTCAGCGGCTAGTCAAAACCATTGAAGGTCTGCCGCAATGGGTTGCTGCAAAGAAGTGAGGTAACTCCGCCCTCTCTCCATCGATCAGGAGGCACATCAGACACCGCCACCGTAAAACCAACCTGGTTTTTCTCTCTTCTTCGGCAATCCGTCTTGCGAAAATCAAACGTTTGTTTTAATGTCTCATCTCACTTCCTCCTGTACCAAGGAAAAAACGCTGGAGGCACCAGCAGGAGGAAAGATCCACCTCCGAGCCGGCATGGATACTGGCGCCAAAGGATCTCGCCCTGATGAACATCAAGAGTCGGCACATTGCCCCGAGGATTCTCGGCGTCGCTTTTTCCATCTTCCTCTCCGCCTGCACGGTTGTCGGCCCCAACTATCAACCGCCGCCGCAGGAGATGGCGCCGCAGTGGAATGCAACCGACGCGCATATTGCACCAACCGCCGGACTTGCCAGCGAATCCTGGTGGACCCTGTTCCAAGACCCGCTCCTCGACTCCCTGGTAGCCGAAGCCGCTGCCGCTAATCGCAGCCTGCAAAAGGCTGAGGCGAGAATCCGCGAAGCCAGGGCTCAACGAATAATCGCCGCGGCAAACGGTTCCCTCGGTGCTGCAACCAGTGCCGGCACCTCCAGGACCAGCGACAACACCTCCTCAAAGGGCGTCACCCAGGACCTCTTTCAGATCGGCTTCGATGCCAGGTGGGAACTTGACATCTTCGGCGGTCTGCAAAGGGCCGGCGAATCCGCCGAAGCGTCGCTTGCCGCCAGCCACGAGGAAATGCGCGCCGTATCGGTCTCTCTGCAGGCCGAAGTGGCGAGTAATTACCTGGACCTGCGAGGCAACCAAGGGCGGCTGGCTACGACCCGCAATAATATCACCACCCAGGAAAAAACCGTATCCTTGGTTCAAGGCCGTTTCCAGATGGGTCTCGGCAACGAACTCGATCTGATGAACGCCAAAACCCAGCTGGCACTCACCAAGGCGGCACTGCCGCCGCTCGAAAGATCGATCAAGCAGGACATGCACCAACTGGCCATTCTCCTCGGCCAGGCCCCGGCCAGCCTCATCGCCCGGTTGTCAGGGGAAGGCCGCGGTCTTACCATTCCACCACAGATACCGATAAACCTGCCATCCGACCTGCTTCGGCAGCGCCCCGATATCCGCGCCGCTGAACGCAGGCTGGCAGCCGCCACCGCCGACATCGGAGTTGCCACCGCCGATCTTTTCCCCAAATTTTCTCTGGCCGGCCTGCTGGGACTGCAAAGCAACAGTCTTTCCGACCTCGTCACCAGCGGCAGCCGCTACTGGTCGATGGGACCGACAATCTCCCTGTCGCTTTTCGACCGGGGTAAGATCCGCGCCGCAATCGAGGTGCGCAATGCCCGGCGAGACCAAGTTCTCGCCGATTATCAAAGCGCAGTGCTGACTGCCCTTGGCGAAGTAGAAACAGCCCTCGTCACCTTTTCGCAAGAGCAGGAAACTCTCCGCATCCTTGAAGAGGCTGTCCTTTCCGGCGAGAAGGCGGTGTTGATCGCCAATGGCCTCTATGAAGCGGGTCTCTCCGATTTCCTCAATGTCCTGCAGAGTGAACGCGCCCTGTTCCAGTCGCAGGACCAGAAAGCCCTCAGTGAACAACGTCTCACCCTTTCTCTCGTGGCCATCTTCAAGGCCCTTGGCGGCGGCTGGCAGAACGAGGCAAGAAGTGCCGCAGCGCCCCCGGCTGAACCAAGCACCCTCCCGGATATCCACAACATTCCAACGGAAAATAAACCAACATGATGTCCTCCACTTTGACAAAGACCGGGGCAACACTTGTCCCCTTACAAGTATGGCCGGTTCTCATCCTCCTTCTCCTCCTTGCCTTCGGCGGATGCTCCGACAATGGCAGCAGCAAGGCAAAGGCCGAGAATCTACCGCAAAAACGTGCCGTTCCGGTGCTCATCGGCATAAGCGGCAAAAAGACGGTTCCCGTCGACCTCCAGGCCATCGGCACGGTCGAACCCTATGCCACCGTGGCGGTCAAGTCGCAGATTACCGGAACCCTGCAAACTATCCACTTCAAGGAAGGCGACGATGTCAAAAAGGGCGACCGCCTCTTCTCCCTTGATCCGCGCCCCTTTACCGCCATGCTCGACCAGGCGCAAGGCGCCCTGATCCGCGACAGAGCCCAGCTCGACAATGCCAAGAAGGAACTCGAACGTTACGCCAATGCCGCCAAAAAGGGCTATGTCTCAACCGAACAGGCAGAGCAGTCGGAAACCAAGGTAGCGACCCTTGCCGCCACCATCAAGGCGGATGAGGCGGCGGTCGAAACCGCCCGACTGCAGCTGGAATTCTGCACCATTTTCTCCCCCATCGACGGTCGCACCGGGGAGCTGCCGGTTGCCGAGGGCAACCAGATCAAGGCCAATGCCGACACGGCAATGGTGACCATCAACCAGGTCTCGCCGATCAAGGTCTCCTTCACCGTCCCCGGCAAACATTTTGCCGACATTAAAAAATATCGGGAGAGCGGCACACTGCGAGTCTTACTCGACGGTCAAGACGGGGCTGCGGTTACCGGCACCTTTGCCTTCCTCGACAACACCATCGATCAGGCTACCGGTACCCTTCGCCTGAAAGCGGAGTTTGCCAACAAAGATAAAAACCTCTGGCCCGGACAATTCGTGCCCGTCCACCTGATACTGACCTCACGCCCGGATGTTACTGTCGTTCCGAGCACGGCAGTTCAGATAGGCCAAAACGGCGCCCATGTATTTGTTATAAAAGACGACTTTACCGTCGAGGATCGGAATATCACCGCAGGTGTGCTGGTCGGCGACGAAACGGTTATCGAATCCGGTCTTGTACCTGGCGAGCGGGTGGTGACCGACGGACAGCTCCAGCTCAACAACGGAACCAAAGTTGAGGAGCGCGGCAAGCCATCTGCCGACAAAGCAGCGCAGTCGACAGAACCGACCGGTGAAAAACCCCGGAGCATGCCATGATCTCTCTGTCCGACATCTTCATTCGTCGGCCGGTCATGACCGTCCTGATGATGCTGACGATTCTCCTCTTCGGTCTCATCGCCTACAAACTCCTGCCGGTAAGCGATCTGCCCAATGTCGACTATCCGACCATCAACGTCACCGCCACGCTGACCGGGGCAAGCCCTAATACTATGGCCTCATCGGTCGCCACCGTCCTTGAAAAGGAGTTCTCAAGCATTGCCGGTATCGACTCGATGAGTTCGGTCAGCACCTCCGGCCGCACCCAGATTACCCTGCAGTTCTCGCTTGATCGAAACATCGACTCAGCTGCCCAGGATGTACAGTCCGCTCTCAGCTCGGCTGCCCGTAAGCTACCGGACGGGATGACTACGCCACCTTCTTTCCGCAAAACAAATCCTGCCGACATTCCAATACTTTACATTTCATTATCAAGTCCGACACTGCCGCTGTCCGAACTCGATAAATACGGCCAGACCATGAGCCAGCGTCTGTCGACCATCCTCGGCGTAGCTCAAGTGCAGGTGCGTGGTTCGCAGAAATATGCGGTACGCATTCAGCTCGATCCGATCGCTCTACAGGCTATGGGCATCGACGCCGGCGAAGTCGCCACCGCCGTCGATGCCCAGAACACCAATCGACCCATGGGTCAGCTGAATAACACCCAGCGCAAACTCACCCTCCAGGATAATGGCAAACTGTCCGAGGCGAAGGCCTATCGCGATATCGTCGTGGCGGTTCGCAATGGCCGACCGGTTCGGCTGTCGGAGGTCGCCACAGTCATCGACAGTATCGATAACGACCAGTCGGCCGCCTGGTTTTTCACCAATACGACCAAGGCTCAATCGATCTTTCTCGCGGTCTACAAGCAACCCGGCATGAATACCTTGGCGGTAGCCGACGCGGTGAAATCGATTCTGCCAAACCTCGCACAAAACCTTCCGGCTTCGGCAAAGTTGACGGTACTCCGCGACGGAAGCCTGCCTATCAAAGCCTCGGTCGACGATATCCGCTTCACCATGATTCTCACTCTTGTTCTGGTGGTCATGGTCATCTTCCTTTTCATCCGTAATATATCGGCTACGGCTATTCCCAGCCTGTCGCTACCAATGTCGATTGTCGGCACCTTTGCGGTCATGTACACACTCGGCTACAGTCTCGACAATATGTCGCTTATGGCACTCACCCTTTCGGTCGGTTTCGTGGTCGATGACTCCATCGTTATGCTGGAAAATATCGTCCGCCATATGGAAATGGGTAAAAGCCGTATGCAGGCTGCTCTCGATGGGGCGAAAGAGGTCGGATTCACCATCATCTCCATGACCTTTTCCCTGGTGGCGATATTCATTCCCCTGTTTTTCCTCGGCGGCATGATGGGCCGTTTATTTCGCGAGTTTGCGGTCACTATCGGCGTGGCAGTCCTGGTCAGCGGCATTATTAGTCTTACCCTTACGCCGATGCTCGGCAGCCGCTTCCTGCGCGAACCGGATCGCCTCCATCATGGACGGATATATAAAGCCAGCGAGGCAATGTACCAGGCCTTGGTCGACCTCTATGACAAAAGCCTGCTCTTTGTCCTCCACCATCGTCTTTCAACCTTGTTGCTCTCCTTTGTCGTGCTTGCCGCCACGGTTTATCTCTTCACTATCGTGCCAAAAGGTTTCATCCCGGCGGAAGACCGCGACATGATAATGATTTCCACCGAAACGGCACAGGACATATCCTGGCCTTCGCTGGTCGACCACTCGATGCAGCTCGCTGAGATACTCCAAAAAGACCCGAATGTTGATCGCTTTCTGGTAGACATCGACACCTCGTCCTTTATGCTCGTGGTGCTCAAACCCAGGGCCCAGAGAAAACTCAATGTCGACCAGATAATTCAGATCCTCCGGCCGAAACTCAACTCGGTACCGGGAATCAGGGCCATGCCCATCAACCGACCGCCGATCAATGTCGGTGGCCGACGAGTCCGCAGTCTCTATCAGCTAACCCTGCAAGGGCTCGATATTGATCAGCTCTATGCCGGAGCAAAAAAACTCGAACAGGCAATGCGGGGAAAATCCAATCTTCTCGATGTTTCAAGTGATCTGCAACTGGAAAACCCCGAATTGAATGTCGAAATCGACCGTGACCGAGCCTTGCTTCTAGGTATCTCACCACGACAGATCGAGGATACCCTGTACAACGCCTATGGTACCCGCGTCGTTTCGACCATCAACAGTGCCAACGACCAGTATGACGTCATCATGGAATATCTGCCGCGCTATCGAACCGATGCTTCGGTGCTGAATAAACTCAATATCCGCTCAAACCAGGGCAAACTCGTCCCCATTACCTCGGTAGCAACACTGCGAGAGGGAGTCGGGCCGCTGTCTATAAATCATACCGGCCAATTACCGTCGGTAACACTGTCCTTTAACATCAAGGAGGGCATTGCCCTTGGTGATGTTCTTGATGATCTGGAAAAGCTGAATGCCTCCGTTCTACCCAATGGAATCACCGCCTCCTTCCAGGGCAATGCCCAGCAATTCCAGGACGCCCAGGCGAGCATGGGATGGCTTTTGGCCCTTGCCATCATCGTTATCTATATCGTCCTCGGCATACTTTACGAAAGCTTCATCCATCCACTCACCATCCTGACTGCCCTGCCCTTTGCCGGGTTTGGAGCGGTGTTGACATTATTGCTGTTTGGCACCGAACTGTCGATTTATGCCTTTGTCGGCATCATCATGCTCATCGGTCTCGTCAAGAAAAACGGCATCATGATGATCGACTTTGCAGTGGTCGCCCAACAGCAGGGGAAAAGCCCGCACGACGCCATCCACGAGGCCTGCATCATCCGTTTCCGACCGATCATGATGACCACCATGGCGGCGCTGATGGCCGGTCTGCCGATCGCCCTCGGTTACGGGGCCGGCGCGGAATCGAGGCGACCGCTGGGCTTGGCGGTGGTCGGCGGCCTGCTGTTTAGTCAGACTTTGACCTTGTACGTCACCCCGGTCTTTTATATCTATATGGAACAGCTGCAGCAGTGGTTGAAGCGGCGGTCGAAGAGGGAAATGGGACGAAGTATTGTGACGGACAAGGAATTATCTTCTGACTGATAAGCCAAGATGCTCCTCCAGCGCGTCAAAATCACGATCATTATGGATTAATGAGAAATTGTTTTCTATACAAAAGGTTGCGATGATCACATCAATGGTTTTTCTTACCGTAACACCTTTTGACCTCAGAAATCGGTAGTTTTCAGCGGTTTTTATGGCAATTTCCTTGCCGACAAAGTCACGGTATTCTAAATTATCAATCATTTGCCTGACTATCCGGTATTCCTTCTCTCTTTTAACGCCCTGCAACAGTTCGGCTATTATCAAGTCACCGATAATTATTCGCCTGCTTTGCAAATCGCGGTCAAGCCGGTCGGTATGCGCGGCACCCACCCCGTGCAAATAATCGATCCAAGCCGATGTGTCGACGACAATCATCGATCTTTCCTCATGCTCTCCAGATCACCTTCCCAGGATAATTTCCCTCGGTATGCCCGTATCGATGTTTGCCGTAATATCTGAATCATTAACCGCAAAGCCTGTTCAACTGTTTCTTTTTTTGTCTTATTTCCAGAAAGGATAATTGCTTCCGCCATCAATGCATCGTCTATAGCAATATTGGTGCGCATATGCTCCTCCATGTGTAATGTTTAGCTATATCATACACACAATCGGCGAGAAGGGCAATTCTCTGCCTTTAAAAATCAGGCAAGGACACGGTGAAAAGGCGTCCACCTGCAAAATACCATTAGAATTTTCAACACGATAAAAAAAACCCACCAATGACACTGTCTGTGCTATAATCACAGCGTTTATTTGCCAACCGTTTTTTTAAGCATATCTGGAGGTATTAGCATGTCAAACGCTGCGGAAAAGGAGCCCCCATCACAAAATGTTGGTCTCGGGCTTGCCGATATTACCATCTGTGAATCCGAGATCTGTTATATCGATGGCGATGAAGGCCGCCTGGTCTATCGCGGCTACGATGCGATCGAACTCGCCAGACAGTCAACCTTTGAAGAAGTTGCCTACCTGCTCTGGTACGGGGCATTGCCGCGGCCGACCGAATTCAAGGCCTTTCTCGCCGGCTTCACCGGTTCCATGGCCCTGCCGGTAGAAACCGTCATGATCCTGCGCATGTTCCCGAAAGCCGCCACCCCGATGGAGGTTATCCGCACCGCCGTTTCCTCCCTTGGCCACTGGGACCCGGACAGCGGCAACACCGGGCTTGACGCCAGTCTGCGCAAAGCACAGCGCCTTGCCCTGCGCATTCCTCTGCTCATTGCCGCCCACCAACGGCTGCGCGAAGGCAAGGAGCCCTTGAAGCCGATTCCCGGCCACGGCATAGCCTTTAATTTTCTCTACACCCTGTTCGGCAAGGAACCGGATACGATGGCCGAAAAGGCCTTTGATGCCGCTTTAATCCTGCATGCCGACCACGAACTCAATGCCTCGACCTTTTCCGCCCGGGTTACCGCCTCGACCATGGCCGACATCTATTCCTCGGTAACATCGGCGATCGGAACCCTGAAAGGCCCGCTGCACGGCGGTGCCAATATGGAGGTCATGCTCATGCTGCAGGAAATCGGCGAACCCGGAAAAGCCCGCGCCTATATTGAGAACAAACTGGCGAACAAGGAAAAAATCCCCGGATTCGGCCACCGCGTCTACCGCTGTGAGGATCCCCGTGTTGATCTGTTGCGCAACTACGCCAAAACATTAGCTGAAAAAGCCGGTGACAGCAGCTATTTCGAGATCACCCGGGAAATTGAAAAGGTCGTTGTCGAACGTACCAAGGTATTCCCCAATGTCGATCTCTACACCGCCTCGCTGTACCATGCCATTGGCCTGCCGACGGAGCTGTTCACCCCTATTTTTGCAATCAGCCGGACCGTCGGCTGGACCTCACATATCCTTGAACAGTGGGGCAACAACAAACTTATCCGCCCGCGCGCCGACTATATCGGACCCAAATCCTATTGCTATATCCCGATAAAAGAGCGAGCCCGCGGCTAAGCCGTTGTATTGGGAAAATGCAAACCACGCGTTGAAAGAACAACTCCATGCCAACCGCCCAAAACGATGCGGTCGGCAATCCAAGGTTTCACCATGCAAACAACCCTGATTATATTGGATAGCGTTTCCGACTGGAAACCCTACTATGAAACCGACAGTATCATCACCGCCGGGGAATACCTGCGAAATGAACAGTTGAGCCGAGAGGAATTTCTGATCATCAATTTATGCAGTGATCTTAGCTACAATTCCGAAGGATACTACTGCTCTTTACTTGCTCAGGCGCGCAAGCACAAAGTCATTCCCTCCGTCGATGCCATCAACAGTCTGGACTGTGACAGGACCATCAAGCTTCAGGGTTTGTTAAAAAAAACCTGCCATTCATGGGTCAGCGGATTCGCCGTTTTGAATGGCAACAACTCGCCCTGCACCATCGATATCTTTTTCGGCGATTGCGAAGAAGGGTCGCTCAAGCGTCTCGCGAAATTCATCTTCGACCAATTTCCCTTCCCCATGTTGAAGGCCACCTTCTCCGACAGTAAGTTCACCCAGCTGGAACATTTCCGGACCATGGCACTCAACGAACTGGACGATGCCCAGCAGACGCTTTTTGCCAATGCCATCGACCGGTTCAATAAAAAAATCTGGCGCTACCCGAAAAGCCGAAAATCCTTCGGCTACGACCTGGCTATTCTCCACGACCCCAAGGAAAAAATCCCCTGCAGCAACGCCTCGGCGCTCCATCTTTTCGTCTCCGAGGCGAAAAAAATGAATATCAACGCCGAACTGATCACTGCCGACGATTCCTCCCGACTGATGGAGTTCGACGCCCTTTTCATCCGGCAGACCACGGCGGTCAACCACATAACCTACCAGCTGGCGAAAAAAGCCCAACAGGCCGACATGGTGGTTATCGACGATCCGACCTCGATCATCCTCTGCACCAACAAGGTCTACCTGAAAGAACTCCTCGACCGGGAGAAGATCCCCTGCCCGCATTCACGGCTGGTCTTCAAGACCAATCCCGCCGGCTATGAGGAGTTGAGCCAAGCCCTTGGCACAGCCATGGTGGTGAAAGTTCCCGACGGCTCCTTTTCCATCGGGGTCACCAAGGTCACCAACCAGGAGGAATATGAAAAAACTATTGCCGAACTCTTCTTCCGTTCTTCCATTCTTCTCGTTCAGGAATTCCTGCCGACCGATTTTGACTGGCGTATCGGCATTCTCGGCGGCGAATGTATTTATGGCTGCAAATACTACATGGCCCGCGGCCACTGGCAGATAATCCAACACCGGGCAAACGGCATCCCCCGCGCCGGCGCCTATGAAACCATCCCCCTCAACAGCGTCCCCGCCAAGGTGCGAAAACTGGCGATTAAGGCCACTTCGCTCATCGGCAAAGGTTTGTACGGGGTGGACATCAAAATGGTCGGCGAACAACCGATCATCATCGAGATCAACGACAACCCCTCTCTTGAGCACGGAGTCGAGGACAAAATCATGGGCAATGAGCTGTACCGGATCATCCTCAGGGAATTCATCAACCGGTTGAACAGCAGACAGCACAAGTGATGAGGGCCAAAACATTTTTTGCTCCGGCCATCAAGGCCGATGTGGATCAACTGGCGGCATTGGAAATCGACCTCTTCCAGACCGACCGCTGTTCGAAGAAAAGTCTGCGCTACCTGATACAACACGCCCATGTCATCGTTGCCAGACAGGAAGAGAGCACGGATATTCTTGGCTATGCCGTTTTGCTCAGCCGAAAAAACAGCCGCAAGATGCGTATTTATTCATTCGGCATCGTCCCCACCGCGAGAAACCTGGGCATCGCCGGAAAATTACTTGAAGTTCTCGAAAGCATAGCTGTAAATTCATGTTGCCGGATGCTCACCCTGGAGGTCGGCGACGGCAACACGGCGGCCATTAATCTCTATAAAAAACATGGCTTTGTCCAGTATGGCTTTCGCCTTGGCTACTATGAGGACGGCGGCCACGCAATTCTCATGAAAAAACATATACAATGATCATTCCCTGCACAAAGGTAGTCTTCATTAACGACAGCAAAGGCAACGGGGTGGTGGCCACGGAAAAAATCCCGCAAGGCACCGTCACCTGGGTTTTCGATGACCTCGATCGGGAGATCCCCATGGACCGGCTGGAGCAGATGTCCCTGCCGTGCCAGGAGGCCATCCTCACCTATTCTTATCGCAATAATAAAGGCCACCTGATTTTTTGCTGGGACAATGAAAGGTTTATCAACCACAGTTTTTTTCCAAACTGCTGCCTTACGCCCTACAAATTTGAGATTGCCATCAGAGATATTGAACCTGGAGAGGAATTAACCAATGATTACGGGGTATTCAATATCATTGCCCCCTTTACCGTCGATTGCGAAGGCAGCGACCGGACGACCGTCTACCCGGATGACCTGCTTCGCTTCAGCGACCGCTGGGATGAACAGTTGCAAGAAGCATTTAACCGATTTCTCAACGTCGAGCAGCCTTTGCGACAGGTTTTTTCTCTCGGCACCTGGAAACTGGCTGAAACCGTTGCCCGTGGCGAAACTGCCATGGCATCGATCAGAGATTGTTACTATAATGAAAACCAGCTTGAAACCCTCCCATAGTATTTTCTACATTGAGATGGACGACCTCGTAACAACACGGTATATTTGACAGGATTCGTCCCTGACCGCTTCCACCCTTCATCCGAGCCATTTCACCGATGTCCCATTTTTTTATTTCCCAGATCCTTATCGGGATTGCCATCTTCTTCGACATTCTCTCCTTTCAATTCAAGGAACGAAAGAAGATAGTGGCTTGCCTGCTGGTCTCCTGCACTCTGATTTCCATCCACTTCATGCTCCTCGACCACTGGACCGCGGCTTGCCTTGGGCTTCTCGCGGCGATCAGATTCACCACCTCGCTGTTTTCCACCTCCAAAAGGGTGATGGGATTCTTTGTCTTCGCGACGATTGCCATCGCCGCCCTCTCCTATGAAGGCCTACTCAGCATCCTCGCCTGCGCCGGCGGCTGCTTCGGCACCGCTGCCTCTTTCTGCAAGGAGGATAAACAGCTGCGACAGTTGATGCTCGTCGGCACGAGCCTGTGGATCATCCACAATTATCTTGCCGGCTCGCCTGCTGCGGTGCTGATGGAGGCGATCTTTATCGGCAGCAATTTGGTGGGGTACTTTCGCTATTATATCCGACCGAAGAGGCAGGTGCTGTTGTAGGGAGTGTAACACGCACCCTTACAACGAAATAGAATTGTGAGGATTTTTCCTGAAGGCGCAGTAGCCTGAACGTGGCCCTATCCCAGGATGGTTGCGACAGGTGTCGGGACGGTTGGTATATATGCTGCATCTCCTGGTCTGGCTGTCGAGATAGATGCAGTCGCCGCTCGCGCGTCTGGCCAGGGTAAAGGTGGCCGTGCGGGCATGAAAATGTTCTACCAGCCGCTCTTTTATCAATCTTCTGGCGATATATTTCGGGTCTTCCTGCAAGGAAAACTCATCGATCAGACCCATACGAACCAGATCCCCGGCCTGCACCTCAACCGGCAGACTGCAACAGGAAGCAGCGCAGTGGTGACACAGTTTCGGAGTATATTTCGCCCAGGTGCCGGTATTTTCGAGATCGGCATCCTGCCTTGGGAGCTGCAACATGATGTGCTGTCTTGACGAAAATGGTATGGTCTTGGGGAAACTGTTAACTGCCTGCGGGGGGAGCACTTCTACCATGGCCTCGCCGGCCTTGGCAAGGGAATTTTCTTTTTCAACGGCACTAACCTGAGATCATACACAAATGGACAGATTTATTCGAACCCGGCGACTGCTCGGCGAAGAACGCTTTGCCCTCCTTCAGTCGCGGATGGTAACGGTGGTCGGCCTTGGTGCCGTTGGCGGCTATGTAATCGAAGGACTGGTGCGGGCCGGGATCAGGCACCTGCGCATCGTCGATTACGATACCATCCAGCCGAGCAATCTCAACCGCCAACTCCTCGCCCTGGAAAGCACCCTGGGCAGAGCCAAGGCGGAGGTTGCTCAGGAGAGGATTCTGGCGATCAATTCAGAGTGCCGGGTCGAGGCCCTGCAGCTCTTTGCCGGCGAGGAGACCCTGGATCAGATCCTCGCGCCGAGACCTGATCTCCTCATCGACGCCATCGACTCACTTAACCCAAAAACCCAGCTGCTGCATGGCGCCTATTTCAGCCAGATCCCAATTATCAGTTCCATGGGTGCCGCCCTGCGCACCGACCCGACACTGATCCGTTCCGGAGATCTTTTCGCCACCTCCAACTGCCCGCTCGCCAGGCATCTGCGCAAACGGCTGCGCAAACGGGGCGTCGGCAAGGGCATCTCCTGCGTTTACTCGGTTGAAAAAATTGATTTTGATTACCAGTTGCCGGAGGAAGATGATGGGATCGACACCAGCCCCTATGCCGACCGGGGGAGAAAACGCAATGTTCTGGGCAGCCTGCCGACCATTACCGGAATTTTCGGGTTGACCATCGCCAACATGGCTATTATGCGCCTTTCGCAACTCTGAAACGCTCTCGGATACCAAATCCTCTTGGGGGTGAGCCTTCAATTCGGAATGAGTTGCCTGTAATCCAGCTTGTCTGTCGGTGTCGGTGTCGATGCACCTTCCTCAGAAGGCCCAAGCGTCTGTTGATAACATGCGGCTTCCGCTTCCCAGAGGGAGCGCAAAGTCAATTTGGCGAAATTCCCTATCTTGTAATCTTCGTCGTTGCTGTGCGTTAATTCAAGATTGATTCTTTGTCCGATGTCGTTTTTAAAGCTCCATTTCCAGGAGATGACTGTTTGGAAGGGATTCCCCCGCCACTTTTCGGGCTTGCCCATTTTTTTTGTGTAGCGGTTCAGCAGATCGTCGAAAAAAGAACGTGAGGAATTGTCGAATTTCAATTTGATGCGGACGATTGCCCCTTTTTGTGCGCAGTTGGCATAAGCAACGGTACCGCTCTTGATACCCGGGACGAATTCCGGCACAAGATTAATCTCATTCAAATGACGCTCGTCAGCCAGTGGAATGTCGGTAGAGAGGTTACAGTCACGGTTGACTGTGGAGACATCCGCTCCGAGCTTTATACCGGCAAGGAACATGGGCACATTTTGCGCCTGGACAGAAACGGGCACGACGAAAAAAAGGAAGAGAAGCAAGAATTTCATAGAGATATTCCACCTCACAAAGGGGTTTATTACGGCATCTTATAGAGTTTTCCGAGCGTCTCGGGAATTTTTCCTTTCGGCACCAGATGGCGATCGGCCCCAACCTCGAAGAGGCCAAAACATTCTTCCGGATCTCCCAGATCATGAGTTTTTTCGTCATCCGGAACATCGCCGCTCTTCCACCACTCGTCCTGCAGTTCAAAAAAGGAGATTCCGCAAAATTTTTCGTGGCCTTTAGCGGTACGAAGATCCTGCCAGACGGCGGTAAAGTCCTGCGGCACATCCGCAACTTTATGGCCGCCGAACCCGGGCGCCCTCGACTTCGGCTCAAAGGGCGAGGTGGACAGACCGACCTGGGTGACAAAAATCGGTTTTGTCGATTGAGCCGCCAGTTCCTCCAGATATCCCTGGTAGGAAGTCCCGGTGACCGAACCGGGCGGCGAAGTGCGCACGCCCTTGGCGTAGGTGTAGATGTTGAGGCACACCAGATCACCTAAGTTAGGATTGATGGCGTCTTCTTTTGGGACTTCAATATCCGGTCGGTCGGTTATCGGGCCGATATGAGTCCAACTGGTATGACAGTAGAGATGCCGCTGGCCATATTGGTTCAACTCGTAGTCCATGGCCCCGTCGATCAGGCGGGCCAGGGCGATTTCCGTTGGCGTCCGGTTCGTTACTTCAAGGTGTTTACCCTTGAAATTGCGGACCTCGGGGTGGCGGCTATCGGTTCGGACCACCGAATCGGCCTGCAGTTCATCGCCGATGCTGAACAGTACCAGCCGATCGGGACGACCGACTTTATACACATGATCGATGGCTACTTTGATATCTTCCATGGTCTTGGCAAGAAATTTCTCGGCAAGAAAATCCTCTTCGTAGGCCCAGATCCAGATATCCTGGCCATACATCATCTCGGTTTTATCGAGAGCAGTAAAGAATTTCGGCGGCATTTTCATGGGAAAGACATGCAAATAGTCGACACCCATGGCCTGCATAAGCCCGAGATGCTCCTGATACCGGTCGTCGTCACCCGGCGGATCGCCGCCCAGCGGGGTTTCGTTCGACAGATAGGGTGAGTATCCGATGCCGCGGAAAAAGACCGGAACCGAGCGCTTGCGGTCAATAATTTCCGAGCCTCTTGCCACGAACCTTGTCGGAGCGGGAGTTTCCGGGCTTATTCCGGTGGCTTCCTGTTGTGTTTCGGAACTTGGCGCAGCCAAGGCGAGAGACGGCAAGAAAACCATTCCTATCAGGAGGCGGAGCATTGTTTTATTAAGCATGATCATTGGGCTTGAAGTGGAAAGAAGAGGGAGATCTTCCGGTTGTTTGGAAAATCCGTAGGATTTCGTACCAGATATCATATCAGCAATACCATAAAAAGCATCGCGGCCCAAGGGGAAATGGCAAGGACAGAAGACGCAAGTGCCTGCTGCTGTCCACGACAAAAAATGCAGATACTTTTTTCCCGAGACGAAAAAGTAACAAAAGTGTATGTAAAGGGCAGAAATGGATGCGAAAGAGTTAAATGGCGAAAGACCTTTTTCGTTTGCGTACAGGAGAAAAGGCGATGCATACCGATGAATATGAGATTTCCCTTGCTCGTGAGATCAATGTTTGCAAAAGAGTGATACAACAGACACAAACGAAACTTACCGAGCGTCGGCAGCGCTTTGCTATGGATTTGCCGCAGGCTAGAAAGGCGGTTGCCGAAGGAAACCTGGCTATTGACGCTCGGGAACTTGCCGAGTGGCATGACGACTTCGAGGCGTTGCCCCAATGGGAACAACGCCTCGAACAGTACCGTGAGGCCCTTGCCCTTATGCGAATATCGGCCTCATAAAGCTGTTACATCAATGCCCTCCCGGGAAGAGCCACTGGCTCAAATAGTACAGGAAGAAAAGCGAACCGACACCGATCCCGATACTCCATCGGACCAACGACAATTCGATCGGCAGCATGGGTTCGTACTCCATTTTTTTCATTTCCTCAGCCAGTTTTGGCTGCTGGTGCTGTTCCATGTTTATGTCTCCTTAAATTGTTGGCGGCTTGACGCCATGGAAAAAAAGCCATGAAATGAAAAGGCCGACCCAGATAATGAAACCGAACAGACTGATACAGTAGACCGCAGCCAGCTTTCCAAGCCCCTCCTCCATCAGTTTCTTGAAATTGGACACCAGGCCGATGGTAAAGAAGCAGAGGAGGAAGAAGAGACCCCTGAAGGTATCTCCCTGGCCGGCCGAGGCTTTGGCCTTGCTGAGGAAGCTCCTCGGTTCCTTCATTTTTTCGTTGACAGCCTTTTGCTTACCCTTGACGCTCTCCGACTCGGTCTTGAGGCCGGCGACAACCGTGGCGTCGGTGGTCGCCTTCAGCTTGGTTTCGATGGAAATGGCCGAGGCCTTCAGTTCGGCCGACTCCTTCTCGGCCGGACCCATGACTTTGGCAGACGGCCAACACATGACCACGAGAATAACAAAGGTCAGCACGTACCCGATGACGAATTTGGGAAAACGATGCCAGATCTCCATGGCATCAACCTTCTGGCCAGGTTTGACATCGATCTTGGCGCACCAGATATAGGCGAGGATAAAGGCCCAGACGCCGATGAAAATATCGATAAACATCTTGACCGTGGTGGCGGTCATGGTGACCCAGCCCTCAGCGTAGTTGATGCCCGCCACGTCCAGCGCCTGGGCACGGATCAGGGCGTCGGTGATGGCGCCGCTGGCTATGGCGCCACCATCGGATTTGACCGCCAGACCCATCCAGGCACCGGCCACCAGAGGTTCAGTCCACAGGAAATATTTGGCCAACAGGGGCAGAATCACCATCTCCACGGCGACGAAGATAACAACTAGGGAAGAAACCATGATCGGTACGATAGGCCGGGCACGGATGGCTCCACCGGTGGCGATGGAGGCGGAAACGCCGCAGATGGAGATGCCGGAGGCCAGAGGGGCCGACCATTCACGACTGAATTTAAAATATTTGCGGGAGATATAATAGACCACAGCCCAATAAATAAGGTAGGCCTCGACAATGGCGCAAAACCCCCGGAACATGATGTTTGAGGCCAGACCGAAGGACTCGGCGGCCTTGATGCCGAGCCCCGCGCCCATGATCACGATCCCGGTTTTGATATACAGCTCTGGCCGGGCCGCCTCTTTCATCAAATTGGCCAGGCCGGGGAAGAAATTGCCGATAATGAGGCCGAGAATCAGGGCAAAGATGAAACCGAATTCACCGCTCATGCTCAGGGACCATGGGATACCGAATTTGATCACCTGGTCCTTGGTGGCGGCGATGTAAGCAAAACTTCCCATGAACCAACAGAGATAACTCAGCCAGAAGGCCAGGGTGAAGCCAATCAAGAATTTCACCAGGTTTGCCCGCAGGGCAATCGCTCCCAGAGACATAACAAGCAGAGCAAAAAGATAGGTGAAAAACAACGACATCGTCCAGGGCAGACCCTGCTTTTCATACTGTTGCCCGACCTGCAGCTTGGAGACATCACCATCCACCGTAATTGACGATTCCTTGCCATCTTTGTCTTTCAACGTCAGTTTCTGGCCATCGATCTTGGTGATTTCCCCTTTAACTCCCTGATATTGGGGAGATATGACAGTGATTGCTTTGCTGGGATCGATCCAGACATTGGTTTTCGATCCCCAGCCAAGGATATCTTTGCCCTGGAAGGAGCCCAGGCTTAAAGCGAAAATGACAAGGCCAAGGATAAGCGCCAGCCAATCTTCGCTGATCCAGCCCCCTCCTTCTCCTGCTTTATGCTGCATGTTTTCTTGTGCCATAATCCCTCCATAATGTTGAATTATCGTGAAAACAATGGATTCCCACGGTTTCAAGCCTAGATTACTTAATCTTTGTCCAGGCTGATCGACATTGCATGAAAAAGATGATCGATGACAACTCTGAAAGACAATCACTCGAATTGCATAAAATAGAGTGTTTTGTAACGACATCTTATGGTTACGGTTAAGAAAAGTCTATACCTCAGGCATTCAATTACGCAAGTCTTTTTTAATATGTCTGCACACTCCTCCCTGTTCGGTATTGATTGCTGTCTCGGTAATCCATGGTAAAATGTCGGAAACGTTGTCGTCAATTCCCCTCATTTTTGCAAAATCATGCGAGCATTAACAGCCGAAGAATCTATTCGCCTCAGACTTCTCAACTTCCCTCTTATCCTTGGCGTTGCTTATATCCATTCCTTCTCGGTCAACATCGACCATGGGGGTGTGACCCTCGGCCCTGAGAAGATCAATTATCTCACCGATTTTGTCAGAATTCTTCTGTCGCAAGGACTTGCCAGGATAGCTGTGCCGCTGTTTTTTCTCATGTCCGGATATTTTTTCTTCCTTGACTTCACCTGGTCCTGGAAAGGGTTTGGGCAAAAGCTCGCCGCCAGAGCGAAAACCCTGCTGCTGCCCTTCCTTTTCTGGACGGTTCTGGCAGTAGCCATCCGCTTTGTCGGCCAGTCTCTTCCGGTCGTCAAGGACTATTTTGCCGGTGTCCCAGTGGTGGCCGATTTACCCGCCTACCAACTGACCAATGCCGTGTTCGGCTTTACCTGGGCACCGGTGGCCTACCATTTCTGGTTTATTCGCGATCTTATGCTCCTGATGCTTCTTAGTCCCTTGATAATTTTACTCCTGCGATACCTTGCCTTGCCATTTTTAGGCGGGGTATTTTTTCTCTGGATAACCGTCAATTGGCCGATCTATACCCCGGATGCGGCCGGGGTGCTGTTCTTCTCTCTCGGCGGTTATCTGGCCATGAAGGGGAAAAGCCTGTTTCTCTTCGACCGCTACGGAAAATGGTTTGTGTTGGCCTATTTTCCGCTTCTTCTTGCCGATGTCCTTTGGTACGACACGCCCTGCCTGCACCGTTGCGGCATAGTTGTCGGTCTGGTGGCGATCCTTTTTGGCAGCAAATTTGTTCTTGCAGGCGAGCGCTTGAAAAACGCCCTCCTCTGGCTCAGCGGGTCGAGTTTTTTCGTCTATGCAGCCCATGAACCGCTTCTGGGGATAGCGCGTACACTCGCCTTTCAGTTTCTGCCCCTCAACTGGCCATACACCGTGTTGTTGATCTATCTCTTTGTTCCGCTGGCCGTTGTTGCCGGTCTGGTGGCAGTGTACACCGTTCTTGGAGCATGTATTCCCCGCGCCCTGCGGATTGTTACCGGGGGCCGCTGAAGAGTATCCGCCGATCAACGGCGGCCGCCGATCGGGTCCCCGTCAGAACCATCGCCTGCTTGAGCTCGCTCTGCAATACCTCAATGTATTTTTCAACGCCCGCCTGCAGTCCACCGACGGCGGCCACCGAGAATGGCCGACCGATCATCACCGCATCGGCGCCAAGAGCGAGCATCTTGAGGATATCGCCACCGGAACGCACCCCGCCGTCAACGAGGAGAACAATCTTTCCTTTAACCTTTGCGGCAATGTCGGGAAGTACCGTTGCCGTACCGGGGGCATGATCGAGTACCCGGCCGCCATGGTTGGAGACGACTATGGCGTCGGCACCGGCAGACAGGGCGAGTTCCGCCTCGTCTGCAGTCATTATGCCTTTGAGGATGAATTTCATACCGCATTTTCTGATGATGTCGGCGAGTTTTTCCAGAGGTTTCGGGGACACCGGGCGACCCATGCGACGCAGAGTGATAAGCCCCGCGGCATCGATGTCCATGCCGATGGTATCGGTGCCGGTGGCCTTTGCCAGTTCGATCTTGGCAAAGAGTTCCTCGTCTTCCCAGGGTTTAATGAAAGGGATGCCATGACCACCGGCCTCCCGAATGGCGGCAAAGCCCGTTTTATGGATAAACTCAGGCACGCCGTCGCCGGTGCAGCCGAGAATCGATTTCGCCATGCAGCCATTGACGATGGCCCGGATATACTCATCTTCGGAAACACCGCCACCCATATTAAAGGATACTCCGCCGATCGGTGCGGCAAGGACCGGGAGAGCAAGGGTCTTGCCGAGGATTCGTACCTCCGTATCCGGTTCGGTTACATCGTGGATCAGGCGCATGTTGAATTTGATGTTTGCCAGTGCCGTAACATTGTCGATAAAACTCGAACCGCTGCCCAGTCCACCCATACCGGGGACCTCGCCGGCACAGGCCCGACCGTTGCAAACCGGGCAAACCCGGCAGTATTTTTCCATCAGCTTTTTGGCATTGTCACGAAACTCTTTCATCCTGTTCTCCTTGTGTCAAAAGATTTTCCAGCTCGGGTTTACTGAACTGATAGGTTCGTCTGCAGAATTCACAGCAGACCTCCACTCCTCCCTCCTTTTCTATGATGTCCCGTATGTCTTCTTGGCCCAAGGAAAAGAGAGCATTTTGCATCTTGGTGCGGTTGCAGCTGCACTGATAATAGAGGCGGCCACTGCCGGTTTTTCGGTGCGGGATGTCTTGAAATAGCAAGGAGAGGATGTCGCCCGGGCTTCTCCCCTCAAGGAGCAGGGTGGAAAGAGGCGGCAGATCCGCTATCTTTCGTTCGATTCGTTGCAGCAACTGCTCCTCGGCCGGGGGCAGGGACTGAATGAGAAAGCCCCCAGTCGCAGCAATGGTCCCGTCTTTGCCGAGACGAATGGCAAGGGCGATGGTCGAAGGTGTCTGCTCCGACTGGGCCAGATAGTAGGCCAGATCCTCGCCGATCTCACTGGTGTAGAGCTGGATGGTTCCCGGATATTTGCTGTTTTGTCCGATGTCTTTAACCACCGTGAGAAAACCGGCTCTGCCAAGCCCGGAGGCTACGTCAATACGACCGTTTTTGAGCGGCACCTCGGCATGCGGATGGGCAACATAGCCGCGCACCCATCCAGCGGATCCCGCCTCGGTGATGATTTTTCCGAGCGGCCCATTGCCCTCGAATTTCAGGAGGACACTCTGGTCATCTTTTAAAATTGCGGCGAGTAGCGCAGCGCCGGTCATGGCCCGGCCGAGCGCCGTGGCGGCGGTTGGTCCAACATCGTGCCTTCTGCAGGCCTCGGCGACGAGAGCGGTAGTCGTACAGGCAACGCCAAAAAAATTGCCTGCTTCGGAAATAACTCTTTCAATGAGATCAGCCATGGTAATGATGAAAATGTAAAGATTGTCGGAAACGGAGGGATCACCCAAGCGCCACTATAGCATGTAAGCCGATGCAAGGAAATAATGGCTGCAGGGCAGGCCGGAGAAAACCGGTGTGGTTGCGGTATGTCGGAAAAGTTTACGTTTACGTGCTAGTCAGAAACATGTAGAATATGTCGTCAACAACATCCTCGTATTCCGTCAACAGGGCCGTCTTTCAGGGCATTTTTTGCGGGGTAAAAATATCAGACCAAGGAGCAAGATTATGCGAATGTTTGTTTTTTTTACTTTGTTATTGATCAGCTTGCCGGCATATGCCAAAGATATCGCCGGGGTGATGGTAAACGACAGCCTGCAAACCGAGGAGGGTACGACACTGCAGCTCAATGGTGCCGGGATCAGATCGAAATTCTTCATGGATATCTATATCGCTGAACTGTACATGGAAAAACCCTCGACCGTTGCCGCCGAGGTGATTGGCGACAAAGGGAAAAAGAGAATAGTCATGCATTTCCTTTATAAGGAAGTCGGCAAGGATAAGTTGGTTGAGGCGTGGAATGAAGGCTTTAAGGAGAACAACAGTGCCGGCGACCTGGCGAAACTGCAGGAACGGATCAATCAGTTCAATGCCCTTTTTGTCGATGTAATAAAGGATGATGTCATTATCCTCGATTATGCCCCGGCAACCGGCACCGTGGTAACTATTAAAGGGCAAAAGAAGGGGGCAATCCCCGGTACGGATTTCAACGACGCCCTCCTGAAGATCTGGCTGGGCGACAAACCGGTAAGCGGTGGCTTAAAGGATAACTTGCTGAGCTATAAAAAATAAAGAAGTTGGTGGTGGAAAAATACGGCTCCTAAAGCTCGGCCACGCCGGCGGGGATCAGGCAAATAAAGACAAAATCCTCGCCGCCGCCATTCATAAATTGATGTTCCTCATTGCCGGGAATGAAAACCACAGTGCCGCTGGCAACCTCCCGCCATTCGCCGTTTTGATACACCTTGCCTTTGCCGGAATGGACAAAAACCTCATGTTCCCAGGCATGCGCATGCCGCGGCGTGAAACCGCCGGGAGCTACGGTGAATACCCGCATACAAAAATTCTCGGCGCTGTCTGCCTTGCCGATAACAACCCTGCCGGTAACGCCTTTCACTGTTTCGCTGTCAAACCGCTGGGCGGGACACTCTTGATAACTGGTGATTTTCATAGAATTTCCATCGCAAAATATTGAGCAGTTACTGTTTACCGACGAACCATAGTTTATATAATAGAGCGAAACTTGGAGAATGCAACGGTTACGGCGACGAAGAGTTGCGCTGCGTCTTGCTGGTCAAACCCATATAGATAGCGGCTAAGGCGAGAACAACCCCTACCCAGTTAAGCAGGGAGGTGGGACGGCTAAAGAACAGGACATCCCAAAGAAACGAGAGGGACGGCTGGAGGAGAAGTATGAGTCCGGCGAGGGAGGTCTGAATTTTCGGCAGGGCACCGGCAATCAGCATCCAGCCGACGGTCTGGCTGAAGAGACCGAGGCCGATCAGGGCGAACAGGGTTTTAAGGTTGGGGATAGAAAATGAATCGCCGTGGTGTGCCATCTGCAAACCAAGAAAAAGAGCACAAGAGAAGCAAACGAGCAGAAGCGAGAAAACCGGAGAACGACTGCCGTCAGCCTGGGCTTTTTTCAGGCCGAGGAGATAAACGGTATAGCAGACGGCGGTGAGCAGGCCTAAGTATATGCCGGTTTTGTAATCGCTGCTGAGCCTTTGCCAATCAAGACCGACGATGAGAAAGAGCCCGAAGATGGCGATGGGCAAGGATAGCAGGAAACGGAAACGAGCCCTTTCGCCAAAAAAAAATATGGCGATGGCGGCCAGGAGAAAGACCTGAAAGTTGCCGAGCAGAGTTGCGAGCCCCGGTCCGATGTATATGATGCTTTCATGCCAGAAAAACAGATCAAGAGCGAAGGCAAGGCCGCAAAAGGCAAGGAGAAGAAGCTGCGCTGGTGGAGGCTTGGCAAGGTCTTTCTTCAAGACCGCCATGGCAAAGAGGAAAAAGAAGCCGAAAAATACCCTATAGAATGCCGAACAGGTAGGAGCAACATCGGCGAGCTTTACGAAAATTGCCGAAAAGCTGATCATGAAAGCCCCGGCAAGCATCTGCAAAATCGCTCGGTAGCGATGGATAAAGTCGCCCATGGTAATGCAATAGGAAAATTGTCGACCGGTTGTCTTTTCCGCCGGCTTCTGTGCGTTACAGATGGAATAAGATGAATATTTATGGAATGCGACTGACCATAATGGACTTTGCCGTTTTCCGCATCAGTTAAAGGGCTTCTCATTTCATCCTTGCCGGCAAATTTCGATTTTTGAGGGAAGCTCTCACTTCATCCTTGCACATCAGCCTCTCCATAGGGCAAAATGGGCGAGTGGAGAACAGAGGTTAATAATTTCTTGTCTTGTGCGTGTTTGGGCGAAATTCTGAAATATATGCACATGTCCAGCAAATCAAGATTCACCGCCCATAGTTAACCAATAAACTATAGAGAAAGTATTTGTAAATAATTAAAAGATTGATAACAGACAGATAGGTTAATTACTCAGCCGTCATCAGAAAAATATTGTTGATTTTCTATAAAAATTTTGTATTGGTTCTAGGTTGAGTATTTTCATTCCGTAGGGTTGCTCTTGTTTTTGTCGCACAAACGGCACATAAATCTTGGGCAATGGCATCAGTGTTGAACATCAGGCAGACTCTTTCCATGGAGAACACAGCGAGCGATATGAATGATCTTTCGACCAAATATCTAGGACTCGAGCTGAAAAATCCGATCATCGTCGGCAGTTGCGGATTTACCAATAGCGTTGCCAAGATAAAAGAGCTGGCCGACAATCAGGCCGGGGCAATCGTCTTAAAATCGCTTTTTGAAGAACAGATCCAGGCGGAATATTCTGCCAATCTGCAAAGTTACAACGCCGACTACCCGGGGGCTACTGATTACATTCGCGAATACACCCGAGGCAATGAGGTTGAGACCTACCTGAAGCTCATCGCCGAGGCTAAAAAGGCGGTGGACATTCCCATTATCGCCAGTATTAACTGTGTTTCCTCAGCCGAATGGGTTTCCTTTGCCAAGTCGGTAGAGCAGCAAGGCGCCGATGCCATTGAATTGAACGTCTCTCTGTTGCCGTCAAACCCTCGGTTGACCAGCGCCGATAACGAAAACAAATATGTGGAAATCATCAACAGTGTAGGGAACCTGGTTTCTATACCCATAGCCTTGAAGATGAGCCATTATTCCGCCGCACTCGCCGGTCTCATCCAAAAACTCAGCTGGATCAAGAAGATTGGCGGATTTGTGCTGTTCAGCCGGTATTATACCCCGGATATCGACATCGAAAAGATGCTCGTCAAACCGGCCGATATGCTCAGCAGCCCTGGTGAAGCCTGTAATTCCCTGCGCTGGATTGCCCTGATGTACGGGCAAATTGACAAAGATCTGGTGGCGGCAACCGGGGTTCATGACGGCGAGGGCCTGATCAAGCAGCTGCTCGCCGGGGCGACGGCGGTACAGGTTGTCTCTACCGTTTATAAAAATGGCGTTGGGCGGATTCCCGCCATGCTCGCCGGCCTTGACGAGTGGATGACGGGCAAATCCTACACCAGCCTCGCCGATTTTCGTGGCAAGCTCAGCTACGAGAAGGCGGTTGATGCCGCGGTTTTTGAGCGCACCCAGTTCATGAAATATTATGGCGGCATATCCTGACCAGGTTGATAATTAAGCCGCAAAGACTGCTTACTCACATACTCTACAAAAGAAGATATCTACTTGTACCTCTTATAGTTATCATCGGATATTTATGAAATCGTTGCTGACATTTCCAAAAGGCGGGATCCATCCGCCCGAATTTAAGACGCAGACCCAGGGGCTAGGTATTGAAATTATGCCTGTGCCCGATGAACTCGAACTGATTCTCGGCCAGCATATCGGTGCGCCCTGCCAACCGACGGTCGGCAAACGCGAGGAGATCGGCGAAGGTGCCCTGATTGGCGAGGTAAAGAAAGGATTGGGTGTGCCGCTGCATGCCCCGGTTGCCGGGAAAATTAAGGATATCGGCAACTCGGTGCATCCTGTACGGGTCAGTGCACCGTCCATCACCCTGACGGTGAACCGCGAGGCGGCAGCGGTGCGCTATGAGAGGCAGGCGTGGCAAAATCTTGATGCCGCGGAACTCCTTACCAGAGTCCATGACGGCGGCATTATCGGCATCGGCGGTGCCGGTTTTCCGACCCATGTAAAGCTGAAACCGCCGGCCAATTCGCCGGTCGATACCCTCATCCTCAACGGGGCCGAATGCGAACCGTACATCACCGCCGATCACCGGGCAATGCTTGAGTATTCTGCGGAAATAGTCGAGGGGGCAAAAATCATCCTGAAGATTCTCGGCATCAAGGAGTGTCATATCGGCATAGAAAATAATAAGCCCGATGCGATCCTGGCAATGACCAAAGCTGCGGAACCATCTAGCCCCGATGCCTCCGTCAAGATCCGCACCCTGCAGGTGAAATATCCGCAAGGCTCGGAAAAACAGCTTATCCAGGCCATTACCGGGCGGAAGGTCCCGGCCATGGCCCTGCCTTCGGCGGTGGGGGTGGTGGTGCAGAATGTCGCAACTGCCAAGGCCATTTACGATGCGGTTGTCCTTCGTAAACCCCTGTACGAAAAGGTCATCACCGTGGCCGGTAAGGGTATCGGCAGACCGGCCAATCTCCTGGTGAAAATCGGCACCAAGCTGAAGGATATTGTCGACTATCTCGGGGGACTGCAGCCGGGCCTGTCGAAAATCGTTTTTGGCGGTCCGATGATGGGCTTTGCCGTTTCCAGTCTTGAGGTACCGGTTACCAAAACCACCTCGGCCGTGCTCTTCCTCACCAAGGATGAGATCGATACCAAACCCCATTCCCAGTGCATCAGGTGTGGTTGGTGTCTTGATGCTTGTCCGATGGGCTTGGAACCGAAGGAGATTGGCCTGCATGTCGAGGCGGGAAGATCCGAGGTTACCGAGCCGTTCGGGGTGTTTGAGTGTTTCGAGTGCGGTTCCTGCGCCTATGTCTGCCCGGCAAAACGCCCGCTGGTACAATTTGTACGTTTGGCAAAAATGAAGGCGAAGCGACCGCAGTAGGAGTTTTACGAAAGTGATTTTGACTCCGGTAAACGGGGTTGTGACGATAATGAGGAGGCTTTGAGGAGAGTCGTGAGCAAACAGCAAGAGTTGGACGACCAGTCGGCTGCACCGGCGGGGCTGTGGAAGGTTTCCACCTCGCCGCATCTAAAAAGCAGTGAGTCGGTCGAAAAAATTATGTGGACAGTCGTGGCCTGCCTGGCACCGCCGCTGATTCTGTCGGTATTTGTCTTCGGGATACAGACCCTCCTGATTACGGCTGTTTCTGTTATAAGCTGCGTGGCTGTCGAGTGGCTGAGTCAAAAGGCCCTGGGACGACCGGTGACCATTAAAGACGGCAGTGCCGTATTGACCGGGATGCTTCTGGCCTTTGTCATTCCACCCGGGGTGTCGCCGCTGCTGCCCATCCTCGCCGCCGTTTTTGCCATTTATATCGGCAAGCATCTCCTCGGCGGTATCGGCTATAACTTCTTTAACCCCGCACTCCTCGGCCGGGCATTTCTCCTGGCATCTTTCCCGGTGGCCATGACCTCTGCCTGGTTACCGCCGGTGAAGAACCTGGCAATATTTTCCTTTCTCAACCGGTCGATCGATGCGGTCTCGACGGCAACACCCTTGGCGGTGATGAAAGAAAAGGGGATGGTCGCCTTTACCGAGATCTTCGGCAGTGGCACCGATCTGTATACCAGTTTCTTTTTCGGCTGGCGCCCCGGCTGTATCGGCGAAACTTCCGGCTTTCTCTTGGTTCTCGGCGGCCTGTATCTTCTCTATCGAGGCTATATTACCTGGCATATTCCGGTTTCCCTGTTGGGCACCATCGGTGTACTCAGCTGGATCTTCGGCGGCCAGGGTTATATGACCGGAGATCCACTGCTTTCCCTGCTCTCCGGCGGCGCTATCCTCGGCGCCTTCTATATGGCTACGGATTATGTCACCAGCCCAAGCAATAAGACGGCAAAAATTGTGTTCGCCATCGGCATCGGTGCGCTGACCGTTCTCATCAGACTGAAAGGTGGCTATCCGGAAGGCATCTGCTACGCCATTTTGCTGATGAATCCCCTCAGCACCGTTCTTGACGGCTGGTTTAAACCGAAGCGTTTTGCCCCGCCGCTTGGAGGTGCAAAATGAAAAATATCATAACGATTGTCATTCGTCTCACCGTGTCCTGTCTGCTGGCCGCAAGCATTATGGGGCTCTGTTTCATCTTTACCAGCAACGCCAAAAAGCATAACGAACATGTCCAGGAACAGCGGGTTATTTATGACCTTCTCGGTTACAAGAACGGGGCGAAGATTCCCGATTCCTTGGCCCTGCACGAGGTGTACCGCTATGTGATAAGCGGCGGCGATAGACAGTCGATCGGCTACCTCGTGCCGCAAGGGCATGGAAAAGGCTTTTTCTTTGTCAACATCGACCTGAATGGCGGGCTGCTGGCAAGCAAGACCGTGGCCCTTGGCGATACTGAGGCCCTTGATCCGAAAACCCGCGACAAGGCTATCGAGCAAGCTGCCGGACCCGGCTATACGGTGAAATTTGCCGATCAGACCATTGTCGTCACCAATAACGGCAAACGTATCGCTTATCTTCTCGGCGGCAAGTTCCAAGGTTTCAAAACCTTTGTGAACGTCATGCTGGCGGTCGATCCCGAGTTTACCATCCTCGGGCTGGCGGTTCTTGAACACGAAGAAGATCCCGGCCTGGGGGCGGAAATCGTTCAGGATTACTTTAAGAATCAGTTCAAAGGCAAAGCTTTTGAGGCGCTGAAGACCATTGAAGTAGTGAAAGCACCGATCCCCACCGAGTATCTCGAAGCCTTGAATGGCAGGGTAAGCGAAGAGGCCTCCGGCAAATTACGGGAGCAGTACAAGGATAAGGCAATCTACGCCCTGACCGGTGCCACCATTTCCAGCAAAGCCGTGGCCGAAGGGGTAAAAGGGATTGTCACCAAGTTTGCCTATCGCCTCAATGTGTTGGATAAGATTTTGCAAGAACAGCAACTTGCTGTATCGTTTTAACTTAAGTGAGAGGAAGTCGACGTGGCCAATGATAAATCGAGCATGCAGCTGATAACGCGCGGCATCTTAAGCGAAAATCCGATCTTTAAACTGGCTCTCTCCATGTGCCCGGCCGTGGGTATTTCCACCACCGTCATGAACGGATTTATGCTGGGCATCGCCGTGCTTTTCGTGCAGGTCTTTTCCAGTGTGACGATCTCGACCTTTAAAAACGTCATTCATCCGCGGATTCGTATCCCGACCTACACCCTGACCATCGCCACCTGGGTTACGGTCATCGATCTGGTGCTTGCCGCCTATCTGCCAGAGGCCTATGCCAAGATGGGGATTTTCGTCAAACTGATCGTCGCCTTTGCCATTATCACTATGCGTCTTGAGATGTTCGCCTGTAAAGAGCCGGTCAAGGATTCCTTTTGGGACGGTCTGGGCATGGGCTTGGGTTTTATGATAGGCATGATGGTTATCGGTTTTGTGCGTGAGCTGCTCGGCTCGGGGGCCATTTTCGGTTTTGATGTCCTCGGTTTCAAACCCCTGCTGTTCTTTATTCTGCCGAGTGCCGGCTTCTTTGTGGTCGGACTGATGATGGCCTTTTTCAATTGGATAGAAGTGTATTACAAACGCTCAAAAGGGTTAAAATGATGATGCTGGTAAAAATTAGATACATCGTCCTGGCGGCGCTGTTCTTCGTGGTTGCCCCCCTGGCGGCACAGGCGGAGGGGCTTATTGTCGATCAAACCTTTTCCGGCAAGAAAGAGATAACCGTGAAGTTGTCAGGCGCGGTTGACAGGAAGGTTGCCGAAAATGTCGGCAACTACACGGTCTTTGAAGAAGCCGACCCGGATATTATCCTGGCTCTCGGCTCAGCCACTCTTGGTCACGATAGCAAAAGCGTCACCTTGCAGTTCAAGGCGCCGCTCAATACTGCGAAAACCCATGTCGTTACAGCTCAAGGCCTGGCCGGGATTGACAAAACTACCTTTAAGGTGAGCAAGTCGTATCTTGGATATCTCTTTGGAATTTTCATTTCGGCACTGCTCATCAATAACTTTGTTTTTACCAAATACCTGGGACTTTGCGTATTTTTCGGGACTTCCAAGAAAAAGAGCACCGCTAAGGGAATGGGCGTGGTCTTTACCGTCGTCATGGTGGTATCGGCGCTGATGAGCTGGTTTTTCTTTAATTTTATCCTCACCCCGTTCAATCTTAATTTCCTGCAGATAGTCGTCTTTATCGGCCTTGTTTCCCTGACCGTACAGGCGGTTGATACCGTACTCAGAAAGGTCAACCCGATCCTCTTCAACTCCTTCGGGGTGTACCTGGTTCTGGTAATCGCCAACTGCGTCATCATCGCCGTGCCGCTGATTCTTGCCAATAACAACTACAATATTTTTGAGACCTTCATGCTGGCGCTTGGAGCCGGCGGCGGCTTCTTGCTGGCCTTGTATCTGATGAGTTCGGTGAGTGAACGTTTGCAGTTGGCGAAAATACCACCGACCTTCAAGGGACTACCCATCGCCTTTATTGTTGCCGGGCAGTTCGCTATGGCTTTTCTTGGATTTTCGGGTCTACAGTTGTTTTAGTCCCCTCAAAGGGGCTGGGCTTGGCATTCTAATTGTTTAACCAGATTGTGTTTGAGAGTAAAAAGATATGGATCCGGAATTAATTAAATTGGCCTTAGGTGGTCTGGTGTTGCTCGGCTGTATCGGTCTGTTTTTCGGTATCGGCCTGGCGATTGCTGCCCATAAATTTGCGGTGGAAGTCAATCCGCTGATCGAGCATGTAGTCGAGTCCCTGCCTCTTGCCCAATGTGGAGGCTGCGGATATCCTGGCTGTGAGGGCTACGCCATTGCCGTGGTCACCGACCCCGATGTCCCGCCGAACCTCTGTTTTCCCGGCAAGGAAAAGGTGGCGGCCCGGGTTGCCGAACTCACTGGCAAGAAAATGGCGGCAGTCGAGGATCAGATCGCCGTGGTTCGCTGTTCGCGGGTTGAAGGACGGGTAAGCCACAAACACGAATACTATGGGTTTGCCTCATGCACGGCCGCCAACCTCAGCTTTGGCGGGCCTTCGGCTTGTCAATATGCATGCATCGGCCTGGGCGAATGCGCCGAGGCCTGCCCCTTTGACGCCATTGATATGGTCGAGAACTTCCCGATAATCAATCCGGATAAATGTGTAAGCTGCGGGGTATGTGTCCGTACCTGTCCGAAGAAAATCATTGAGATTCAGACGCTTAAGGCGCGGGTCTTCGTCCCCTGCTCGACAAAGGATCTCGGCAAAAATGTCAAGGCCGTCTGCCAGGTCGGCTGCATCGGCTGCAAAATGTGCGTCAAGGCCTGTCCGGCAGGCGCGGTGACCTACGAGGATAATCTGGTGAAAATCGATCAGAAAGCCTGCTTGGCTTATGGACCGGCCTGTGAGACCGCCTGCGTCACCAAGTGCCCGCGGGAGATCTTCAGACACTATAAAGGACGGCAGGTACTTACCCGCGCTGGTGTCGACGGCTTGAAAATGGCCGGTTGAGCCGGAAAAAATTGACCGGCTCTGCTGCCTGTCCTGAGCTTGCTGCGCTACTTCTGTTGTGCAACAAACGGGGAGCAAATTCTTTAAGAATTTGCTCCCCGTTTGTTTTTCAGGTATCCTGGAATTGATTTCGCCTGAGCATCGTTGATAGTTAAAAAGCCTGCCTCAAGGAGAAAGAAGCATTGAACATTCGAAGGAACATAGTCATCTTTAATGTGTGCTGGTCTCTGCTGATTTCTTCTTCCCTGGCTTGGATGATCTTTAATGCCCGCCAAGAACAGCGGCGTATTGCCCTGATAACCGCCAGATCGGTTTTCAAACAGATTGTTATTACCAGAAGATGGAATTCTTTGCACGGAGGTGTTTATACGCCGGTAACTGAAATGAATCAGCCCAATCCGTATCTAGAAGATCCGCTTCGCGATCTGCAGGTCAATGAGACCATGGTGCTGACGAAGATCAACCCAGCCCTGATGACCAGGCAGATCAGCGAGATTGCCATGTTTGAGGAGGGGGTGCAGTTCCATATTACCAGTCTCAAGCCCCTTCGCCCCCTGAACGAAGCGACTCCTATTGAAAAGCAATTCCTGCAGAGTTTCGAACAGGGGAAGAAAGAAGAAAGTGATTTCATCGAGGAAGGCGGTCACCAGGTCTTCAAATATATGGCACCGCTCATTACCGAGAAATCGTGCCTCAACTGCCATCAAAAGCAGGGTTACAAAGAAGGGGATATACGCGGCGGCATAAGCGTATCCCTGCCGTTCACTATGCAGATACCTATTGCTTCCATGGTCCTGTCGCATCTGCTGATATGGGTGATTGGTCTCGTGGGACTGAATGTTTTGGGGCTGAAATTGGCGCGCTCCTATAATGTCATCAGGCGCCAAGCAGTTATGGATGCCCTCACCGGAATTGCCAATAGACGCAGTTTTTCGGAAAGAATCCTGGCGGAGTTCACCATCTGCCGCAAAAGCGATGCGGAACTTTCCGTCATTATGTGCGATATTGACAATTTTAAAAAATATAATGACTGCTATGGTCATATCGAGGGCGATGATTGCTTGCGAAAGGTGGCGAAGTGTATTGAGGATTCTCTAAAAAGGCCGATCGATTTTTGTGCCCGCTATGGTGGGGAAGAGTTTGTGGTTGTCTTGCCGCAAGGCTCTCTCAAAGGTGCAATGACAGTGGCCGAGCGAATTCGTGAAGGTGTCGAAAACATGAGAATTGAACATATTGAATCCACTACCGGCGGTATTGTTACCATAAGTCTTGGGATTGCCACCAGAAAGATCGTCGATGCCGATTCTTATGAACAACTCATTCAATGCGCCGACAAGGCGCTGTATCTAGCCAAGAAGCGCGGACGAAATCAGGTACACCAATTCACCGCCGGCGATGAAAACATGCTCTAAATGTGTGTCGCAGTCAGTTCTTGAAATTGGTCGAGTCGAGGTTGTACTTCTTGCTCTTGTATTGAATCGCTCGACGGCTGATCCCCAGCAGTTCCGCCGCATCTTTTTTTATTCCTTTGGTCTGTTTCAGGGCTCGAATAATAGCCTCCTTCTCGCTCTGATCCATTGAAAAATCCTCCTCGTTGGAATGTGTGTCGGCAAGCAGGTCGATATCGACCTGCAAATCTTCCGGTAGGATTTGTTTGTTATGGCAGAGAATGATGCCGGTTTGCAGGGCATTTTTCAGCTCGCGGACATTGCCCGGCCAGGTAAGTGTCTGCAACCATTGCAGGGTTTTCTCCGGCAGGTCGATCTCCGGCAGGGCATTTTCCTTAATGAAGTTGGCGATAAAAAGACGGGCCAGTTCAGGAATATCCTCTCGCCGTTGGCGAAGCGGCGGGATCTGCAGGGTGACCACCTTCAATCGATAGTACAGGTCCTGCCTGAATTTCCCCTCATCGACGGCTGCCTTAAGATCGGCGTTGGTGGCGGCGATTACCCGGCATTCAACGCTCTTCTCTTTGATGGCACCAACCTGGCGGATAGTTCTCTCTTCGAGAAAGCGCAGGAGCCGGCTCTGCATTTCAGCGGAAATATTGCCGATTTCATCAAGAAAGAGAGTGCCGCCGTGGGCCGCTTCAATGAGTCCTTTTTTGTCCTGGATGGCGTGGGTGAAGGAGCCTTTAACGTGGCCAAAGAGTTCGCTTTCAAGAATACCGGGCGGGGTAGAGCCGCAGTCGACAACGATATAGGGAGTGTCCTGCCGGCCGCTGAAGTTGTGCAGAAGCTTGGCGATACACTCTTTACCGACGCCGCTTTCGCCGAGAATGAGGACGTTGGCATTGCTTACCGCAACTTTTTGCAGTAGCCCATGGAGTTCCAGCATAGCCGGGCTTTTGCCCCAGATGAAGCCTCCCTTGTCCGGTTCTTGTTGCGGATATTGCGAGCGGGCAAGAATCGTCTGAATTTTCTTTACCAGTTCCCGGCCGTCGAAGGGTTTTGTCAGGTAATCTACAGCCCCGGCCTGCACGGCATGGACCGCATCCGGGATGGTTCCATAGGCGGTGAGAAAGATAATCGGCAGGCGAGGATGGCTGGCTCTTGCCTGGGTCAAAAGCTCCATGCCGCTCATCTCCGGCATCTTCATGTCCGAGACGAGAATATCAATTTGCCGGCTTTTCAAGATACGGAGCGCCGCAGGACCGTCCCCCGCCCCATGGACCACAAAGCCAGCGGCGCACAACCGGGCGTCAAGAACTTCGAGGATACTCGGGTCGTCATCAACGATCAGGACATGTCTCTCCTCATTCATAATGGTTTTTTCTTCTCCTGCAAGGTTTCATCAATTGCCTCAAGTTCTTCCAGCTGTTTCTGCAGATTATCTACGGTGGTGGCCATTTGTGTTATCTTTTTCCGCTGATTGGCGATGACGGTGTTCTTTTGTTTGGCAAGGTGCGCCTGTTCCTGGCTCTTTTTGAGAATACGTTCCCCCTGAACGTTCAGGGCAACGATGAGCAGGTGGCGATTCTCGGTGCGGGCGGTGTCGCTTTTTTCCCCATCCCATTTTTCTAGGTTGCCGATGGCTTCGGCCATCTGGCTGTCGGAGCGGGCCAGGAGCAACTGGGTGCAGGCGAGCCCATATAAGGCCTGGTTTCGGTCTTCCGGAGCGAGGGCCGTTTCATAGTCATGCTCATATTCGAGGAGGGCATTGGCAAAATCTTCGTTCAAAAAGAGCGTCTCGGCAACGCTCTGCGGCGCCGGCTGAATGAGTTCGGGAGGAGGCGGCTGGGGCGATTGCGCACATGAGCTGCAACACAGGGCAATGACGACAAAGAGTCCGGCAACCCGTTGTTTCAGCTCTCTCGAAATAGGCACCGGCATGTTCACAAGGGTCGGCATGAGGTTTTTCTTCAAACGGTATTTGGTTTACTGAAGGGGTGCGTTGGCAGGGTGAACGAGAAGGTGCATCCCACCCCTGCGTTGTTGGCAACCTCAATGTGTCCACCGTAACTGGTGACGATCCGCCGACTGATGGAGAGACCGAGGCCGACCCCATCGAGATGGCCGCGGACATTCTTCGTCCGATAGTATTTGGTGAAAATAAGCATTTTTTCATCATCGGCAATTCCCGGACCGGTATCGGCAATATGAAAGAGCAGGAATTTTCTTTCTTTGTCCCGCTCCCAGGTGAGAATTACTTCACCGCCCTCCGGAGAATATTTAACGGCATTGCCGATTATGTTGACGAACACCTGCTGGATTTCCTCCCGCACCCCGAACAGTTGCGGGCAGTCGCGAAAATCGCCAATCTTTATCATCACCTTTTTCTTTTCCGCCGGAGCTGAAAAAAGCTCGGCGCTACCGGCAACTACATCTGCGGTATCGAGGTGCAGGGCGTTGGTCTTGCGACCATCCGTTTCAAGAACCCCAACGTTGAGCAGGTAGTTGAGCAGCTTGTTAATCCGCTTGATTTCGCCGCTGGCGATTTCCAGAAATCTTCGCTGCTTGTCGTTGATGCCCCCCAAGACCTCTTCGACGATCATATTCACCGATTCATGGATGGATGAAAGCGGGGTCCGTATTTCATGGCTGAGAGTGGCAATAAACTCGGTCCGAATCGTTTCCTCTTCATGCAGCTGATGGCTCATTTCATTGAAAGCGGTGGCCAGTTCGTTGAATTCATCGCCACCTTTGAGTCGGATCGGTTCTTGCGGCGCATCAAAGGTAATCCCCCGCAAACGTCCCGTAAGGGTTTTGAGGGGAGAAAAAATGGCTCGGGAAATAAACCAGACACCGATGCAGCCAACGAGAATGCTCACGCAAAAGCCGATAAGTCCATTTCTTGCACTTATCCTACTTGCCTCGTTCAGTTCTCGCAAGGCACGTTCGATTTCCTGTTGATTCTGCTTTTTGGCCGTGCTGATTGTTTCCAGCCACTCGGCCAAGATCTGGTTGGATACCCATCTGAGGGCGCCGTCGCTTGCGGTAAATTCGCCGCTATATTGCTGATAGCTGTCTGCCAGCTGTCGCCAGGAAGACTGGCTGTCTGCCGACGGCCCGGACAGGAGGACAGCCTGTTGCAGGGCGCTTTCAAAGGTACTGCGGGATTTTTCAAAAAAATCAAGATAGCGCTTTTTCTTGAGGACATTGAGTTTTTTGCTATTGCCATCCATGTCGACAAGGCTGGCCTGGAGGATTTCAGTCAGCTCGGCGACCTTCTGATTTTTACTGACGATACGCTCGGTCGTATCGACCATTCTCTGGACATTGGTCAGAAGAACGAAGACTGTCCCTGAAAAGATCAGAAAAAACAGAAAGAAGATGAGAGCCAGCTTCTGCTTGATGCCGAGTTTTAAGGTCATTGCACCCTTCAATATAATTCCGGTGCTCACAGTTCACTGAAAAAATGCGCGTCAACTTGAGGGCGGACGTTAAGCTATCAACGGTTGCCAATCAGTCGATTGTAGCAAACCGCATACCAGCTGTCATCACCAGAGTGATGGCTCTGGTCGATTGTTTAAGGTTTTGTATTTTCGTTAGTTTTAGGGAGCTGAGAGAGTTTTGGGGAATAACGGCTATGTTACCGAGAAGATAATGGAAGGGAACGGGTAATATTTGCACAGATTAAAGAAAGAAAAGGTCCATTTTTGCTCTCGGAATCGCCCCCTCTACCTTCGAGATAAAATGGCTGCCAGTACGAAATAAGCAACCCCTCCCGTGCCGAAGTAGGTTATGTTGTGAAACATAGTCGATCGCCACAAAGCGCCAAATCCAACAAGGCCGGTCATCAGAAAATACCAGAACGCTCCTCAATCAAAATCTCGTCTCAAATACTATGAAAATGACCGATCTCTTACCCAAAAGTGCCAAAAAGGTTCAAGATTTTCTAAAAAGAAACGGCTTCGACTTTACGGTCAGGGAATTGCCCGGATCGACACGCACAGCCGCAGAAGCCGCCTCAAGTATCGGTTGCACCGTTGGCCAGATTGCCAAGTCTTTGATTTTTCACGATAAAGTGAGCAATCTGCCGATTCTGATAATCGCTTCAGGTGCAAATAAGGTCGACGTAAGAAAAATCGAAGCGGCCACGGGGCTGCGACTGCACCGGGCAGACGGGAAATTCATCAAAGACACTGTCGGTTTTGCTATCGGGGAAATCCCGCCGGTCGGTCACAATAGCCAATTGCGAACTCTCCTCGACCCCGATCTCCGGCAATATGAGACGATCTGGGCTGCTGCCGGAACCCCCTTTGCTGTTTTTCAGTTGCCTACCGAAGTCCTGGAAGACCTGACTCAAGGTGAGTGGATAGCCCTCGCCGAATAGCTTGTGTTGCTGATTCCAATCAGCGTCTAATAAAACCAAGAATTTTCAGATCACTGGCCCAGCAGCTCCAGGGGCCGGACTGAAATGAAACGGTCATTCTGGCAGGATCAAAAATAACGCCGGCATCCAGATCGAGGTTGCACTGGCGATCATAATTGGTATGGCTGATCCGAAGCAGCCAGGTCCCATTGCTATTCTTCTTAGCATTTTCGACATACACCGGATGACCGGTGTTCATTTTCCGCCGGGCATTGCTCTCCAGCACCATTATGCTGCCGGACGCGGGAACACTTGAGGTATTGCCCATTTTCTTGGCGCAGGAAAACCACTGCACAGGACTGGTATCACCCATCCTGCATGTCTCGATACCCGAACGGCACCGGGCATAAATGAGACTTTGCGGCTGACAGCAAGCAACCGTCCCGGCACCTTTTTTCTTCTTTTTCCCTTGTTGAGCTGGAACACTAGGTCGAAATTTATAACATAAGCCTCGATCTTGCGTGGTACCCCATGTCTCCGCCATGGCGGAATTTTCCGCGTCGAGCATTTGTTGCTCCATTTCCTCTTCCACGGTTGATGGCAAAAGGCTCTCCTCGGTCTCAACACAGATAGGTTTATCTTCCTCTTGTTCAACCACAAGCGGTTGACCAGGGGGCGATATTTGGCCACAACCGGCGACAAACACGAGAAAGACTGCAAAACTCAGGGTGAGGAAATGACGAAACATGGATAATCGACCGGCTCTTTAGCATTTTTTAAAGACTGCGTTTACGCTGACGCATCCCCGACTATTGCAGCGGAATAAAAAAAGCTATGTAAACATCAACACAGGGATGACGGCAAGTAAATTCAACACGCAACCCTTTCTTGGCAAGGCGGCAGGTTTTGCTGACAAGATTTATGAAAAGATGGGCTGAGGCCGGTCCCGGTCTCAGCCTGATTAGCAGGATTCTTCAACAGCCGGCTAAAAGCGAAAACCTGCGTTAAATGTCACTGTGTAGCCGTTCAAATCGCCAGTGTACTCAACCGGAATCGAGGCGACCGTCTCACGAATATCGACGTCACCGGTCCAGCGATACTTCCCTTCCAGCCCGACAAAAAACCGTTCGTTGATATTGTACGTCGCACCGGCCACCACATGCGCCCCGAATATCCCATCCGATTTATCGCTGTCCAGATCACCAAACCGCGAGGAGTCGATTTTGCTGCTCAAGGTAACAGAATAAATTCCGGCGCCGAAGCCGCAGAAAAGATCTACCGGGCCGGTAGAATATTCTCCCTTGAGAGTAACCAGACCTGCAGCACCGACGAGGGAATTGTCCAGCTTATAGCTGCCGGCATCGGCATTTGTCCCGCGAAGACTCTGGTTGGAACCGAAGACATCGACACCCGCCTCCAGCACCAAATATTTGTTGAGATACCGACCATAGACAAGAGAAAAATCACCGCCGGTATCATAATTGGCAGTATCCATATCGCCGGTCGCTTGGAACATACCGACTTTTACCTGGGTATAGTTCGGTTTTTTGCTGTTTTCTTCGGCCATGACATTGCCGGCCATAAAGAGACTCATGATAATCACGGCAGCCAAAAAACCTATCAAATGTTTTTTCCCTTTGTCCATTTTTCCCTCACTATGTTTCGATTTTTTTTAAAGCGCAGCCGCCGGCATCGTCTCGTGAATAAATCCTTCGAACCTGTCGATGCCGGAGAACTGCCCACTAACCTGTATTACCTGTCACCTAGGATTTAGCCACGATTATTAGCAGGTGAAAAGTATAATATCTGTAGGAAATCTGTAGTAAATTGTATCAATTTGTAGTGGTTCGAAAAAATCACTCGGACAGCGTGGTTTATGCTCGTGGAAAACCGCTTGGATGATGACATTTCCCAAAGAATATTGAGGCCTCTATGCTTTCTACAAATTGTTACATTTGAAGACAAAAAAACAACAGTTAGTCCCTTGCGGCTGTGCTAAGGTACAATGCGAATGGCAATGTTCCCGGGTACCCGGTAAAATCGGTAACATGCAGGCGTACACCAAAGAATTGGAGCTTACAACAATGCCTGAAACACCCCGTATCCTCCTTATCGAAGACGATGTGCGGTTGGCCAAGCTGATCAAAGCGTATCTCGCGGCCCAGGGTTTTTTAGTCGGCATAGAGGGCCGAGGCGACAGCGGATCGACCCGCATCCTCGCCGAACGACCGGATCTCGTGATCCTTGATCTGATGCTTCCCGGAATGGACGGCTTGACCGTGTGCCGCACGGTCCGCCAGGAATATTTCGGCCCGATTCTGATGCTCACCGCCCGCGAGGACGATACCGATCAGGTGGTGGGTTTGGAGATCGGCGCCGACGATTATGTAAAAAAACCGGTGGAACCGCGGGTTCTTCTGGCCCGCATCCGCGCACTCCTGCGACGCTTCAACCAACCGCCGCAAAACGGTCGGGCCGAACCGGATAACGTTGAGGAACTGGTTTTCGGCTCCCTGCGCATCAGTCAGGCATCGCAGACTGCCACCCTATGCGGCGTCCCCGCCGATTTGACCAGCAATGAATTTGCCCTCCTGTGGATCCTTGCAGTCAATGGCGGACGGACCCTCGACCGGGAGGTGCTCTTTCGCCAGACCCGGGGCATTGCCTATGATGGTCTGGACCGGTCGGTGGATATTGCTGTCTCCAGATTACGCAAAAAACTGGGCGATAATACTGCCAAACCGTGGCGTATTAAAACGGTTTGGGGCTTGGGCTATCTGTTTGTCAAAGATGCCTGGGATGACAATGATAACAGGAGCGGTTGCTGCAAATGAAAAGAATCTTTTTGGGAACCTGGATTTTTCTTATTTGTTCCCTGCTCTTCGTTCGATTTGCCCTTGGACCGGTGATCGACAAGATCACCAAAATCCACCTCCACGAGTCGATAACCGAATATAATCGTCAACTTGCCAGAGGTGCCTTCCACATGATGGAAGTCGACTTGCTGCGTCTGCCGGGTAAGGAATGGCCGAATCGTATCGCCCAACTGGAGCCCGAATTCGGTTATAATATCGCCTTGCTGGCCATGTCGGAATTGTCGCTAACCAAAGAGCAGATGGATCAACTCCAGAGCGGGAAAATCGCCGTTGTCGACGATGGCGAACTGCTCTACCACCGAATCGGAGAGAGTCCGATGGTCCTGAGAAAAGGCCCGTTCTCCGGTTTGGAACCGAATCCCGGGTATTTCAGCCTTGTCGTCTGGCTGGCGATAATCGCCATTATCGGTCTCCTGGCCTTTATCAGTATCATCCCCTATTGGCGGCAATTACGGAAAATGAGCGAGGCGGCGACGGCCTTTGGCAATGGTGAATTGCATACCCGTGTCGATATCTCTAAATTTTCCAATCTTGCCCCCCTGGCCACGGCCTTTAATACCATGGCCGCGCGGATCGGGCAGCTGATCAGCTCACACAAGGAACTCACCAATGCAGTGTCCCATGAATTGCGAACACCGCTGGCACGCCTTCGCTTTGGCTTGGAAATGCTCGAGACCGCCGAAGACCTTGAGAAAAGATCGCATTACACACGGGAACTGCAGACCGATGTCACGGAACTTGAAGAACTGGTCAGCGAACTGCTGACCTTCGCCCGCTTCGATCGCGAGAAACCGGAACTGCAGTGCGAAGTCCACCACCTTGAGTCTTTCCTGCAGCAGGTTATCGCCGAGTCGATCCCCGACAACCATCCCCTCTCCTGCCACCTGTATTGTCACCTTGATAAAGAGTCCGGCCATGTGCGCTTCGATCCTAAATACATGGCCAGGGCCATCGGCAACCTGCTGCAGAACGCGGTCCATTACGCTAAAAGTGAGATCCGGGTGGTGGTCGAACGAAACGGTGCGGAGTGCTCCATCCACATTGACGATGACGGGCCGGGAATTCCCCAAACGGACCGCTTGAAAGTCTTCGAACCCTTTACCCGCCTGGATATCAGCCGCAGCAGAACCTCCGGCGGCTATGGCTTGGGGCTGGCCATCGTCATGCGGATCCTCCAGTGGCATAATGGCCGGGCAACCGCCAGTGACAGCCCATCGGGCGGTGCCAAGTTGACGATTTGCTGGCCGGGATGGCAACAGCAATAACATTCGGCCCATTGTCACCCCCTCTTCCAGCTATGATACCTTTCCATCAAGGTGAGTATCTTCACCGGCGCATGCGCCCGCTTCCACTCCCCGGCCGCGTATTTGTTGGCCTCGGACAGGGTCGGATAGGTATGAATGGTGCCGAGGATTTTGTTCAAGCCGAGTTTATGCTGCATCGCCAGGACAAATTCGGCCAGGAGGTCGCCGCCGTGTTCACCGACAATGGTCACCCCGAGAATGCGGTCCCTGCCGGGCACGGTCAGGACCTTGACGAAGCCATGGGCGGCGCCGTCGGTAATGGCCCGGTCAAGATCGTCGAGAGCAAAGCGGGTGACCTCATAGGCGATGGACTTGGCCTTCGCCTCCTGCTCGTTGAGCCCCACCCTGGCGATCTCCGGATCGATAAAAGTGGTCCGAGGGATGACCGAGTAATCGACCTTGAACTTCTTCCATTCGCCGAACAGGGCATTGACCGCCGCATACCACGCCTGATGGCCGGCGACATGGGTGAACTGATAGGGGCCGGCAACATCGCCGGCGGCGTAGATGTTGGGGTACAGGGTCCCCAGATAGTCGTCCGTCGGCACCGTCCGATCCGTGGTAATGCCCAGTTCCTCCAGGCCATAACCGCTCAGGCGGGCGCTGCGGCCGACGGCACAGATGAGAACATCATAGTCGATACGTTTCTCCATCCCTTGATGGACAACAATAATGGCCCGCCCCAGATCATCGTTGATACAGCGGACGGCGCCATGCTCGGTGAAAACGGTAACCCCGTCTTTTTCAAGAGAAGCGCGGGCAAAGGCCGAGACCTCGGTATCTTCCCGGGCGAGGATGCGCTCCCCCCTCTCGATCTGGGTTACTTGCGCGCCAAGTCTAGCAAAACACTGCGACAATTCGCAGCCGATCGGCCCACCACCAAGTATCACCAGCCTTTTCGGCACCTCCTCATAGGAGCGGAGGGCCTCCCACAGACTGTCGCTGGTCAGATACCCTGAGGCCTCGATCCCCGGCAGGGGCGGGACAAAGGGCCTGGCACCGGCGGCAATGATGATTGATCGGGTGGTAAGCCGCCGTGATTCGCCGCCGACAAGAGCGACCTCAACGGTCCATGGATCGACAATCCTGGCATACCCCTTAAGAACCTCCACCCCAAGCCCGGTATAGCGCTCGATGCTGTCGTGCGGCTCGACTGTGGCGATAACCCGGTGTACTCGTTCCATGATCTTCGAAAAACTGAAGCGGGGTTGACTGTCCTCAAGGCCATAGGCGCTGCCGTTGCGCATAAAATGGACGAGCTTGGCGGTCTTGATCAGAGCCTTGCTGGGCACACAGCCGAAGTTGAGACAGTCGCCACCCATCCTGTGGGCCTCAACCAGAGTCACCCTGGCCTTCACCGCCGCGGCGATGTAGGAACTGACCAGTCCCGCCGCCCCGGCGCCGATGACAATGAGGTTCCGGTCAAATTTCTTCGGCTTCGTCCACTTGCTATAAACGCGCCGCCTGACCAACCACTGGTTGATTCTTTTGGCGATAATCGGAAAAACCCCGAGAAGGGTAAAAGAAAGGAGCAGGCCCGGTGAAAGGATGCCCTGCAGCCCGTCGATTTTTGCAAGTTGCCGCCCGGCATTGATGTACACGAGGGTACCGGTGAGCATGCCGACCTGGCTGACCCAATAGTAGGTAAAGGTTTTTATGGGTGTCAGGCCCATAAGAATATTGATGAGAAAAAAGGGGAAGACGGGTACCAGCCGCAGGCTGAAGAGATACAAGGCGCCATCCCGCTCTACCCCCTTGTTGATCGCTTGCAGGCGGTCACCAAACCGTTTCTGCACCCAGTCGCGCAGGAGGTAGCGGGAGACCAAAAAGGCAAGGGTGGCCCCGATGGACGAGGCAAAGGAGATAAGGACAAAGCCCCAGACCAAGCCGAAAAAGCCGCCACCGGCCAGAGTCATAATGGTCGCCCCCGGTAGCGAGAGGGCGGTCACCAGCACATAGATGGCGAAGAACCCACAGCTCACCGCAAGCGGCGCTTTGTCCCGCAACCCGAGGAATTCCGCCTGCCGTGCCTTGATGTTTTCAAGGGTGAGCAAGTGCTGCAGGTCAAAAGCAAAAAAACCGGCGAGGGCGCCGATGATAACCACAACGATGACGAGTTTTTTCATGAGGCCTTTATCACACTCTGCCGGTCGTTTTTATCCCAGCACCCTCTTCAGGGCCTGAATGATTTCTTCGATTTTATAGGGCTTCGAGAGGTAATCATTCATGCCCGCCGCCAGGCACTGCTGCTGATCCTCCTTCATGGCATGGGCTGTCAGTGCCAGAATGGGGATATCCGGCTGTGATCTCCTGATTGCCCGGGTCGCTTCAATGCCACCCATCACCGGCATCTGGACATCCATAAGAATGAGGCTATAGGGCCGGTCGCTTTTTTCGAGAGCATCGACCACCTCCCGCCCGTTGACCACAAAGGTTATGTCGAATATCCCGATATCGCTGAGAATCTGGCCGAGCAACAGGCGGTTCAGCTCCCAATCCTCGGCGACAAGGATGCGGATATCTTTACGTGCGGCAAAATCGATATTCTGCGGCAGTTCCGGTTGATCCTCAGCAACTCCGGCGGCAACAACTATCGGAAGAACGAAAGAAAAAACCGATCCGATGCCCTCGCGGCTGGTTAAATAAATATCGTCTCCGCCAAGGAGTTTAACGATCCTCTGGGAGATGGAGAGTCCCAGCCCGGTGCCGCCGAACTCACGGCTGATAGAGCTGTCGCCCTGGCTGAAAGAATTGAAGATCTCTTCTCTCTTTCCTGGTTTTATCCCGGGTCCGGTATCTTCAATACGAAAATGCAGATTAATCCTCTTGCCCGGTTCGGCCTTCCCCTCATAGTCGACGGCCAGCAGGACATATCCCTCTTTGGTGAATTTAATGGCATTGCCCACCAGATTGACAAGAACCTGATGCAGTCTTGTCCTGTCGGTGTGCACGAATCCCGGCAAATTTTTCGACTTTTCGAGGCGAACCTCGACGCCCTCCCGAGCATTTACCGCCGTGATGCTGATAACCTCTTCAACCAAGCTGTGCAGGTTGGTCGGCTCCATAGTGATGTTCAGTTTTCCTGCTTCTATCCTCGAAATGTCCAGAATATCGTTGATAATTTGCAGAAGGGTCAGGCCGGATGAATAGATTCCCTCGATATTTTCCCGCTGCTCCTCGGAGATGGTCGAGCGAAGCGCCATCTGACTGAGCCCGAGAATGCCGTTCATAGGCGTGCGGATTTCGTGACTCATATTGGCGAGAAACTCACTTTTCAAACGATTTGCCGATTCAGCCCGTTCTTTTGCGAGATGGAGTTCCGCATGGATCTGCCGCAGATCTTCGTTGGCTTGTGTCAGTTGAGCGGTTCTCTCCCGCACCCGTTCTTCAAGACGATCGTGTGCTTCCTGCAAAGCTATTTCCGCCGCCCGTCTTTTGGTGATATCGCGAAGTGATCCTTCAATCCAGTAGCGCGCATCCTTATAGATAAGCCGGGCATTGGCGGCAATCCAGACAGTGGACCCGTCTCGGTGGCGATGGTGCAGCTCCAGTTCCTTCACCTGCCCTTCAGCCGTCAAAGTTTCCAACATTTTCTGCCAATCCGTCGGATGACAGTACAGCTGGGCGGCAATATCGGTAATAATCTCCTTGATATGCTCTGGCCCGTCATACCCGAACATCGCCGCAAAAGCCGGATTAACTGTAACAATTTGCCCCTCGATGGTGGTGATGAAGATACCCTCTCTGGCATTTTCAAAGATTGATCGATAATGTTCCTCGGAAAGTTGAATACGCTCGATGGTCGCATCAAATTCGTTATAGGTCTGCTCGACCAGCTCGACAAAAGGCTCAGAGGCGGTGGAAACGCCTTTTTTTTCGAGTCTTTTCAATTGTCGTCGTAGCAGCCGATGCACGCTCAATCCTCGAAAATCGTAGTGATGGTCATTGTCTGATTATGCAGCATTGCTCTCTTTCCCGGACGAAACGAGGCAATCCCCCCTACTCTTTAAACAGGGCGAGGGCAGATTGCCCATCCAGCTCACTAAAAGTATTGGCTTGCTTTACTGCAACGGCTGGCAGATACATCCTTTTTTTAATTATATATTCTCCTCCGAAAAATAGATATTGAAAAATTGCCGGACCTTCCCGCAAGATCCCCATAAGAATGGAAAACGCCCTCGGGTAAGCGCCTCTCCCCAAGAGATATATTTGTCATTTCGCCAAAACAGTTTTACAATATCGTCGCGGCAAAAACTGCGAGATGCATGGTGGCACATGTGAATCGCCCTTGACATCGACAATGGCACGACCAGTTTGCCGACCACGAGAGACGAGCATGGCAATAAAAGACTACTACCAGATACTGGGCCTGACCGGAAACTGCTCCCCCGAGGAGATCCGCAAGAACTACCGAAAGCTGGCGATGCAGTACCACCCGGACCGCAACCCTGACGACCCGAAGGCGGAAGAAAAATTCAAGGAAGTGGCTGAAGCCTACGGCGTGCTCACCGACCCCGTCAAGCGCCGACAATACGACAGCTGCCGGGCGGGTGGCGATGCCTTTACAAATGGCCGAACAGGTGGTGGGTTCACCTACAGCCAGGAGGATATTCTCCGGGATCTCTTCAAGGATCCGCATTTCCAGCAGATGTTTTCAGGATTGTTGCGGGAATTCCAGCGCTTAGGCTTCCGCTCCAGTGCAACATTTATCAAGCGGAGCTTTTTCGGCGGCAAAGGTGGTTTTTTCATCGGCGGCATCTTTTTCCTCGGCTCTTTGGCCGGGCCGTTCCTGACAGCAGCCGCCCGCAAAGGTCTGTCCGGAAAATCCTCTCTCCTCAGGTCGGTCGGCAGTGCCTTCGGCTCGCTGCTCGGCTCGGGCTATAAAGCCATTACCCATGGCCGGGGGAAAAAATCTCAGGCGCAAATCGGCCACCCGGAGTTGGATACAACCTACACCACGCCACTTACCGGCGCCGAACTGCAACATGGTAAAACTATTCAGGTTCTGGTCTACGGTGAAAAAGGCGAGCAAACCCTACAGGTGAAAATCCCGGCCGGCAGTCGGAGCGGGCAAAAACTGCGGCTGCGAGGCAAGGGCCGGATCAGCAATCTAGGTAGAGGCGACCTCTATCTGCATCTGGTAAGAAAGGACCGCTGAAAGCAGTTTATTGCCGGACCTATGGCCGGTGACGCTGCAGGATGAACATCGCGGCAAGAACAACCAAAACTCCGGGGATAACCCGAAGGGGTGGCAATCCGTGGCCGTGCATCAGGTCGATTAAGAGAACAAAGCCTGGATACAAATAGGAATAGGCCATTACTTTGGTCGGACCGAGATAGGGGACGGCGTATTGAGTTAGAAAGAAGGTAATAATGCTCGTGAAAACCGCAAGATAGGCAACACCCACCCAGGCAAAGAGCGGGACACGGGTCCAGGCTACAGCCGGCAGTTTGCCGCCGGCAAAAATCAAGAGCCAGAGGCTGCCGGTCACCAAAACCCAAAAAGTCATAACCGCCATCGACTCCCCTCGATGGAGAAGCTTCACCAAGGGGGTGTAGAGCCCCATGGCGAAACAGCCGCCGAGAAAGATCACATCCCCCCGATTCCACTCCATGGCCAGAAGTTGCAGCGGGTCGCCCCGGAATATCACCCAAACCACCCCGATCATGCCGCAGACAAGAGCCAGTAGTTGTCCTCGCCCCAACCGCTCGCCATTAATAAAAAGGGCATAACAGCCGGAGATCGACGGCACCAGAGCAAAAATCACGCTGGTGTTCAAGGCACTGGTATAGCGGAGGGATAAAAACATGCAGCAGAAAAAGATCACCAGACAGCCACTGATGAAGGCGCATCGCAGAAAGAGGGCAAAGGAAAAGCCGAGACCGTAACGAAAATAGACCACTGGTCCGAAAAGAGCCGCCGCCAGGGTAAAGCGAACAAAGGTCAAGATCGCCGGATCAAGTTCCCTGGTAATTGCCGCCCCGACCGTAAAAGAAGTGGAAACGAGGATTGCCGCAATAACCATCAGCACATGGACAAAGATGGTCGAAGGTTTCCTGCCGCTCCCCGGCGTGGCATCGCCCTTATTGAGAGCTTGTCTCAACTCCGGGGATGGATCTCCGGTTGGCCGGAATCCCCTCGATCTATTGCGACATGCTTGAAGGTGGCCATGGCAGAGGCCACCAAGCCGCTCAAATCGGTCGGATTTTCGGGAACAATCATGGTATTGTTTTTTTCAAACCTTTGATGCCGACGCATCACCCTCGCTTCCCACACATTTCCGGTCATTTTGCCTGTGATTACCTGACTTTTTTCTCGATCCCAAACAAGGAACGATACACAACTCCGCCGAGGACGACAAACATCGGCCAGATCCAGATAAGGCCGAGGCCCAATGGCAGGATGGCAACCATGAAAATGAGACTCATCACGTTAAAGAGTCCGAAAATCTTCCACCACTCCCCATGAATGGCCTTCCTCGACGCCTCCATAGCCTGCCATGGTGACATTTTCCGATCGACAATCAGCGGCACGGTCATGGCATAGCCAATGGTCAGATAGATACCCGGCAAAATCAGGAGCAAAAAGCCGATGCAGATTAAGATGGTCTGGAGGATTGTCGCAACAATGAGCTTTCCGGCCACGGGAAATCCCTTGAAGACCATTTTCCAGCCAATGGGGTCATCGACCACCTTTCTAATACCGATCAATATGAGTCCGGCGGAAAAAATAACCGCTACCGCATCGACAATCATCGGAAAGAGGAGATCTCCAAACATCCCGGCCATAGTTATGCCGGCGCCATGGTTTCCCTGGGATGGCAGGAAAACAGCGCCGCAGGTGCCGAGAATAATTAATGCCAGGTACATCACCGCACTGCCCGCCCACACTGTTGCTTTAACACCCTTGGTTTTTGCCCAAGCCTCTTTCAAAAGACCGCCAATGGTGAAACCGTATCTCGGCTCGCGTGGAGAACTCTCCGTATGGTCTGCGCTTTCCCCAACGGAACCTGGAGAGATGGCGCCTGTCTCATCGCGCTCCACTTTTTCCGGGGGAAGACACTCAGGACAATAGAGTCGCCCATCCTTGGCAATAAACGGCACCCCGACACTATCCTTCTTGCCGCATTGCCAGCATTGCTCTTTATCCATGCCGTAGGGCTGATTCTCCACCCCGTCCAGGGCGATTTTTTCTTCCGCCTGCTCAGCTTGCTGAGTGGTGAACAGAGGTGTCGCAGAGATTATCGGAGTATCGTTGCCGGCGGGGGCGGCATCGAGCTGTTCCACCGCCGGTTTATCAAGGTCATCGCCGGTCGGTGCAGTATCCTTGAGGAAGTCGGGAAGAATCGCCGGTTGTTTTTCCTCGTCTTTCCCCCGTTGAGGACCATCGGCCATCTCTTTATCTATCTCCGAGACAATATCCTGCCAATCAAGAACATCTTCCTGCTCGGCGACAGGTTGGTGACGCATCTCAAGCGTAGGTTGACTGTTTTCAACTCCAGCTTCGACTGGCAAAATGTCCGAGAGATCTCCCTGGAGCGCCTGGTTTATCCGGACACCCGGTTCGACCGGCTTCTCGACCGGTGCAATCGCTTGCACCGGATGATCCTGCGGCACCTCGACTATGGTCGGAATAGCTGCAAATAATCCCTGACATTTTGGGCACTTGACTTTTTTCCCGTGATACGAATCATCTGCGGAACCTTTCACCCCGCAATGGGGACACTGTATTTTCATCGAACTCCTCCAACTTCTTTGGTCAAATTTCCCCGCATGTCATGCATGGCTGAACAGCGGATTCGAGATGCCGGGTTCAAGAGTTTTAATTTTGGAATGCCCTCAAAATGGGGCAACACAGCCACCATCGCCCGGCGTTCCACCTGAACATCGCCTTTTTCGTCGCCGGCGTTCTTTAATAAAAAATTGAAAATGCCTATAATTATCGTATTATTAAATAGAAGCCGATGCAAATACAATATATTTTTCAACTACTCCCTACAAATGAGACCCTATGGAAATAATAATAATCGCGGCAATGGCTCGAAACCGCATCATCGGTCGCGATAATTCACTCCCTTGGCACATACCCGAAGAGCTTCGTCTGTTCAAGAAGACCACCATGGGATATCCGATGATCATGGGACGGAAAACCTTCGATTCATTCCCCGCCCCTCTGCCCGGCAGGCGGCATATCATTCTCAGCCGCAATAGGGACTATTCTCCCCGCGGTGGCGAATGTGCCCCATCCTTTGCCGCCGCCCTCAATCTCTGTGGCCAGTCCGACAAGGTTTTCATTATCGGCGGAGCACAGATCTTCGCTCAGGCAATAACTCTGGCGACAACCATCATCCTCACCCTGATTGACAGAGAAGTTGCGGGCGATGTGTCCTTCCCCCAATTTTCCGAAAAAGAATTCTATATGGCGGAAAGCATCCACTATCCAGATGGCGCTGAACCCTTTACGGTTGCCACCTACCGCCGCCGGTTGTCGGGAAATCAGCACGCAAGGAAATAACGGTCCGGAAAGAGATGATCATAGGAGACAAAGCATGAACGATGATATTCCCATCAAAAAGCTTGAACCGAAAACAAAACATGGCCTGGTGGTTATCATTACCGGTAACGGTAAAGGCAAAACCACCTCTGCCATGGGAATGGCGCTCCGCGGCTGCGGCCATCAACTGAAAACCACTATTGTCCAGTTCATGAAAGGCGATCTTTATTCCGGTGAGTGGGACGGGATTACCCTCCTCGCCCCTCTGGTCAAACTCTACCATACCGGCAAAGGTTTCTGTGGTATTGAGGGCAATCCCTTCCCCCACTCGGAACATCGGAAAAACGCCCAGGATGCCATCCAGCTGGTGGAAACCATCCTCGCCGAGAATGCTTGTCACACCCTTATCCTCGATGAAATCAACAATGCCTTGCACCTGCATCTCGTGGACCTGCATCAGGTCAAAAGAATTCTTGCCCTGAAACCTGCGCTTATGCACATTATTCTCACCGGAAGGGATGCCCACCCGGACCTCATAGAACTTGCCGATACAGTGAGTGAGGTGCGAGAAATAAAACATGCTTATAGGAAGGATATCGAACCCCAACCAGGAATCGATTATTAGGAGCACGGCTGGGCAACAAAAAAGGGTCGATCCGCCAGGCGAATCGACCCTTTATCGAACCCCGATAAAAGAGACTCTTTTCAGTGCCCCCTTGAGGGGTATAAGTCGCTTATCAAAAAATCTTCGCAAAAAACGTGCGAAGATTTTTTGTAAGTGACTAAAGTGTTCCGAGAGCGACTATATCGCTCAGGAAATAACAAACGGTTTACACAAATCACTGCTTTCCGCAGCAACCCTGCCACAAGACTGGCAGGAGAATTTCATCGCCGCAAGTTTCTCCTTACAAACATGCGTTGCGGCGACATCAGCCTCCCCGCAAAATGAGCAGGAAATTACCTCGACGGATGGATTACAAAGATGGCCGGGATCATCGGCCACAGCTCCACAATTTTTACAGGTATGGGCCATAACGAGCCTCCTTAGCTTGACGCAGATTCCTTCCGAGAATTCATCCCGGTTGACAGTCAGGGTGATATTGGCAAGTGGTTTATCATACTCGCCGGATATCTGTTTTAAGACCCTAAGCAACCTCTGCCGATTGTCAATGGCGCCACCACCCGCCGGCAGGGTCTGAATGCCTTGACTGGCGGAGTAGCAACGGCTACTTATCGGCCAGGGCTTCAATACTGACAAGAATTTCCACGTCCTTGCCGACCACCCCGAGATCAAAGAGTTTGCCGTCACCGACTTTATAGGCCAATCGATCAATGGTCACCATACCGTTGAAACCGATGACCTCCTTGCCTTTGGCTGCCGGATGATCTTTTATCCCGGCAAGGGTCAAGGGGAGGAGTAATTGATATTCTACTCCCTTGACGGTGAATTTCCCGAGGACCTCATAGAGTCCATTGCCGACGTCGGTGATCTTCGTCGATTCGAAGGTCATCTGCGGATATTTGCCGGTATCGAAAAAGTCCGCCGACTGCAGATGCTTGTCACGCTTGGCGACATTGGTGTCAACAGATGCCGTATCTATCTTGAACGAGAATTTACTCTCGGCAAGGTTCTTGGGATCAAATTTGATCTCTCCGCTATACTCATTGAAATGACCACGAATTTTCGAATAAATGTGATCGACGGTAAAATAAAAGTTGGTATGGGCTTTATCCAATTCCCAGCTGCGCACTGCTGCCAGTAATGGCTGCGCACCGGCAATAAAAAAGAACAGGGCGAGAGAAAAAATACTCAGTTTTTTCATAAAATCCTCCTTGAAAAGTTGTTAGGAGCCGAGACAAGGTACTTCAAGCCTTACCAGACAATTTGCCGAAGAACCCTGTAAATGTGCTATAAAAATAGTGAGCTTAAATAAAAATGCAAGTTGAACACCAAACTATCTTCTGTCTTTAATTTTTCTTATTAATATCGAAGCCTTAATTACTGCTATCAGTGCAAACACGGTCACCAGCATAACCAGTAATGCGATTCTCGGCACACCTTGGGCAAAAGAATCGGCGACAAACAAGACATGTACCGCTGCCAAACAAAGCGCAAGATATCCGAGTGCCCTGTGAACCATTCGCCATTGCTTATAGATGAAGCCAAGCTGCTGCCGAAAAAACGAGGAAATCACCTGCGAAAAAATCACCAGGAAGAGCACGCCTCCGACCATCTCCGGCCAGTGTTTTACGCCTATCGGCAGATTGGCAATGCCTTCCGGAACGAGCACGAGAGCGATATGCAAGCTCACCAGGCAACAGAGGAGAATGCCGTTGGCTCGGTGCCAAGCCATGAGAGCCGCGACTCCAAACGTTTCTTCCAGAACCTTGCCCCGTGAACCGAAAAAAATCTGGACGATGAGGGATATCAAGGCGAGGAGGCCAAGGAGCTGTCCTGCCCGGAGAAAGGTCTTATCCACTCCCACCTTGTACCACAGGGTCTGGGATTCATAGACAAAGGGTATGGTCAAGGTGCAAGCGATACCGACAACGGCAAAGCCGATCAAAAAAAATCTCGACACTCGTTGTTTCATCGTTTTCCCTGTGTTGTCGCTTGCATTATTTACCGTCATATACTCCTCCTGAAGAGATTTCTCCTCTGACATATTTTTGCCGTACGTGCATGAAAAATCCTGACCAGTTCATTGGCAACAAGCGCTCCAAGCACCAGCAGGCCGCCGCTCAAAGTATTCATGGAGGGTTGCTCCCCGGCCCATAACCACGCCCATGTCACCCCGAAGACGACCTCCAATTGAGCAAGCAGTATGAGTTCAGGCGCCGGCAGCTCGCGACTGAGACGAACCACCAAAAGACAGGGGAGAGCAAGCTGAAAGATCCCGAGGTACGACAGCAGGCAGAGGTCATGGGTTGATGCCTGAAATGGCCAGGACAGCGGCAACATTGCCAGGGCTGATAGTGTTGCCCCGATCAATACCGCCGGCAACATGTCGAGAGCCTGCTTTTCTCCGGCGGCAATCACCTTGCCCCGGTTCATGCCGACATGCTGCAAAATGGTGAAATTAGCCGCTCCCGCCAGCGGCACCGCCAGGGCCACCAAAGTGCCGATCAGGGCAATTCCCCCACCCCCATCCTGACAAAACATCCAAACGATTCCAAGACTTGCCCCGGCAATCGCGAGCCACGTCGCCGGCGGCAGTCGGTGATGGAGAAAAAGATGCGCGAAAAGTGCCGTGACGAGTGGTCCGACAGCGAGGGTGATGAGAACATTGGCCACTGTGGTCAGGGTGATTGCCACCATGAAAGCAGTGAACATGATGGCCCAGCATATCCCGGAAAACCAGATAACTCGTGGAGAATACAGCAACCTGCGCCACAAACCGATGCCGCGAAGCAGCGTCAAGGCCACTGCCAAGGCCAAGGCGTTAAAGGTACTGCGCCAGAAAGTAACCTCAAAACTCGGAGCCGAATCGAGAAGCCGCGTTACCACGCCGGCCATGCTCCAAAGGAGGGTTACCAGAATCATCAGGGAAACGGCTCGAAGGTGTGTCATTCAAAAACCACTACTCCTCGCCTGCCCTGGAAAGACGAAAGTTAGACAAGGCCGGGATGCACCTTGATTTCTTCCTCGATCAGGTCGGGGTCTTCGGCGTTATAGCGGATAATATTCTGGAGGTGAAAAAGATTCTCCGGATCGACCCTGGTGAATTTGAGGCTTGTCTCACCCTTGCCGGCACGAACAATTTCCCCGAAAACATCAACTCCAGGTCCCATTCGCGGTAAAAAAATCGTGAATTTGCAGGGTTCCCCTGGCTGCAGGTGCGTATCAATTTCCAGTTGACAGCCGCCAACGCTGAGATTGACTATTCGCTCAACCGTACAAACCGTTTCGCCCACGGTAAGCCTTGCCCGGACATTGAAGATAATCCTGCTGAATCGCCTTTTTTCTGCCGTCATGACCTTGCACCCTTTAATATTCTTTCCACATTTGCTTCCGGAACTCTCTTCCCTTGAGCCCCATGGACACCATTGCCTCTTCAACTATAGCCAACCGAATTATTAATTCAAGGGTTCATCTCCGTTGAGAACGGCATTCGCCCGGTTCTCCTTGTTTATCATTGAAAACGACTTGACATGGCTGTATAGAAAAACCTGCTCATACTCGTACGCGAATATTCTTGGAGGAAAACACTCATGGAAACCAGCAATCGTCCCGAGGGTAAACTCATTCTCCGGACTCTGGCTATGCCGGCCGACACCAATCCCCATGGCGATATCTTCGGCGGCTGGATCATGTCGCAGATGGACATCGCTGGCGGCATCCTCGCCCGGGAAATCGCCTGTGCACGGGTGGTAACCGTGGCCGCCGAATCCATTGCCTTCATCAAGCCGGTGCACGTCGGCGATGTGGTGGGCTGCTATGGCCAGGTACTCCGCATCGGCAACACCTCGATCACCATCAATCTGGAGGTATGGGTCAAACCGGCCCTTGACAAACCTGTCGGTGAGACTCCGGAACTGCAGGTGACCAAGGCCGCTTTCACCTATGTGGCGGTGGACCGGGAAGGGAAAAAGCAGGTGATCAACCGTAATTGCTGCGTCTGACAGAGTGCGAGGCCATCATCGTTCCCCTTCTTGCCCCTGCGAGGTTCGCCGGTTGAGGAAACGGAGCACAGCCGGCCAGTACTCGGGGTACATTTCAATAGTTCCGTGGTCCGCCTCGGCAATAAAGACGACCTCTTTTTCACCCGGCATATGACGGATGAGATTTTCCGTCCGTTCCGGCGGAACAACCCTGTCCCGGCCGGCATAGAGCACCAAGAGAGGACAACGGATAAGGGGCAGCAAAGCAAGCGAAACAAAGCGATGTTTCAGGAGCTGTCCTATCGGCAGCCACGGATAATGCGATCGGGCAACATTTTCAAGGCTATCATAGGGAGTTATCAGAATAGCCCCCTGGACTGGCCGGTGCGCGGCAACATAGCAGGCCACCCCTGTGCCCAGGCTGCGGCCGATAAGATAGATCTCTTGCGCTGCCGTGGTGCGGGCGATATCGTCGAGCACCGCCAGGGCGTCGGCAAACAATTCCACCTCGCCGGGCTTGCCGCTGCTTGGCCCGTATCCCCGATAGGCGACAAACAGGGTCGCCGCCTGAATCCCTTGATATTCCTCAATATTGAAAAAGACATCCTCGGCGTTTCCACCGTAGTAGATAAGGAGTTTCTGGCGCGCAAATCCGGGGTTGACCAACCAGCCGCGGAGGTCCACCGAGCCACGCTCAAGATGGTAATCGACGACCTTGTCATAAGTATGGCTCGCATGCCGAGCGGCGGTCGGGTAGAAAATAAAAGAATCCTGGCGCAGATACATGAACAGCGCACAAAAGATATAGAAAATCACCAGGTAGAGCACTATCTGAAAAACCAGGGCCATCTTCATTTTCTCCCGCTCTTGTAAAGTTGTCGTAGCCAAGAACTACCATAAAAAAGTGCCGGCTGTCAACGCACCAGGCGACCGGGGCCTTCCCCTCTCAACTTGCAAAAAGATGCATCCCTCATTACTTTTTTCCATTTGCATGCTATGCTGGCGCAATGAACATTAAAAACTTTCAACACCAAGAGCTGGTTATCGACCACTTCACCACCACTCCCGGTCAATCCTGGTGTATTTTCGGTGAGAACCACTCCGGCATCGACCGCTTTATCGACCTGCTGTCCGGAAAACTGACACACTACCATGCGAAATGCCTCGATCTCCCCGAAAACCCTGGCATCCTCTCATTTCGCGCCCAACAGAACGTGTTTGAGAGCGAAATCCGCAATGACGACAGCGACTTCCTCGATAGAACCGATCCAGGCACCCTGGTTCGTGAGTTTCTGCCGAACTACGAGGCACACCTCGACCTGTTGCGCGCCTTCGCCCTGGCCGATTGTCTTGACCTCGGATATCGCCAGCTCAGCTCCGGACAGGCAAGAAAACTTCTGCTGCTGCGCGAGCTAACGGGCGGCACAACCACCCTGGTACTGCAGAACCCCTACGACGGGCTTGACGAAGAGAGTTGTAATGAATTGAACTACCTCCTCGCCGGCCTGCCCGACCGCGGCATTGAAGTTGTGATAAGCGTCAATAACCGCTGCGATATCCCCACCTGGACAAGCCACTTGGCCATTATCAAAAGCGGACACCTCGTTTGTGCCGGCCCGAAAGATCAAGTGCTGCGCAAAAGCGATAGGGCCATGACCACCGGCGGGACGAATCATACCCCGATCACCGCTCCCTTTCTCCAGTCGCCTGCCGAAGGCAGCGAACAAAGCGAAGAACTGGTCTTTCTTCGCGACGGTTTTGCCGGATATGGCGAGAAGAAATTATTCGCCGGCCTCAACCTGACACTCCAAACCGGCGACCACACCCTCGTCACCGGCCCGAACGGTTGCGGCAAGTCGACCCTTCTTGAGATAATCACCGGCGACAACCCAAAATGCTACGCCAATGATCTCCGCATCTTCGGCAAAAAGAGAGGTTCCGGAGAATCCATCTGGGCGATTAAAAGGCACATGGGTATCGTCTCGCCGACCCTGCACCGCGAACACCGCATCCCCGGCAGTGCTCTCCAGGTGGTCCTCTCCGGCCTCTATGATTCGATCGGCCTGTATCACAAGGCGACGAGCAGCGAGAGGAAAACCGCCGGGCAATGGCTCGCCTGGATAGATCTGAGCGCCAAAGCCGACGTCCCGTTTCGCCGCTTGAGCTTTGCCGAACAGCGCCAAGTACTCATTGCTCGGGCCCTGATAAAACGTCCAAAACTCCTCATCCTCGATGAACCGACCCAGGGCCTGGACGACGGCAACCGCAATACCCTTCTCGATCTCCTTGAGGAGGTAGCCACCCGAAACCTTGCCACCCTTCTCTTTGTCAGCCACCGCAAAGACGAATACCGACCTTTTTTCCGCCGGCAAATCCGCCTCGACGCTTATGCGCCTTGATGGTACAATGGCCGTCTCGCACCCCCCTAACTGTTATTCTATTACCGGAAAGTATCTATCGATGCGCACCCGAATCCGCAATTTTCTCAGACCTATTAAGCACCGGCTACTCAGAAGTATTAAGTACCGCCTTATTATCTCTCCCACTCGCGTGCTCAAGGAATCCGGCCTTTTCGACCCGCAATACTATTGCCGGGAATATCCTGATGCCGCCAAATACGCCGCCTCTCCGGCTAAGGCTTACAAACACTTCTTAAGCGTAGGGTTGGCAAATAACCGCAGGCCAAGCGTCTTCTTCGACACCGATTGGTATCTCGACAAAACCCCAGCCATCCGCGAGCTTGGTTATGACGCAATAAGCCATTACCTCTTTTTTAAATTTGGTTGTCGCGAAAAAAAAAGCCCTTGCCCGCTGTTTGACGCCGCTTTTTACCAAAAAAAATACGAGGTTGCCGATTGCGAAGATCTCTTCGCCCATTACCTCACCCATGCATTGCCGGAAGACCGGCAGCCCTGTGCCTGGTTCGATCCGATTTTTTATCGCCGAACCTATCTCGGCGAATGGCCGGAGCCAACATCCCCGCTGAAACATTTTCTCGAATTCGGTCTTAAGAAACACCTGTATCCCAATAATGATGTCGCGGAATTACCAGAAAAGCCGGTTATCTCCGTACTGATGCCGGTGTATAACGTCGAAATCGCCCATCTCAACACTTGCATCCGTTCGGTACTCTATCAATCCTACCCGCACTGGGAGCTTTGCCTCGCCGATGATTGCAGCACGAACCCGGAAATTCGACTCCTTCTCACCTGTTGGGCCGCATCCGACCCAAGAATCAAAGTTGTCTGCCTGGCCAAAAACTCCGGCATTTCAGCGGCAACCAATGCCGCCGCAGGGCTTGCCGGCGGCAGCTATCTGGCCTTTCTCGACAACGATGACGAACTGGCAACGGAAGCTCTGCAGTATTTTGTCAAGCGAATCAACAACCAACCCGCCGACCTGTACTACAGCGACGAAGATCTAATAGGGACCGACGGACGACAACTCAGCGTTTTCCGCAAACCGGATTTCAACAGTGAACTGTTGCTCTGTCACAACTATATCACCCATTGCGTGCTAACTTCCAAAGCGTTGTACGAGAAGGTCGGCGGCTGTGCCGGTGAACTGAACGGCGCCCAGGATCTCGACCTCTTCCTCAAGCTCTCCGAGAAAGCCACTGCCATTATCCATATCCCCGAGGTACTCTATCATTGGCGGGCTTTGCCGACCTCAACCAGCACCAATCACAACCAGAAAAGCTACGCCGATGAAGCCGGCCGACAAAGTGTCGCAGGTGCCTTGGCTCGCAGGGAAATACGCGGCGAAACTCTCTTTACCGACTGGAAATTTTTTTACCGCGCCAAGAGGGCCATTATGAGGGAAGTTTCAGTCACCCTGGTGGTAAACTGGGAGCGGTCGGAGGAGGAAATCCTTGACTGGTTGACCAAACTCCTTGCAGCCTCCGGGCACAAGGTATGGCAGGTGGTCCTCCTGATGGCCACGCATCCTTCAGACGCCCTGATCGAGGCATTGGCCCAAGCCACCGGGATCGTTGCCACTTACCGGATTTTCCCGGAGGGTCAGGGGTTCGCAGCAAAACTCCACTCGGCCCTTCCCGACATCCATGGCGAGCTTGTCGCCTTGGTCAACGGTGACCTGGATATTACAAGCGATCATTGGTTGGCGGCACTTGTCGAATATGGTCAATCCCCAGAGGTCGGCATGGTCGGCGGGCAAATAGAATATCCAGCTGAAGATGCGCTCACCGTCACCCCCATTGCCGACTGCAATATCACTTCCCCCTTGTATTACGCCCGCTTTCTCACCGACTGTTCCGTGCTGCTGAACATCGGGCTTTGCCCGCAGGAAGTTCTCGGCGTAGGCAGTGACCTCACGCTTGTGCGCCGGGAGCTTCTTCTTGCCGCCGACGGCTTTCATGCAAGGCAGTTCCCGTTTCTTTTTGCCTTTATCGATTTCTCCTTCAGTTTGCATCAACAAGGCAAAAAGAACATTTATACCCCGTACTGCAAAGCAACTACCAACGCCCGGAGCATCATACGCCACCGACAATGGTCATCGACCGCCCTGCAAGAGGAAAAGGCCCGGTTCCAGCACAAGTGGTTTGATGTGCTGCATCGCGGCAATCCCTTCTATAATCCGGGCATTGTCTCTGACAGCGGTCGATCCGTGGATGAGTTCAGGGCTTGGCTGACCGGGCCACGGCAGGCCTAACAAGGGGCAAAATGCCTTGATGTAACAGTTTAGTCCTTCTTTTTCGTCATTTCATTCGCCAGATATCTCTATGTATTCTTGACGTTCCCTGTGTTTTTCTTTATATACCATATTGCTCCGCCAAGATATGATAGACTTTCTCCCCTAGACCAGACTTCGTCTCTCCCGTTGCATCGGCAAAAAACCTGCCACATTCGCACACTAATCCTATCCCTCTTTTGCCCCACACCTTTATCCCGCACCCGGCACACCGATACATCACTTTCAGTGAACGTTCTTCATTTTTTCCGCCCTCAAATCCCTCTGGTCGAAAGGGCCAGAGATAGGTCTCCGGTATCTCCAGGAACGCCTGTGTAAATTGGCCTTCCGCGAGAATGTAATGTTTTACCCCTTGCCCTGTCCGTCGGCCTCCTGGCATACCCGTCGCTGTGGGAATCAAGCCAATTGTCTCCATCTTTTCCGCCCATTGTCGATTAAAATAGCCATTCCGGGAAGGTTGCCCATACCTCTCCTGCCATAAATGCACCATCTGCCGTACCAGCACCGCTATCACCTCTATTGGCTCACCTTCTCCCAATTGTTTCAGGTTCAGACTCATTTCAGATGTAACTGAACCGGCTTCCTCTCGCCATTGCCCGGCGGTAAACAAGGAGTGGGAACTTCGCCGCCGTCGACTAAAACTGAGCATACAATCAGGCAGTCTGTTGTCAAACAACCGCTGATTGAAGTAGTCGAATATTTGCTGGTAAGCCGCAAATTGTGCTTGTGTCGGTTTCATACGCCTAGCACTTAAGTCTGTCCGTTCATTCCGCGACGTCCGGGAATAGATGCTCCAGCTGAAGTTGAAAAGGATAAGGAATGGCGACATCCTGTTGCACCGTCATCCTCTTAAGTTCACCAAATTCGCCGAAATCACTGAGCAACGGCTTGGTTTTCTGCATGGTCTGCTTGATCAGCACCGGGCCTGCCCAGAGGATATACTGTTCGTTGTATTCGGCTTCCGCCCCGACCGATTTCGGCGGCATGATCAGGTTGCCGGTCAGATGATCGACCGCCAGGACCTCAAGGGCGGTTTTGGCCCGAAGTATCTCGTTATTGGCGAGGAACCATTCGACCCGGCTACGCACCGTGCCGAAGACATCGATAGTCACGTAGACATCGATCTCCGCCTCGGAGGGCGGCACAACATTCACCCCTCGGAGGAAAAGGTAGGTTTGCAGGAGGCCGGAAAGATATTGCAGATCATTGGAAGAGATTTGATCGGAATTTTGATAGGCACCAAGACCTTTATATTCCAAGCCGAGTTGACCAACCATACCCTGGCCCTTTTGCATGGTCTTTTTCGAGTCGGGCATCGGTACGACACTGTCCGTCGTGCTCGTGCCGCTGGTCGTGCTGTCGCTTGACGAAGAGCCGGAGGAGGTGGAAGAGGTTGAGCCGCCAGTGCCGGTTGTCGTACTCCCCTGGTTTTGTTGAGTGGATCCGGAGGTGTTGGTCGAAGAACCAGAGGAAGTCGTCGACGAATAGCGGGGAAAGGTCGAGGTCTCAAGGGTTGGAGGGGCCTGAATGTAGTCGCCGCGCAGCAGGGAAACAACGGAATACTTGCCTCCCGTAAGGGTGCCGGAGCCGGTATCGCCGATCGCATTGACAAAAAGATTAACCTTTTTGCCGTGGATTGCGGTCAGATCAATCTGCTTGATGGCGCCCCTGGTCGCCGCGGCAATCAGTTCCTGTTCGACGGCAAAGCGCTTGCCGCCGCCATGCCCGGGCAGCCCGGTTAATGCCCCGCAACCGCTAAGGAGAAAGAGGACGGGGATGAAGATTTGAAGCCGACGTATCGGAAATCTTGTCATGAGGTTCCTTCTATGGTTGAAAATTGGATGGTTTTAAAACGGCCTGTAATTACTCTCATTTTTATTCATTTACTTGTTATGGTTCACGCAGACTCTCGTCAAAGGCGCGGATGATCGGATAGAGGAAATAGGAGATGACGCTGCGCCGTCCGACCTTTATCTCGGCCCTGACCTTCATGCCCGGCATGAGACGAAAGCCGTCCGGCACATTGCGCAGGCTTGTGCCGAGCAGGCTGACCCTGGTTTTATAGAAGGCGGTAGCCGGTTTTTCGTCCGGCGATACATCAACCACCGCCTCCGGCTGATTGTTGCGCTGATGGGCATCCTCGCTGATAACCCTGACCGCGCCGGGCAGGGTATCATGCCGCTGGAAAGGGAAGGCATCAAGCTTCACCCGGACTGTGTCGCCGGCGCGTATTCGGCCGATATCCCTGGTCTCGACATCGACTTCCACCTCGATGGTACTGTCACTTGGCACGAGGGTAATAAAGGGTTCGGCCGCCTGGATGATCGATCCGACGGAGCGTTTGGCCATCTTCAGAACAATGCCTTTTTCCGGGGCGCGAAGGGTGACCAGTTCGTGCATCCGTTTGGCCTTGTTGAGTTCTTCGAGGACCTTTTCCAGTTCGGTGCGCAGCTTCACCTCCTGCTCCATCAGCTCGCCGTTTCGTTCCTCGACAAAGCGTTGCCATTCGGATCCGACCTGCTTTAATTCATTCCTGGTCACCTGCTCTTCGCCCAGGAGGCTGTCGACGGCATTTGCCGCTTGCGATCTGGCCTTCTGCGTTTCAAGGAGTTTTAATCGATATTCGTTGCCATTTTGCGGCAGCTTGGCCGTTGTACCCTCAACATCGCGGAGTAGCTTCACTTGCTGTTCCTGCCCCTGGCGCTGCACCGCGTTGAGGGCGAGCTTTGCCTCAAGGGCCGCGCTTTTGTCTTCGGTCATCTGTTTGCTTTTGGCAAAGATCAGCTGGCGCTGGCGGAGCACCTGCTCCTGCAGGAGGCCGTCTTCTCCCTCTTCCGCTCTCGGGCTAAAAGGTTTATTGTGCAGTTCCGCCTTGATGCGCCTGATCTGCACGCCGAGGGTGAGGTTTTGTTTGCTCAACTGGCTCAGGTCGGCGCTGGTAAAAGTCGGATCAAGGGTCACTAACACTTGCCCCTTTTCCACCGTATCGCCGATCTGCACATTGATGGAGCGGACCACCGCCGTGCTGAGAGGTTGGACAACGATGGTAGGCGCCGTGGTGATCAGCTCTCCCTCGGCGACAACGATGCGATCCACCTGGAAGATGATGGCTCCGACCACCGAGACGACGAGCGAGCCGAGGATCAGGTAGAGCACCCAGCGAATTTTTCCCGGTACCGGCCGTTCTTCGATTTCCACTGCATCCGGTTGATACTCCAAGACATCGTTGGTAAGTTTTTTCTTGACCATGTTCATATCTTCTCTTTTGTGGTGTTATTTCAATTCCATCTGCTGTTGCCAGAGATGGCGATAGAGTCCGCAATCCTCAAGCAGCTCTGCATGCGACCCGTGCCCAACCCGTTCGCCGCCCGCGAGTACCAGAATGCTGTCGGCATCTTTCAGCATCGACAGCCGATGCGAGACGATGACCACCGTGCGGTTCTTCGCCATCTGCACCAGATTCTCCCGGACTATCCGTTCGCTTTCCGGATCGAGGGCGCTGGTGGCCTCGTCGAAGATCAGGATCTCAGGCGAGGTAAGGAGTGCCCTGGCGATGGCCAGGCGCTGCCGCTGGCCGCCGGACAGGTTTTTCGCGCCCTCTTCGAGCATGGTGTCATAGCCCTGGGGCAGCTGAACGATAAATTCGTCGGCCCCGGCCATAAGAGCTGCGTGGATGATCTGCTGCCGCGAGGCCGCAGCCTGACCGGCCCGGATATTCTCGGCCACTGTCGCATGAAAGAGAAAATTTTCCTGCAGTACCACCCCCATGTTTTGCCGGAGATGGGCGGTATCCAACTCGTTCAGATAGCAGTTATTGATCCTGATGGTGCCGGTGGACGGAAAATAGACCTTCTGCAGCATGCGGGTCAGCGTCGTTTTGCCGGAGCCGCTCGGGCCGACAATACCCAGGGTCTTTCCTGCGGGGATAATGAGAGAGATTTCTTTTAAGGCATTGGGCAGGTCGGGGGCATAGCGAAAACTCACCCGCTCGAAGACGATGTCGCCCGCAAGAGAAGGCCGGACGCCGTGTCGATCGGCCCCCCACTCCTGCCTGGCGTTCATAATCAGGCCGAGTTTTTCAACCGACAGCGCCGCCTCCTGATATTGATGGACAAGGCCGACCAGTCGCACCAGCGGTGAAGTCACCCGGCCGGCAAGCATCTGGAAGGCGATGAGGGCGCCGACCGTCAGCGTGCCGTCAAACACCTGCGAGGCACCCATCCAGATGAGGATCACCGTCATCATTCTCTCCAAAAACTGGGTAAGCGATTTGGCGGTGATGGAAATCTTGCCGACCCGAAACTGCATGCTGACGGCTTTCGCCACCTTGTTTTCCCACTGCTTACGGAGCAGGGGCTCAATCGCCATGGCCTTCACCGTGGCCATGCCATTGATGGTTTCGACAAGCATCGCCTGACGGCTGCCTTCGGCCTCGTAAAGGGCGTTTAACCGCCGTTTGAAGGGGACGATCAGCACCCCGATGATCGAGGCGATTGCCAGGGTGAAAACCAGAACAATGCCGGTGAGTTTGAAACTATAGAAGAACAGGAAGGGCAGGAAGACGAACAGCGAAGTCGCCTCAAGCATGGTGAGAAAGACGTTGCCGGTAAGAAAATTGCGGATCTTCGCGGTCTGCTGCATATGCTGGGTCAAAACGCCGGCGGCGACGTGTTCGAAAAAATCAAGCGGCAGGCTGAGAAGATGCTTAAAGGTCCGCCCGGTTACCCGCAGATCGATCTTGTTGGTGGCATGGAGAAGAAGGTAATCGCGAAGAAAATCAAGCCCACCGTTGACCGCAAGCGCCGCGGCCATACCGATGCCGAGGACATGCAGGGTGGTGTAGGCCTGGTTCACCAGGACCTTGTCGATGACGATCTGGAAAAAGATCGGCGTCACCAGGGAGATGGCGTTGATAAAGAGGACCGCCAGGGTAATATCGATAAAGGTGATTTTTTGTTTGAGAATCTCGGGAATAAACCAGCGCAGGGAAAAAGGCTGGGACTCGTCGCTGAGTTTATAGGGGCGTTTGACGACATAGACCTTGCCGCCCCAGATTGCCTCGAACTCCTGCCGGTTCAATCGCACATGGGCGCCGCCGCTGCCGGCCAGAGGGTCGAAGCAGGCGATGGCCAGTTCTTTCGGTTGATCTTTTTCCCCTCGTTCGCTCATCCCGGCAAGGACCAGATGTCGGCCGTTACCGAGGACGGCGATGGCCGGATAGGCCTTCTGCAGATTGACAAGCCCGCTCCAGGAGAGTTTTAACAGCCTGGCCTTCAGGCCCACTTCTTTGGCCATCCGCAGGAGGGTGTTTTTGGGGATTTCGTCCGTGCCGAGGTTGTATTCGTGGAGCAGGCGGTCGCGGGTCAGCTCGATCTTATGCTCACGGGCGATGAGGGAAAAGCAGACCAATGCGGTATTGATTTTTTCAAAGCGAAGCAGGCCACCGGTCCAGCTTGCCTGAAAGGCCTGCCGCGCGAGTTGTTCGGTTTGCATCTGTCCGTCGCGCCGAGGGGTGAGGACGGTCACGGTGCTCTCGCCTTGGGCCTCATTGTCGTTCATTCCGGCGAGAACCACATAGTGGCCGTCGCGCAGTTCGGTCACCGCCGGCAGTTGTCCGGTGAGGGCGGGAAGTTGGTCAGGCGACAAATGCAGGATGAGAGTTTGCAGGCCTTCCGCCCTTCCGGCACGAACGATGCTTTCAAGGGTCTCCTGCCGTCCTTTCGGACCGGGGATTTCCTTCAGATTATTAAGATGAGTGAGAAAGGCTTCATGTCCCGTCTGCCTTGCCAGATGGCGGCAGCAGGGCAGGAGGCCTGTTTCGTGGTTAGGGGCTGCAACTTCGATGAGTTTCGTCATAAATTCGTTTTGCCGCTAGTTGTTTTTCTTATTCCGGTTAGTTTTCAAGGTGGTATCGTGGGTGCGTTTTACGCACCATTTTAAAAAAGTCAGTTTCTTCAAGCGACCGCCAACATCACTCTTTTTTCAACTCGTCTCCATGTTCTACACATGTTTTCCGACATTTTTCCTACAATCGGCCCGATTTCTTTACACTTTTGAAAAAAAGTTAGAAAATACCTTGGGAGTTATCCCTACCTTGCCGGGTAAAGATGAAAAAGGCGCAGGCGGCGCTCCGGAGATGTGCTTCCGGAGCGCCGCCTGCGCCAGAGAGGGGGCGCTTCTACGGGTACTGAAAAGAGTCCCGTTCCTCGGAGTTATCCCTGCATCACGACACGATGATGAAATCGTCGGCCTTGATCACCGGTTTGTTAGTGAGGGTGGCAAATTCGATCGCCACGCCTTGGCCGTTGCCGTCGGCGTCGTAGAGCAGGGCGCCGGAGGTGGTATTGTAGAGGATATGATGATTCTCGTCGGCCGCAGCTCCGCTTGGCGAGGCAAGATAAGCGAAGGAGGCAAGTGTGCCCTCCGCCGGCAAAGCCGAAAAGATGGCGCGACTCAGTTCGATCTTGTCCTGGCCGGGGGTAAAGTCGGTGATGGTGTCTTTGTTGGTCGCGGCGTTCAAGAGGGTATTGAAGACAAAGGTATCGTTTCCGGCTCCGCCGGTGAGAACGTCGTTGCCAAGGTTGCCATTTAAACGGTCATTACCGGCGTAGGCCAGCAAGGTGTCATTTCCGGCTCCACCGTCCATATGATCCACTCCATCATAGCCGGAGAGGGTGTCATTCCCGGTGGTTCCGATACTCTGAACCGGCAGTTGCGCAAGCAGTTGATTGGCGGTAAGGGTCGTGCCGTTATTGAAGGAAAAGTTTTCGATTTGATAACCACTATTTGAGAACCAGTTCTCGATGGTAATCTGGTCGGTTGCTCCGGGATTGGCCGGGTCGTTGATCTTCAATACCAGATGATCTCCAACCCGACTGGCGGTCAGGTCACTGAGTGCTATCCCCGTTCCGAAGACAATTTTGTCGGTTCCGACCGAACCGTATCCCCAGTTAATACCGAAATCGTTGATCGTATCCTGACCATCGCCGCGGTTGAAAAGATAGGTGTCGGCGCCGCCACCTGCCTCGATGCGGTCATTGCCGGTGCCCCCGGAGAAGGTGTTACCGTAGTCCAAGTTGCTGGTATAATAAGTGTCTATCTTGATGAGATCGTCGCCGGATCCGCCTTCGATCGTATTGGTCGAATTAGAACTGAAGGTGATCATGTCATTGCCCGATCCGCCTCGGAGTACGTTGGTGCCCGCCCCCTGGTCGGTGATGATGTCGTCGCCGGCCCCGCCGTCTGCAAAAGTTCCATCCGTCCAAAGTGTAATTGTATCGTTTCCGGCTGTCCCGGTCATCGCTAGGTTGCTCAATTGCAAGGCTGTTATTTCCGAACCGTCGGCAAACTGGACCTTCTCGATGCGGTATCCGGCGTTATTCCAGTTCTCGATGGTAATCTGGTCGGTTGCTCCAGGATTGGCCGGGTCGTTGATCTTCAATACCAGATGGTCGCCAACCCGACTGGCAGTCAGGTCGCTGAGTGCTATCCCCGTT